>NZ_NFJB01000057.1 GCF_002159645.1 Parabacteroides sp. An277 | reverse complement strand
AAGGCTTCTGGATGGCGTCCGTATGAATGTAATAGTTTGCCTCCATTCGTTGTTTCGTAGCGAAAGCCTCGCGTAACTCATGGCGAGACCTTCGCGCAGCCTATGGCGAGACCCTCGCACAGGCCGTGGCGAATCACTCGTGCAGCCTATGGCGAAGGTCTCGCCACTTCCGTCACACCCTCTTTTATATTTCTATATGCCCAAATTCCACTAAAGAAATTGGTAAGTCAACGTGAGCCATGCAACTCGGGCATCGCGATTGCGTTTCTGTGTCATTTGCATTTGTTCCGTGCTGATAAGGGTCGTTTCTTCCAGCGAATCAAAGATATTATGGAGGCTTAAACTCGCGCAAAGCTTCTTTTGAAAGAAATATTGCGAAAGGCCGGCATTAAGAGTATAGCGGTGCTTTATCTTCCCTTGTGCCGTAAGTTGGTCCGTTATGTAAAATCCATCTATTTGCAACGTCGTGGTTGGTGTAAATCGAAATTCCATATTACCTTTCACATCACCACACCAGAGGGATTTTTTCTCGTCATATCCAATCGTGCGCCCGTCGATTTCATCGCGATACACATTGCCAGCCAGACCAATAATCAAGAAATGCCAAGGTTGCCAACGAGCCGAAAGGTCGAATCCAAAGGTTTGGCTATTCCCGGCATTCGTTTTTTGCCACACAGATTCCTCTCCCATTTGTCGCACCATTTCCACTATTCGATTCGTACGGTTACGATAATACAATGCCGGCGTGAAACGGAAATTGGATAATGCAAACCGATAATTTAATTCCAATGTATGTACATATTCGTCTTTCAGTTCCGGATTTCCCAAGAAAACGTGCGTCGCATCACTATTGTCGACAAACGAACAGAGTTCTGAACCCAAAGGACGAATCACACGTTGCTGATAAGCAAGACTCCATTGATGTTCATGAACCGGATGATATGCCAACAAGACATGTGGATAGAGATGAAAATAAGTATTTGAGACGATTGGATTTACGTCCGACGAGGGCAACTGTTCATCCATTTCTCGGTGATTAAATTCGGCCTGCACACCCAATTCAGCCTCCCACGTCTCGCTTTTCTTCTCCAACGCCGCAAAAAGCAGGTGAAGCGAACGGCGATAATCATATTGGTAACATTTCGCTTCGGTCGCGGACCAAGTATCCCCTTGTTTGGCATTGACATCATTACGATACGCCTCTTCCGTTTGTCGTCCTATATATCCAGCGTTCAATCTATAACTATTATCGGAAAAAGGATAAGTTATTTTCGCCTCCCAATAATAGTTATGTTTGTCGTGGTTTATAAATTGGTTATCCTCCGCGATGATGGCAGACGTCTGAGGATTCTCGTTCTTATAATCATTATCTTCATCATAAAGGAAATCATTGTAATTAAAACGCATCGAAAACAAACCGCCCGCGCGGAATTGATGCTTCCAATAAACTTCTGCTGCATACGCATCCTGCCGCTGGTCATTATATCGATTGCGAATCACATGCTTCATTTGTTCACCTGCTGGGTTAAACACTTGGTTATTAATTCTTCCATACCGACTATAATCCATGCGATGAAATAGACCATGCACACCCAACAAGTCGCGCTTGGAAAGGTCATAACCTACAGACAAATCAGCTAAATGCACATCAGGACGGGCATCGGCATTATTATTCATCACTTGCGTATTTTGTTTTGTAACCGTGGTTTTACTAAATGACCGTTCTCGATACTCCCGACGATAATTGTATTTAGCCACAATATGAAAACGGCCTGGATTCAAATTCAATACCGCACCCGCATTGTAACGCTCATGCCATCCGGCTCCGATAGTTAAGCTCAGCGGCGCATCCGAAGTGGATTCAGACGAGAGGTTCAACAACCCTGCATCTCCATCGGGTACTTGGTCGATTCGAGGCATTTGGTTCAATGCTATTCGATTAAAAAACAACGAAGGTAGTTGAATCAATACATCGCCACTATATTCTTCCAGCAAGCCATACGGAACGCCATCGATAAGCATTCCCGTTTTCGTCGAACCACGGAAAAGGATACCTCCTTCTATATCCGTCACGACGGAAGGAAGTTGACGAAATGCCTCCGCCACGCTCACATTTACACTGCTCGGTTGACGCTCAACACGCAATGGCTGTATCGTTCCACCACTCCGTCCGGATAAATATCTACCCCAGATTTCCACATCACGAATGGTACGAACTGTATCCGCCGAAGCTTGCGTTACGGGTTCTTGCGCACATAAAAAAGGAATATATCCTAAAAGAAAAAGAGATAAGTATCCGGTTCGTTTCATGACTTATTTTTTCGTTTATGTATATATTATTGATATAAGAAACTGCATAAAAAAAGTCTGTATGTATAAAATGCATACAGACTGTCCTTGTTTTTCTTCACCTCTCGCTATTGATTCTGATTATGCAGCCGGTGTAGCCTCTGTAGTAACAGCTGCTGAATCAACAACAGCAGTAGTACTATCAGCAGGAGCAACTGTTGTAGTATCTGCTGGAGCTTCTACAGTTGTAGTTTCTGTTTCTGCCGGAGCAGCTGTTGTAGACTCACTGGTCTTACTACCACAAGATGTAAATGATACGGCTGCTATAACAGCAGCGAAAGCAACTAACTTTTTCATTGTGTTCTAAAATTAAACGGTCTATAAATATGTTTCTTTCGAAAATCGCTGCAAAGGTAATACCAAATTTTATATGTTGTACAACATATTCTCGTTTTTTTCTAAAATTTTTATTTCCCTTCTTTTTATGAAAAAGGAAAGGTGCTGGCAGAACGTCATACTTGTGTATAAAGAAACCGTTTGATGCTCTTTTTAGGTGTTTTCTCGAACTCATTCGGATAAAGCTTCAACTGCGAAACGGCCTCATAAGGAGCTAATAGTTTATTCAGTTCCAAACGAGTACGCTCCAACAAAGCTGGAAGCTCTTCGAGCGAAATGCCAGCACGATCGGCTGCATCAAAATCCGGATAAACCAATCCAACCAGTTTTCCTTCCTTTTCTAAAATCAAACTTTCCAAGACGAATGGTAAGTTGTTTAATTTGGACTCAATTTCTTCCGGATAAATATTCTGTCCGTTCGAACTGAGGAGCATCGTTTTGCTTCGTCCGCGAATATAAATACGATTATTCGCATCAATCGTCCCTAAATCGCCCGTCTTCAGCCAGCCATCTTCGGTAAAGGCATTACGCGTGGCCTCTTCATTCTTATAATATCCCTTCATGACATTCTCGCCCCGCACTTGGATTTCGCCAACTTGATGATACGGATTTTCCGAATCGATGCGTACTTGCATGATCCCTTTTAGTATTTGCCCGCAGGAAGTAAGCACATAATCCCGATGATTATCATAACTAATCAGCGGACCGCATTCCGTCATGCCATAGCCTATAGTGAACGGGAAACGGATTTGGTATAGAAAATCCGCCACCTCTTGATTCATCGCCGCCCCGCCTACTATCACTTCCCGGAAATTTCCACCGAGGGCTTCCGACAACCGCTGCCGGATTCGCCGATAGAATAACCTATTGACACCCGGTATTTTCCGGATAATTCGCACGCTTCGCTTCGAAAGCACAGGGAGCAATATCTTCTTATATATCTTTTCCAATATCAATGGCACGGTCAAAATAAGATGTGGTTTCACATCGGCAAATGCTTTCAAAAGGATTTTTGGCGAAGGAAGTTTTCCCAGCAAATATACATGCGCTCCAAATGCCATCGGCACCAAGAAATTGAACGCACAGCTATAAGCATGGGCTAAAGGCAAGAAACACAATTCCCGTTCGCCTCGGAAAAGGATATCCAACGTGCGTGCATAGGTGACATTGCCTGCCAGGTTGTTGCCTGTCAGCATCACGCCTTTGCTGAATCCAGTTGTACCCGATGTATAATTTAGAAGCACAACCTGGTCATTATCCCGCTTTGCATAATTGATATGTTCCTTTCGGAAGCCATCAGGATAACGGCGCACGAAAAGGGCATTGAGCTCTTCCTCCTGAATCGCATTTGATTTCTTTTGGGAAAGAGGACGGAAATCGCCTAACGAGAAAACAGCCTGGAGTTCGGGCATCTTTTCTTCGTCTAATGTCTCCCAATGGCGTTCGCCGACAAATAACAGGCGTGATTCAGAATGATTCACGATATGTTGCAAATCGTTCGGATTAAAATCGGACAAGATGGGCACAATTACCGCACCATAAGTGACGGCAGCCATATAAACCACGCACCAATGGATACTATCTTTGCCTATCAGCGCTATTTTATCTCCTTGCCGAATATCGTACGCCTCAAACAATATATGCAAACGGGCGATATGCCGGGCCACGTCGGCATACGTCCATGTCTCCTTCTCGCCGTAGTTCGTGAGTGCGGGCAAATCCCAATTCGCCCGGAAACTGTTCTCGTATAACTGTATAAAGTTTTCTTGTATCATACTAAATGGGTTTATTTTTCTTCCGGAATAGAGATGCTTACGAAACCTATCCGCTCATAGGCATCGACTGTCCCGTATTCAAATAACAATCCGACGCGCGTATTTGTTAACGGCACCAAGTCTGAATAGGCTGCCGGTCCTTCATAAATCAAAACTCCCTCGTGCCAGCTCTTTCCGTCGTCTCGACTGATTTTCAACATCATTTTTTCTCTTTTTTCGGTCGAAGCGGGATTCGAAAAGAGCAACGTCGTGCTGTCTGGTCCGCCATACGGTCCATTAAGTGTACTTCCCTGGCAGATAGGCTCGACGAGTTCCGGCAAATATCCTGTCGCGCTCCACGTCGCGCCGCCATCCGAGCTCAACGCATAGGCACGTTGGTGGCTTTTCTCCCGGTTATAATTCCGCATGTTAAGCATCAGCGTCCCGTCTGACAATTCGGCGAGGCAACATTCGTTCCCGTCTCCCTCCTCGACCGTGCCGCCCAGCGTCCACGTCGCGCCGCCATCGTCTGAATAAAAGCAATGTGCATAATAGGTAGCGGATGGGACGACGCTATGGTTGGCGGGCACGACCAGCCGCCCCGCATGTCGGCCAGATTGGATTTGGAGCCCGTGGCAAGGACCTGTCGCATACCAACCCCATTCGGGGCGATTCAACGACGCGGTAATCTCGCGCGGGGCAGACCACGAGCGGCCGTCGTCGTCCGAGTAGAGCGTATAAATATGCCGTTTGTCCCGGCTCTCTCCGGAGATGAGCTGCGCCTCGTTATCTTCTCCCAAATTCCAACAGGCGATTAAATGGATACGGCCTGTACGACGGTCGACAATGGGCACGGGATTTCCGCACACATCCCCGCCCGCGTCCCAAACGACCTGGAGCGCTCCCCACGTCTGTCCGCCGTCCGTCGAGCGGCGCAACACCAAGTCGATATCGCCCGTATCAGCGCAATCGCGCTTGCGTCCTTCGGCGAATGCCAACAGCGTCCCTTTTTCGGAACGGACAATCGCCGGAATGCGGAAACAGGCGTAGCCATCCGTGCCCCGTTCGAATAGGGTGATTATTTCCGTTTGCGCCTGTGAAATAGTGGAAATACAACTATAAAAAAGCACTATTATAAGTGTCCCTATTTTTTCTTGCCTCATCATTTTCTTTTTTAGGGTTGAAATTTCCGAGAAAGCCTCACTTCTTCGATTTTTCCGTTTCTCCGGACGAGAGACCCTAAAATCGTTGATTTTATCGTTTCTCGAAGCGAGAAAATCCCAAATCGTCGATTTTTCCGTTTCTCGGAACGAGAAAATCTTAAATAATCAATTTGCAAAGCTCTCGAATCGAGAAACGTCAAAATGATTTATTTTATACTTTCTCGCTAAATTTAGACATCAAAACCCTGTTTTTACTTACTTTTCGTCATCTTTCTTTTTCAAATCCGGATAGCTGATGCGCGTATGGTACATAATCTTGAGCTTTTCGATGAAAACGCGCTTTACGGATTCCACATCGCGGAACGTCAAGGGGGCGTTCTTCAGCAAACCATCAGCTATCTGGGTGTCGATAATTTTGTTGACGAGCTGGCTGATGCTCTCCTCCGTATGCTCCTTGAGGCTGCGCGAAGCGGCTTCTACCGAGTCGGCCATCATGACGATGGCAGTCTCTTTCGTGAACGGGTTCGGGCCCGGATAGGTGAAAAGCGATTCGTCCACCTCGCGGTCCGGATATTGGTTCTTGTAGGAATTGTAGAAGTACTTCGCCTTGCCGCGCCCATGGTGCGTGCGGATGAAATCGATGATTTCTTTGGGCAGCCCCGCCTTTTCGGCTATTTTGACGCCTTCCGTCACGTGGCTAATGACACGCTGAGCGCTCTCTTCGAACGAAAGGGTGTTGTGAGGGTTCACCTGATTCTGGTTTTCGGTAAAATAGAGCGGATTCGCCATCTTTCCGACATCGTGGTACATCGCGCCGGTACGGACGAGTTGCGCATTGGCGCCGATGCGGCTGGCTGCTTCGGAGGCGAGGATGGAGACTTGCAACGAGTGCTGGAACGTCCCCGGGCAGGTCTCGCTCAATTTCTTCAATACATCATTATTTATATTGGAAAGTTCGACTAACGTGATGGGCGAAATATACCCGAATACCTTTTCCAATATATAAACCAACAGATAAGCGAAAGTCAACAAGATGAAATTAATACCGAAATAAAGCATCATGACCCAGTGAATCTTGTTTAAATCGGCATCTTGATACAACACTAACCCGACGTAGGATAGCGCATACGAAAGGAATACGAAAAAGGCGCAACGGATGAGCTGCGAACGTTCGGAAAGTTCCTTCAAGCTGAAGGTCACCACCATCCCCGCCACGATTTGAAGGATAAGAAATTCGTGCGGGAATTGTGCCATCACAGAACAAATCAGCACTGTCACCAAGTGTGTGAACAAGGCCGTACGCGAATCGAAGAAAGTACGGACGACAATCGGCGCAATGGCAAACGGAATAATATACAAGCTAAAAAGATTGTACGCCGCGCATACTTCCGTTAGTAAAACGGGAACAAAGATGCAGCACACCAAGAAAAGCGTGTTGCGCCGCTTGAACAAAATCTTCCGCCGGAAAGAGAAAAGATACAACCAATAACAAAAAAGCAATCCGAAAACCAAGACCACCTGTCCGGCCAGCATGAGGTTATGCCGTTGGTTCCCGCCCGATTGCGATTCGTATACAATCTTCAGCGAACGGAGGACGTTGTAGGTATGCGGCGTGATGATTTCGCCCCGGTCTACGATGCGTTCGCCTGCCTGGATGATACCCGACGAAATCGGCACACTTTGGATAAGCTCGTTGCGGATTTTATCCGACGTAGCGGCATCGTAGGTTACATTCTCGGCAAGATAGTTATTAATGTCGCACGATTGGAGCAACGAACGGTTCAAATTCGCCGGGCAATTGTTGATGATAAACTCGTAGGCCGTCTTTACCGTAAACAAATCGGAAACGTAGTGCGGCGCGGAGAGTGTGTTGCGTATCAAATTAATCTGCGAATACTGTTCCACATGAAGCTTCTCCCAATCTTGCGGCGAGACGATACCGCTCGTGTAAAGCTGTTGAAGCATCCGTTCGATATATTGCATGTAGGCCGACGTCACGCGGTGTTTCAATTGCGCGTTATAATCAGCCCGGAGCTTATCGATTTGGGAAACTTCGACATCCGGGTTCACCCGGTAATAAGGTTGGAACTTCTTGAGGACGCTGTCCTGTTCGGCTTTTACCTGTTTCTCCGTCTTGTATACAGGGAAATTGGAAGAGGCCGTCAGCAAGCCATAACGCCACGGTTTCCCCTCGTAAAACTGATACTTGAACTTGCCTTCGCGCGGAAAAAAATACGAAAGCAAAACTGCTGCCACGATAAAATAAATGGCGGGATGTACGTTGTAATTTTTAATGCTCATTGCGATTATTCGTTTGATGGGCGAAATGTACGCAAAAAAGTTTATTAACCGAAAAAAAAGGCGTACTTTTGCGCGCATTATTGTTCAATTAGTAAAAAATTATGACGGAAAGAAAAGTTAGAGTCCGGTTTGCACCCAGTCCGACGGGTGCATTGCACATCGGAGGAGTTCGTACAGCTTTATACAATTATTTATTTGCCAAACAGCATGGTGGCGATTTGATTCTTCGTATCGAGGATACCGATTCGCAACGTTTTGTACCGGGAGCTGAAGAATATATCATCGAAGCGCTCACTTGGTTGGGTATCCATTTCGACGAAGGTGTCGGCTTCGGCGGTAATTATGGCCCTTATCGCCAGAGCGAACGCCGGGATATTTACAAGGAATATGTCAAACAATTGTTGGATTCCGGTCATGCGTATATCGCGTTCGATACGCCGCAAGAGCTCGAAGCGAAGCGCAAGGAAATTCCCAACTTCCAATATGACGCGTCGACCCGCATGCAGATGCGCAATTCATTGACGCTCTCGGCCGAGGAAACGCAGGCATTAATCGAGGGCGGACAACAATACGTCGTCCGTGTAAAAATCGAACCGAACGAAGATGTGCACGTACACGACCTGATTCGCGGCGAAGTGGTCATCAATTCGTCGGTCCTGGACGATAAAGTGCTCTACAAATCGGCCGACCAATTGCCTACATATCACTTGGCAAACATCGTAGACGACCACTTGATGGAAGTTTCGCACGTCATTCGCGGTGAGGAATGGCTCCCCAGCGCACCGCTCCACGTGCTGTTATACCGTTATTTCGGTTGGGCAGACACGATGCCTCAATTCGCCCATCTTTCTTTATTATTAAAGCCCGAAGGGAACGGTAAGCTTTCGAAGCGCGACGGCGACCGCCTCGGTTTCCCTGTTTTCCCCTTGGAATGGCACGACCCGAAGACTGGCGACGTTTCTTCAGGGTATCGCGAAAGTGGCTATCTGCCGGAGGCTGTAGTCAATTTCTTGGCGCTGTTAGGATGGAATCCGGGCAACGACCAGGAGGTCATGAGCATGGATGAACTCATCCGCACGTTCAACCTCTCGCATTGTAGCAAGAGCGGTGCGAAGTTCGACTACGAAAAGGCGAAGTGGTTCAACCACCAATATATCCAGATGAAAGACAACAAGGAAATCGCCACCCTCTTCTTGCCTATTCTCGAAGCGCACGGCGTCCATGCCGACCCGGCTTATGTAGAAAAAGTCGTGGCGATGATGAAAGGGCGCGTCAGCTTCATCCAGGATTTATGGGAAGCCTCTTCTTTCTTCTTTGTCGCGCCGACGGAATATGATGAAAAGACGCGCAAGAAACGTTGGAAAGAAGACAGCGCGGCGCAACTGACGGAACTCATCGAAGTTCTCCGCGCGCACGAGCCGTTCGATATCGAAAGCACTGAAAACGATGTTAAGGCTTGGATTGAAGCGAAAGGTTATCATTTGGGGAATATCATGAATGCGACCCGTCTGGCGCTTGTGGGCGAAGGCAAAGGTCCACACATCTTCGATATTACAGAGGCGCTGGGCAAAGAGGAATCCCTCCGCCGCATCCAACGCGCTATCGATATCTTGAAATAAAAGCGGAATGTATAGTTTGTTAATGCACTTCTTCGCGTGGGTCATGCGGTTCATCGCCCTGTTCAACCGGAAAGCACAGCTGATGGTGAAGGGACAGCAGCAGACCGAACGCATCCTGCGCGAAGGAATCCAAAAGGGCGAGCAATATATTTGGTTTCATGCCGCCTCGCTCGGCGAATTTGAACAGGGCCGCCCGTTGATGGAACGCATCAAGGCGGATTACCCGCAGTACAAATTACTGCTGACGTTCTTCTCGCCCTCGGGCTACGAGGTGCGCAAGCATTACGCAGGCGCGGACGTAATTTGTTATCTTCCGTTCGACACGCCGGGGCGCGTGCACCGTTTTTTGGATTTGGCCCGTCCTGTGGCAGCGGTCTTTATTAAGTATGAGTTTTGGGGGAATTACCTCAAGGGATTGAAGCAACGGCATATTCCGGTTTTCATCATTTCCTCCATCTTCCGCCCGACGCAACTTTTCTTCCAATGGTATGGTGCGCCTTATCGGCGGATGTTGCATTATTTCACACACATCTTCGTACAAGACGCACGCTCGGAAGCGCTGTTGCAGCAATTCGGCATTACGAATGTGACCGTCACCGGCGATACGCGTTTCGACCGTGTGCTGGACATCCAACAGGCGGCCCAGGAAGCGCCCGTCGTGGATGCCTTCGTGCACGACAAGGCGGGGAACAAACGCTTCACGCTCGTGGCCGGAAGTTCGTGGCCGCAAGACGAAGCTTTCCTCCTGCCCTATTTCAACGCGCATCCGGAGATGAAGCTCGTTATCGCTCCGCACGAAATCCACGAAGCCCATCTGGCCGCTATCGAACGCGCCCTCTCGCGCCCCGCCATCCGCCTGTCTCAGGTAAAGGAGGCATCGGATATACAAGAGAAAGAGTGCCTGATTATCGATTGCTTCGGCCTGCTCTCGTCTATCTACCGCTATGGCGAAGTGGCGTATGTGGGCGGCGGTTTCGGGGCAGGCATCCACAATACGCTGGAGGCGGCTGTCTACGGCGTCCCCGTCCTGTTTGGTCCGAACTTCCAGAAATTCAAGGAGGCCAAAGACCTCATCGCGGCGGGCGGCGGCATCTCCGTGGCCAACGGTCAGGAGTTCGCCGCACAAATGGATCGTTTCCAGTCCGACGCGAAAGCCCTCAGTATTGCCGGGAAAGCTGCCGGCCAGTTCGTACAGCAAAATGCCGGCTCGACCGCCCGCATCTTGCCTGCCCTCATGGCGCAAATCCAATCTGCCTAAAGGATTAAATATAAAGACACACAGAAGGGTGTGTATCATAATGGGAATATAGCACATTTCCTATTTTGATACATCCCCTTTTCGCTGAAACCGAATCCTCTTTTCAAGGGATGAAGGAGCCCCGCGCCACTGTTTTACGTTAAAAAGAGAACATCGTATCGCTTTTGTCGTTACCTTTGTCACATCATTGTAACATCTTAATTCTTATCGGGTATGAAAAAGATATTTTTTGTTTTCGCATTAGCGTTTGTTTCGTTGGTAACCATGAGCGCCCAAGGCATACAGCCTCGGGATGTAGATTTCGGCATGTTGGACGTTGTGACTTATCATGCTGTTCCTGGTTCGGATTTGGTTTATTCTCACACCTTCTCGAATTACAGTCATATCGACTTGAATATTCCATTCGCCAATCCGTTTGTGATAAAGGGAAACTATCTTAGTTTCACAATTTCTTATGAGGATTTTATGTGGCATATTGTAAAACATCAAAATGTGACCTCGAATCCAATGGACCAATATTTCGATTTGTACATTTGCCAAAATGATTACGGCACAGTAGCTGGGGAGACATGGGTGTCTTATCACATAGATCCTGACACAGGTCTGCCTGTTCCTGATTCCTCCACTGTTCCCGGAAGTGGTTCATGGGGATTTAGTTCCGGATATGTTCGATTCTATTATTACCAATAAGCCATGAAACGTTTTTATTTCGTACTAATCGTTTGCCTCCTTTCCCTCCCCGGCCTACGCGCGGAGGACGGGAACCCGGCGGAGGCCATCGTCGATAGCGGCCGGTGGGTTATCCATTTCACCGAACTGAGTGAAGAGCGGTACAACCGCAACACGTTTCGCAATATGGACGCGGATTTGAATTTCGTGCGCGTCGAGGGCGATTCGTGCACGATTCAAATCGTCAAGCGCGGGGCGCAAAAACTGGAAGCACCTGGACGAGATGTGGCCGTGGTAAAGCATCATTACTTTGAGATTCCGAATGAACCCGGCTTGGGCGGAACGGTCATCAGGCGTAAAGTGCTCGACCTGAAAAAGACGGTCAAGCGGAAGGGTACTTTGCAAGTGGATTTCCGGCTGGATAACCAACATACTCTTATTCGTATCCGCATTTCTCCGGACAATACCTGGAGTTCTATTAACATCCCCGGCCTCGCCCGGATGCGGGGCAAAGGGGTGGAAATGTGGTGAAATTTTTCGCCCAAAGTAGGAAAATTGAAATAGAATGTCTTATATTTGCAATCGAAGCTTCTGTGAACGCGCAGACGGCTGAAAAATGATGCGCGAAGCTTCTGTGAACGCGCAGACGGCTGAAAAATGATGCGCGAAGCTTCTGTGAGCGCACAAACGGCTGAAAAATGCTGCGCGGAGCTTTTGTGAACGCACAAACGGCTGAAAAATGCTGCGCGGAGCTTTTGTGAACGCACAGACGATAAAAAACGATTTTTTGAGGTTTCTGTGAATGCACAGATGATAAAAAACTGAAATTATAAACTTTAAATTCTATTTGAAGATGGAAGACATTAAAGAAATTATTTCCGATTATTGTTTGAAACGTGCCCGTAATGGCGAACATTATCAAACAATCGAAGAGTTAATCGCAATTATTACTTCGGAATTTGCCGAGGCGCAGGGAATCACCCCGTTGCGTACCAACCTTGTGGGCATGTTCGCGCGAGAGGACCAGTGTTTCCACAACAGCGCTGCTTATGCAAACACGCCGGAGGTAAAGGCTACGGACGACCGTCGCGACAAATTGTTTATATTTATTTCCCAAACCATTGCGACCAGCCAGTATTCGCCGCTTGAAGCTGCGCAAAAGGCAGGCGAACGGTTGGCCTACGTCATCAAACCTTATGAGGGCGCACCTCGGTTGTCGTTGGCGCGGAATACAGGTGAAATTTCTGACTTCGTGAAGAAAATGAAGGAAGAAGAATATGCTGAAGATATTGCTACGCTGGGACTTAACGACGCGCTTACGCAATTGGAAGAAGTAAACAACAAGTTTGTGGAAGTTTATCGTATGCGCACGGCAAAAGAGTATGCGCGCAGCACGGCCGACAAGATGGAGACGATTCGTCCGCAAGTAGACGATGCTTTCCACGAATTAGCCTTGTTGTTGAATGCGGTTTACCGCGTAAACAAGTACATTACAAAGGATTCGGAAAAAGAGCAACAGGTAGGTGCAGTTATTGATGCGATCAACGCGACGCTCCTTCGCCTACAAAAAACCTTGTCGCAAGCCGGACTAATGGGTAAGCCGTCGACGGAATCCGGTTCGGATACACCTAAACCTGACGAGCCCGAACCCGTCACTCCCGAAATCACCGCCGTTTACCAGAAAGAGGAAGGCGACCCGGAGAATCCACACCGCATTGAGCGAGGCAAGCAAACCGGCGTAGACTATCAAGGCTTCACCCTGAAAGGACAAGACGGCACGCTGGAGCACGTCATCGGGCTCGTTAATGATCAGGATTACATCGAATGGATCAAAGCCGCGACTATCAGTAACGTCACAGAAACCAGTTGCGAATTTACGATGGTCCCGGACTTAACGGAAGGACAATACAAAGTCCGTATTGAGACGTATGATGGCGGAAGTCCGCTGGTAGTGGAATATCCGGAGCCGATTACGTTGTGGTAATTGACAATGGACAATTGAGAATTGACAATTGACAATTAATATGCTTGTAGGGGCGGACCCGTGTGTCCGCCCTTTTTTGTGCCTGATTGTTTTCCCATAAATAACCCGTTGAAACACATAAGGGC
>NZ_NFJB01000056.1 GCF_002159645.1 Parabacteroides sp. An277 | reverse complement strand
GAAAAGAACCAAAAGTTCAAGGCTGCGTCTGCTGGGCTACTCGCTTCCTGCACTCCGCTGTTCACGTCGCAAACTCGCGCTCCGCGCTCAAACAGCGACGCTCTCGGCCGCTCCGTTTCGCTCGCTCGCTTCACGCCCACCAGACAGAGGCCGGTTCAATGGACAATGGACAATGGAGAATTGACAATTATTCATTACCACAACGTGATGGGCTCCGGATATTCCACCACCAGCGGACTGCCTCCGTCGTAGGTCTCGATGCGGACTTTGTATTGTCCTTCTGTCAAATCCGGAACCATCGTAAATTCACAGCTGGTCTCTGTGACGTTACTGATAGTCGCGGCCTTAATCCATTCGATGTAATCCTGATCATTAACGAGTCCGATGACATGCTCCAGCGTGCCGTCTTGTCCCTTCAGGGTGAAGCCTTGATATTTCATACCAGTTTGCTCGCCTCGTTCGATGCGATGTGGATTCTCCGGGTCACCTCCTTCTTTTTGGTAGACGGCGGTGATTTCGGGCGTGACGGGTTCGGGAGTGGGTTCGTCGTCCTCGTCCTCTTCGTCCGGCTCTTTGCCACTTGTCGTCTCTCCCAACGCTTCCCGTTTATAGCGGGCAATGGATTGGTTCTGCAGTTTGATGAAATCGGCATAATCCGCCTCGCCATCCAAGATGACAAGCGCGTTAATTACCTGGACCAAATTTTTATAAGCCGTATCCACCTTTGCACGTGCCTCGCGCATCGCGCCCACCTTGCGGTTTGCATATTCGCTTTCGCGTTGCTCGATGAGCGTGTTTACCTGTTCGTTGGCCTCGGTCAGCTTTTCCACCACTTCCGTCAGGTGCAAAGCCTCAACTTGTTCCGCGAATTTGCCTTTCAGGTCAGCCGTCAGGTTTTGCAACATGCCTGTCTCGCGATCCAACTGCGCGCTGGTATCAATGTTGTAGTCTTTCATGTGCTGCCACAACACTTTAGCCGCTTCGGCAATCGTTTCGACCGGATAGTTCAACATCGCCTTTACAGCTGTCCGGTAGCTCTGGTAGAGCTTGTCGCGCAAATCGTCTGCCGTGCTGATTTTATCGCTCAGGAAATTCTTTTGTGAGACCTTCAATGCTTCGTCCTCCTCAGTGAGGCCCGACTCGTAAAGGGTTACTAATTTGGTACATTTGGTAGGAATCGTGCCGTGTGCCTTGATGCGCGCCAATGTATTTTTATGGTACATGAAGTGCGCGCCATTTGTCAAGTTAGCTACTTTGATTGCATTTATTTTCATACGCAATGTGTTTTAAAATGATTCGATGCGAATTTACGACTATTTTTCGAATAATCCAACTTTCTAAAAGATTTGCACCGATGGAGGAACCCCTCACCGAGCTTTCGAAATGGCTTGCACCGACGGAGGAACCCCTCACCGGGCTTCCAGAACGGCTTGCACCGACGGAGGAACCCCTTACCGAGCTTTCAGAACCGCTTGCACCGGCGGAGGAACCCCTCACCGAGCTTTCAGAACCGCTTGCACCGGCGGAGGAACCCTTCTCCGGGCTTTCGGAATGGCTTGCACCGATGGAGGAACCCCTTACCGAGCTTTCGGAACGGCTTGCACCGGCAGAGGAACCCCTTACCGGACTTCCGGAACGGCTTGTACCGGCGGAGAAGAGAATG
The DNA here is from genome assembly GCF_002159645.1 of Parabacteroides sp. An277. Taxonomy (GTDB): domain Bacteria; phylum Bacteroidota; class Bacteroidia; order Bacteroidales; family Tannerellaceae; genus Parabacteroides. The sequence goes on along the minus strand of NZ_NFJB01000056.1, from coordinate 13,210 downwards.
TTCCGTTATTTCTCCAATCTTCATTTTCTATTAAATAGGGTATTCGTAGCAGACCTCGCAAGAGGTCTAACCATGCTTAACCGGCTGTGTGGCGCGAAGCGGCACCTGCGGTCAAAGTCCGCCCCACAGTCTCGACCTCGAAGGGGTCGAACCTTTTCATGTCCGCCCTGTTCGACCCCGTTGGGGTCGGGATAGAGGGGACATCGGCTACCGCAGGTGCCGCTGGCGCGTCACCAGCCGGTTAAGCATGGTGGGACGGTTTCATCGTCCGCTCGGTGCTTCCATTAAGATAGATGTGAAATTCTTCCTCAAAAATTAGCACCTATTAAAATAATGTTAGTTCGATATAAGGACTAACGTTATTTTATATCACCCACCAAACTACCCCACCTCTAATTCTACCTATTTCCCTCCCAAACGACAAGGGAGAAGCGGGGAATCCATAAATAAAGTTAAGCGCAGAAAGAAAAATGCCAGAAAGTTATGCTGCATAACATAAAATGTATACTTTTGCACCGTGTTTTTCATGGTATTAGATTTAAGGTTAGCAATGAAGATTGGTTGTCGGGATGACAACCTTTTCTTTTTTATAGACTTACCTGATGGTAACTCTCATTTATTTTCCTACCTTTGCTGCACAAAATCAAATTGACAAACAGGAATGACGACGATAGAAATCAATAAGACTTACCAACGGATTGTCGGCCGATTGGAACGGAAAGAACTCAAAAGCGCTTTCGATGAATTGCAAGGGTTAATTGCCGGGACGGGCGAGTATGGGTTTCAAGACCAGCTCGACCAATGGCAAAATACCTATAAATATATGTTGCATTACCGCATGAACGGCGTCCAAGACCCCATGCAGGAACAGATATACAACCAAGTGCAAGCGGCTTGCTATGAATTGGCCGACCGTGTGAAGCAACGGGGATTGGCCGTCGATTCGCCCACCAGCTTTTACAGCCAACGACGGATGCAAAGACCGACTTCGCTCCGCGGATTGCATGAGTTACTGCAGAACAGCCGAGACATCGCGCGGATAAAAGGAAATAAGGAGGGCAAGCAACAGATGGAAGAGGCTCGCGCCGCGCTCTTCCAATACGTCTGGGCGTCAGGATTCCTTTCGGCGGAAGAGGTCAGCGAACTGCGGCTTATCTTGCGCGACGAGGAACTGCCCACCAACATCGGATGCCTGCTTACCTCGGCCCTCTTGTTGGGGTTGAACGAGTTTTTCGATGTGACGAAGATGGAATTGCTTTTCGACGCCGCCGCTTCCCGCGAACCGGAAATCGCCGTACGCGCTTTGATAGCCCTGTTGCTGATGCTCTACAAATACCGTCGGCGGACCCATCTTTATCCGCAACTGGACGACCGGCTACAAGCCTTATCCGAGACTTCGCCCACATTCACGAAGGCGCTGTTGCAAATCACATTGCGCTTCATCCTTGCTCGCGAGACCGAAAAGATATCCGACAAACTGCAGAACGAAATTCTCCCCGAAATGATGAAGTGGAACGAAACCCTCGGCAAAAAAATCAACCTGAAAGACCTGACGCCCGAACAACTGAGCAACGAGATGAATCCCGAATGGCAAGAGGCCATCTTCTCCGATTCCGGTTTGGCTAAAAAAATGACGGAATTCAGCGAATTGCAACTCGAAGGTGCGGATGTGCTCCATTCCACGTTTGTCCATTTGAAAGATTATCCCTTTTTCCGCGAAATAAGCAATTGGTTCTTGCCGTTCAGCATCGAACATACGGCATTAGACGGTGTGCCCAAAAGTCAGGACCTGACGCTGATGGACACAGTCATGGAGGCCTCGTTTATGTGCAATTCCGACAAATATTCGCTCTACCTCAGCATGATGAGTTTACCCGAAAGTGCCCGGAAGATGATGCTGACGCGACTGGACGGACAAGCCGCCGAAATCATCCAACAAAACAAAGAGGAATTGCTGGGCAAGCGCTCACAGACGGAACTCATCGCTGGGCAATACGTGCAAGATTTGTATCGTTTCTTTAAGCTCTATCCCAGACATTTGGATTTTGATGACCTCTTCGCTTATCCGCTCGACTTCCACAATCTGCCGGTGTTACGTCCCTTCTTGTCAGACGAAGGAAGCCTTTCGACTATTGCAGCTTATTACCTGCGCAAACATTATTTCCAAGATGCACTCACGGCATTTGCTCGTTTGGTGGAAAAGAATCCGGAAGACGACGTATTGTTTCAAAAAACAGGTTATTGCCGCCAAATGACGAACGACATCGCGGGTGCTTTGCAGGATTATCTCCATGCCGACCTTCTGAATCCACGAAGTCCTTGGGTAATCCGCCGCATCGCCGGTTGCTACCGGACATTAAAACAACCCGCCCAAGCACTGGAATATTACCACCGATACGAGACACTCCAGCCCGACAATCTCTCCGTACAAATCAGTATCGGACATTGCCATTTGGAGCTAAAAAATTACAACGAAGCGTTGAAATATTTCTATAAAGTTGATTATCTCGACGCAGAGAGCCACAAGGCTTGGCGTCCTATCGCTTGGTGTTCCTTCCTCACCGGAAAATACGACCAGGCTCGCCACTATTACGGTAAAATATTAAATGACAATCCCAACATGCAGGACTACCTGAACGCCGGCCATACGGAATGGGCCCTCCAGAACATGATACAAGTCATTGACTACTACCAAGAGGCACTCCGAAAGGAAAACGGCGACTGGAACAAATTCTACGAACAATTCGAGCAAGATATTCCTGATTTGGAAAAAGCCGGCATCGAACGGGACGAAATCCCGCTTCTGCTCGACGAAGTACGGTATCAATATTAAAAGAAAGAAGTTTGAAAATTTTTGGAAATCACCGCGCACAGAGCGCAACGGTTTCCAATTTTTTTTAAAGCCCTTTTCCCGTCAGGTTTGCAGTTTCACATAATTCAGGCGCGTATATTTTATACCCTTATACACAAAGATTTGAGATATACGAGCCGAAGCTACGCGGATGATTTCGCCCACCCGGAACGCACGCTCCATCGCGGAAAGCTGTCCGGACACCAAACTGGGATAAAGCGCGGGGAGACTCAAGATGACCCGGTTCCCAGCACGGTCTTCCGCATAAAGCACCTGCGTAACATAAAACAATGCTGACCCCCCTGCGGCGTGCGTCCTATACGGGTCGTCTTCGAGGCGGATGTGCATAATCCGAAACGACAAACCCTTCAGCCGCTCTCCTTTTTTTCCAAGGAATTGTGATGATTGGTTCCGTGATTGTTTTTGGCGAGAGAAATCTACATAAACAGACATATACGCACGCGCCATTTGCGTAAAACGGACCTGCTTGGGGATACGCGGCGTATATTTGCTGGCAATCCAATTGACATAAGCCGGATCAATTTTTAACACTTCATACAAATAATGACCACGGTATTTGCCAAAGCCAATCAAATCATCCCCATGCGTAGCCATCCTTTTTTCATTGTATTCCACCAAAAATACTTTCCGAGCGGAATGAAAACACAACGTGCTGACGCGCCGGAGCGATTCCTGCACCGACTCCGACAAATCATCTAAATAAAGAATCGGATTTCGTTCGACCGTCGGCGAATAAAACCAAAGCGAATAATGGGATTTCCCGGCATATGGCAAGACTATCAAATAGGCGCCCGATACCTTGTACGAATCGCGCCCCTCATTGTATCTACGCAATTGCTCATAAAGTTGCGTTTGTTGTTCGGTAGATAATGTAGGAATAATCGGTCGTGCCATAATTGCCTCCTATTTATAAAAAGGAACAAAAAAAATGGTGTCCAGGTTTTCACCGAACACCATTTTTTTACATTTCGCACCAAACAAACGCGTTATTCGCGAATGACACCTAATTTCGAAGCCCCCACAAAATCAAGGATATTCTGGATTTCCTCACTCATGGGTACTTGGTCCTTAATCATCAACAAAGCATCGAACACACTCGTGTTGCTCTGATAAAGGATACGATAAGCATGACTGATGTGCTTGATGATTTTCTCCGGAAAACCTTCGTGCTCCAAAATGAAAGCATTTACACCGTAATAGGAAGTCGGTTCTTTCGCCGCGATAATGTAAGGCGGAATATCCTTGCGGAAACGGCAACCCGTTTGGACCATTGCCCAACGACCAACACGTGTCCCCTGACTCATCAGCACGTTACCACCAAAGATAACGCAATCTTCCAGCAAGCAATTACCCGAAATCTTACCACCATAACCGATAACACACGAATTACCCACTTGCGTATCATGCGAAATATGCACACCTTCGTGGATGAAGTTTCCATTTCCGATGCGCGTCTGTCCGTCTGGCATAGTCGCACGGTTAATCACTACATTCTCACGAATAGCGTTATTATCACCAATGATAAGCAAAGTATCGTCTCCTTTATATCTGAAATCTTGCGGTTCAGCAGCCAAGACGGCATGTTGGAACACACGATTGTTCTTCCCCAACCGTGCGCCACTTAAGACGCTGGCATACGGCATGATTTCACAATTGTCGCCTATTTCCACATTCTTGTCAATATAGGCAAACGGATGTACTGTAACATTGTTGCCAAGCTTTGCAGCCGGATCAACATAAGCTAAAGGGCTAATCATAGCATTTTATATTAAAGTTAATCACTTATCTACCACCACCAACAGCGCTATACAACGTGATAACCGCTTGTATGCGTTGAATATTATCAGAAACTTCCGTCAATTGTGCGCTCAGCAGGTTCTGTTGCGAAGTCAAGATTTCCAAATAAGTAGCATCGCCACTCTGGAACAAATCTTTTGTGTAAGAGACCGCTTTTTCTAATTGCTCAACCTGCGCCTGATCATGAACCAGCATTTTATTGGTTGCGTCATATAAATGTAAAGCATTGCTCACTTCTTGTCCAGCCTCTAAAATAGTTTGCTGATAATTCATTTTAGCAATCTGTTCTTCCGCCTTTGAAACTTTCAAATTAGCCACCAATCTACCATTATTAAAGATAGGTTGCGCCAGCGAAGCCAATGCTTGGAACATGAATTCTCCCGGATTGGAAATAGTTATACCGGAACCATTCGTCCAACCGGCTGTTGCTGTAATATTGATACCCGGATAGAACGCCGCACGAGCTTGGTTTGTCGTGTAATAAGCGTTTGCCAAATTCATCTCGGCGATTTTCACATCCGGACGATTCTCCAACAATTGCAAAGGAACACCCGTCAGTAATTCTTCTGGCATAACTTGTTCTTCTAACGTTCCTCGTTCAATATGCTGAGGAGCCTTTGCCAATAACACAGACAAAGAGTTTTCTGTTTCACGCACTTGGCGTTTCAGATTAATCAAAGAAGCTTGTGTTTGTTCATACGCAGCACGCGTCTGGGTTACAGCAGCCTCCGTTGTCATGCCGGCAATCTTCATCGCTTCCATGACACGAACATTTTCCTTGTAAATACCGACTGTCTCTGCAGTAATTTCTACCTGTCGATCCAACATCAGCAAAGTATAATACAAGTTTGCTATGCCACAAATAACTTGAGAACGAACAGCCTGCTGGGAATACTGGCTTTGCAAATAAGCTGTCTTCTGGCTACGACTTGCGTTCAACAGTTTGCCAAACAAATCTACTTCCCAGCTGGCAGCCAATGGCGTTGAATAAGCCTTTGCCCAATCGCTTTCACCCATGGTCGTTATTGTCCCTTGGGGATTGAAGTTAATCGAAGGCAAAAACGCTAAGCGGGCGGCAGTCAGTTGCACTTTCGCCTCTTCTACACGAAGAATGGCAGCCTGCATATCCACATTATTGGCCAATCCTTCTTCTATTAAAACTTGCAATTTCGGATCACGGAAAATTTCTTGCCATGGAAGGTTTCCAATATTCGTTGTATCTGTAACGGCCAATGTGTCTGTCATAGATACAGGATCGCGGTAAATACCTTCAGTAGAAATGTCTTCCGGACGATCGTATGCTTTATAGATGTGGCAACTGCTTAGCAGTGCAGTTGCACACATCATCATGATTATATTTTTTTTCTTCATATTCATTTATTTCTTTGCGTATTGTTCAATTTCTGTATTCATATCGCTATTATCCAAATCATCCCATTCAAGCGGTTTGATCTTTTCTTGCAAGTATTGGAATGCAACGAACAATACCGGAACAATAAATATCTGACAAATCATACCGATTAACATACCACCAATTGCTGACGCACCCAATGTTCGGTTACCATGAGCACCTACACCGAAGGCGAACATCAACGGAAGCAAACCAATAATCATAGCCAATGAGGTCATCAAGATAGGACGCAAACGAGCGGCAGCTCCTAATACGGCAGCCCACGTTAAACTCATACCCATACGACGACGGTCAAGAGCGAACTCTACAATCAAGATAGCATTCTTAGCCAACAGACCCATCAACATGATTAAAGCAATTTGCATATAGATATCATTCGACATCGAACCCATAATCATCTTCAAAGCAGGTATGCTTCCCAATGAATTCATACCATTAACGAACAAGAAGCTGCCCAACAACCCGAATGGGATAGAAAGCAATACGGCCAATGGCAACATATAACTTTCATACTGAGCACTCAACAAAAGGTAAACAAATACAAGACACAATACAAAGATAATTCCTGTCGTATTTGTCGTTTGTGCTTCTTCTCGTGCCATACCTCCTAATTCATAGTCGAAACCTGCTGGCAAATTTTGGTTGGCTACCTCTTCAATGGCTTGCAAAGCTTGACCTGAAGTATAACCCGCCGCCGGAGAGACCATTACCTGAATAGAAGTATACAAGTTAAAACGACTAATGACATCTGGCCCGTAAATTTTCTTAAATGAAGCGAATTGAGAGAGAGGAGCCATCTCGCCATCACTACCCCGCACTTTAATACGATTCAACGATTCCAAATTTTTAGTTGCATTAGGTTCTGCCTGAATCATAACACGGTACATTTTACCAAAACTGTTAAAGTTTGAAGCATAAATACCACCAAAGTAACCTTGCATTGTTGTCAAGATATCACTTGGACTAATACCAGCTTTCTTACAAGCTGCTGCGTCAATATCAATTTGGTATTGCGGAAAACTTGGGTTGAAGTTTGTTCGTGCAGAATTAATTTCCGGACGCTCTTCCAATGCCGCTGTATACGAATTTACAATATCAAAGAAGTGATTCAAATCACCACCTGTTTTATCCTGCATATTTAATTCTATATCTGTAGAAATTGAATAACCTGGAATCATAGGCGGAGCAAAGAATAATACTTGGGCATCCTTAAATAACTTCTGTGAACGCATGAATAACGTTGCTACTACAATATCTGAGCTTTGCGTCAACGATCGTTCTTCCCAGTCTTTCAACTTAATGATAATAGAACCATAAGAAGGTCCCTGACCACTACCGATAAAACTAAAACCAGAGATAACAGTACGAGATTGCACGGCAGGATCTGCACCAATCAAACTATCTACTTGCGCCAATACTTCGCGGGCACGTTCCTGTGAAGTTCCCGGAGGCAACGTTACGGCTCCCATGATTGTACCTGTATCTTCGTTCGGAACCATACCAGTCGGCGTTGTATTCATGAAGAATATCAACAAGACAATAGATGCAATAACGGCAATCGTTGAAACAACTTTCTTCTGGATAAAGAACAATACAGCATTTTTATATTTACCCAAAACTGAGTCATATGAATTATTGAATGCTTTCTTGAATTTATCGGTAGTCATTCCAAAGAATGCCAATATACTAATTAACGCAAAGACAATAGTCAATATCGGATGCTCACCAAAGTTAAACATACCGAAAATCATACCTAATACGGCAACGACCGTGAAAAGAATCGTAATACTTGGGTGCAGCAAACGTCCAATGGCTTCGCTATATCGGCGAATCATGATTTTGCGAGACTCCTTCATGGCTGTACTTACTCGTTCTTTCAATGGCGCTGCTTCTTCACCTTCTGCCGGATGCGGTTTCAACAAAATAGCACAAAGGGCAGGTGACAACGTCAAGGCATTTAAGGCTGAGAAACCAATAGCGAAAGCCATTGTCAAACCAAATTGCTGATAGAATGTACCGGCTGTTCCCGACATAAAACTTACAGGAATAAACACAGACATCATGACCAACGTAATAGATACGATAGCACCGCCTAATTCACTCATGGCATCGATAGCAGCCTGACGGGTTGATTTATAGCCCTGATCCAATTTAGCATGGACCCCTTCGACGACCACTATGGCATCATCGACGACTATGGCAATTGCCAATACCAAAGCAGACAATGTCAACAAGTTCAAACTAAATCCGATAATCTTTAAAGCAAAGAAGGTGGCAATCAAGGCTACCGGAATGGCAATAGCCGGAATCAATGTCGAACGCATATCTTGGAGGAATACATACACCACAATAAACACCAAGATAAATGCCTCAATCAAAGTCTTGATTACCTCATGAATAGAAGCAAACAAGAAGTCATTGGCACTCTGTGCAATATTAATACCTAAACCTTCCGGCAAGTTCTTTTCATAATCGGCCAACACTTGTTCCAAGTTAGAGATGGTTTCCGTTGCATTGGTTCCTGCCATCTGATAAACGATACAAGATACAGCCTTATGTCCGTTTACCGTATTATTAAAGTTGTAGGTCAAACGGCCTAATTCCAAATCTGCTACATCACCTAAGCGAAGAACTTCTCCATTCGGAAGCGCTTTGATGACAATGTTTTCAAACTCCGTCTCTGAAGACAAACGCCCTTTCCAACGAATCGTGTATTGGAATGATTGGTTTCCTCGTTCACCAAACTGTCCGGGAGCTGCCTCGACATTCTGTTCGGCTAATACTCCAGAAATATCGCTTGGCACCAAATTATATTGTGCCATCACATCCGGTTTTAACCAAATACGCATAGAATAATCCGTACCCATCACATTGGCATCACCGACACCCTTTACACGTTTGATTTCCGGAATCAAGTTGATACTTGCATAGTTCTCCAAGAATTCAATGTTGTACTTATCCTCTTTATCATAAATAGAGAATACCATCAACATAGAAGTTTGACGTTTGTAAGTCGTCACACCGACTTGAGTTACTTCTGCGGGTAACAAACCTTGTGCCTGCGTTACACGGTTCTGCACGTTGACCTGTGCCATATCCGGGTCGGTTCCTTGGTTGAAGTAAACCGTAATACGCGCCGAACCGTTGTTGGTCGCCGTTGAGTTCATATACATCATGTTCTCCACACCGTTGATTTGGTCTTCCAACGGAGAGATTACAGAGTTCAATACGGCTTGTGCGTTGGCACCCGTATAAGTCGCACTCACCGAAATCGTAGGAGGTGCGATATCCGGATATTGGGTGATTGGCAACGTAGCCAAACCAATGAATCCCAAGATTACCAACAAAATAGAGATTACAGTTGATAATACCGGACGGTTAATAAATCTATCTAATTTCATTACTCTGTCTTAAATTAGTCTACTTTATTATATAATATAATGTATAAGTCATCAATTGAAGGCTGTAGCCAAATTCCCTTCGCGCTGGTCTTTCAGGGCTTGTTGATATTTAGCCACTTGTTGAGCTTTCGTAATCGGGACAATCTTCCGTCCGTCTGTTAACTGCTGAACACCTTCGATCACAATCTTCTCGTTTGTTTTCAATCCACTTGTTACGATGAAATTCTTCCCGTCGTTCAATGGAGAGATTTGAATTTCCGTATATTTAACGGTACTATCCGGTTGGAGGACATACACAAACTTCTTATCCTGTATCTCAACCGTTGCATTTTGTGGGATAACAATTACGTTTTCCATCGTATAAGGGAAAATGATGTTCGCCATACCGCCGCTTCGCAATATATTGGTTGTATTCGGGAAGATAGCACGCATACTAACCGAACCCGTCGATTGGTCGATAACACCGCTCACGGCATCAATCTTTCCTTCGAACTCATATATCGTTCCGTCTGCCAGTTGCAATTTCACGGCCGGCATCTTCTCCAATTGCTCCTTCAATGTTCCTCCTGCACGGGTCAGATTCAATAATTCTTTTTCCGTCATCGAGAAATAGACATACAAGTCCTTTATTTCCGACACGGTAGTCAACGGATCGGCTATGGAAGCACTTACTAATGCACCGACACGGTATGGGAAAGTTCCAATCACACCATCCGATGGACTCTTTACCGTACAAAAATCCAAATTTTGCTTTGCTTGAACCAACGAAGCATTGGCTTGTGCCAAGTTTGCTTTAGCCGTCAATAAGTTGTTCACCGCCGTTTGATATTCGAACGAACTGATAATTTGTTTTTCAAACAGCATGTGTTTGTTCTTCTCGGTTAAAGTTTGTGTGGCTAACGCAGCCTTTGCCGTTTCAACGGCTGCTTCTGCTTGCTTCACAGCAGCAGCATACTGGGTCGGGTCAATTAGAAACAAAGGTTGTCCCTTGCGGACAGTTGCACCTTCATCGACATACAATTTAACTATAAATCCAGATACTTGCGGACGAACCTCGATATCTTGGGTTCCTTTGATAGTCGCCGGGTAAGAGATTGTTTGGTCACTTGAAGTTGCATTCACCGTAGTAACAGCAAATTCATCATCACCCATCTTTCCGCTTTGACTGTTTCCACAAGAGAAAAGGATAAACCCTGTCGCGCATATAGCTATGAGCTTCGACTGGGTTACTAAAAATTTCAAGAAATGTTTCTTCATATTTGAACTATTTGATAATTTATTTTTTCCTTACAACTTGCTTTTTTGATACTTTTCCCACAAAGGTATATGTTTTCTTTGGAATAGGATTTCGTTTGGATTCCATTTTAACCTTAATTTGACCCGAATTATATCATTTTCTCAAAACTTTTTGCACTTTTGGTACGAATTGAATATCTATTGTTCCCAATAGAAATAAGCGAAAAACCATCCTCTCCGCACCCTTTTCCTCTTTCCTTCTGGCAAAATACAGATACACCCTTTCCAAACTTAAAAATACCCGAACAATTCTCTATCTTTAGGCTAAAGATACATATCTTCAAGTTAAAGATATATATCTTCAGGTTGCAGATACATATCTTTAGCCTAAAGATAGAGTTTTTCCAAGTACTTTTCCTCTTTTTAAAAGGTATCGGCGAAAGAAAATAAGGATAGAAACAAAATTTTAACCCCAAAATGTTGCCTATCTCCATAAATACTCCTAACTTTGGCAACAAACTTTAAGCTTATTATCATGGATACATCGATTCACGTTTCAGAGATTTTTAAAGCCAGTTGGGGATATACAAAATCCCAGATTTGGATACTGGCTGGGTTGGTTATTGGTTTTATGCTGATTGCCTTTACGGTAGGTATTTTTGCTATGCCCATGCAAGGTTCGTCGGGCGGAACAGCGTTTTCTTATCTTATTAGCGCACTCCTTTCCGCCATCTTCTACGTAGGATACATTAAAAATACCTTTCAAACCATGGATGGAGAGGAACCTCAATTCTCTGCCTACCTGCAAAGCGGGCGGAAGATTGCGAATTATTTCCTCGCCAACATCCTTTTTGGAGTCGTTGTCTGCATAGGCACGTTACTCTTCGTCATACCAGGTATTTATTTAGGTATACGCTTGCAATTTTTTGGGCAAAGCATCGTAGATGAAGATACCAGTGCTATTCAAGCACTCAAGCAGAGCTGGGCATTGACTAAAGGGAAAGTTATGCCGCTCTTCCTTTTGCTTCTGACGCAAATCCTGATACTCATCATCGGATTAATTCTTTTCGGTATCGGCATATTCGTAGCTATTCCACTCATACTCATGATGCAAAGCTACACGTATCGCCTCTTGAGCAATCCGCAGATATACGAAGAGATGCAAATATGATAACGCCTATTAGCCGTTTTTAAGTAGGAAAATCGCGCGGTTTAGCTTAACTTTGTCCGGAAAATGAAATAAATATGACTTCTCGGACAATATATTTATTCTCTTTAGGGTTGATTTTAAGCGGGATACTGGCTGGTTCCGTCTTATATGCTTCCCCTAAGAAAACAAAAACAGCCAAGCACGAACTTATGCGGGCTACGTATCCTATGAAGGAAATCACGTTGCCCGCCTATGTTTTTCCCAGCTATCCTTTTCCTGAGGTATTGGACACACTTTCTTCGCCCCGCAAATCCATCTCTACGGATTTCACTTCTCGCGAGATAAACCACGTGGGCGTTAAAGATTCCGAACGTTTTAAAGAAGGAGATGTTGAGATAATCGACCTTTCAGCTATCCAAGAAGGAGACTATGCCTTCCCGCTTCCAGGCGGCAAAGTGATTTCGCCTTACGGAGGCCGACGCCGTTATCATTCCGGGTATGATATTAAAACCGTACCGAACGATACCATCCGCTCGGCATTCGACGGAATAGTTCGCATGTCGAAGCCCTATGCGGCGTATGGAAACGTAGTGGTAGTACGTCATTATAACGGATTAGAAACCGTATATAGCCATAACTCTCGGAACCTCGTCAAAGTAGGCGATATAGTGAAAGCCGGTGACCCGCTTGCCCTTACTGGACGAACCGGACGCGCTACTACCGCCCATTTGCATTTCGAAGTTCGTATTAATGGTATCCATTTCAATCCGAACTACGTGTTTAGTTTCAAGCGTCGGACTTTACGTAAAGAATGCCTCATCTGTACGAACCAGCATGGACGCATTACGGTTAAACCTATCCGCTCGCTTCCTCTCTATTTATTAAATGAGAAGAATCAAGAAAAATAGAAATAGACAAGATTACAAACTTGTGATTTATTCCGAAGATTTGTATCTTTGCACCACCGAAAACAACATATGCATGCTTGTATATTTACAGAAAATGTTGTGATTTGCTTCTAAATTTGTATCTTTAATCCATTGAAAACAACTGCGGGGCGTATATCCTAACCTCCATACCCGTTGTGATTTGTTTTCAAATTTGTATCTTTGAACTATTGAAAACAACTAGCATTTTTAATTTAGATTCAAGTAAAAGTTGTGATTTGCTTTCAAATTTGTATCTTTGAACTATTGAAAACAACTTGGAAAGGAGGCAAACAATGACTGAAGGCGTTGTGATTTGCTTTCAAATTTGTATCTTTGAACTATTGAAAACAACGACAAGGTCGATTGGAAAAGTACAGAATGTGTTGTGATTTGCTTTCAAATTTGTATCTTTGA
>NZ_NFJB01000055.1 GCF_002159645.1 Parabacteroides sp. An277 | reverse complement strand
AATACTAACGTATTTCTTTGGCTGCGGCGACTCTCGCGAGGGGCACTGAGCAGCTTATTAACTATTTATTAACAACTTAAATTTATAATGTTATGAACTTTAGTTCAATTGACAATTGACAAGGGACAATTGACAATTAAATGTCTCAGCTTAGATAATTGTCAATTGTCAATTCTCCATTGTCAATTATTTAACGACTACCTTGAACGATTCGCCGTCTACCGATACCACTGCGATACCAGCCGGAACGACGATCGTCTCGTTGTCTGAGTTGATAGTTTCATTAGCAACTACCTTACCCAAGATAGTAGCAATCACCACGTTCTTGCCTTCCGCACCCTTGATGGTTACGGCACCGTCAGTTGCAGTTACGCTCACTGCGCTTTCTGCGGAGATGGATTCGTTGGCGGTCGGAGCTTCCGTAGTGGTGTTATCAACTAAGAATACGTGAGCATCTTCGTAATCGTTCGTTACTACCGGCACGTTGTTCTGATATTTCAACCAACCACGAGTCTTTCCATCGTAAGTTGTTTCGATCTTCACGCCTTCACGCTCTTCGTCTACATAGCGGAACGAGAATGTGCAAACCTTTTCGTTGTTGTTATTCAGGTTAATCTTCGTTTTCGCAGCTGTTGTGTTCAGAATCAACGCATCACCTGTGTGGATACCGTCGATGAAGGCCAAGCGATAGTAATAGTTATCGTTCAACTCTTCGTGGATGTACGGATTCGTTTTCACGGAACCTTTCCAAGCCGCAGCAGAATCCACCATATTTACCAAGAAGCGACCATAAGTTGTATCCGGGTGAATCATGTGTACCGGGATTTCGGGTGAATCTTCGTGGTTATCCCATTCTGCATCTACATGCTTAGCACCTACAGCCAATAGGTACTGAGGACGATCTGTGTTATTGCGTACATAAGCCGTATCTACAAAGATAGCTGCCTTCATATCTTCTACGTCGGCTACGTGCTCCATATTCAAGAAGTTCGTACCGTTCTCGTTGTGCTCATAGAGGAAGAAGTTCGGCTGACGTTGCAACAAAATCTTAACGGTGTCGAGGCCGGCGTTAAACTTCATGTATTCTACCTTGTTGGTCGGTTCAATCGTGACGCGGTCGTTATCGTTGTAGTTGTAGATATCAGCCATATCCGTCAAGAAGCCATCCTTCTGCGTACCTGCGTAGAGCTTGTGTGCTTGACCGTTGGCTTTGTCGCTTCTCTTGATGGTCTTTGTACCTTTTTCGTTCCATACTGTCAACGCATTATCACCGAAGTTCACTTCGAAGATATTGTCAAATGTAGCATTCTCGTTGTTCCAATTCTTCTGGATTGCATGATTATGTGTTGCATCATTAATGCATTTATCATAATCAATTGCGTAATCACGCACCAAGATGTAAGAACCATCTTCGCGAGCCTTTACTACGAATGCGTATTTAGCGCCTTCTTGGTCGAAGTTCTCATGTCCGTTGCCTGTATAGCTTTCGTCAGAGAGTTGGAACTTCTTAGTCTTTGTGTTATACATCAAATACTTCTCCGAGAAGTTTTCATACAATGCATAGTGGAAGAACTGCAACGTATCTACGTCTACATAGAGTTCGCCATCCTTATCTACATTCATGAATGAAGTATAGTGCTGCAATGTATCCGGAGCTGCGATGCCGTCGTGATCTTCGAAATCATGGCTCATCTGCTTTACACGGAACTCAATCGCTTCGTCGATATCTTGCGTCAAGATCACATTGTCGTCGGCATCCTTGCCTACATAAGCCGTACCGAAAGTAGTTTCAAACGACAAATACTTGCCATTGTTCTGCTCTTCGTCCATGTCGTAGATAACGTAACCCTTTTCTGTCCAGCCCAGTTCTGCATCTTTAGCTTCTGTAATGTAGATGGTATATTCGTCGTCCGTATCGAAGCGGCTGTTGTAGAGGGCATACTTGTTGCCACCCAAGCTGCGGATAGTCCAGTTGTTTGTTGACAAGAAAGCCTGTTCGCCCGATTCACGGTTCACGAAGCAATTGCCTGCATCGTCGAGCAACCATTGTCCTTCCGGATTGCTCTTGTCTACTTCTTCAGCCGGAGCGAACAATTGTGCGTAATTGTAATCCTCTGACTTTGAATAGTCGATGTCTCCATCTGCCTTTGGAGACAACACATTGCCTTCCTCATCCGTAATGTTCCAAACCTTACCTGCGAACTTGCTCCAGTCTACAATGTTTGAAGCACCGAACTTAATGTAAGGAGCTAAAGCACCCATCTGAGCCGTATTATAATCGTCCGTCTTTACCCGAGCTAATTTATTGTTCGCTTTCGTATAGTCGATTGTAGTCAACACATCACTACCCAACACAGAAGAGATGAACAAACGCAGACCTTCTTCGTTGTTTTTTGCGGGAGTTGTACTTGTATTCAATCCTTTACGACCAATAGAACCTATGTTCTTTACTTCCGGCAAAGAGATAATCAAAGAGTCTTTGTCATTGAAGTCATACGTGCGGAACACAGTAAACTTTGCATTGCTCTTATCTGTCAAATTCTTGAATGCATGTTCACTAATTGTGGTGAAGTTATATCCACGATAGAATGCTTCTTTGTCGCCCTTCAAGGTAGAGGTTGCCGTTCCCAAATACTCATCGTCCAAAACGATGTAACGGCCATCGCTTGTGCGGAAGTAGTATTCTGTATCTGAAGATGTTGCAATGTCATCCTCATCCGATACATTCACACCTACAGCCGTCAACTTACCACCAAAAGCTTCAGCCCAAGTCAGGTTCTTATAAGCCTCACCATTCGAAGAGAAGTTCAACTCGAAACCACCGTTCAATTGTGCGTTCAATTCCTTAGCAGGAAGAGCTTCTTCGGCAATGTTTTTAATTTTCCAACTAAGAGGATAGTTGTCTGTTCCCAGCTTCTTTCCTGCTATAGCTTCTGTATTAGTATCAATATTTGTACCTTGCCCAAGACAATAAACATCAGTATTATCACCTGGTGTAGGATAATATGCTAATGTCAAGTTGTCATTAGTTCCTCTTCTCACATAGAAGCGGCTAACTTTATTAGCTTCAGTAGTATTTTTATCGGCCAATCCATGTGTGCTCTTATCCAGTGTCAAAGTATATCCTTCGGCATTCGTAATTTCAACAAGAGCTAAGCAGTAGCTATCAGGATAAGTTTCACCAGCTGTTAATGGAATTACTTTCAATGTCCAATAAGAAGATTCATCCAACAAGCCAGAAGCTCTTTTAGCCATAACTAACGTAGGATTTGCTCCTTCAGTCATTGTCAGATAATAGCCAGTCGTTCCTGTTGTCCAATCTCCAGTACCTGCACGAAAATTCAAGACATTCAACTGCCAATACTTTCCTGCATTGTCTAATGCACCCAGCGTGTTAGACCAATCTACTCCTGCTTGATGCGCTGCAAATACAGATCCGCTAAGCAACAGACCCGCACAAAGCGTAAGTACTTTTTTGTTCATAAGATTTAAAATTTTAATTATACAAAAATGTTTGATTAATAAGTTCTTGATTAAATCTTACGAAGGTTAGTACAACGCACCCGGCTTTGATTACGGACATAAAGAAAGCGCGGGCTTACGTTGTCTATTATTTATTCGAAGGCTCTGGTAAGCCTGCACTCTAATAATAGAAAACAGCCCGCGCCTATACGATTATACTTCCAGTTCCCCCGCAATGATACATATACTAAATGATATGCACGAATTATAGGAAACCTTCATCTGTCCCGTATGTAGCGCAAGCATTTACTGTCCATTATTCCAGAGTGACAAAAATTTACCAGATTTTCGAATAGGAATAATCTTCGTAAAATGCTTACAATATTTTCATCGATTCCCAAGGGCGAAACGCTCTCCGCTGCGGAATCGATGCAAAGGTAAGGAGGAAAAATGAAATAGCAAGAGTTTTAGCGAAAAACTTTTTGGTTTTTATCCGAAACCGAGGGATTCGAGGACGAAAGTCCGGGGTTTGGAGGATGAAATCCGTTTCTCGCCATCGTCTGCGTATTCGATAAGAAAGGGGTAAACGATTATGCCTATAATCCTTTCCGTTTATAACGAGAATCCTTTTCGATTATAGTTATAATCGCCGGGAATCACGGCGTGAATCCCAGCAACTATCACTATGTTTTGTCGTTTTTTTACTTTACGACAATGGCTTTTGCTTTTTCTCCATTCAAAGAGATGAAGTAAATACCCTTTTGCAAAGTTATTTGTTCGTGGCTATCTACCGTCTGTTCCTTGACCAATACGCCCGAAACTTTAAATACACGTACGGAAACCGGAGCGTTTCCTTTTACCAAGATACCACCTTCCGTACCGATTACTTGGTAATCAGTTTCTAGCAAATCTTCGATGCCTGTCGTACCGCTAATGGCCTCAATATGGGCAATACGTTCCCATAAGTTAGCAGCCTTATAGGCATCAATCGAACCAGCCGGTACATACAACGTACCTTCTTCCTCAAATATATAATTGATGGCATTGTAATCATTGACTATTACCGGTGGAACTTCTGCATAGCAATATACTTTGCTAAGGTTATCGGCTGCATGGAATGCATTGTTCCCGATTTCCTTCAGGTTTTTCCCCAAGGATGCTTCTGTTAAATTTTCACACATCCAGAATGCGGATTCTCCGATAGTTTCCAATGCATCGCCTGTTTCAACCTTTACAATAGGAAGGGAACTGAACGCATATCCGCCAATGTTTTGTATTTGAGGTAAGGAAAGGACCCCGTTTTGGCCATTAAAAGCAGAACATCCGTCGAAAGTATTGGAACCGACTTCTTTTATATTCTCTAAATTGATAGAAACCAAGCTTTCTGCACGAGAAAAGGATTCATCTCCCAGTTCCTCTACGGATGCAGGGAGTTGGATGGAAGTAATTTTCTTGCAATAATCAAATGCAGAATTTTCGATGCGTACGGTCTCATCTGCTACAGACACAGCACCTTCGCGCGCCGGGGGACAAAGTACCAACGTTTGTCCATCTGCCGAATACAAAATGCCGTCTATCAGTGTAAAGGATTGGTTCCCTTCTGTTAATGTAAATGAGCTAAGTATACCTTGAGGATCTCGGAAAGCTTTCGGAGCAATATACTCTAATGCGGCAGGAAGTTCTATCGTGCTGATTGATAATCCGGCTAATGCCATTGAACCAATGCATTTTGTCGTTTGGGGTAATACCAATGAAGTAATTTGTCGAGCCTGCACTAATGCCCTAGCCGGTATGGAGTCTCCAGCGGGCAGGGCTGCGCTCAAATCCAATACTTTCAGGTTCTCTTTTCCCATTTCGGCAAGTGTAGCAAAATCGGCACTATTCATAGGCCCTACGAGTGTCAATTCACTCATGGTAGTTGCTCTGTCGCCTAATGTGCTGGCCAGCGAACCTGCCTCAGTCAGCGTAATTTGTTCTGCAGATAGGCTCTGCATACTACATGCCGCCATTAAAAGTACGGCTACACGATGTAAAGATTTCATCATAAGTCATTTAATTTATGTGTTTATAATAATATAATGGTTTTTGCTAAATTGGATAACAAAAATAAAAAAACGGTAGCGTATGTTCGCCACCGTTTCTTTTCTTATTCTCTCAAATTGTCCGAATGATTATCTCAAAAATGACTCTCAAATATTCATACGGATTTTTTACTCATTGATAAATAGATAAATGAAGCCTTATTTATTCAAAAGCAATTCGATGGCCGCATTCGTCGCATTTTGTTCTTTCGATTTTTCTGTATCATCGAACAGTTTGTCTAACGCGTAGACAGGCAATGTGGCCGATGGACAGAACTGGTCTGATGCCACATATTGCTGAACGGAACGGAGTAATTGCCGGGTAGCGGGTCGTTTCTCCATATCTTGGGCGATATCGACGCAAAGGACAAACAATTTGCCTTTCCCTACATTTGCCTCGAATGCAATGCCGAGCTTTCGGTTCACCTCATACGTGTCAATACTTTGGATAACCGGCGTAAGGTGACGGAAGTCGGTCAGGTCGAGTGCGACGGCCTGGTTCAAGATGTCCCACCATTGCCAGTCCGCATAATAAGATGTAGGAAATTGGGTAAACGCCGGATGCTGGTGGTCGATGAGTGTCCCGACAATCATCGGTTCCCAGTTGAACATGATTGGATTCCAGAAATGGCCAGCGAAGTGCGTCTTTCGTCCGTTTGCCGGTTTCTTGTCTGGAATTAACAACACATGTTTGCCTTGCGCCAAGAGAGGACGAGCTTCTTCCCAAGAATGGACATACGTCATTTCTTCGTGAGCTGCTTTCTGGATTGGATAAATCCAGATATCCCATTCGTTTCGAATACCATTCGCGATTTGTACCTGGAGTGTGTATTTGCCTGCCTTCTCAACTCCTTGCAATGGAATGGACACGATGCCGAGCGAATCGACACTACTATATGGAATCAGGTCATGCGATAACGTCCCCGAGCGGAAGGTTTGTCCTTGCTCATCTATCAATTGCCAGGAGAGTTTGCCCTTCTTCAGGTTTTCGGGTCCGTAATGGTAAATGCCTAATTGGGCGGTAAAGGTTTCTTCGTTCGTATAAACTCGTTTCGGTAAACGGGCCAACAGAACAATCGGGGCACATGATTCGCGATACTTTTCTGGTGTGACTAATCCTTTACTTTCCCAGAAAGCATCCAAGATGCCCACGAAAGCACTCCCTTGCCCCGGGAAGTCAGACAATCCCAGTAATTGGAAACCACCCGATGTAGAAGTACGCAGCAATGCCTCGTTCACTTCTTTGTATTGCAGCACGGTATGAGCTCCGGTCGCTCGGAAGAAATCTTGTGCTTGCGAGAGCATGCCGTGTTTTGCCAATCGTTCTTGGAAAGTATAGAAGTTGCGCGGTTCTAACACACCAGTATATTTCTTTATCTCCTCGAAATTGGGATACATGCAGCGTTGCCCGGTCTCGTGTGCAATGACGGGCACATCGATTGCGGAAGTTTTGTTGAGGTCCCAATCCGTCGATGGTTTGCCTTCATAGACCGTAATCCATCCCTTCTCACTTACATGCGAGGTATAAAACTGATCAGCGGCTACGTGCGTACGGGCTGTTGAGGCAGAATAGAGCCGACGGTTATCATAGGTTTGCGCTTTTTTGACTAAATCTTCCAGGACACGGAAATCGCCTTCATTCTCATTCCCATTGCACATCAAGATGAAAGAGGGGTGATTTCCATATTCATCCAGGATGGCATACATCTCCCGTTCGAAGAAATCGCGGCGGGCAGGATATTGACCTACGTCTTTTATCCACATGGGTAATTCCGCTTGCAAGTAGATGCCGACCTCGTCGGCTGCATCAAATGCAGCTTCAGGCGGACACCAGGAATGGAATCGGACATGATTTAATCCGTAAGCTTTGACCGTCTCAAAAATACGTTTCCAGGAGGCAACATTGGTGGCTGGATAACCTGTAAGCGGAAAGACACAGCAGTCTAATGTACCTCGTAGGTGAACATTCCGTCCGTTTACTTGCACGTGGTGTTTCCCTTGTGTCACTTCGCGCATGCCGAATGTTTCTCGGAGGCTTTCTCCTTTCCATACGGCCTCTATTTCATAAAGTGTTGGGGTAAATTCATCCCATGGTTGAAGTCCTTTGGTTGGGAGATTCGCTTCGAAGTTCGTTTCTAACGTATCAACTGAAACGGAATGTGTGCTTTGTGACAGGATTTTCCCGTTTCGCTCGCGTAGAATTAGTTGTAAAGTGCCACTTTCTTTGGCTGTAGCTGGCGCAAAATACACGCGGGTTTGCAATGTTTGTGTTTGTAGATTCGGAAAGAGGCGCAATGTCTGAATGTGTCCGGGAGTACGGGCAATCAATTGCATCTGGCCTACGACGCCATTCCAGTTTGTCTGTGTATATTCTGTTGTCCCGTGGTTCCATTGGTCCATGGGGTATTTCAATCGGTTATCAATGCAGAGCGTCAGCGTATGCATACCGGGTGTCAGTTGACGCGTTACGTCAAATCGGTTGGGAGTAGAGAGATGTTCCTCACTTCCGACCAAGGTTCCGTCCACATAAAGTGTCGTTTCCCAGTGGCAACGCTCTAATGACAGGACGATAGACTTCCCTTCCCAGTCTTCTGGAATCAAAACCTCTCGTTGATACCATGCTTGCCCACAGTATTCAAATTTCCGGCTCAAGCGGTCCACGTGTGCTACTACGTTCTGGATACCTTTCCCGCCTTCATCCGTTGAACCAGGTAGTTGGATCGTCTCTGTTAGTTTACTGAGATAGAGTTCTGAGCCGGGTGTCTTTCCAAATCCCATCGGATCGAGTTGGAAACGCCATAGTCCAGAGAGGTCGATTCGTTCCTCGGCTTGTAAAGGCGAGAAGAACCATCCGGCAAGCCATATCATTAAGATACTTAATCGTTTCATTCTTTTAATGTCTATATTGTTTTTTATAAAGATAAAATAGCCTGTAGTTTCTTCATTAGAGCCGGGAGAAAAAGAGGAAACATCCCATGAAAGTTCTATCTTTAGGCTAAAGATACATATCTGTAGGTTAAAGATACATATCTTCAGTCTGCAGATACATATCTTTAGGTTAGAGATAGACTTTTTCTCCTTACTTCGGCAAGTTTTCAGAAGATGTCGGAGAGATTTACCTCTTGTGTCGGGTTGAAGTCATCGGAGGCCATGTATTCCAACAGGCTCTGGCGGAATTGGGAGGCGGCTGGCCGATTATTCAAGTCTCGCTGCAAGTCTGCACTGCAAACAAGAAGTTTCCCTTTTCCCACACGGGCCTCGTAGAGCATCCCCAGCTTTCGGTTAGTGAACCAGTCGTCAATGATATAAACAATGGGTTCAAAGCCTTTCGGGAAATTATCCAGCACCATGGCATCACACCGGCTCATGAGATCCCACCACTGGTAATCGCTTACCCCTTCATTGGGGAATTGCCGCAAGGCCGGGTGTTCTTTTTCGCAATAGACGCCCAATGTGTGCGGTGCCTGTCCCCGCGTCCAAGCCGTATTCCAGAAGATACTGGAGAAACCGACGGCGATGTCGCCCCCTTTCTCTTCCGGTACGTTCCCGTAATTCAGTAAGAGGACAGAACCTCCCTTCTCTAATTCCGCGCGGGCTTTCGTATCGAGGGTGGTAGTGATGTAAGGAAGCTGCTCGATGGCTTTCTTCTTTGCCGGATATACCCAGATGTGCCATTGGTTACGTATGTCCGTGTCTTTGATGTAGGCAGATACGGTGAGTTGCATGGGCTCTTGGATAGCGGAGAGGTCATAAGTAATGTTGTCAGCAGCTATACCGTTGCCTATCGGGATATCCTTTTCCTTTTCTCCGGAAGCGAGGATTTCCCCATCCGGACGAGAGATTTGCCAACCCACAACGGCCTTTTCCAGGGGGGCTGTGTCGAAGTGTGCAATCTCAAGTGGGGCTTCCAGTTTCTCGTTGTTCAGCCATACCATTTTCGGAAAGCGGGCGAGTGGCACGGTCTTGTTACAGAACGTACGGTATTCTTCCCCGTCTACGTAGCCCTTCGAATCCCAGAATGGATCAAGCACCCCGACCAGGGCAGTACCTTGTCCGGGAAAGTCGTGCAAGTCCAGCAATTGGAAGCCCGCAAAACCGGGTGTGCGCAGGGCGGCTTCAATGTCGGCCTTGTAACAGAGCGTCTGAAGGCGTCCAGAGGCATAGAGGAACTTGTCTGCCAGCGAACTCATGCCCTTTTCAGCCAGGGTCTCTTGGAATATCTCCAGATTCTTTGCCTTGAGTACGCCAGTATATTTATCTATCTCGTGGAAGTTCGGGTAAACGCACCATTGTCCCACTTCATGACTGACGGTGGGCATATCACTACGGATGATGGCCGAGAAGTCATAATTAGTTCGCGGGGATTCGCGGTTGATGATACTGGAAAGTCCGGCGCCCCAGACCTGGATGCGGGGATCCATCGTGCTCCAATAATCTGCATTGGGGATGTGAGGCCATCCAGCAGCACTGGTATACACGCGGCGGTCATCTCGCGCTTTCCAATAGCTTACGAGCTTCTCCAGGTAAGCTGCCTGGTTAGCTCCACTGGGTTCGTTACCATGCGCCATCAGGCAGAAGGAGGGATGGTTTCCGTATTCCTTCAGGATTCGGTCGGACTCTTCCTGAATCCATTGGTCTTGGGGCTGGCCACTGCCGACTTCTGTCCAGGCTCCGCATTCGACTTGCAGGTACATCCCGAGACTATCCGCTACATGAAATGCCACTTCCGGTGGACACCAGGAGTGGAAACGGACGTGATTCAGTCCATACTCCTGGCAGGTGCGATAGATTTTCGCCCAGTAAGATTTCTCCAGGCTGGGGTAGCCTGTCAACGGGAAGATGCCGCATTCCAGGGTTCCGCGCAGGAAGATAGGAGTACCATTCACCTCGAAGCGCGTCCCGTGGGCTTTAAACTCACGCAGACCAAAGTTTGCCTCTTTCCGGTCACGTTCTTGTCCGACTTGCAACTCGGCCGTGAGTCGATAGGTCGTCGGGTTGTATTCTGACCAGAGCTCCGCCTTTTCTCCCAACGCATACGACAGCGTGAGATTCGGGTCAATACTACCCGCGTCGCAGGTATAGGAGACAGGCTCTCCAATGGTTTTCCCGTCGAGTGTGCGGGCTTGCAAGGTCAATGTCACCGGTTCCTGTGAAACGGTTCCTTTCAAGGATACCTTCACCTCGGCTTGCTTGGCATGTATCTGCGGATATATCTGCATATCCTCGATGTATACGGCAGGTTTCGGGGAAAGTTTCAGTTCCCCGATAATACCGTTCCAGTTACTTTGTGTATGGTCAGATACGCTGTGTGCATTCATCCCTACATTTACATAGAGCTGATTATCCACCTTCAGGGTGAAGGTGTGTTCGCCTGGAGTCAGTCCCGACAGTACATAGCGGTGTGGCGTTTGCAGGGCGACTTGTTTCCCTATCCGCTGTCCGTCGACATAAAGGGTTGTCGTCCAGTGTGCGCGCTCCAGTTCCAAGACCACCGGACGTGTTTCCCATCCAGATGGTATGCGCACCTGCTTCTGATACCAGGCAACGCCCACGTAATGCTTGTCCGGGTTCAACCAGAAGGGAACCTTTATGTTCCCTGGCTGGCGATAGGGTTCATATTCCGGTGCCTTGTACCATGCGCTGTCCACAATCTGTCCCGTCCATTTCGTCTGCAGGCCGATATCTTCGCCATATCCTTGTTCCTGCAACGACCCCGGGAGGCGGACCGCTTGGTCAAATCCTGTTTCCGGTACTGTTGTCACGTCGGGCGAAGTCAGTTGCATTTTCCATTCGCCGGATAAATCCAGTTCGTTCAGATTGGATTGTGTACAGGCTCCCAAGCTCCAAGCGAGCCATCCTATAGTAATGTATGTGCTTACTTTCATTGTCTGTTCATTTGTTAGCGATGTGATTCCATGTCTTCTTCCAAGCATTGTAGCATCCGCTGTACGCCGGTATGGTTGATGTCCAGGGCATAGGCTTCTTGCAAATACTGTTTTGCCAGAGACGTACGGCCCAGTCCTGCCTGTCCCAATCCCATCAGGTAAAGGCAGTGCACGCGATTCTTCTTGTCCATATCATCCTCCCAAATTTGGAGGTCGGGCAACGACACTGCAAAGTAGTCCATTTTAAAGACATCAAAGAGATGCCGTTCGCCAAAGTCGATGAGGCGATGGAAGCGAGACTTGGCCATATCCTCCTGTCCCAGCTTCCGGGCAGCCAGTCCTTGATAATAGATTACATCCGGCCGTTGGTCGTTGTAATACATAGCTGCGGTGGGTTCGTAACTGCCAGCCAGGGCCTTTTCATAAGCCTCCTGCCGCTTTGCCTCGTCTCCGAGCGCTTCATAAATGCACCCTTTCCAGTAGTCGAGTTCGTTTTCGCGCGTTCCTTGCAATTTTCCTTCGCCCAAGTGTGCCGGGTAGACGTAACACTCTTCCAGCCAGCGCAGCGCAGAGGTGTAATCTTTTCGTTGCATCGCTTGCTGCATCAAACCAAGCCGGGAGAGTTGATATTGCGCGGGGACCTTCCCCTCGCCACCCTCCCAAGGGTGGAATTTCCGTTGGTCTATCCACTGGCGTGCCTCGTCGTAACGTCCCGTCTGGTTCAACAATGCTGCATATTCCAAATAGAGGTCATCGCGTTGGCAGACGGCCTCGATATGTGTGTGGAGGAACGCAAGGCGTGTCTCGTACGGCACGTTCCGGCGTTTGTAGAGTTGGTCCAACTCCATCAACACGCGTGCGTCGGAGGTATCCAATGCATAAGCGCGTTCTATCAGGGTAACAGCCTCGTCTTTCTTTCCCTTTTTATTGAAGTATGCGAGCGCGAGGTTGCGGAGTACAGTCGGGAACTGGTTGTCCTGTTCCGCGGAGGTCTCCCAAGCTGCGATGGCATTGTCGTATTGCCGCTTGTCATACCAAATATTTCCTAAGAGATACCACGCCTTCGGGGTATGTGCTACGATTTGTGTGGCGTATGTCAAGGCTTCTATGGCCTCCAGCGTATTGGGAAAGAAGGTATCTTGTGGACGTGCCTCGGCTTCGCATATCCACTTCTTGGCTTCCTCTTCCCGGCCTTGTCGTCCTTGGATATAGGCTAAGTAGTAGTGCAGCAGCGTGCTGTCTGTCACCGATAAGCGAAGTGCCCAGGTAGCTACAGCCTCGGCCTCTTCCCAACAGCCATTCGACAGATAATCGGTAACTAACTCTTCATAATTATGTGCCTCCCCGCGCATCTGCGAAGCCAAGTCCTTGAGTTCGTTTTCGTCTCGGGTGAGCAGGAACTTTTCAAAACGACAACCGAAATTAAACGGGTCGACAGTAAGTGAGCTATCTATCCACGAAAGTGCCGCATCTATCTGTCCTAAGTGTCGAAGGATAGTGGCCTTCAGGTGGCGAGCCCGGAGATTGTTTCCATTCCGAAGCAGAGACCGCTCGATTTCGTCGAGTGCGACTTCCCAATCTCCTCGTCCCGCAGAGAGCTGTGCCAACGAAAAATAGCCGGCATCTTGCCACGCCGCGTTCCAGCATGCTTTATAGAAATAGGCATATGCCGCTGATTCCTGCCGCTGGTACTTCAGGCAGAGGCCGAGGTTATAGAGCGGCTCGCCGTCGTAAGGATTCGGATTTCGTTCTGTCCAGGTTTCTACAGCCCGTCGCAGGTATTTTTCGGCTTTCGCATATTGCCCGCGCCGGAGCAACCACAATCCTAAGGCATTGTTATTACGTATGTCGTTAGGATCACGTCGAAGCGCTTCCTGGTAGTAATCTACGGGTGAGTAAGTGGCATGGCGATATTGCTCCAGATGCAGACCGGTCAGATATAGCTGTTCGGTCGTACGTACATCACGCGGGTCGAGAGCTGCTTTTGCAGGTTCTGGTACCGGTTTGATGGTATCTGGTTCGGGACGCCACGAAAGCATGCACTTTCCCGTCTGTCCATTATATATATGTATAGCCATGTCTGTTAACGTATCGGTCGGTACAGTCAGATGGAGTACCTGTTCCGGGGAAATATCCTGAACGGTATCCAACCTATTTTTATCTCCCTGGCGCACCTGAATATGGACACCCTTTTGTGCTGAGGTCGCAAAGAGTAGCAACGTCGATGTTCCCTCTCCGGTCGGTTCGATATTCATCAGCAAGTCGGCTGTGGCATTTTTCACGACTCCCAGTTCCCGATAAGGCATAAAATACTGTGTGAAACGTTTCTCTTCATACGGTTGAAGCCACGTAAAGTCTGGTTGGTTATCCGTGTATACACCGGTCATGAGTTCGATATACGGACCGTCTGCGTCCGTCAGGTTGCGGTCCCAAGCCTTACCGAAATCTCCGCAGCCCCATGTCCACTGCTTCTTACCGGGTGAGACGTGATGGTTAGCTACATGGAGCACGCCCGCTTGCGTATCATTCTCATACCCGCCCACGAAATCATAGTTGGAACGAATGGCCATGTACGAGGTGGGCACGGGGATATTCCGATAGCGTGAGATATCTACCCCGGCAGAATAGTCCATCTTGTAATAGGTACCTGTAGCTACCGGATACCGGGAAACATCGCGTTTGCCATGATCGAATACCGCATTTACATCTCCCGGGAAGACCGATTGGTAGGCATCATTCACCGCTACTGCCGGATTCGCCCACCAAAGGAAGGTCTGCGGGAAGGGAGTAGGGTTGTATACCACGCCTTGAATCTCAAGCACCGCGCGGCCTGGACGTAAGACAAATGCTGCCATGCCTTTCTGGTGGAACATGCGCTCCCGCTCACTCACCCAGACCTTCACGCTGCCATCTTCGGCCTTTTCAATCCGATAATCCACCGGCTGGTAAGTACTGGGACGATGGTGTTGCGGCCAGTTAAACTCGATGCCTCCTGATATCCAAGGTCCAGTCAGTCCGACGAGCGCGGGCTTAATGACATGATTGTAATAAATGAAATGACGCTGTTTCAGTTTGTCGTAGGCCATTTGTACCCGTCCACCCAGTTCTGGCAGAATCATGACTTTCAAGTATTCATTCTCCAAAAACAACGCGCGATACGGGCGCTCCTCACATGTATCAAAGATTTTCTCCACGACAGGATAGGGATAAACCACACCGCTACTCCCTTGATACACGCGTTTCTCAAAAAACATCGGATTCTTATCCGGTTTTCCAATTCCGTAGGTAGGAATCATCACCAATTCTTCCCACACATCTACTTTCTGTTTCGTATTCATTTGCTATAGGATTATTTCTATTATAATTGTGAACATGATCTATTTTATGGGGATATTTCCCTTTTCTATCCGAGACTTTCAGAACGGTTCCGAAAGTCTCCTGTAAATCCAGGGCGTTTTCAGAGCGATTCCGAAAGTTTTTTGTAAATCCAAGAACCGTCTAAACGGTTTAGAAAGTCTCCTGAAAATTCAGGAAGCAATCTAAACGGTTTAGAAAGTCTCCTGAAAATTCAGGGAACAATCTAAACGGTTTAGAAAGTCTCCTGAAAATTCAGGAAGCAATCTAAACGGTTTAGAAAGTCTCCTGAAAATTCAGGAAGCAATCTAAACGGTTTAGAAAGTCTCCT
>NZ_NFJB01000054.1 GCF_002159645.1 Parabacteroides sp. An277 | reverse complement strand
TGGGAGTACAATACCGGCAAGTATGTTCAAATAATCGTTTTCCATACTGCAAAATAAAGGTTTGTTCTTCAAACTAACAAATTTATCCCCATTAAATTTCTACTGAGCCTATTTTATTTGCAACAAAACAAGTATTAATCAAAAAACAATATAGCTATGGCACTTACATGCACCAACGTAACTTTGAGACAAAAGCCATTGCGTAACGACCGCATATCTCTTTATCTGGATTATTATCCGGCCATCCGCAATCCTTACACGATGAAGATGAGTCGCCGGGAATTCCTCGACATCTATATTTATGCCAAGCCCAAGAACGAGCAGCAAAGAATGTTCAATCAGGAAATGCTAAACAAAGCAGAGGCTTACCGTAGAACTGTGCGAGAAGTTCAGGGATTATCTGCTCAAATGCAAACAAATCAATCATCCCAATGCTTATATCTCACGCAATTCGGCAGCCGGCTATTATTCGACTTTCCGTGCCTTGTTGAAAATAGCCTATAAAGAGAAGATGTTGCGCGAGAACTTGAACGACTTTCTGGAAAAGATAGAATGGAAAGAGGTCAAGAAAGAGTATCTGACACTTGATGAAGTCAAGAAATTGGCAGCTACACCCTGCAAAATTCCAGTCTTGAAACAGGCCTCTCTGTTTGCCTGCATGACCGGTCTCCGTATCAGTGATATTCTGAAGCTGGACTGGCGTGATTTTGAAGTCGGGCCGGATCAAGGCTACTACATCCGTATTTGCACCGAGAAAACAGAAACCGAGGCCACCCTTCCCATCAGTCAGGAGGCACTGGAGTTGTGTGGCGAATGGGGCACTGGAAAAGTATTCAAAGGCTTAACCCGCTCCATGACTCATCATCCCTTGAAACAATGGATTGCCGAAGCCGGAATCAGAAAACACATAACCTTCCACTGCTTCAGGAACTCGTATGAGGTCATCCAAATCTATTTAGGCACAGACATTTACACAATATCGAAGATGTTGACGCATAAGAATGTCACCACGACACAAATTTATGCTGATTTGGTTAACTCCAAGAAGCGAGAGACGGCGAATAAGATTTCGTTGAAATAGATCTATTCCCATAAAATAAGTACGACAATGTAGCACGATAGATATGCTGATCATCGACCCTGTTGAACAGCCGGAATATATTTCCTTCTTTCTCTCCCGGATAGAATACGATGATTTTGTACCGGTTACTTTTGTTGTATTGCTCATAATTGGCCAACAGATGGTTGGTGCGCAAATACGGATATATGGATCCGATCCATAAAGGAACAGTATGGACGCAATTTATCATCGTCAATGCTGATATGCCGCATGATACGCTCATGCAGGTACTGGTAGAATTGCGATGAATTAACCTTGTTGGTCAGCGAAGCCGTTACCGCATCATGGTCATTGCAGTCCTTTTCAAGCATGTATTTCAAATAAGACGGATGTTTTTCCCGAAAGCCTGGCCGTCCAAGAAGTTGTAGAATTCCTTGAACAGGCCTACCGTCAGCACATCCACATAATTGACCGGCCGTATCAACTGGGTCTTGAATGCCTTAATCTTTTTACGCATTGCATATTCTTCCTGCGGCAGATATTGATAGATGAAGAAATTATAGAATATATCATTCTCCGTATTCTTGAACTCCTCACTGCACAGTTTGTCATACAGCTCTTCCAATGTCATGTTTCTCATAAGGCATTCTGTTTTATACGGTTGATTTATTTGCAGGTAAAAGGCGAACTCTGCGTCTTCCAGGCGGATCGGTACAAGATTTTCATCTCCATCCGAAAAGAAACCAGCCTTCCGCATAAAGGACAGGAATGAACTGGCCACTTTCTCTTTGGTGTTTTCACTTCATCCTGCCTCGAACTTGTCTTTTGCGGCAATCTCATTGATTTCCATCTGTACATCGGAACGGTTCAGTGACTGGCGGGCTGAATTCCATTTCCATAATACAAGATTCAGATGCAGGTCAAGAAATAGGAACGGAACTGTACCTCCGCACAAATTCTGCGATTGCCCTTTTGCGTGTATACTCAGTCTTCAGCATAATATGATTGTTTTCAATCACTTCCTACTTTAAGAGTTTGCCCGAATCGGGTGACATAGCAAAGGAAGTATGTGAGTCATTTCTTCCCACTTAAAACCACACCCGGTCATAGCTGTCGTATAGGGACTCTTTATTTTCTTCTCCATATATATTCTTGATTTAACAGCTATGCAACAAATCTTTTATATTAACCTCCAGCACTTCCGCTATTCTCTTTAATGTATGAAGATCTGGTTGTGACGTATTGGTGCACCATTTGGAACAGTTGTCTGGTCTTTCCCCAATGTTTCGGCCAACCATTTTCCTGTTTTCTTTTTTCAGCAAGAACTATCTTCAATCGATTGATATCTTCTATTTCTTATTTATTAGCGTTAGACGCAAAATTAAAGAATTATTTGGATGCACAAAGAATTAAGCATACATTTTATTCTTTCTGATCAATATTGTCCTAAATAATATTAGATAGCGAAAACCCCAATGAGACAATAAAGTTGGGCAAAGCCCATTTGTATCGAGCTATATGTTTCAGCCCTAATAAAAGCAATATGATCTCAAAGCCGTCCATATCTGTGTTTCTACTGCGTTGCGGGATGTCCCCATGATTTTTATCCTCAAGATGTTGTATGTCTGTAATTCAGGTATATTTCTCCGTTATGCAGGTAATTGGGATTGCAGGCAGAGTGACTACTTTTGCGTCGGAATTTAATTTATAGTGCTACATAATTATGAAACGTACAGTAATTACAATGATTGCCAGTTTGTTTGTGGCCGGAACGACGGCCGTAGCCCAGTCCAATCCCATGCCGTGGAAAGACGGAAATAAATATATCCCATACGAGGAACGTACGGGTAATGAGTCCATCGTCTATTTCACACGCAATCTGAGTCCGGAGGGCCTTATCAAGGCATACGAACAGGTGAGTGAAAACATCGAAGGAAATGTCGGGGTGAAGTTGCACACCGGCGAACAGAACGGGCCGAACATCATTCCACGGGAATGGGTAAAAGCCCTGCTTCAAAAGGATTTGCCGGAGGCCAAGATTGTGGAAACCAATACTTATTATAAAGGAGACCGATATACGACGGAGCAACATCGCAAGACTTTGGAAGTGAACGGATGGACATTCTGCCCTGTGGACATTATGGACGAGGAAGACACCCTCACACTGCCCGTCCGAGGCGGCAAGTGGTTTGAGAAAATGTCCGTAGGAAGCCACTTGGCAGACTACAATTCCCTTGTCGTGCTGACCCATTTCAAAGGGCATACGCAGGGTGGTTTCGGCGGCAGCAACAAGAACATTGGCATCGGCTGCGCTGACGGTCGCATCGGCAAGGCCTGGATACATACCACGCCAGGGCAGGACAACCAGTGGAACATCGCCAAGGAAGAGTTTATGGAGCGTATGACCGAATCCACAAAGTCTGTCATCGACCATTTCGGCAAACACATTGCCTACGTAAATGTAATGCGCAACATGTCTGTATCCTGCGACTGTGAAGGTGTGAATGCCGCTCCCGTTGTAACTCCCAATGTAGGAATCTTGTCCTCCACCGATATTCTTGCTCTCGACCAAGCCTGTGTGGATTTGGTATATGCCATGACAGAAGCGGAACACCATGATTTGGTCGAACGTATCGAGACACGCCACGGATTGCGCCAGCTGTCCTACATGAAAGAGTTGGGCATGGGCAACAACCGTTACATCCTCATCGACTTGGATAACGGAGGAAAGCGCATCACTGCCGCTGAAGCCGTAAAGGGACTTAAACCATTTGTACAGGAATAATAATCTCAAAAGACATAGACATATGAAGTTACTGACAATTCTCACCGCAAGCCTGTTGGCTTTCAGTACAGCAGGATTTGCACAAAACGACCAGGCAATGAAATTTCAGGAAGAGCAACTGACTTTGACCCAAGAATGGGACAAGACTTTTCCACAGAGTGACAAAGTGAACCATAGTAAGATAACTTTCCACAATCGTTACGGCATCACGCTTGCCGCTGACTTATATATTCCAAAGAACGCGGCAGGCAAGCTCCCGGCCATAGCCGTGAGTGGCCCGTTTGGAGCAGTGAAGGAGCAGGCATCGGGACTGTATGCGCAGACATTGGCGGAGCGCGGTTTCCTGACCATTGCCTTTGACCCCTCATTTACCGGAGAAAGCGGCGGACAGCCCCGTAGTGTGGCATCGCCGGACATCAACACGGAAGATTTCAGTGCGGCGGTAGACTATCTGTCTATTCGTGACGATGTAGACCCGGAGCGCATCGGCATACTCGGCATCTGTGGCTTTGGAGGTTTTGCCATCAACGCGGCGGCTATGGATACGCGCATCAAAGCGACGGTGGCTTCTACGATGTATGACATCTGTCGGGGGACGGCAAACGGCTACTTCGATGCCAATGACAATGCGGACGCCCGCTATGAAATGCGCAAGCAACTGAATGCCCAACGGACGGAAGACTATCGCAACGGCACGTACAAGCGCACGGTGATGAATCCCCAGCCTACCGATGACGCGCCACAATTTATGAAGGATTATTATGACTATTATAAAACGAAGCGTGGCTATCACTCCCGTTCCATCAATTCAGGTCTGGGGTGGAACGTCACTTCCTCGCTTTCACTTCTCAATATGCCCATTTTGGCTTACAGCGATGAAATCCGCAGTGCCGTATTGGTGGTGCATGGCGAAAAGGCACATTCGCG
The DNA here is from genome assembly GCF_002159645.1 of Parabacteroides sp. An277. Classification (GTDB taxonomy): domain Bacteria; phylum Bacteroidota; class Bacteroidia; order Bacteroidales; family Tannerellaceae; genus Parabacteroides. Next base: position 13,477 of record NZ_NFJB01000054.1, on the reverse strand, counting down.
CTATTTCGGTGAGGATGCCTTCAAGAAGCTGAAAGGTGACAACAAGGAATTGTATATCGTGCCGGGAGCCAGCCACACCGACCTGTACGACAACCTGGAAAAGATACCGTTCGGCAAGATAGTCGAGTTTTACAACCAATACCTGAAGTGATATGAAACGGCTGATTTACTGCTGTGGAGTGGCTATTTTCCTCCTTTTTACGGCAAATGCCCTTATTGCCTGCTCGGACGATGACCCGATGGAGGAAAGGACGGAAGTTCCCGCTCCGCCATCTGATGAAAATGAGGGCGATAATGAAGGAAACAACGATAACAATAACGGTGATGACAATGCATCCATGGAAAGAAATATTACAATTTCAGTAAACGGAACATCGTTTGCCGCTACGCTGGCAGACAATGAGGCTGCACGGGCTTTTGCAGCCATGCTCCCCCTTACGCTGGATATGAGCGAGATGAACGGCAACGAGAAATACCATTACTTATCGGAAAATCTGCCTACGGACAGCTATCGTCCGGGGACAATCCAGACAGGCGACCTGATGCTTTACGGCTCGTCTTGCGTCGTCTTGTTTTACGAAACTTTTTCGTCCGGCTATAGTTACACACGCTTGGGGCAGATAGACAATCCCGAAGGGTTGGCAGCGGCAGCGGGGAGCGGTAATGTGCGTGTCAGTTTTGCGATAACGGAAAAATATTGATTATGAATCCATATCGAGAGAAACCATGAAAACTGCTGCCAACCGTTACGCCATCATCATCGCCTATTTCCTGATTTATGTCGTGTGGGGTTCCACCTACTATTTCATAGGCGTGGCATTGAAGGGATTACCTACGTTCCTGCTCGGCGCGTTGCGATTCAGCGCGGCGGGGGCGATCCTGCTCATGCTCTGCTGGTCGCGGGGCGAGCCGGTGTTCCGGCCCGCGTTGGTCCGCCGCTCAGCGGTCAGCGGCATCGTGCTGCTCTTTGTCGATATGGCGGTCATCATGTGGGCGCAGCGGTATGTCAGCAGCAGCGTGGTGGCGATCGTGGCCTCCTCCACGGCGATCTGGATCATGTTGCTGGACGTGCCGATGTGGAGGCGGAACTTCCGTCGGCTGGCGACCGTCGTGGGGATCCTCTTGGGGTTTGCCGGTGTCGGGATGCTTTACGCGGAGCAGCTGGGCGCGGAGAGCTCTGTCGCCCCGCATGGCGAGTACGGCATCCTGATCCTGATGGCCGGTTGCGTCTCGTGGTCGCTCGGCTCGCTCTACGCCAAATACCGCTCGTCGGCGGTCGAGGAGGTCAATGGCTTCGCGGGGTCGGCCTGGCAGATGCTTTCCGCGAGCCTGATGTTCTGGCTCTGTGTCGCACTGTCTGGCAAGTGGGACGAGGTGGCCTTCCGATCGGTCCCGCCCTCGGCCTGGTGGTCGTTGCTTTACCTGATCACGTTCGGCTCGCTGCTGGCCTATTCCGCCTATGTCTGGCTGCTGAAGGTGCGCCCGGCGACCGAGGTGGCCACCCACGCCTACGTCAATCCGGTCGTGGCGGTCGTCATCGGCGGTTTGGGCGGGGAAGAGATCACGGCGATCCAGCTGGTCGGGCTGGCCGTCATATTAGGTAGTGTTTTATTGGTAAACAGAAAACAAGAATGAGTACAGTCAAACAAAACCATACCTAAAACAAGATAAAAAGTTGCTTTTTGCCTGTCTTATCTGTATATATTGAATAATAAGTGCTTGATAATCTGTATTCTTTTTAATGCCTCAGACCTGGATCTGCCGATCTATAAACCTTGCATCATATCGCGCACATATTTGCGACATCTGTCGCAGATTATTGCGTCATATTGCGCATATATTTGCGTCAATTGGCGCAAACTTAATAGATAGGCAGTCACAAGGCTAACGTATTACTACAATCATTGATATTCAGAGCATCTGATATTTAGACATATCCTAAAACAGGATAAAAAAGTTACTTTTTGCCTAACCGATAATTGTTTCATACACTTCAATTTTGAAGGTGATACGAAATTTTACGTTGACAAAATAATAGTCTTTTTCTTTTGCCTACGTAAATCTTTGTTCGAAAATCCGGCAGGACTGGAAGCATTAATTGTGAAACGACTTACTTCGAGGATCAAATGAGGAAAATCGCTACCTTTCCTTGCCTTGTTCTCCATTTTTCTTTAATTTCGCAGGCAGACTCAATAATAAAAATAATATGATTACTACTGAACGCTTGATACTCCGTCCGTGGAAGGAATCGGACGCAGAATCTCTGTACAAATATGCCAAAGACCCTGCCATCGGACCTGTTGCCGGATGGCCTCCACACGTATCTATAGAAAACAGTCTTGAAATCATCCGAACCGTGTTTGCCGCACCAGAAACGTATGCGGTCGTGCTTAAAGCGACAGGCGAGCCTGTGGGGAGTGCTGGGATTATGTTCGGAGACGGGCTGCACAGTGCGGAAATGGCTTGCGGCGAAGCAGAAATCGGTTATTGGATAGGTGTACCTTATTGGGGGCAAGGACTAATACCGGAAGCCGTGCGTAGACTATTGCAGCGTTGTTTTGAAGAGTTAGGATTATCGGCTGTCTGGTGTGGCTATTACGAAGGTAATACAAAGTCACGCCGGGTAATGGAAAAATGTGGTTTCCGTTACCATCATACCGAAAAAGACAAGTTATCTCCTTTAGGCGATAGACGTACTGAACATTTTATGCGTCTTACGCAGGAAGAATACAGTTTGTTATCCAAGTAGAATTTGGAATCCGTCCCGACACGCACTTTTCCCACTGAGAATGGACGAAATCGGAACGGATTGTCACTAGAATCCCACCTGTTTCTGTTGTTCGGCATTGTAGCGGTCGCCCGTCACGGGAATGGCGGCTACGGCATCCTCCAGCTGTTTCCACTCTTCGGCAGAGAGGGTGAAGTCCAGTGTGCGCAGGTTTTCTTCAAGGTGCGAGAGCTTCGTGGTACCGGGAATGGGTACTATCCACGGTTCTTTCTGCAAGAGCCAGCCGAGGGCAAGCTGGGCGGCGGTCATGCCCCGTTCGCGTCCGAAGCGTTGCAGCACATTCACGATGCGATAATTGTCACGCATGGCTTCCGGTGTAAAGCGGGGCAGCGTGGTGCGGTTGTCGTTGTGCGGGTCGAACTCGGTATATTCATTTAAGTCGCCGCCGAGAAAGCCCCGGTTCATCGGACTGTAAGGCACGAAACCGATACCCAGTTCACGGCATACATCCAACACACCGTTCTTCTCTACCTCACGGTGCATCAGGTGGTATTCGCTCTGGATAGCGGTCAGCGGACAGACGGCGTGCGCCTTGCGGATAGTCTCTGCGCTGACCTCACACATGCCCCAATGCAAGACCTTGCCTTCCTTTATCAAATCGGCGATAGTCCCTGCCACGTCCTCCACCGGCGTGTTGCGGTCGAAGCGGTGTTGGTAGAACATCGGGATGACATCGGTGCGCAGGCGTTTCAACGATTCCTCGCAGTAGCGTCGGATGGTGGCGGGACGGCTGTCCTGTCATCCGGTGGCTTTGCCGTCGATAACTTCATGACCGAACTTGGTCGTTACGTTTACCTTACCCCGAAACTCTCCCAATGCTTCGCCTGCCAGTTCCTCATTGTTCAGCGGACCGTAGATGATGGCGGTGTCAAATAGCGTCACGCCACGGTCCATCGCCTCGTGCAGCAGGCGGATGCACTGCTTTTTGTCGGGATGATAACTGCGGTTGTAGGTCATGCCCATCACACCGAATCCCAATGCCGACACCTCGAAAGCCGCCTTGCCTGTGCCGAGCGTGCGGTGAGCGGTAATCGTTGCGGCTTTGGCATCTCCGGCAGATGCAGTTTTGCTTCCGGTAACCGCACGAGTGGCAGCCTGTACTTTGTCCAATGCCGGGGAGACAGCCAGAGCTGCTCCCACAGCAGCCGCCGTCTTCAGAAAACCGCGACGGCTGAAACCTTCTTTCTTGTTCAAGTCTTCCATATTGCCTTTTAAATGAAAAATGCGAATCAGGAGTTAAACGTAGTTATGTTTCACAGGAGTTATCACTTCGTTCAGGAGTTACAGGCCAATAGTCTTACTTCTGAAACCGGCGCAAAAAGGTATTGGCATCTAACTTCCAGCCCGCCCTGCGGGCGATAACTACCTATAACTCCCTTTTAACTCCTGATTGGCATGAAAAAAATTACTTTATTTTCAGTCCCGGAATCAGCGGTGTCGTATCCACCAGTTCCAAATCCTTTACCATATCCAGCGTACCCTGTTTGTACTTCTGGAAATGAGGTGTCTTCAAATGGCTTTCGTAAGCGGCACGGTCGGCATAGATTTCGAGGATGGTAATCTTGTGTGGCGCATCCTCTTCGGCTACGGCGTAGAGGGTGAGTACACCCGGTTCCAGCCGCATGGAGGCTTCTATTTCCTCTTTCAGATAGGCGTTGTATTCATCCAACCGTTCCGGGTCTACTGTTATTTTCGAAAGGCGTACCAGGTTATCCGTAGCCGGTGCAGCCGGTTTGGCAGTTTCCTGCTTGATGCTGCGCAGTGCCTTGATGGCTGCCGGGAAACCAATGTAGGGAAGACATTGGATGACCGCTGCGGTCACTTCTTCGGGCGTATTGCCTGCCTGGATGTTTCCGTGGAAGTGCGACTGCAACTGGCTTTCCGCCTCCAGTGTCGTCAGGATGCAGTAGCCGAGCAGTTCTTTGGTTTTCAAGTCAAGTCCGTTACGGGTGTATATTTCGCCAAAGAAATAGTCGGTCAGGAAGCGTGCTACCTCTTCACCCATTCCGCCGGGCACGCCTTCCATCACGGCAGAGATTCCTCCGTGGTAGAGTTTGTCCTGAATGGCTGCGCCCTGCTCATGACGGTTCGCTTCGGTGACGGTGGTCTGATTCTCCAAGGGAAGGCTGATGTCGCGCTCCTTGAATACTTCGTTCACCGTTCCGACGGCATTGAGCATCTTGGGGAAACCGATGAACGGTGCTGTCAGATACATCGCTTCCCGTAATTCCACAGGGGTGACGCCCACGTTCAGGGCGGCTCCCGCATGGACTTTCAGTTGCGGAAGCGTCTGCATCGTGGCAAGGGTGACACAAGTAATCATTTCGCGCTGTTTCAAGCTCAAGTTTCCCGTAGTAAACACTTCGCCGAAGATAAATTTCTGAAGGATGTCCATCATCTCCGGGTCTGTGCCCTGTCCGGTCAGGGCTTCACCGCCGAAAAGGGTACGGTAATTTTCCTTGCACGTTTCTATTCTGTTCATTGTTTCGTCGTTCTGTGCCTTTGCCGGCATGAGTCCTGCCAGCAATAAGGCGAATATAATTACAGATTGTTTCATATTCATCATGTTACTGTCTATAGACTTTTTCCTAACTGATATGCCTGTTCGGGATAGCGGGTGTTGCGAATGGAACCTGCCGTCCATACCCCGGAAGCGACCACCTCACCCACACTTTCCCAGCCGAGATATTCCATTAATGTGCGGTAATGCAGCAGCATCGGTTCTGCTTCCTTCTTCGCCGTATCGGCATAGGTCATCAGGTAAGCAGCCTTCTTGTAATGGCCTTTAATTTGCCCGTTGATGGCATAGAATCGGTCGATTACCCGTTTCATCTGTGCTGAAATGCCAAAATAATACATCGGTGTGGCGAACACTACCATGTCTGCCGCGATGAGATGCGGACGCAGTTCATTAAAATCATCCTTTATCACACACGGACCGTCCATGCCGCAACGGTTGCAGGCACGGCAAGGTTCCACTTGTTTGAAGGCGCAATCGAAACGGTATATCTCATGTCCTTTTTCCTGTGCGCCTTTGATGAACTGTTCCGCCAGATAAGCCGAATTTCCATTCCGGCGGGGACTACCGGTCAATACTACTATTTTCATTCTACTACTATTTTTAGTGTTCAAATTTTCTACGGCTTTCATGATGCCGCCTCCCAAGATCATACTCCCTGTAGCTGCGAGCAGGGATTTACGGAGAAAATCCCGGCGCTTCATCAGTTCTCAGGATTAAATGTTTTTCCAAATGTCGTACATTTAGCGATTTCGTCTCCCGTCCGCAAATAGGTATAGTTGGGCATTTCGAAGAGGACGGGCTTCACTTTGCTGTAGTCCGGCTTCCCTTTGTCATTGAGAATACTTTCTTCGGCATAGGTGTTCGTGATTTTGCAGATGAAGTTATCGAACGTATCCGTTCCGTAATTATCTACCACCTCACATTCCATCACCAACGGACTTTCATCAATGACAGGAGTTCCGGCTTCACCCGGATGCCAGGCAAAAACTTCCGATTTGTCCGTTTTCGCTCCGCTGACGCAACCGACATAGTCAGCACGTTGCAGCATGGCTTCGTCTACCATATTGACGGACACCTTGCCTGTGGTTTTCACACCTTGGTTGGTGTAATGCGCCTTGTGCATACTCAGCAGGATGCGGTCGTGCCCGATGATGCCCACATGGGCAACGAGCAGCCAGTTTACCTTTCCGTTTACCTCCGTACCCACTACTACGGCGGGAGTAGGATACAATGCCAATGTCTGGCCGATGTTCTTTTTCATATTCTCTTCCGTTTGAAAATTGTATGACTATTTGCCGGTCAACGCCTCCTGGTCTTCGGGATATCGTGCTCCGATGATTTCGATGCTGTCCAGATGACGGCGGATATCGGCAAGCTCTTCCGTGGTAAAGCGAATGTCCGCTCCGCCGATATTCTCCTTGATGCGTTCAATACGTTTCGTGCCGGGAATAGGGACAATCCACGGTTGCTGTGCCAGGAGCCAGCCGATGGCAATACGTGCCGGAGAGGTTTCTTTCCGATGGGCAAGTTCTTTCACATACTCTACCAACGCTACATTGTGTTGCAGGTTCTCCGGCTGGAAACGGGGAATGGAGGAACGGAAATCCGTCTTGTCGAACGTGGTGTTGCGGTCGAAGCGTCCGGTCAGCATGGCTTTCCCCAGCGGACTGAACGGCACGAAGCCGATGCCCAGCTCCTCCAAGGTAGGGAGCAGTTCCTTTTCCACTTGACGGTACCACAGGGAATATTCGCTCTGTACTGCCGCAAGCGGACATACGGCATGGGCACGGCGCACCGTGGCAGGGGCGGCTTCGGACAAGCCCCAATATAATACCTTGCCCTCTTTGATGAGCGAGGCAACCGTATCTGCCACTTCTTCTATCGGTGTATCCGGGTCTACCCGGTGCTGGTAGTAGAGGTCAATGTGGTCGGTACGCAGACGGCGGAGCGAACCTTCCACCGCCCGGCGGATGGTGTCAGGCTTGCTTGACAGGCTTACGGGGCGTGCCGAAGTATTGAGGTCGGGCATATCCACCAAATTATAGCCGAACTTCGTGGCGATGACTACTTTGTCGCGGACCGTTTCCAAAGCTTCGCCCACTAACTCTTCGTTCTTGAACGCACTGTACACCTCTGCCGTATCAAAGAATGTAACTCCCAACTCTACCGCCTCGCGCAGCGTGGCGATGGCTTCTTTCCGGTCAGGATAGGGAGGATAGCTTTGCGTGAATCCCATGCAGCCTAGCCCTACTTCCGAAACTTTCAGTCCTTGGTTTCCTAATGTTCTCGTTTTCATCGATATTATTTGCCTAATGAGAGTGTTACCGTTACATCACCGTTTCCCAATGCTGATTTCAATTGTGCGCCATTGGTATTATCTATCTTGCCTATGCGGGTGAAGTTCCACGAATTGGTAGAATAATAAATCACCAGGTATTTCCCTTGGTAAAGGATGATGTCGCCGGGACCGGTCGATGTCTGGCGGTCATTGCGCGGAAGGCTGGTGCCCAGCGGTCCCACTTTTTCCATGTTGCCGTAGTCTTCCATTTCCACGGTGACGTCTCCTTTTGATAGCAATTCTATCAAAGCATCTGCGGACGAATTATCCGCTAAAGTGGCGGTAAATGTCTTACCGTCCTTGATGGTCAGTCTGATTGTGTTATTTCCCATATTTGCTTTCATTTGATTGTCTGAAACTCTTTGTTGTGCCTGAACTGCTGTCATAAAGACCGAGAGCAGCAACAGGAGGACGAGATGCAGTCTATTCATCGTTTTTTCCTTTTTCTAAAATTACTTACCATGTAGTCGACAGCGCCAATCCTGGCGGAGAAGTGCTTTCCCCAGCGGGGACAATGCCAATCCTGGCGGAGAAGCGCTTTCCCCAGCGGGGACAATGCCAATCCTGACGGAGAAGCGCTTTCCCCGGCGGGGACAACGTCAATCCTGATGGAGAAGTGCTTTCCCCGCTGTTCCCAATGGGAGTCGTTCTTATTTGTAAGATTCCCGATAGACGTTCACGATATCTTCGTCCGACATCTGGACACGGTCGCTGGTGAACATCACGCCCATTACCTCACGGGTGTTACGCATCAGCGTCTCGAACTCGTCGGAAGTAATGCCGTAGTCGGACATCTTCAGGTCGGCAACGCCGCACGCCTCTTGCAGACGGGTGAGGGCGGTCAGGAAGTCTTCGGGTTTCGTGGCTTCCGGCATACCCATTGCCTGTGCCATGCGGATGAAGCGATCGTCGCAGGCATGGTGCTCGATGAAATATTTATAATAGGCACGGCTCACCATAATCAGACCGGCACCGTGGGGCAGGTTGGGATGATAAGCGGAAAGGGCATGTTCCAGGGCGTGTTCGCTGGTGATAAGCGTCAGGCACATCACGCCGCCGGACAACGTATTGCCGAAAGCCACACGGGTACGGGCCTCCAGGTCATTGCCGTCCTTGATGGCACGGGGCAGGTATTCGGCAATGTTGCGGATGGCCTCGAGGGCATACATGTCGCTCATCAGGTTGGCGCCTTTGGCAATGTATCCTTCCGTGCTGTGGAATAGGGCATCGAAGCCTTGATAGGCAGTGAATGTGGCCGGTACACTCTTCATCAGTTCTGCATCAACGATGGAGAGGACGGGAAACAGGGATGCATCGCCCACGAAGGCTTTCTCAAACGTGTCCTCCTTCGTAATAACGCCGGAGTTGTCCGTTTCCGACCCTGTGCCTGCCGTAGTGGTGATGGCTATGATAGGCAACGGTTTTACGGCAATAGGTTGTCCTTTTCCAGAACCGATGGGCACGTAATCCCACAGTTCGCCTTCATTCGTAGCCATGACCGCGATAGCCTTCGCGCAATCCATGACACTGCCTCCACCCAACGCAACGAGAAAATCACACCCATTGTCGCGTGCAGCCTTTGCACCGGCGTTGACGTTATCCACAGTGGGATTGGGTGCTACACCGTTGAAGATGCAGGTCTCCACACCGGCTTTGTGCAACTGCTCTTCCGTGCGGGCCAGATAGCCGTTGGTACGGGTGGATTTACCATTAGAGATGATAATGAGGGCACGTTTGCCCGGCATGGGTTGTTCACTCAGTTTGTTCAACATCCCTGCACCGAACATTACACGGGTAGGGATATACATGTCGTAGTTGTTGTTCGTTTTCATTTTGTAGGTTATATTTAATGATTCTGATGCAAAGGTAGCGGACTGTCGGCGGAAAGGAGATAACATATTTACTGACGGTTGTAACCGATTTACGGATTATTTTCCCATCGTTTCCTTTACTTTTGCCAACAGATTGGGAATGTCCAGATGCTGCGGACACTTTGCCAGACATTCTCCACATCCGATACACGATGAAGCCGGGTCTCCACGCTGGACGGGAGACATGGATACGGTGTAGTCGGCCATTGCCCTCTCTTTGTTGCGGTGCAGCAGGTAGTTGTTGTAGACATAAGCGAAGATGTAGCCGATGGCGACATTCTGCGGGCAGGGAATGCACTGGTAACATCCGGTGCAGTCAATGTGTCCCGGTGCATGACGGTAAGCGTAGATGGCTGCTCCCAATGCCTCGCGTTCGGCAGGTGTAAGCATATTTGGTTTTGCCTTGGCTGCATAACTCAGGTTTTCTTCCACATCTTCCATGGAACCCATGCCGCTGACGGCTACGCTCACTTCGGGAATGTCCCACAGGTAATCCAGTGCCCATTCCGCATCAGGTTTCCGGATGCCGGTAGAGGCAAGTGCTTCCCTCATACTTTGTGGCAGGTTGGCAAGGAAGCCGGTGCGGACAGGCTTCATTACCGCCAGCCCCATACCGTTGGCAGTGGCATATTTCGGACCGAGCACACCTGCCTCGTATTCATAATCAAGGTAATTGTGCTGGATAAGGCAGAAATCCCATGCCGGTGTATATTCGACTACCCGTTTGAACAGTTGCAGGCTGTCGTGGAAAGAGAATCCCATAAAGCGTATTTTCCCTTGCGCCTTCAGATTCTCCATTTTCTCGATAAGCCGATACGGCAGCACGTAGTCTTTCCATGCCCGGTGCATAATCATGTGGATGTGGTAGAAATCAATCACATCCGTATCAATCGCACGCCGGGACTGGTCGAAGAACTTTTCGAAATCGTCCGCACTCTGCATCTCCCACCACGGCATTTTGGAAGTGACATAAACCCGGTCGCGCCAGCCTCCGGCAAGTGCCTTGCCGACTGCCTGCTCGCTTTCGCCTCCCATATAGACACGTCCGGTATCAATGTAGTTCACTCCGCCTTCGATGGCACGGTGTACCATCGGGGTGGTCTGGTCGAAATCCACATGCCCGTTCTTCATTGGCAGGCGCAACATGCCAAAACCTAATGCCGATACATTTACCCCTGTTCTGCCCATCGGGCGGTATTGCATCTGTGGGTTGTAATTCAGGATGTCTTTTGCTTTCTGCTCCTGCTCCACACGTCTGTTTGCTTCTTGCGCAATGGCTTTCGGTCCCATTGCGGCACCGACAGCCGCGGCGAATAATCCGCTTTTGATGAAATCTCTTCTATCCATAATTTTTAAATGAAGAATGAAGAACTAAAAATGAAGAATTAATGCTGAGTCAATCCAATGAGCCACGCCGGGTTATGACGTACCAGTAAGTCAATGTCGCTTTGAGGGATGCCTTCTGCCAGCAGTTTCAGGATGCAATCCCTCATACCCTCAATGGGGTGTGGCATCACCGCCTGTCCCAAGTCTGTGGAAATGAAACTCCGCGACGGGTCGATGCGGACAAAACCGGCAAGCTCCCCGATGCTTTGCCGTGGGTATTGCGACATCTTTGTGCCTTCTCCCCACAGGCAGGGCAGGTAGCAATATTCGATGTATGCGCCAAGGTCGATGCACTGCTTAATCTGGTCGGCAGTCATTTTCCAGAAATGAGAATTGGCATGAGTGACGACAAATTTATCCACACCTATTTCCTTTGCCTTACGGGCGAGTGTGATGCTTTCTTTGGGCGAAGCGTGTCCGGTAGCAAAGATGATGCCGGCTTCCGCACAGATTTCCATTACGCGGACGACTTCGGGCAATACCTGTCTGTTATCATCCAACACGGGAATGCCTTTCTCTTTCCTGCCTTCACATTGGTAATGATAGGCTGCGTCAAGTGTCGGCATCCAGATGCACCGGCACAGTCCTCCACTTGTTTCTACGGCTTTCTGTGCGGCAAACGGATTTACCTTGTCCCCATGCACACGGTTCATGCAGAAACTGCCGAAACATTCCGCTTCCGGCAGTGCTTGCCGGATGATATATGTCCTGTCGTGACAACTGAAGTCATTAGACTTGAACATCACGGCACGGTATCCGGCACGCATGGCATCCTGCATGAAACCATATTCATCTACCGAGCGTTCCCGCGAATCGGGGCGGCAGTGCAGGTGGATGTCGCATACTCCTTTTACTAATCCGTCATCTGTAAACATATCATTCTTATCTTCATTTTTCTCCGAAAGAAAATCCATGGCACGGGCAGGTATCGCTGCCTGTGCGAACAATACTCCTCCGGTCAGCACGGAACTCTTGATAAAGTCCCTGCGGTTTATTTTTCCATTATCATTCATCGCTTTTCTTTTTTTGCAAAAATAGCCGGTATCCAACTTAAAGGACATAACCTATTTACGGAGATTTGTAACTCATTTACAGATTACGGTTCAACGCCGATACAAGTTACGGTAGAAACTTTTATTTTTGCGATACAAGAATGTAATGATGATACGAATATGAAAACAGATTTGATAAAAATGGATACGGTAGAAGAGTACAACAAACTGTTCGGACTGGAAACACTTCACCCGTTGGTGAATGTCATCGACCTTTCGGAAGCCACCCGATTCCCTATACGTTTCACTATCAATTACGGCATCTATGCCCTGTTCTTGAAAGAAACCAAATGTGGCGATATCCGTTATGGAAGGCAGGTTTATGATTATCGGGAAGGCACGATTACCAGTTTCGCACCGGGGCAGGTGTCGGAAACGGAAATGCTGGAAGGCATGAAGCCCACGGCACGCGGCATTGTGTTTCATCCCGATCTGATTAAAGGTACATCGCTCGGACAGGAAATCAAGTCTTATTCTTTCTTCTCTTACAATTCTACCGAAGCCCTGCACCTTTCGGACGAAGAGAAAAGCATCATCCTCGATTGTCTGGCTAAAATAAAAATGGAACTGACGCATCCGATAGACAAGTTGAGCAAACGGCTGATTGCAAGAAATATCCAGTTGCTGCTTGACTATTGTATGCGTTTTTATAACCGGCAATTCGTCACCCGCGAGAAATCAAACAAGGATGTGCTGACCCGTTTCGAGGCCTTGCTCGACGATTATTTTCAAAGCGGCAAGTCGCGTACCAACGGACTGCCGACCGTACGGTATTTTGCCGATAAGGTATTTCTTTCTCCCAACTACTTTGGAGACCTTATTAAGAAAGAAACGGGAAAAAATCCGCAGGAATACATCCAGGGTAAAATCATAGATACTGCCAAAGACATGCTCGCCGATACGGAGAAGACCGTAAACCAGATTGCCGATGAATTGGGCTTTCAATATTCCCAACATTTCAACTGGGTATTTAAGAAAGTGGCAGGATATACGCCCAGCGAATACAGAAAACGGGTGGAAATCATGTAAAATAAAACGGTTACAAATTTATTTATTCTTCAAATAACGTTTGACGGAGTAAAGCGAGTTCGCCTATCCTTCTATCCTTCAAACTATCTTTACTTATATCCATAGTTATAGGGGGAAAAATGCATAATTATAAAAAAACACTTCATACCTATGGTTATTTACATTTTAATTTATACATTTGTCCCCAGAACACTAATAAAACATAAAAATCTATGCGAAAGACCCTCTTTTTAATGGCCTTTAGCTCGTTATCATTCGGACTTTTTGCCCAAACTAATAGTTTATCCGATGATAAGGGCGCGGTCGTAGGTATTAAGACAAATGCCCTTTATTGGGCAACAGCTACTCCCAACTTGGGAGTCGAGGTACGTTTAGCCCCAAAATGGACGTTGGAGGCGGAAGTGGGACTTAATCCATTTACTAACAAGCACGACGACGGCAGTTTCGGCAAATCTATCAAACATTTTCGCTTGCATCCGGAAGTGAGGTATT
>NZ_NFJB01000053.1 GCF_002159645.1 Parabacteroides sp. An277 | reverse complement strand
GGTTTGCAATCGGAATTGTAAGGTTGCCGCAAATTGCAGGAGGTTTGCAATCGGAATTGCAAGGTTGCCGCAAATTGCAGGAGGTTTGCAATCGGAATTGCAAGGTTGCCGCAAACTTGCGGAAGGTTTGCAATCGGAATTGTAAGGTTGCCGCAAATTGCAGGAGGTCTGCAATCGGAATTGTAAGGTTACTGCAAATTGCAGGAAGTTTGCAATCGGAATTGTAAGGTTACTGCAAATTGCAGGAGGTTTGCAATCGCAAATGTAAGTCTTATGGATTTATGCAGAAAGGCACAAAAACAAAAAAAGGAGTCAGGCATCTATGCCTAACTCCTTCCTGCTCCGTGTCGGGATGACTGGATTCGAACCAGCAGAGGCATTTTCAATCTTCCCGTTCCCCATGCAGGTCGTCCCATTCGTCGTCGCCTTCATCGAAGCGGTCTTCGCCGTCGTCCCAGTGGCCATCTTCTTCATCCCATTCGCCGTCCGAGTCATGTCCACGTGGGTGGTGGCGGTCCAGATGGTTCCATTCGTCGTCGCCTTCGTCGAAGTGGTCTTCGCCATCGTCTATCCAGCGTCCGTCGTTCCAATCGTCATGATTAATTTTGCGGACAATCGCCCCTTGGCGCGACATGAGGAAGATAGGTTCGTAATTGTCTCGGTCGATTTGGACGGCATAGAAACGTCCCTGCGGATTGTCGACAATCATATTATCGTTGTCATCAATATTTTCGTAGGCAAGTCCTGCCCGCTTCACGCCCGAAATGACGTTCTTCGGTAACCGGTTGCGGCGTACTTCCCAGATAGTCCGAATCCAACGTTTCCCCTCTGTGAAGATGAGGATTTTCTCGATGCCTTCGTGCCGTATTTTAACTTCGATGAAACCATCGTCGTGGTCCTGGTCCAAAATCCGCGCGCCGGGGTATTTCTGTTCGACAAACCGGCCGAGGTTCTTGACTTTCGATTGCTGGATGGAAAAGAACGTGTTCGGGACTTCGTTCGATGGGGTAGCTGCCATCTCAGGTATGCAGGCAAAGGTGCCGCAAGCAAAGGCTACGCAAAACAGGGTGGATGTTTTCATATTCCATATTCATTTATGAGATTAAACACAGCCAAATATAGTTCAAACATTCGGAAATGACGCCTTATTTCAGAATGATTAACGCTTGTAATGGGAAGAATTATCCGTTGAAACGTTGTATATTTGAAAGCGTGAAGAAAAAAGACAACGAAGATGAAACTTACTTATATCTATCACAGCTGTTTTGCGTTGGAGACAACGGATTATTCGGTCTTGTTTGATTACTTTCGAGACACGAATGGCAAGACGGGCTACGTGCACGATGTGCTCCTTTCCCGCCCGGAGCCTTTGTATGTCTTGTCGTCCCATTTTCATCCCGACCATTTCAGCCGGGAGGTGTTGGAATGGAAAAGCCGGAAGGAGAATATTACCTACCTGTTGAGCCGGGATATCCTGAAGCATAAACGGGCAGCAGCGGGCGAGGCCCTCTTCTTGCGGAAAGGGGAGCTGTTTGAAGATGCGCATCTGTATGTCCGGGCATTTGGTTCGACCGACGTGGGCGTCTCGTTCCTTCTCCGCGTAGAAGGAAAAACGATTTTCCATGCCGGGGACCTTAACAACTGGCACCGGAAGGACGAGGCGACGGAACGGGAGGTGCGCATGGCGGAGGGTAATTTCCTGCATGAATTGAAATACCTGAAAGAATCGTGTCCGAGGTTACATGTGGCGATGTTCCCCATCGACCCGCGCATCGGGAGTGATTTCGCCCGGGGAGCCGAGCAACTGGTGGATAGGTTGGCGGTCGAGATTTTCGTCCCGATGCACTTTTGGGAGAGGGTAGACGAGGCGGCTTCTTTCGGTCCGTATGCCGAGGAGCGGGGAGTCCGTTTCGCACTCTTGTCTCGAGCCGGAGAAAGCATCGAAGTGTAGTTGGAAAGCGAATTTCTGCTCTGCAGCATAATTCTTGGGCAGAATATAAGGCAATCGGCAATAAAATGTAACTTTTCTGCTAAATTTTTGGCAAAAATGTATTGCCGCTTTTAAGAAACAACCTATATTTGCCCATGGATAACAAAAAATGCAATAGTATTAATCCTAAATATAAAATCATGGAGAAGCCTTATGTAGTAGGTATCGATATAGGCGGTACGAATTCAGTTTTTGGCGTGGTTGACGCGCGTGGTACTATTTTATATAGCAGTTCGATTAAGACGGGCAAGTATCCCGACATTAACGAATATGTAACGGCTTTGGGCGATGGTCTGAAAACGATTATCGACCAAGCTGGTGGTCCGGAAAAGATTAAAGGAATTGGTATCGGTGCACCGAATGGCAATTTCTTTAATGGTTGCATCGAGTTTGCTCCCAACTTGCCTTGGCGGGGTGTGATTCCGTTGGCTCAGTTAGTAAGCGATTATTTGGATGGAATTCCGGTTGCTTTGACGAATGATGCCAATGCGGCGGCTATCGGCGAGATGACCTATGGCGCGGCGCGTGGTATGAAAGACTTTATTGTCATTACGTTGGGAACAGGTGTCGGTAGCGGCATCGTGATTGGCGGTAATTTGGTGTATGGGCACGACGGTTTTGCCGGTGAGTTAGGGCATGTGATTGTGCGTCGGAACAACGGTCGTCCATGCGGTTGTGGCCGCCAGGGTTGCTTGGAAACGTATGCTTCAGCTACGGGTGTAGCACGTACAGCACGCGAATTCTTGGAAATCCGGAAAGACGAGAGCCTTTTGCGCGATTTGGATCCGGATGAAATCACTTCGAAAGACGTGTATGACGCAGCGATGAAGAACGATAAGATGGCATTGGAAATCTTCGAATTCACAGGGAATATCCTGGGCGAAGCTTTTGCAGATTTCGTTGCTTTCTCAAGTCCGGAAGCTATCATCCTGTTTGGTGGTTTGGCAAAGTCGGGTGATTTGATTATGAACCCGATTAAGCGTGCGATGGAAAAGAACATGTTGAAGATTTATCAGGGCAAGACGAAGTTGCTCTTCTCTCAACTAAAGGAAAGTGACGCAGCTGTGTTAGGTGCCAGCGCATTGGGTTGGGAAGTAAAAGACACTTCAGCCGCTTCAGCCGCATTGGTTTCCGGTAGTAAAGAGGCTTGAAAACAGTCGCTTTTTTGTGACTTTTAAAGTATGCATAGAGGTTGCGCTTTCGAGTTGAGTGAAAGCGCGACCTCATCTGTTTTTTATCTTTTCAATCTCATGAAACAACATCCTTTACATCAATTTACGTATTGCCCCGTATGTGGCCAGCCGACATTTGTAGAACGAAACGAGAAGGCAAAAATGTGCACGCATTGCGGCTTTGTCTATTATTTTAATCCCTCGGCAGCGGTAGCTTGCTTTATCCGTAATGACGCGGGCGAGTTGCTGTTAGTGCGGCGTGCCAAGGATCCGGGTAAAGGGACGCTCGACCTTCCAGGAGGCTTTGTCGACATGTATGAATCGGGAGAGGAAGCTGCAGCTCGCGAAGTACGCGAAGAGACCGGATTGGAAATTCACAATTGCCGTTACTTGTTTTCTATACCCAATATCTATCCTTATATGGGATTCGAGGTACATACGCTTGACCTGTTCTTTGAGTGCCACGTCATGGATTTCAACCAGGCGAGGGCCGCAGACGATGCGGCGGCTATCCAAATTCGGCAACCGGATACGCTTACGCCCAGCGAGTTCGGACTTCTTTCCATTCGTGAGGCAGTGAAGCGCTATGTAGCCATGATGCGTTAAGAGAGGCACGTAAATACGTGTCGTGGTGTGTTCTTTATCTTCTGGTTTGAGGGAACACAACCGCTCTCCTTAAAATTGTTTACGGTGTTATTGGGAACAGATTTCTTTCGATTCGGACCAAGGCTTTCTCATCAAAAATGGTTTATTTTGCGCCTGAAAAGAAAATTGGAACATGCAAGAAGAAATCAGAAAGGGTAGTTTAGGCGATATTGCGGCCAGTAACATTGCCGTTTATTGTGACGACCGTGTCGCTTTTATTGAAGATTTGCATCGTTTTGAAGAAAAAGGGGCGGTGCGCATGGGAATGGTAGCGATTATCTTGTGTCTCAAGGGACGGGCGTCGTTCGACATCAACGGAGAATTATTCACGATGAAAAAAGACGACGTGTTAGTGTGTCATCCCTATATTATCTTAGAGAAGAGCATGGTGAGTGCCGATATGCGTTTTCGTTGCATCTGCCTTTCGCCAGAATTCGTACAGCAAATCACGCTCCTCTCAGGTGAGGGATGGGAGATTTTCCGCTATTTGGACAAATCACCTATTGTGTCGCTGAAAGCAGATGAGGTAAATACATTCTGCCAATATTATGACTTGATTCGTAGCAAACTGACTGGTACGCTCCGTCGTCATCAAAAGGAAGTGACCAACGCGTTGTTGCAGGCATTCCTATATGAATTCCATGACTATATGGAACGTTTCGTCCAGGTTGATCCGCCCAAATTTACGCAAAGCGAAAAGTTGGTTCGGAGCTTCATCCAACTACTGATGAATACCTATCCGAAGCCCCGAAACCTGTTTACGTATGCCGAGAAGCTGCATGTATCCCGTAAGTATCTTTCGTCTGTTTGTAAGCGAGTATGCGGCTATACGGCTGTGGATATTATCCATTATTTTATCATGCGCGACCTCCAATATCTCCTAAAAAAGAGCGATAAGAGCATCAAAGAGATTGCTATTGAACTGGACTTTCCGTCTCTTTCCTTTTTTGGGAAATACGTGAGGTTGCGTACGGGTTTGTCGCCGAAGGAGTATCGTGAACGTTTGGTGAACGGGGAAGAAGACCCTTATGCCGCACCTTCGCTCGGCCGGTTTAGCTAAGGGCATACATGTTTCCTGGCAACGAGCGAATGCGTCCATCCATCTCCAGTTCAAACAAAAGGTTTGTAAGTTGGGCGATCTCCAGACCGGTCTGCTTGGCCAGCAAGTTCATGTGCTGTGGGGATTGCGCTCGGAGGCAGGCGACGAGGCGTGCTGTCTCAGGCGGGTCATTGAACGAAAGCTCCGTTTGTTGTGCTTGTGGTGCAGAGCCGATTTGCCATCCCAGCGCCTCAATCAGGTCGGCTGCAGAGGAAACCAATCCCGCTTGTTGACGACGGATGAGCTCATTACATCCGACAGAATACATGTCGATTGAGCGGCCGGGAACGGCAAATACCTCGCGGTTGTAGGAAAGAGCGATTGCGGCCGTCACGAGCGACCCTCCTTTGCGAGCCGATTCAACTACCAATGTGGCATCTGAAAGTCCGGCAATAATGCGATTACGTTTCAGGAAATTAGGACGATCTGGGTTCGTTTGGCTTGGAAAGTCGGTGAGCAGGCCACCTTGTGAAAGCATTTCAATGGCCGTCTGCCGATGGGCAGGCGGGTAGAGCCGGTCGAGCCCATGCGCTAAAACACCTATTGTTTGCAACCGGTTTCGAAGCGCGCTTCGATGGGCGCACACGTCGATACCATACGCTAAGCCACTGATGATAAGTGCGTCTGGAAATGTATCGGCCAGGCCTTCTGCCAATTGAGCGACGGTATCTTGTCCGTAGCGGGTGGCATGGCGCGTCCCGACAATGCTTAGGATATGCTGTGCGTTCAAATCCGCTGTACCTTTATAATAAAGGAGCAATGGTGCATCCGGACATTCACGAAGGCGAGCCGGATACTCCTCGTCTTCGATGTACAAGCATCGGATTTGATTCTTTTCGATGAAAACCAATTCCTGTTCAGCACGGCGCAAAACCTCCGGCCGTTGAATTTCCGTAGCCAGTAATTCCCCAATGCCGGGGACGCGCTCCAATCGTTGTTTCTTCTCTTTGAATATCGCTTCTGCACTGTCGAAGGCGTTCAGTAACTGACGGGCCAAAATACCGCCGACGCCGTTAATCATAGTCAGGGCGATGGAATACAGTAAGTTCATAGTTATTCGAGTTTGTAAGTTTTTATGTATAGAGTTATTTTATCGGATTCTCAGCTTTCGCTAAGAGCGTGTCGAAGTATTCGCCGCGCGTCAGGCGTCCGTGCTCGACCAATACGGTATCGACAACGCCCTTTGTGGCCAATATCTCGTCGGGGAGGCGGTAGATGTCCTGTTCGAACACCAACTTCACGCCTTCTTTCCGGGCGTTGAGGCATGAACGGAAGCGGTCGCCGCTACGAAGTGAATGCTTGAACTGGATTTCTACTCGTGAGACGAACGCATCCAGTCCCTCGTTGTGCATCCGGCTGAAGTTCTCGCCCAACGATTCGAGAAACAGGTGGCGCGTATGCTCCATGTAATGTTGATAATTGGCGTTGTTTACTACGCCTTGCAGGTCGCATTCGTAGTCGCGTACCTGGTCTTCCCATTCGTACAAATAATGTTTCATATTAGTTGAATTCTTTCTTGGGTTCTACAATCTGCATGATATACAAGCGGTCGGAAGGTCGAACTTTTTCGTCTACCCGGATAGAGAAACGCTCTCCTTTGACGGTCTGCTCGACGGGTTTCAGGTCTACGCGGATCTCATCGACTGTTTGCATCACGGCTCCGGTCGTTGGTCCGGTGATAAGGATTTCATCTCCTACGTGCAACGCGCCGCTTTCCATCTCAAACTCTGCCACGCCTATTTTGTCGAAATACTTGATTCCTCGCGCGGCATAGACCTTCTTCCGCGTCGCGCCCGACCCGTATTTGCTACTCCATTCCCCGAGGCGTTGCCCTAAATAATAGCCATCCCAGAAGCCCCGGTTGAAGACCATGCGCAGGCGTTCGTCCCACGCGGCCACCTTCTCTTCTGTGAACGTCCCTTCACAATAAGCGCGCACCGCCTCCTTGTAGCATTCCGTCACGATACGTACGTACTCCGGTCCGCGTGCGCGTCCTTCAATCTTAAACACCCGCACGCCTGCGTCCATCATCTTGTTCAGGAAATGGATAGTCTTTAAATCTTTGGGCGACATGATGTATTGGTTCTCCACGTCCAGCTCGATGTCGCTATCTTTATCGCGCACCGTATAAGCGCGCCGACATATCTGCATACAGGCACCCCGGTTGGCCGACGCGTTCATCTCATGCAGGCTCAAGTAACATTTGCCCGAGACCGCCATGCACAAGGCGCCATGCGCGAACATCTCAATACGAATCAATTCGCCCTTCGGTCCGTGGATTTGCTCGCGTTGGATAGCCTCGTATATCTCGTGTACCTGCCCGAGGTTTAATTCGCGTGCCAATACCACCACATCCGCAAAGCGGGCATAAAACTTAAGTGCCTCTGCATTCGAGATGTTCAGCTGGGTCGAGAGGTGTACCTCCTGCCCGATGCGGTTGGCATATTCCATGGCAGCCACGTCGGAGGCGATGATGGCCGAGATACCCGCCGCTTTGGCTGCATCGATGATTTCGCGCATCACAGGTAAATCCTCGCCATAAATTACGGTATTTACCGTCAGGTAACTTTTGATGCCATGTTCTTGACAGATAGCCACGATACGCCGCAGGTCTTCTGTCGTAAAATTATTGGATGAACGGGCGCGCATGTTCAATCCCTCGATGCCGAAGTATATCGAATCCGCCCCGCCTTGGATAGCCGCCATGAGTGATTCATACGAACCAACCGGCGCCATGATTTCAAAATCTTTCTCGTGTAAAATCATATAAAAGGTTTCTCTATTTAGCTGCAAAGGTAGGAATAATCGGGCGATTTGCCATCCTTTGGCAGTGAAATTTAGTCGGTAGACGCTTTTCCTCCTGTCCTATCCATGCTGCATATTCCAATTGAGATAAATAATTATTCCACCTTGAATATGTATTTATTCCACCTTGAATATTTTATTATTCCTAGTGGAATATGCAGCATGGATAGGGCAGGAGGAGAAGCCACAAAAGCCCCTTCCCACTGACATGGAAAGAGGCTCTTAATAGTTTCACGCCCCGGTCTTCGCAGGTGGGGGCGATTAGTTGAATAGAATTTTTTCTAACGTTTATGCGCTGCGGCGACTCTCGCGAGGGGCACTGTGCAGCTTATTAACTATTTATTAACAACTTAAATTTATAATGTTATGAACTTTAGTTCAATTATTTAACAACAACTTTGAACGATTCGCCGTCTACCGAAACGACTGCGATACCAGCCGGAACGGCAATCGTCTCGTTATCCGAGTTGATAGTTTCATTAGCAACTACCTTACCCAAGATGGTAGCGATGACTACATTCTTGCCTTCTGCGCCACGGATGATGACGGCACCGTCGGTAGCTGTTACGCTTACTGCGCCTTCTGCAGTGATGGATTCGTTAGCTGTAGCGTTGAGTTCGCTTGCTTCCATCGTGAAGTGTTCAGCGTCATCGAGGTTCGGAGTTACAACCAAGAAGCTGTTGTCCCAACGGAGATAACCCTTAGATACTTCGTATTCTACTGGTTCGCCGTTCACCCATTTAACCGGAGTATAGTCGTAAGCCGTTTCAATTACGAATTCGTTGTTTGCTTCGTCGATCATCTTGAAGGCGAACTTAGCGAAGCTGTACTTAGCGTTGCCCACTTCTTCCTTGTCGATAACCTTTCCGGCTGCATCCGTGTAATACAATGTATCATTCTGGTGGATACCCGGAACGAATGCCAAGCGCGGCTGCTCGTTGTAAGCATACTTGTTGTTGTGTACGTTCTTATCAGTCTCAACATCCATTGAATCACGCATTACTACCAAGAAGTCGCCTTTCGTGAAGGTCGTACGCGGATGTTCGTGGTTCGGGTTGTTGCATTCTTCGATGCTGTCTACGCGGAACGGACGAACAGACAACAAGTAGTCGTAACGGTAGTTACCCGGACGGTTGATATAAGCCGTATCCACATACAATGTCGGGTTAATATCGTAAGCCTGTTCATTGTCGATGTTAGCGAACTCACCATCTTCGTAGATTACTTCGTCATTGTTTTCCATCAACGAGATCGCAATCTTATCATCCTGGTTCAAGAGCTTGTAAGTACGAGCACCTGTTGCTTCGATGACAAAGAGGTCGTTTGAAGTAGCTTCGTAACGATTAGCCGCTTTCAATACGCCCTTATCTGCAGTTGTTCCACCGATAATCTTATAATCTATAAGCTCTAAATCAGCTGCATAATCATCGTATTCGCGACCTTCTGTCTTCTTGATATTATCATTCCAATATACCATATCATCAAGGAATGCAGGAATCAAAACTACAGTGCTATCACCAACTTCCTTCAGAGCCAAACGTACAGCATAGTCTTTATCGCACAAATAATATGTATTACCTGCTTCTTCGTTTTCGTTTGTACCCTTCATGTACTCATCAGTAGCCGTATTCTTCAAGATGTAAGTCGGGATCAACAACTCTGTATTCGGAGCATAATATTTACCCTTCGGATTATCAATCTGAGTTGTTCTCCAATCATTGTCTGCCCAGAATCTAATTGGGGTCAAAACAGATACCGTATCAGCAGCATAATGATCGAGATCGCCTGTCACATCCATTACCTTAACAGTCGGTTGTTCAATACGCCAAGCTGTTGCTTCTTCTGCATCCAAACCAATGCGATGCTTGTCGTTATGGTTCTCGATTACATAAAGCGGACCAGCGATTGTGTTCAATGCTACGCTGTAAGTATTTGCATTCAAATCTGCAGTAGGAATACGACGGAAACCATCAGCAGAAGTATACTGAGTTACCGGAGCAATAGTCAATGTATCCATCAAGTTGTAACGATAGTCACGATAAGCGAATACATTTGGCGCACCTGTCGTATACAAATCGGCGGCTCTCAACTCATAAGTCTTTTGATTTTCACGATTTGTGAACTTATAATGAGCCGGAACAACTACATCATTACCCTTATTGTCTTTGTATGTGTATTCCTTAACATATTCGATCGCAAACTGACCTTCCGGCTTTTCAATATCCGTCTTTGTTGGAGCTACGAAATTGATAGAACCGTTTTCCGTCTGACCTAATACCTTGCCATAGTGTTGAGCATCTTTTCTCTTATTAGATACGGTTACTTTGTAATAAGACGGAGAAGTCAACCAAGCCTGCGGATTTACAGCTGTAGATGGATTCAATTCAAATACAACTTCCAACAATGAACCTACATTACCTTGACCTGCCAATGTCGGAGTTTGTTTATCCAAGTAGCAACCAATCTTATGATTGCCTACGTAAATGTTTTGGATCTCAGTCAAAGTAGCAGCATCTGCACCTACTTTATGCTCAAACGAGAAGTAAGCTTGATAATTCCGGTCTTTTGCTTGATCTGTTTCATAAGCCTTTGTGGAAACTTTTATCAACTGATAAGCATGAATCTGATTGCCTGCTGACCAAGCTGTCTTGGAATTTGTATCCAAAACCAAAAGCTCATTGTTTTCATTCATCAACATGAAGCTCGTAGCCTTCGGATCAGCCAATCTATACTCAGTCTTGCCTTGTCCATAATTTACAGGCTGAACCGGAGTCAATTCGCCGCTAAAGATACCCGTCAAGTCGTCTTCAATCTTGTTGTTCTTTTCGTCATAATGAACATACGTGATATCCAATGTGAAGTATTCAGCTGAACGTTTCAGCAAATCTTCAGCATACATCCAAGCACGTTCTACCCAAGCTGCACCGAATGCTCTTCCGTCTGCAGGATTTGTAACTGTATCAAATGCCCATGTACCTTGATTCCAAATTACATATTCATTATTCGAAGTCTGCAACTCAACTACTTTCGGATAAATTGGAGTCTTGCTTCCGTTATATAAGAAGTTGCCATTTCCATCTTTAGTAACCTCAATACCATTTACTTTAACCCAGCTATCAGTACCATCGCTTTGTTCAGCAACTAGCCAGTCACCTAAGTTATTCTTTACAGAGAGTACATACTTACCCGGAGTTGTTTCTCTCGGAGCGAATGTCCACTGATATTGTGCAGCGTTCGATTCGCTTGGATCATAAGTAGCCTGCTCGTATACCGTATTACCATTGTCATCTTTCTTCGCGCGGATAGCCGTTCCGTAAGCCACCATGACAAATGTATCATCGTCACTTTGGATTGAAGAGAAATCACCCCAATATGGACTTTGCATAGAAACAGTTACTGTTCCAGTTTCAGAAATAGAAACCTCAACAACTGTAACATCAGCAGAAGCTACAGCACCATTCAAAGAAATCACGAGGTCTGGATTTCCCTTTTCACCATTCTTTACTGCAATTAAAGCTGAGACTTGAGACAACTTTTTCTTGAGGTCTGCGTCAGATGATGCAGCTGTTACCATTGTTTGGATAGCTTCTGTTATTTCAGAAGGCTTATCCTTATACACCATAGTAAGATTGGCAACTTCTTTGTTCTCCAAAGCTTCCAACAGAGCATTCTTTAATGCATCGTTGTTTGTGTCAGTTACAGCATCGAATGCAGCACCGATGGTAGAAGTCAAGTCGTTTCCCTGCTGGACAAGTTTATAGAAACCATTGTCTCCATTCTTGTCATAAGCCACCCAATTAGATGGAGTAGCGGGATAACCTAACTGAGAATAATTAGCACCATCACCTCGCAAATCTTCCTTTACACTAAAAGCATTATTGTCCGCAACTACCAAAGTATCACCCTTAATATTGATTAAGTAGTAAGTTCCTTCTTCTTCAGCAGAAGCAACACGCCAATAATTGGAAGGATTTTGCTGGATTCCAAATATATTCTTGCCATCTTCATCAACTTTCAAATCAATGCAATAGCCATCATTCTTTGGACTCCATGTACCATTAGTCGTTTGAGCCTTAAGCTCCAACTTGTAATACTTTCCATCGTTAGCTACCGTTGATAATTTTGCGGCAGACAAAGAGGAAAGTACACCACCGCCGAGCAAAAAGCCCGCGCACAATGTAAGTACTTTTTTGTTCATAAGATTTAAAATTTTAATTATACAAAAATGTTTGATTAATAAACTCTTGATTAAATCTTACGAAGGTTAGTACAACGCACCCGGCTTTGATTACGGACATAAAGAAAGCGCGGGCTTACGTTGCCTATTATCAACTGAAAGGCTCTGGTAAGCCCGTTTTGCAATAATAGAACAACAGCCCGCGCCTATACGATTATATTTTCAGCTTCCCCGTACTGATACATATACTTATGATATGCACAAATTATAGGAAACCTCCATCAAACTCGTATGTAGCGCAAGCATTTACTGTCCATTATTCCGCAAAACTTTAAAATTTACCAGATTTTTCAGTTGGAATAATCTTCGTAAAATGCTTACAATATTTCTCTTGATTCCCTAAGGCGAAACCCCATTCGCTGCGGAATCGATGCAAAGGTAAGGAGGAAAAATGAAATAGCAAGAGATTTAAAGAAAAAATTTTGAGTTCTTATCCGAAAGTAGGGGATTCAGGGACGAAACCCCAGGGTTTGGAGGATGAAACCATAATCGTTCATAGTTATAATGGCCGGCATTCACGCCGTCGTTTCCGGCCATTATAATTATGTTTTTAAAGCTTCACCTTCTTGCTTTTTCCCTTGGGGCTTTCGTTGTGAAAGCGGTCTACGGCCGTTACGACGTAACGGTATTTCGTATCGCCATCTTCGTAGGGCAATTTATAATAGGTATTGCGCGTGATGGCGACGATATGCGTCGGGTCGTCGAGGTTTATCGCCTCTTTGGCTTCGAAACGGTAGACTACGAAGTAGGCGGCAAGTTCGGGATTTGTTTCGTCTTGTTCGGCTTTCCAGTGGAGAAGGTAGCCATCGGGTGTCCATTCCGCCTGGAGGCGGCTGACCTCTTTCGGGGCGCGGTCGTGCATGTGGACGTAGGCCGGGATGAGAGCGGGGTAACGGTGGTAATGCCACTTGAGGCTATCTGCCACGCCACGGTTGTTCCATAGCAATTCGTTAGCCGGCCAAAAGCAGTTTCCTTGGATGTGCGGCAGATGGCGTTCCCATTGCATCTTTTCGGTTAGTTGGTCGGCCTTCATGGTGCGTGCCACGTCTTGTCCGATATAGAGCGGGCGGTTCTCGGCATGTTCGCTCCACCATTGGATAAGCGTCTCGTAGTCGGCTGCCGGGTGTCCGATTTCCCAATAGATTTGCGGCATGTTATAATCAATCCAGCCCTCTTTTACCCAATGGAGGATATCTGCATACAGGTCGTCGTAGTTCTGGAGCCCGTTTGTGCGGCTTCCGTTGGGCGCGCTTTTTTTATTGCGATAAATGCCGAAGGGACTGATTCCGAAGCGTACCCATGGCTTTTGGAGGACGATGGTATGTTTCAGTTCGCGGATGAGGGTATTCACATTTTCGCGTCGCCACGCGGCCCGTTGGTTGGGTTTGTATCCTTTGGCCAATCCGTAGCGGCGGAAGCTGGCATCATCCGGAAAGGATTGACCGGCGGCCGGATAGGGATAGAAGTAATCGTCCATGTGGATGGCATCGATGTCGTAGCGGCTCACGATGTCTTTCACCACGCGGCAAATGAAAGCACGGGACTGGGGCAATCCCGGGTCAAAAAGAATCTGTTTATTGTAGGTAACGAACCATTCCGGATGGCGGTGGTAAATATGCGAAGCGGCAAAACGCGTATTGCCTGCCGTACTGATGCGATAGGGGTTCAGCCAAGCGTGGAATTCCATGCCTCGCTGGTGACATGCCTCGATGAGGAACGCCATCACGTCGAAGTCGCCTTCCGGGGCGCGGCCTTGTTCGCCGGTATAGAAGCGGCTCCACGGTTCCAGTTCCGAGCGGTAAAAGGCATCAGCTTCGGGGCGTACTTGGAAGATAATCGCGTTGATGCCGCACGTCTGAAGGTAATTCAGTTTGCGGATGAAGCTCCGTTTCATCTCGTCTACTGTCATCTGGGCATATTCGCTTTGGAATGCGGTTTGAATCCAGGCACCGCGGAATTCCCGCTTGGGGTTTTCGGCAATCGTCTGGGAAGATTGCGGTTCGTGCAAGGTCCGGCAAGAGACCATCAGTCCCGCCAAAAGGACCAGGCACCATTTTACATAATTCTGTCTCATGTATCCGTCTGTTTTTTTATTGCCTGCAAAGGTACATAAAAAGCCTTGAATTTTGTGTACCTTTGCATCCGCAAGAAAAACAATACACAAGCAAATGGTTGACAAAAATTCCATATTTATCAAAGGGGCACGGGTGAATAACCTGAAGAATATCGACGTGGAGATTCCACGCAATAAATTGGTCGTGATTACGGGCCTATCGGGTAGTGGCAAATCCTCGCTGGCATTCGATACGCTTTATGCCGAAGGGCAACGTCGCTATGTGGAGAGCCTTTCGGCCTACGCCCGCCAGTTCTTGGGGCGCATGAGCAAGCCGGAATGCGATTATATCAAAGGTATTCCGCCCGCTATCGCCATCGAGCAGCGGGTGAACGTCCGGAATCCGCGATCGACTGTCGGGACCTCTACAGAGATTTATGAATACCTCCGCCTGCTGTATGCCCGTGTGGGGAAGACCTATTCGCCGGTGTCGGGGGAAGAGGTAAAGAAACATTACGTGGCGGATGTCGTGCGGGCTGTGATGGCCTATCCGGTCGGGACGCGCTTCGCCCTCTTCGCGCCCATCCTTCCGCCGTCGGGGCGCACGTGGCGCGAGCAGTTGGAAATCCTCCAGAAGGAGGGCTATACGCGTCTCTTCCAGGGGGGAGAAACCTGGCGTATTGCGGATGTCTTGGGCGGGAAGGCATCGGTAGAGGAACCCTTCGAGTTGCTTATCGACCGGCTGACGGTTGCCGAAGGGAACGCTTTCCAGAACCGTTTGGCCGACTCTGTCGAGACGGCTTTCTTCGAGGGGCAGGGGACGTGCCGCGTGCGACTCTATCCGGAGGGTACGGCGGAGGTCGTCAAGGAGTTCTCGAAGAAGTTTGAGGCAGACGGCATCACGTTTGAAGAGCCTACCGAGATGATGTTCAACTTCAACAACCCGATGGGTGCCTGTCCCGTCTGTGGCGGCTATGGGAAGGTTTTGGGCATCGACGAGGACCTCGTCGTCCCGGACAAGAGTCTCTCTGTCTACGAGGGGGCGGTGGTCTGCTGGAAAGGCGACGTGATGGGGCTTTGGCTCAAGGAGTTCATCCAGCACAGTGCGCGCTACGATTTCCCCATCCACCGCGCGTACTACGAGCTCACCGAGGCAGAGAAGGGGCTCCTCTGGCATGGTGCGGAGGGTTTGTACGGCATCGATGCCTTTTTCAAGTTTGTGGAAGAGAACCAATATAAAATCCAGTACCGCGTCATGCTGGCGCGCTATCGGGGAAAGACGGTATGCCCGAATTGCCACGGTTCGCGCCTCCGTCCCGAATCGCTTTACGTTCGCGTGGGCGGGCGGAACATCGCCGAACTGGTCTCGCTCCCTATCACGGAGCTGAAGGTATTCTTCGACCAGCTCGTGCTCGACGAGACGGAAGCTGTCGTGGCGCGGCGCGTACTGATGGAAATCCGGAGCCGGTTGCAGTTCATGCTCGACGTGGGGCTGGGCTATCTGACGCTCGACCGTCTCTCGTCGACCCTCTCCGGCGGGGAGAGCCAGCGCATCAACTTGGCTACGTCGTTGGGCAGCAGCCTTGTCGGGTCGCTCTATATCCTCGACGAGCCCAGCATCGGGCTGCATTCGCGCGATACGCATCTCTTGATTCGCGTCTTGCGCCAGTTGCAGGCGTTGGGGAACACGGTGGTGGTGGTCGAGCACGATGAGGAGATTATCCGCGCGGCCGACTACATCATCGACATCGGTCCGAAGGCGGGACGGTTGGGCGGCGAGGTGGTTTACCAAGGGGACGTCGCGCATCTGCAGACCCAATCAGACAGCTATACCGTGCGCTATCTGACGGGCGAGGAGCAAATCGAGCTGCCGCCCTACCGCCGTCCGTGGAACAACTACATCGAAATCAAAGGCGCGCGCAAGCACAACTTGAAGCATATCGACGTCCGCTTCCCGCTCCAGGTGATGACGGTCGTGACGGGCGTCAGCGGTTCGGGCAAGAGTTCGCTTGTGCGCGACATCTTCTACGAAGGGGTAAAGCGGGCGTTGGACGAGGCGCCGCTGGGTGTCGATTGCCAATCGCTTACGGGGGATATCCACCTGCTGAAGTCCATCGAGTTCGTAGACCAGAACACCATCGGTAAAAGCTCGCGCTCGAACCCCGTCACCTACGTGGGCGCCTACGACGAGATACGCAAACTATTTGGTGCCCAGCCGCTCGCCAAGCAGATGGGCTATTCGGCCGCCTATTTCTCGTTCAACAAAGAGGGCGGGCGATGCGAAGAGTGTAAAGGCGAAGGGACGGTGACGGTCGAGATGCAATTCATGGCCGACATCACGCTCGAGTGCGAAGCCTGCCACGGCAAACGCTTCAAACCCGAGGTGCTCGACATCCGCTACCGCGGGCAAAGCATCTACGACGTGCTGGAGATGACCGTGAACCAGGCCATCGAGTTTTTCGCCCAAAACGAGGGATCGCAGGAGAAGAAAATCATTCGCAAACTCAAGCCGCTGCAAGACGTCGGCCTGGGCTACATCAAGCTCGGGCAGGCCTCGTCTACGCTCTCGGGCGGCGAGAACCAGCGCGTCAAGCTCGCCTCCTACCTGAACCTGGAGAAGCAGCAACCGACGCTCTTTATCTTCGACGAGCCGACTACCGGCCTTCATTTTCACGATATTAAGACGCTCCTCCACGCCTTCAACGCCCTGATTGAGCGGGGGCACACGATTGTCATCATCGAGCACAACCTCGACGTCGTCAAGTGCGCGGACTACGTGATAGACCTCGGTCCCGAAGGCGGGAAGGCGGGCGGAAACGTGGTCTGCTGCGGCACGCCCGAGGATATCGCCCGTTGCCCCGCGTCCTACACCGGGCGCTACTTACGGGAGAAGCTGGGGATTTGAGGCTGTTTCATATCATTATGCCAGCCGCTCGATATGAAGCAGGGCTCGCTTATATCGCCCCGCCGTCGTGGTGATATGGGATAGGGCTCGCTTATATCGCTCCGCTGTCGTGGTGATATGGGATAGGGCTAGATTATATCACCCCGCCATCGTGGTGATATGGGATAGGACTTGCTTATATCGCCTCACCGTCGTGGTGATATGGGATAGGGCTCGCTTATATCGCCCCGCTGTCGTGGTGATATGAAATAAATGAAATTCATATCTATCAGGCTTTTGTTTGATATGAAAAATTTGCTTTTTACCGAAAAAGTCCTTACCTTGCGCACAAAAACGCGTATGAAAGATATTAAACTGAAACAGATTTCAATAAACGACGTGTACCGGCCAGTGGTTACCCGGCAACGCGTCACAAATGCAGACGGTTGGACGCGCATGGAGCTCGTTGAGAGGCAGATCGCGCCCACGGGATCGCTGCTGGTGGATGCAGTCGCGCAAGCGCTGGATACGGGTGAATATTTCACCGGCAAGGAGTTAGCCCGCGCCATGCAGACGAATACAACTGTGCTAAATGGTGTCTTTCAGCTCTATACGGGCATGGATCTGCATCAGTTTATGCAGCAATTCCGGCTCAAGCGGGCCTGCGACTGGTTGGCGCATACGGATTTGGATGTGTACGAAGTGGCCACCCGAAGTGGATTTGCCACCCAGCCGAGCTTCACCCGCCAATTCTTGAAGCAACTAAAATGTTCGCCAACCGACTACCGCAAGCGCAACCGCCCCGCCGACTTCCGCGAACGGTACGAATGGGAGTAATCATAGTTTCTCTTCGTTCTTTTGGCTTGGCCCAAAAGAACCAAAAAGTCAAGGCTTACACTCCAGCAGCTACAAATGGAGGCATTCCGCTGAAATCTCGGGAAAACTCGCCTTCGGCTCAAACAGCCGAGATTTCTTTACGCTCCATGCCCCCATTTGCTTTACGCCGCTTCCGTTAGGCCGGTCTCAATGGGTAAATTCATCCTGGAGAATGGCAATTTTCCCCTTTGTCTGTAGGGGCGGATGGTATCCGCCCTCCTTGCATCAATTTTATTTTCAATAAAATAACCGCAAATACGCATAAGGGCGGAAGCATTCCGCCCCTACATGACAGGCGTTGAGAATGGACGATTTCCCCTGTTTGTAGGAGGGAGAGAGAGGAGGAAGAAAAAGAACCGGCCTCTGTCTGGTGAGCGTAAAGCGAACGAGCGGAACGAAGCGACCGAGAGCGTTGCTGTTTGAGCGAAGCGAGTTGGCAACGCGAACAGTGGAGTGTAGGGAGAGAGTAGCGAAGCAGACGCAGCCTTGAACTTTTGGTTCTTTTTTTCAAGAGAAAAGAACAAGATCATTCCGCCCCTCTACGAATAAGGAAGGAATTGCCCATTGAGATCGGCCTAACGGAAGCGGCGTAAAGCAAATTCCAAGCGGAGCGAAAAGAAATCTCGGTTGTTTGAGCGAAGCGAGTTTTCCGAGATTTCCGCTCCGCGCCGCGAATTTGTA
>NZ_NFJB01000052.1 GCF_002159645.1 Parabacteroides sp. An277 | reverse complement strand
CTGTTGCAACAACAGCCACTGATAATATGATCTTTTTCATATTCTTTCTTTTTAAATTTGTTGTTTATAATACTTTTATGAGCCTCTTCCCCAACACTCTCCCTATCGGCAAGATTGCGAGCACGGCGTGTGACCCTATACCGTTCCGTTTTCAAAACTTTTTTGTACCTTTGAGGCGCAATAAGCCTCCTTTCTGTATTAAGTTCGACAATATGGAGGAGGATTTTGGGGAGTTGCCAGCTTGGTGTCAAATTGCGAGTCTGACGAGCTGCAACTCCCTTTTTTCACCCCACTGTTTCATTTTAACATTTGCGTCGATATCGAACGTAGTACTACGTTCGGTGCAGACGTAGTACTATGTTCGAAGGTAACGTAACGCTACGTTCGGTCGTGACGTAGCACTACGTTCGGTATCGACGGAAACTTTTTACTCGACAACCAGCTCGATGGGGCAAACCAACGTGCGCGGCGTCTTCAATAAGGTAGAGGAATTGCTGAAGTAAGTTTCGATTTCCAAGCGATATGTGCCTTCTGTCAAATCGTTCGGGAAGATGAAGATGATTTCCGACGGGTCGTTGACACCCAGTTCGGTCACGGTTTCTGGGGTGTCCAGCGAGTTGTAAAGCGTGATTTCTCCGTCACTACCATCCTCTTTGAGGGCTCGGATTTTGCGCCCGCCAATGCGGATCATGTGTCCGCGCCCGACGTGCCCGTCCGTCCGTTTTGTATTCAAGTCCGTCACGGTCAGGATGGCTGCACCGCCTGTTTCCAATACCCGACCGGAAAATTCCAACGAAACATCCGCCAACGCCTTCCGGAACTCGTCGGAAATGGCCACGTTCACCTGCGGTTTGTTCACATCCGGGTCGACCAATCCTTCGGCTGTGAAACTCCCCACGATAGACGGCATGTAAGTAGCCGCTTTCGTGACCACGATGTTCCCTTGACAAACCTGGCGGATAATCATCTCTTCGACGAACTCCTCGATGTTGGTAATCGTTTGCTGGCGGTATTCGGTACGCTCCTCGGCAATCAGTTTGGCGAGGTCTTCCGGATAGAGCGTCAACACTTTACGCTGCACGGCGGTGTAATCATCCTTGATGTCTGTCGTCAGCAAGTTTTCTTTTAGGTCGAACGACCATTTGTTTTTTGCCATGATCTTAAAGTTTTAAGTTTAACATATTATTATATTGATTTTAAATAGTTTTCTACTTCCCTCCACGAAGCGGCGGGCACCGCGAGGTGGCTTTTCGTCCTGGCCCTGGCCCTCCGGATACTGGCGTACTGGATGGGAATCATGTATTTAATTTGTTTCAATCGAAAATTGAATCGGCTCAGGCAGCAATAGCGGACGTCCCATTTGGTTAGCCGGGGATTCGTCCCGCACAGCCGCTGCACGAATCCCCCGAAGGTATCGTTGGCGAGTACCACCAGCCGCTCCCAATCCCCCTCGTCCATATAGAACGGGGTGGAGCGGAGAGCCTGGAGCAAATCAGTTTGTGCTTGTGTCGGTTTCATGGGCAGAAGTGGAGATTAATATTATTATATGGTATTATTAATCGAGGCTGTAACCTTCGATTCTATATTTTACTTTATGCCCAAAGCAATCAATGCATCCTGGCTGGGCACATGTGATATTTGTAGAACCTTCACCACTGGCTAAGGCATTGATGTTTTCCAATGCCAAATCCGAAACTACTTTATTACCTGTCATCTCATCAGCCATAAAATAGGCGATTCCACTTGCGACACAAATAGCCGCTACTAAAATTTTCATTTTGTTCTTCATCTTTCTTTTGTTTTTCGTATTTTTGTTCATTTATTTTGCTTTTGTATTTAGAAGAAACATCTATCATCCGGTAAATCCGGCAATTGAAATTTCTCAAATGCACAGCAAAAATACATGATTAATTTGAATCGCAATATATAAAAACGAGGAATAAATATGGAATTTTATTTTGTTAAAAATCAGCGATTTTAAATTTGGAATTCCAAGTTTGTTCCCATATAATTAGGAAAAAGGATATGAATAGGGATAAAAAAATAGCATTGGTAACTCTTACAATTGTGGCCATGCTTTTATTGCTGGCGATAGGAGCGTATAGCATATATACATCGGCCCAGAATAGGAAAGAGCTACTGTTTGATAAAAGTACAATAGCATTAAATGAAGCTATCACTATAGAACGGAAACAATATACGGACATAAAGTTTATTCACTACAATGCTTTATTGTCTTCCGATTCCCTTACTGCACAAGAGCAACAGGAATGGGTGGAACAGGAAATTCTTGTGCAAAATGATCCACATAGGTATCGTCTGGATAGCCTTTTCCAAGTAGAATTGGCTGAACAAGGCGTACACATCTGGACAGGTATTCGGTGTAACCGAAACGGGAAGGAAACAAACAGCCAACCAGAAGAAGAATTTCAGCAAGCCAGCCTATTAAAAACAATTGAGTTTCATTCGAAGAAAGGCGATATTATATTGCAAGCCTTTATCAAGATACCCAACCGGATGCTAATATATTGGGAGCATGTTTATATATTGATAGGCATCGCCTTATTAGGAATAGGGATACTTGTTTTGCTTATTTTTCGGAAAGAATATCTACAGCCTGCCTCGTTGAAAGATCTTCAACCTGCGAATTCGGATGTCCAAGTACCCGTAACGTCTGAAAATGTCCAATTAGAACAGCTTACTCCAAGCATTCAATATGATAGAAATCAGTCGGTAGTTATACACAATGGACTAAAAACAACATTAAAGGGCAATATGGCTGTTTATTTTGAGATTTTACTTCGGGCAGAAAACCACAAGGTTACTTATAAACATATTCTTATCGCACTACAGCAGCAGTATAAAATAAAAGATGGTAAAGTTTCCATAGAGGATAGAAACACAATAAGTCATGCCATAAAACAATTGGACAGACAACTGGCTCTCATGGATATTCAAATAAAGAATATTTGGGGCAAAGGCTACCAAATGATATTCCCAGACGAGAGGGAGGAATAATCCTACTCGCGGTATTTGCTCCGCAACGCGTTTATGGATTATTCTTCCCAATAGATTGGATTGATAATATCTAATTTGAATGCCATATACAGCTTTTTTGTTTTACAAAGCATATTCCACCACCGGATTATCATTGTCCATGCTTGTCGTAAACAAGTGATGATCATGTAGTTCTACTCCTGATACGTGGTGGTCTAGCGTATATTGGTGGAGCAATTCGCCCTCTAAGGAGAATACATAAAGGTATTTGCCACCTTCCGGCAACTCTTTTCCCTCCTGAAAAGCCTTTAGCATCTCTTTGAACGACATGCCATCGAAAGAGGCATAAATGCAACTATCGGTCACCCGTACATCCTCAAAGCCTTTGATGCCCGTAGGAATCGCTTCGCCGCCTACCGCTTTAAATACCGGTTCGCCTTCGGGACCAAACAACACCTTATGGAAGCCGGTCTTTCGGTTGTAGATTTCTACCACTTCGCCCAGTTGCGTCACCATGGCCAGCACGCCGTTTCGCGGGTTATAATCCATAAACGTACGCCAAGCCTGCGCCAACGCCGGGCGGTTTTCCAAGTAGGTGGAATCGCGGGTAGGAATAGTGCCTAAGCTTTGCTGGATTTGTCCGTCCATACCGATCTCATGATAACGATATTCCCCTGTGTAATCCGTTACCAGAAAGCCATTTTCCGACTTGCAGAAGTCTAACGTGCGGAGCAAACGCTTATCCAATGGGATTTCTTCCATTCGTGCCACGCTTTTTTGTACCGTATCGACCGACCAGCGGGTGATTTGCATCCGGTTCGCATCCAATACCCACACGGAGTCTACCGAGCAAATCCGCACGCGGTCTCCCGAAAGCATTTCGTCTGGTCCTTCGCCTCGCCGGCCAAACGGTGCAATCAGTTTCCAATCCGGATACGAAAAAGCATATAAGTAGTGTGAATCGTTGTGCAAATCCAAAAGGACAGCTACACCATCTTTAATCTCAATTCGATACGGATAACGGAAAAAAGCGGAATCCGAAGCAATTTCCTGTTTGCAAGTAAGCAGTTCCATCTCTTTGTTCGTCGTATAACCCTCTGACTGGCTAGTTTGTTTACCACAAGAAGTGCTCATCAAAGCGCACCACGCCAAAATACCTAATGCAATACGTTTCATATACACTTTATTTTCTGTTATTTTTATCTCACAATTCATCTTTCTCCCCTTGATAAACCCGCAAAACCGGATTGCTATCAATTTGTAACGAACCTACGACCTTCTTCAACGCTTCGTCTTTCAACTTATCTTGATGTTCCAAATACAGCGCATTGGAGGCAAGCATGAACAATTGACCTTCGTCTGCATAAAAGCTGATTTCATATTCGCTTATATCAAATGCTCCTTCTTGGAAAAGGCTCGTGTCGGTCAATTTAGAAAAGGGAGTAGAGGTCTTGGTTTCCCGATCCAAGCAAAGGTATTTATCCGTTCCGTGATCGAGGTAAGCCAACCATATTTTATCCGGTAAAGCGTAAAGGGAAGAGATGCCAAATGCATAATTGCCAACGGTTACCTTTTGATGAAAATCCATGATATCCTTATATCGTCCGGCTAAAAGGGAAACAGGTATTTTAGCGTTTCCGAAATCCAGGTAATAAGCTGGTACACATTCAGTCGCAGAAATCCGGTAAATAGTGTCGTTGAAATTTTCAGCAAAGAATGTTTCGCCTCCGGTTTGACTTAAATGCGAACCACCCATGAGGTGCAGGAACTCCGCCTTGTTAGGCGCTATCGGATAGAAATGCCGTTCGACTTCACCCGTTTGCAGGTTTACAACCGAAAATTTGCACGCATTCACTTCAGGCGTAATTTGATTGCCACTATACAAAAGGATGTGTGACGCGTCGAGCCATTGCAGGTTCGTACACCAAAAACCTATTTTTATCTCCCGTAAAAACGCCCCTTTGTAATCGTAACACGTCAACCGGCTTTTCCGCATATCCCATATCCAAATTTGTTTATTGGACTTATCTACCGCGAAATCGGCAATGGTTAAATATTCTTCCGGTCCTTCTCCCCGACGTTGGATAGCATGGTGGAAGCGGCCCTTTTTATCGAAAAAGAAGATGGCTTGGTTGCTTCCGATGAGGTAATAATCGTTATCCGCATAAATCCGGTTGGTAAAAGCCACGAGACTACTATCGGTCGTTTCCAAAACTACCGTATGAGCATCCGGAGACAGAGTTTGAAGGTCGAACACTTGTTCTTTCTCTTCTACATTTACTATAGCGAACGTTTCACTTTCTGACGGATGGTTCGTGCATCCGCTTATTCCCCAAATTCCTATCCCAAGCGCCATGATTGTAATCCATTGTCGTTTCATATCTTCTTTTGTTTTATTGGTACATTCCAAACCCTGCATACTCTTTTTTTCTTTCTGAAAACAAAGGTAGACCAAGTGATTGTGGAAACAAAATAAAAAGATAAAAAAATTCAAAATCAATACACCTGATTATCTGTAAAAACATAGGCATGAACGGAGGAGTTTAGAACTATGTTTCCCGGCGATTATAAGACTAAACGAAAACAGACATGGGCATGGTTTTTCAAAGAATCAAAAGTCGTATGCTTTTATTAAACATTTTCGTCTTGGCGATTCGGATGAAAATGCGTATGTTTGCATGTTCATATTTTAAGACAAGGCGTTTTATGTTAAAACAACAACTACGGCAACAATTGCAACAGAAGCTTTCACCGCAACAAATCCAATTGATTCGTTTGCTGGAACTCCCGACTATCGAGCTGGAAGAGAAGGTCAAACATGAATTGGAAGAGAATCCAGCGTTGGAAGAAGGGAAAGACGTACCGGATGATTTTGACCAAACGGATACGAACGAACCGGAAGATACAGACTCTGACCGTACGAACGATAACGAAGCAGAAGCCGATCTCTCGCTGGGCGATTATCTGACCGAAGACGACATACCCGATTATAAATTGCAAGAATTGCGCGACAAGGCGGACAAGAAAGAGGAAATCCCTTTTTCGGTCAGCGAATCGCTCAACGAATATTTACTTCAACAATTAGGCCTTCGCAATCTGCCTGAAAAGGAGATGAAGATTGCCGAATACATCATCGGGAATATTGACGACGATGGATACTTGCGCCGCGATTTGAACGCCATTGCCGACGATTTGATTTTCCAAGCCGGCATGGACATTACTGAGAAGGATATCGAACCGGTATTGCAAACCATCCAGGATTTTGAACCGGCTGGCGTTGGGGCACGCAATTTGAAAGAGTGCTTGCTTATCCAGCTCAGAAAAAAGGAACCTTGCGAGAAAACGCATTATGCGGAGCGTATCTTGAAGGAATATTTCGACGAGTTTACACGAAAGCATTATGATAAAATCTTGCGTGGGTTAAATATTCCGGAAGAAAAGCTGAAAGAGGTCGTACGCGAGATTACGACGCTCAATCCGAAGCCGGGCAATGAATGGGGAGGAACGATGGAATCGGCCATGACGCAAATCGTACCCGATTTTATCGTCGATGCGAACAATGGCGAGATTACTCTTTCGATGAACAACCGCGATATACCCGATTTGCGCGTGAACAAAGAATATGTGGCCATGTTCGAAGACTACTCGAACAACAAAGCCAACCAAACTTCGGAGCGGCGCAATGCCATCCAGTTCGTCAAGCAAAAACTCGATTCGGCGCAATGGTTTATCGATGCCATCAAGCAACGGCAAAATACTCTCCAGCGGACGATGGAAGCCATCATCCAGCTTCAGCGCGATTTCTTCCTGACAGGTGATGAAAGCACGCTCCATCCGATGATACTGAAAGACGTGGCCGAACGGGCGGGTTTCGATATCTCTACCATTTCGCGCGTGAGCAATAGCAAATATGTCCAAACGAACTTCGGCATCTATCCATTGAAATATTTCTTCTCCGAATCGATGCAAACCGATAGCGGCGAAGAAATATCGACACGCGAAGTCAAAAAGATTATGAAAGAGCATATCGACGCGGAAGATAAACGAAAACCTTTGACCGACGAAGAGTTAGCCTCTATTCTAAAGGAAAAAGGGTACGTTATTGCGCGAAGGACAGTCGCTAAATATCGTGAACAATTGGGCTTGCCTGTTGCTCGTCTTCGAAAAGAGATATAATTTTGCAGGCAATGAAGACGATGGCAAACATATTATCCGGCTTGTTCCACCCGTTGTTGATGGCCACATACGGGATGGGATTGGCGTTTATGTCCACTTACCTGGTAATTTATCCTTTGCCACTCAAACTTTGGATTCTTTCGGGCGTATTCCTGATGACGGCGGCTTTGCCTGCCTTGTTCATCTATTTGATGTTTCAGCTCAAAGCAGATGCCGATTGGAGTTTGGACCAGCGTCGTCGGCGAACATTGCCCTATCTGGTTTATATCGGAGGCAGTGTAGCAAGTGCACTCTTCCTTTACAAGATGTTGATGCCTTTCTGGATTTCTGCCATGTTCTTAGGGGTAGCTATCGCCATGTTGCTGGCTTTATGCATTAATTTCTTCTGGAAAATAAGCGCGCACATGATTGGATTGGGCGGCTTGTTGGGTGGAATGATGGGCGTAGCACGTATGTATTTCATGAACCCGTATATAGGCTTCATGATTGTATTGTTGGTAGGAGGCCTGGTTGGTTCGGCACGTTTGATATTGCAAAAACATACGTGCGGGCAGCTCTTGGCCGGATATGGATTGGGATTTATAAGTATTTATATATCTTCATTATTGAGTTATTTCTATTTTTTCATTTAAAACACGAAAAGACATGAATTTTCCAACAGATGTAAAGTACACGAAGGACCATGAATGGATCCGTGTAGATGGTGATGTAGCTTATGTGGGTATTACGGATTATGCCCAAAGCGAATTAGGTGAAATTGTCTATGTAGACATTACGACAGAAGGCGAAACGGTGGCCAAAGAGGAGGCTTTCGGTACCATCGAAGCTGTAAAAACCGTATCCGATCTGTTTATGCCCGTGAGTGGTGAAGTCCTCGAAGTTAATCCGGAGTTGGAGGATGCTCCGCAACTTGTCAACGAGGATGCGTATGGCAAGGGTTGGATTATCAAAATCTCCGTTTCGAATCCGGCTGAATTGGACGAACTCCTTGACGCGGCTGAATACGAGAAAACGATTAACAAATAATCTGTCCTCGGTATAGATGATTGTCAAATCGTCATTCGAAAGATAGATTTTATAACAAAAAGAAGCTGGAAAACGCAAAATGAATCATTTTATTGTTTCCAGCTTCTGGAAGCATACAAATTGTTTATTTTGACATTTCCAGCAGCTGGAAACGATAAAATCATTCATTTAGGAGATTCCAGCGGCTGGAAAGCGTAAAATGACCTATTTTGAAGATTCCAGAAGCTGGAGCGCCTAAAATCTTAAATGGAGGCGATTCCAGCATGAAACAAGTGCAAAGACATTCATTTTAAATGTTCTATTTTCAATTCTAAGAAAAAAATGACTCCAATAGTTAGTATTATCATGGGCAGTACTTCCGACCTGCCCGTTATGGAAAAGGCGGCGAAGTTCCTCGACGAGATGGAAATCCCGTTTGAGATGCATGCCCTCTCTGCTCACCGCACGCCGGAAGAGGTGGAGAAATTTGCCAAAGGCGCGAAAGAACGTGGCATCAAAGTGATTATCGCCGCGGCAGGCATGGCAGCACACTTGTGCGGCGTGATTGCCTCGATGACGACTGTGCCGGTAATCGGCGTGCCCATCAATTCGACATTAGACGGCATGGACGCACTCCTCGCCATCGTACAGATGCCTCCCGGAATCCCCGTGGCGACCGTAGGTATCAACGCTTCGTTGAATGCCGGCATCCTCGCAGTGCAAATGTTGGCCGTGGGCGACGAAGCCTTGCAGGCAAAACTGGCACAATACAAAGAGAATTTGAAGCAGAAAATCGTGAAGGCCAACGAAGACTTGGCAAAAGTAACGTACAAATATAAAACGAATTAAATTGACAATGGAGAATTGACAATTGACAATTGGAACGACTCCTCCCATTGTCCATTGTCCATTGTCCATTGTCCATTGTAAATATGGACTGTTTTAACTATTCTCGCCGTAAATCCTCTGTCGTGCAAATCGGAAATACGCCGATGGGCGGAGAGAATCCGATACGTATTCAGTCGATGGCGAATGTCTCGACCATGGACACCGAGGCCGCCGTAGCACAAGCTATCCGCATGATTGACGCCGGTGCCGAGTATGTGCGCTTCACGGCTCAAGGCGAACGCGAAGCACACAATTTGGGTAATATCCGACGCATCCTGAACGAGAAAGGTTATACGACACCGCTCGTCGCCGATATCCATTTTAACCCGAAAGCTGCCGATGCTGCCGCTACGGAGGTGGAAAAGGTGCGCATCAATCCGGGTAACTACGTGGATCGCGTCAAGACCTTCAGCCATACGGAATATACGGACGAAGAATATGCCGCCGAGCTGCAAAAGATTCGCGACCGCTTCGTTCCGTTTCTGAACATTTGCAAGGAGCATCATACGGCAATCCGCATCGGCGTGAACCACGGTTCGCTTTCCGACCGCATCATGAGCCGTTACGGAGATACGCCGCGCGGTATGGTGGAATCCTGCATGGAATTCTTACGTATCTGCCGGGATGAAGACTTTGCGGACGTAGTTATCTCTATCAAAGCCTCGAATACCGTTGTGATGGTGAAGACCGTCCGTCTACTGGTCGAGACGATGGACAAAGAGAGCATGAATTACCCTTTACACTTAGGTGTTACTGAAGCGGGTGATGGCGAAGACGGACGCATCAAGAGCGCGGTAGGAATCGGTGCCTTGTTGGCCGACGGAATCGGCGATACCATTCGCGTTTCCCTCAGCGAAGAGCCGGAAGCAGAGATTCCCGTTGCCCAAAAACTGGTAGATTATATTCTCGAACGCGAAGGGCATCAACCTATTCAGGGCGAGATAGCACCGGCTTATGACCCAATCTCCTGCGAACGTCGGCGGACGCGCATTGTGGAAGGTATCGGTTCTGGTTGCCTTCCGATTGTTATCTCTGACCGTTCGCAAGGCGATTTTGAATTCCATCCGCAAGCACATCCTGATTTCTTGTATATTGGCCAAGAAAATCCGGATAACCTGCCTGACCATTTCCGCCTTTTAGTTGATGCGCCTTGCTGGCAACCTCGCCCGAACGCATTCCCTTGCTTTATTGCTTCGGAAGCCGAAGAAATGAGCAAGTTAAATGCACCGTTGAAGTTTATCCGATTGACGTATGCTGATCTGACGGATAATAGACTTCGTATTTTGCGGGAAGATAAAACAGTTGTTATAATCCTAAGCACGCATCATCGGAACGGCGTAGGTGAGCAACGTGCGGCATTGCATCGGCTTTGGCGTGCGGGTATAGATGTACCGGTCGTACTCCATCGTGAATATGATGAAAAAGAGATCGAATTGCTTCAATTAAAAGCGTCTGCCGATTTGGGCGCTTTGCTTTTAGATGGATTTGGCGATGGCGTCATGTTGCACGACGAACGTATTCCTGCTTCTGTCTTGGATAATACGATGTTTGGTATCTTGCAAGCCGCGAAAGTACGTATTAGCAAAACAGAATACATCTCTTGCCCCAGTTGCGGACGTACATTGTATGACCTTCAAACGACGATTGCCCGTATAAAAGAGGCTACCTCGCATTTGAAAGGTTTAAAGATAGGAATTATGGGATGTATTGTGAATGGCCCGGGCGAAATGGCGGATGCCGATTATGGCTACGTCGGTGCCGGCGTGAATCGTATTAGCCTTTACAAAGGAAAGACTTGCGTATTGAAGAATATTCCCGAGGAAGAGGCTGTCGAACGTTTGGTGCAATTGATAAAAGATAACGGTGATTGGCGGTAAAGATAACGAGAAACGATTTCGATTATAACTATAAACGATTTCAAACATAACGAGAAAATATGAAGGTAGCAATTATCAATAAATCCCATCATCCCTTGCCCAGCTATGCGACACCGCTATCGGCAGGAATGGATATCCGGGCGAATCTCTCGGAACCCGTAGAAATTAAGCCATTAGAACGGAAGTTAATCCCGACAGGCTTATATATCGCTTTGCCGGAAGGATACGAAGCGCAGATGCGTCCGCGGAGTGGTTTGGCGCTGAAACATGGCATCACACTCTTGAATACGCCAGGCACGATTGATGCGGATTACCGTGGGGAGATTGGAATTATCTTGGTAAATCTCTCGAACGAGCCCTTTGTGGTGAACGATGGCGAGCGAATTTGCCAGATGGTCATTGCCGCTTATGAGCAAGTAGAATGGCAACCCGTCGAGGTATTGGGCGAAACCGAACGTGGTGCGGGCGGATTTGGACATACAGGTAGGTAATATTAAAAATAAAGAATGAAAAACAAAAATATACATCAGATTGTTTGTGCGGGTGTTTTATTACTTGCCCTGCTTCCTTCCTTCGCGTATGCTACAAATGTAAAGAAAGCAGATTGCGGGGAGAAGTTGGATTACGCCACGCAACGCAAATTCGATTACTTCTTTTATGAAGGCGAAAAGTTGAAGAATGCGGGGAAATATGATGCTGCATTCGATATGTTTTCCTATTGTTTGGAAATGGATTCGACTTCATCGGCTGCTTTATTCGAGCTTTCGATGTTTTATATTCAACGCAATCGTCCGCAGACGGCCGTGGAGATGCTTAAAAAAGCTGTGGCAAACGATAGCGGAAATTTTACCTATCGCATTACGTTGGCCGGATTGTATCGTAATTTAGGCATGTATGGCGAAGCTTCATCGGCTTACGAAGAATTGGTAAAGCAATATCCGGAAAAGAGCGAACTCAACTATTACCTGGCAGATTCCTTTACGCAAGAAGGTGAAATAGGAAAAGCGATAGATGCCTACGACGCGTTGGAATCGACTCTCGGAATGAGTGAAATGCTTTCGCTCCAGAAATACAAACTCTATCAATCCATCAACCAGCCGGATAGTGCTTTTATGGAGATAGAAAAACTCGCTAAAAAATACCCGATGAACGCCCGTTATCAATTACTTATGGGTGATTTACATCTGGAAAATAATGAATTGGAAAAGGCATTGGCTTGCTATCAGAAAGCACATGAAATAGATGCTAACGATCCGCGTTATATTGTTTCGATGGCGAATTATTATGATGCGAAAGGAGATAAAGAGGCCGCTGAGAATGAGATTCGTGCAGCATTAACAAATGCCGAGTTAGACGTAGATACCAAAGTGGCTATCCTTTCGCGTTATATTCAACGTTTGCAACAAACCGAACAAGGGCTGGACAAGGCGAACCTCCTTTTTCTCACGTTGCTCGACCAACATCCGGA
Organism: Parabacteroides sp. An277; assembly: GCF_002159645.1. Lineage (GTDB taxonomy): Bacteria > Bacteroidota > Bacteroidia > Bacteroidales > Tannerellaceae > Parabacteroides. Next base: position 6,448 of record NZ_NFJB01000052.1, on the reverse strand, counting down.
AGACGTGGAGTTAAAACTCATGTATGGAAGCTTGCTTTTGCTCCAGGATAAAAGAGAGGAAGCCAAGTTCCAATTCCAACTCGTGACAGAGATGGATCCAAGTAATGAAAGTGCGTGGCAACAAATGCTTAATATGGCATTGAAAGCGGAAGACGTACCAGAAATCCTTCGCATTTGTCAGAAATGCATGGAACTTTTCCCTGAATCGCCTGAATATTATTTCTATCTGGGCATCGGTTATTACCAAAAAGAGGATTATCAAAAAGCATTGGAGACTTATCAGGAGGGATTAAAGGTAATTCCAAAAGAAAATCGAGTACTTATTTCCAATTTTTACGGACAAATAGGCGACCTTTATTATCAAATGGGCAACATGGAAGATACCTATAAAGCCTATGACCAAGCCTTGAAGTATAATGAAAATAATGCTTTTGTTCTCAACAATTATAGTTATTTTCTAACCTTGGACAAAAAGGATTTGAAAAAAGCAGAACGCATGGCTGCTCTCTGTATTAAATTGGAGCCGAACAATGCTACTTATCTCGATACTTACGCATGGGTTTTCTTTATGCAAGGCAATTATACGTTGGCCAAGATATACATCGAAAATGCGCTTTCCAAAGACACAGAAAAAAGCGCTGAATTGGTAGATCATTATGGCGATATATTATTTATGCTCGGAGATAAAGAAAAGGCCGTAGAACAATGGAAAAAGGCTAAAGAAATGGGTAAAGAGTCGAAGATATTGGACGAAAAAATTGAAAAAGGTATTTACATCGAAGATACAGAAGCAAAATGAAACGGATTGGACTTATCAGCATAATTTGTCTTGGGGTATTTTTGAGCGGATGTAAAACCAGCCGTGAAGGTATGAGTACAGGTAAAGCAAATACCAAAGCGTTGCGGGAGTTTGTCGCTTCTATGCAAGAGCAGGCATTGCATTTTCACACTTTTTCGGCACGGCTGAATGTGGATTTGGAAATGTCAGGAAAACAGGTTAGTTCACGAGTTGAGATGAAGCTTGTAAGGGATAGCATACTCCAACTTTCCGTTCAACCTTTTCTGGGTATCGAGGTATTTCGTTTGCAACTCACACCGGATAGTCTCAAGGCATTAGATCGTATGAATCGTCGTTATGTTGCCGAAGAATATAGCAGCCTCAAACGACAGATTCCAATTGATTTCAATTTCTATAATTTGCAAGCATTGTTCATCAATCATCTTTTTTTGCCTGGTGAACGGGATGTTTTCGATGATTTCCTCTATGACCATTTCCGATTGGAACGTGAGGGCTTTATTACCCGTCTGCATGCTGAAGATCGCCTGGATATCCATTATCTTTTCGAGGCAGATAGCGAGGAGAAACTGCTTTCTACGACCATTACTGAACCTGCTGGCGTTTATGCGTTACAATGGAAGTATAGTGATTTTCAATCTGTCATTACAGATGCCGATCTTTTTCCTCGGAAAATGGACGTATCGCTTTTAAAAAATACTGCTCGACAGGGAGGTATGACGCTCTATTATTCACGCCTTCAATTGGATAAACCGCTGAATATGGATTTTCCTATTTCATCGAAATACAAACGTGTTTCGTTAGCCGAAATAGAGAAGTTATTGGTACCTAATCCTTGATTCTTATTTTTAATTATTAATCTTTGATTCTTTTTGGTTATGCGCTACGTTTGGTTTCTTTTATTCATGTGCTTTTGTGAGGTTGTTTTAGCCCAAAATTCGACCCGTGTACAAGAATTGGAAAAACAACGCAAGGAAGCGTTGGCAGAAGTAGAGCGCATTAATGGGCTAATCGATCAGACACAGGCTACTACTAAAGATTACCTTCGTCGCCTGAATCTTCTTTCTGAACAGATTCTTTCTCGTAAGAAAGTCATCAGTTTGTTGGGACAAGAGGTGGAGGCTATTAATATGGAAATGAGAGAAATGAGCCGACAAATTCGTCGTTTGGAAGGAGAATTGGAAGAGAAACAGCAAAATTATGGCAAATCGGTACGTAGTATGTATCGCCGTCAGGCGTCGCAAGATAAATTATTGTTTATTCTTTCGGCAGAGAACTTTGCGCAATCGCTTCGTCGCCTTCGTTATCTTCGTGAATATGCCGCTTGGCAAAAGCGACAGGCTTCGGAAATCGTGGAGAAACAAACGGAGATTACCCAAAAGCGGAACGCGTTGACTCAAACCCGCCAAGAAAAACAGCAACTTCTTGCCCAACAAGAAAGGGAGCGGAAGCAACTTCAATCTGAAGAGACGAACCAACAGAAGGAGGTGAAGATGCTGAATAAAAAGAAATCACAACTTCAAGCGCAACTTCGCGAGAAGCAGAAACAGGCGCAGCAATTAGATCGACTCATCCAAGAGCAGATTGCTCGAGAAATAGCAGAAGCTAATAAGAAAAAAGCAGCAGATAAGCAGCGTCAAGCGGATGTGAAAGGTGGTTATGCCATGACAAAAGTAGAAAAAGCTCTTTCAGACAATTTTGCAGCCAACCGCGGCCGTTTGCCTTATCCTGTCGCAGGTTCGTATACCATCATTTCCCGCTTTGGGGAGCAGCAACATGAGCAGTTGAAGTATGTCCGTACCAACAATAATGGAATTGATATTCAGACAGCTCCAGGGACTGATGCCCGGGCGGTCTTCAAAGGTGTAGTGACGCGTATCTTTACCGTCCCCGGCTTCAATCATTCTATCATTGTGCGCCATGGAAACTACCTTACGGTCTATAGTAACCTTAGCCAAGTGTATGTTAAGACGGGTGACCATGTTGATACACGCCAAGCCCTCGGTCGTATTTTTTCTGATCCGGAAGAGAGCAATGCTACTATCCTTCATTTCCAATTATGGAAGGAAAAGACGAAACTCAACCCTGTGCCTTGGCTGGACTAAGTGAGCTTAGTTTCCTCTTCTTTAGTTGGCCTCGTCCGGGAATATCATTTGGTAGCCAGTCTTTTTAATATTACGAAATTCAATGCCAAGAGAATGTAGCTGTTCTCTTAGAGGTTTAATAGCTTTATGTATTCGGTTCAAATCTTTATCAGATAAGTCCTTCCTGGAATATCCCTGCATCTCCGCTATCTCTTCATACTTTACAAGGTAATGCGGTTTCTTCAAAAACGCATTGAATAATTCTTTACTCAAGCCTTTTAACGATTGTTCCGAGTTGTACTTTTCATTTCGTACCATATCATATTGTTCGTCATATAAAATAGAAGGAGATAATCGTTGCCATGGCGTTAACGTTTCTGAGACGTTTTCCCGATAGGCCAGCCACTTTCTTCTTTCCTTCCAGAACTGATATAAAGAAAAAAGCATTCCTAACGCGCCCAAACTGAAAAAGAAATAGGGATGCCATCCGCCAGCGTTCAGATTAGACATTTGCACGTATGCTTGCAACACGAAAGGCGGTTTTTTCGCCAAAACCCGAAAAGAATATTGTTTTACAAGTTCCATCGTTTGCAATTCATTCGCAGAACAGCTGGTACCTTTCAAGGAATCCCCCAGACTATAACGGATAGCACTTACGCAAGTCAAACCTCTTTGTTTCAATTCCGCATCATAGAGGCTATCCAAACAATGCCGATTCGGATCCTGTCGGCTCAAGTATATTTGGATCATATGATTTGTCTTTTCATCTAAAGAGATCAAAGCTCCGTCTGGAGATTGGGTTGCATCATATTTTATGAACACCTGTTTACAATACAACATTTTTTCTTTCATGATTGCTGTATCCAACGCAGCCGCCATCTCATCCCAAATCCGGTCCTTTTTTTGGGCATGCCAAACATGGCTTACTGGTCCAGTCAACAATAAAACCAACGATACGACAAATAGAGTACCCCATCCAATCGTTGTTCTTAGTTCTTTATTTGTTTGTTCCAAGTCTTCATTCATTGGTAAACCTTCATTTTTTTGTTCGTTTATAATCTACTTAAAATTAACACTCTGAACGAAAAAGGAAATGATTCTGCACCATTTCTACCCTCTATTCAGAAAAACTTCCCCGTTTTTATTTGGAAGCGTACCCCCAATACTATACTTTTGAACCGATTTCGAAAAATCCCGTAACAGCATTTCAAATGCACGGGAATTTTCGGGAACAAAGATAAGAAAAAACGAAAATGTAAACAGACAAACAGAATGAAGAATATGAAACAAAAAAGTAAGATTTTAGCCGTAATGGCTATTTGCATTATGGGTATGGTAGGCCTCTATCAAGTGCACAATGCGAAGGAGAAACAGCCGCTTTCAGATTTGGCATTGGAGAATATCAATGCTTTGGCCAGTGGTGAAAATGGAAATGTGTATTGCATAGGTAGGGGCGATATCGAATGTTTAGGGAACCGAGTTGAATTCAGATATGATGGCTTCAGCCTCGATTAGTAATACCTTATTATATTAGTAATCTCCACTTCTGCCCATGAAACCGACACAAGCACAAACTGATTTGCTCCAGGCTCTCCGCTCCACCCCGTTCTATATGGACGAGGGGGATTGGGAGCGGCTGGTGGCGCTCGCCAACGATACCTTCGGGGGATTCGTGCAGCGGCTGTGCGGGACGAATCCCCGGCTAACCAAGTGGGACGTCCGCTATTGCTGCCTGAGCCGATTCAATTTCCGATTGAAACAAATCAAACACATGATTCCCATCCAGTACGCCAGTATCCGGAGGGCCAGGGCCAGGACGAAAAGCCACCTCGCGGTGCCCGCCGCTTCGTGGAGGGAAGTAGAAAACTACTTGAAAACAGTATGAAGGAAGAAAAAAGGGAGTTGCCGCTTTATGAGACTCGCAATCCTATTATGCTGACAACTTTCCAGGTTCCTCACTAATATTAATGCAAATAAGAAAGGAGGTGATAGCGGTTACAAAAGTAATGATTTTTACTTGAAAAAGGAACTGTATTTATGAATTGGGAATTTGAAAACATTTAAGTGCTAATTTATTAAAGAATAAGACGATGAAAAAGTATATTTTGTCAATAGCTGTCGTTACGACAGCGGTTATCGCAGGTTGGAATTACCAACAGAATCAACAGCGTATGGAATTATCTGATCTTGCTTTAGAAAACATAGAGGCATTAGCCAGTGGCGAATTGCCTCCTAATTGCAGAGCTGTTTGGAATAAAACGTGTTGTGTGGTAGGCAGTACCCATCACACATATTGTGAAGCAAGCGGTAGTGGCGCTTCAACAAGATCATGTAGCCATAGTTATTGAGAAATCTATAAATTTATGTATAGGCTATGTCTGCCATGAGGTTGTTTATAGCCTATACATTATAATAAAAGAAAAATATGAAGAACGCACTTATCATATTAACCCTGATACTACTGGCAAGTTGCCAGCAAAAACAGATAGAGCATACTTTCCTCACGCCTGAGATTGTCTGCGATAGCATTTATACTTCACTACCTGGTGAAATGGTGGTATGCGATAATTATTTAGCTTGGGCAGATCCTTTTACTATCAATAACTACCTGCACATTGTTGATTTGAATACAGGAAAAGAGATTGGCCAAATGGGGAAAAAGGGGCAAGGTCCCAAAGAGTTTACCTCGCCTCTGTTAAGCTGCATTGTAAAAGACCGTTGCTTTCGGGTCGAAGATGCGAACACCTCCCGCCGGGCTTTATTTTCGATAGATAGCTTGCTGCAAGGACGGGACTATTATATAGAATTACCTAAATCAGAAGGATTCAAAGGCGTAGAACTGGAAGAAGATATGTATTTTAAAGATGCTCCAGACAGCATACCCTACTATTTCGAATTGACTGTAAATGGCCAAACGGTTTATTTTGGCAATTATCCTATAGAAAACGAACGTTTCCATATGGGTGGAAATATTGCTTATGATCCTTTGAAGGGGTGTTTAGTATATGCGTCATGGGTTTTTCCTTATATGGCTGTTTACCAAAAGGAAGGAAATACATTTAAGCTATTACACGAACGGAAAAAGGTACCCGATTATCGCGTAGTAGATGATGAATTGTATTTGGAGGAGAGGGAAAGGGCAGGTGTATTTAGCGTTATCCAGTTGAAGGATTATATTGTTACGTTAGAGCGGGATTATCATACCGACAATACCAACGAAATGACAGTAGGCAGGGATTTCACGAAATGCCCCCAGACTCTCTTTTTGTATGATTACGAATTAAATCTAAAGAAGATAGTAAACCTGCGTATGCCTATCGTGCGAATAACCGGAACACCCAAAGACAACATGGTATACGCCATGGTGGTCAATCCGGAATTTACGCTGGTAAAATGCGATTTGGTAAACAAATAAAAACGAGATAATTAACTTTATTTTTAACCCTAAAATTTAATTCCTATGGTCCTAATTGTTAAAGGCCGTGAATTCATGTGGCCGCTTACGCTGCGTGAAAACACCATCACCGTGGATGACAAAGAGGATTACACGGCGTCTATCAAGAAGTAT
>NZ_NFJB01000051.1 GCF_002159645.1 Parabacteroides sp. An277 | reverse complement strand
TAAAATCAAACTATTCAGAGCAAACCTCAGAGGGGTTGCAGACAAGAAGTTCTTCTTATTCCGTATTGCAAAACTATATGCATATCCCCACTAAATTTCTACTGAGCTATTTTAACCATTCATTCTAAAACCCTGTGTCGACACTTATAGGAAGTGTCAGGGACACTTATAGGAAGTGTCACCGACACTTATGGGAAGTGTCAGGGATACTTATGGGAAGTGTCAAGGACACTTCTTATAGGTGTCAACACCCTTCCTATAGGGCGTCTGCATCCCTCCCAAAGGGAACTTTTTCTCCTGTCTATAGGTAGCAGACGGCAAAGCCGTCGAACTATGCTTAACCGTGGGTGGCGTGAAACGGCACCTGCGGGGAGACTATCCCCATCCCCTCGACCTCAAAGGGGTCGAACTTCAGGTAGCCGCAGGTCGAAGCCATCGGCGAGGCCTGCGGTGCATCGTATGCTTGAACTCTGCAGGCCTCGCTTCGCTTCGACCTGCAGTTAAGCATGGTGGGACGGTTTCTCCGTCCTCTGATTCCCTCTTAGCTATTTGTCTTTCAGAAAATAAAGACCTCTTCAGGTTACCCCCTCGGTTATATAGATACCAATCAAGGCATCTATACAAGTTTAGCAAGCAGCCGGGGCATGTGCCCCGACTACTTGGTTATTTAATAAGGTTGATTACATATTCGGACCTGCACCGAATTGCGGGTTCTCCTGGTCGTACCATACACGTTCCGTATTCAATGTGGCCGGGTCGTTACTGTTCGTGCCATAGGTGAATCCTTGTGCTTCGTATGCAGCAATCGTAATGTCGCGCAGCTGATCAGTTGGAGATGGTTCCATTGTGCGGCAACGGCGAGGGAGCAATGTAGTATAATCGATTACTTCGCTGAACTCTTGCCATGGCAAAATTGAACTGCCCTTCATCGGTACACCGGAACGACGCACATTCACAAATTGGTCGATCGGGTTCAGGATGTAATGGATATATTGCTGGATATAGACCTTCTCTAAATCAGCTTTCTTGTCACCTGTTAACTTGAACGCATCGTGATCCAACATCTCTTCAATCATATCACTTGTAACCTGAATCGTAGCATCCAACGGGTCGTTGTTACAAACTTCCGTATAATAAGGAACTTGATTCAACTCAGCTGCACGGTCGAACATTTCAGCCGATTGTCGGCAACCGTCTGTCAGGTGTTGCTGCGCAGACTTCGGTGTGCTGGCACCCAAAAGGTTAAACTCAGCTAATAACAGATTTACTTCTGCGGAAGAGAAATAGATACCATACCACGCCGTTGTCCGTGTATCGGTCTGCGGCGTAGCGTCCGGTGCATCCGGATACGTAAAGTCATAGATACCCTTTACCAATTCCTGATTACGATAAGATACCGGATTATAATTACGCGTACCTCCGGCTGAAGTCTGCAATTGCAGCAACAATCCCGTCGGGTCGAATATCCATTGGTATTCTGTATTATTCCCCGCATCAATTTCAATCGGAGCACCATAATAGCGTACCCAAGGTTCGCCACCGATACCGCCCTCTTCTTCCGTCTTCCAACCTAAGAATGTCTTTCCATCAGTCGAGAAGTTAGCTTGTTCTGCAATGTAAGGCGGGATTTCCTTGCCTTGGTCTAAGAAGGCTTGCATTACCGGACCGTTGAATTCATTCTTTTCAAAGGCACTCAACAGACGAGTATCCTTGTTTGCTTTCATAAAGTTCATCAACGTTTCACTGGCTATAGCATCTGGGAAATCGTTATTCCAGTGGTTGTTGTAGCGCCCACGGTTGTATACGAAATCATCCGCACTGCTTTCCAATACACCTGCCGAACTTGCTGTCACTTCGTTGACAATCTGAAGTGCCCGTTGACGATCCTTATTGATTAAGCGAGCCGCAATCTTCAACTTCAAGGAGTTGGCGAATTTTGCCCATTTGCTCAGATCCCCATTATAGATGAAATCTTGCGTAGTCAGTAAGTCTTCCAAGTCTGGATGGGAGGTCAAATAATTGATAGTCTGATCCAATTCGTCCAACCAGATATTTACTAATTCCTCTTGTGTATCATATTTAGGCTTGAAAATAGGAGGATCCGTATAACGCCCCTGTTCGGCCTCCGAATATTGGCGGGAGCCATACATATCGCTATCGTTCATGCCTAAGAATACTTCTAGCGGATAGCACAAATAACCCATATATTCGTATTTGGCTTTTTCGTCGTCTGATAACTGGGAAATATGGTAACGTAAGTCATTGGCATATCGTAATACGTCATTAACCGCATATCCAATACTGCCCTGCTCTGTAATCAAATTGAAATTACTTTGGTTACCTCCTGTACTTCCTGTACATTGAGCCCAAGTACTCATACGCGGAATATCATAGAACCAAGCGGAATAATCCATGGGTTCAAATTCAAACAAACATTGGGTAAACAGGTAACGGAGATCCGGATTGTTAATGTCCTTCTCTGACGAGTTGATTTCAGCAAACTCATCCGTACAAGAAGTGAATGATGCTCCTCCCATACCCAACAAACATGCGATTGCTAAATATTTTAATTTCATAATCTTTTCTTGTTTAAATAGTAAGTACTCACTTTTAGAACTCTACGCTCACGTTGAATGTATAGTTCCGGATAAACGGTTCGTAACCACGGATACGGAACTCAGCCGAACGGTTACCACGAACCGTTTCCGGATTGATACCATTGGGCAATGAATTATACAAATAACATACGTTACGCATGGAGAAACCAACATTCAGGCTCTTCGCCTTAATCTTTTCTGCCCATGTAGTCGGTAAGCGATAATTCAATGAAACATCACGCAGGGCAATGTAACTCAGTTCATGCACCCAGTCGTCGTTAACTGTACCAGTTCCCCAATCGTTCATGTAAAAATGATATGCGCTGGCATGGGTTGGCTCGATAATGCCCGCATCAATCGCCTCTTGGTGCGACATGCCGCTAATATCATGCGCTTGTCCATCGATGCCCGTTACAACCGTACCATCTGCAAACACACCATCCAAAACGACACCATCATGATAAGTAATATCCTTACTATCGGCATATTGGCTGGTAAATGTCAAACCACCATGTTCTTCATCACGATAAGCCAATGATGATTCCGTCCAACCGGCATACGAACCATAACGGTTACTATACATCGCTACCAAACCGCCGATACGCATATCCAAACCCACATACAGACTCAGGTCTTTCCAATGCAAAGTCGTATTCATAGAACCTAAGAAGTCCGGAGTCATATCACCCAATTCTTCTACCACACCGCTACGCTGCGCATAAGCGGCACGCCGGGAATCATTATAAGTCAAAATCATACGACCTTGGTCATCCCGTGCGGGCAAGATATCGGTCATCAACATACCGTAAGTACTACCTACCTTAGCTACAGAGCCGATACGATAATCATATGCATTTACTTGACCTTGTAATGTAATGTACTCAGCAGCATCCGGGTGAAGTTCGACAATCTTGCTGACGTTCTTTGTCCAGGTAAAGTTCAAATCCCATTGCCAATCCTTATTCTGGTAAGGCGTTGTATTGATAGCCAATTCCACACCTTGATTCTGGATATTACCCGCATTAATCAACTGCGTACTTACACCAGAAATAGAGGGTTCGGCAATCTCCATAATTTGGTCTTTTGTATTCTCGCGGTAGTAGGTAGCATCAATATTGAAGCGGTTATTGAACATACGCCAATCCAAACCGATTTCCCATGCATTCTTACGTTCCGGCTTCAAATCAGCAGACTTCATAATCATGTCCAATGTATTTGTATAAATATTACCGCCTGATGGCAATTCGATAGAGCTAAAACCATACGCTTGATTTACATAATAAGGATCCGTATCGTTACCTACCTGTGCCCAAGAACCGCGTACTTTTAAGAAGGAGATCCATTCCGGTAGACGATCGCGGAAGGTTTCGCTAATAATCCATGAACCGGAAACCGAAGGATAGAAGTAAGAGTGATTACCTGTACCATTGGAATATACCAAGGCTGAAGACCAGTCGTTACGTCCTGTGATATCCAAGTAGACTTGGTTCTTCCAACCCAAGTTCAAAGCCACAATGGCTGAAAGCATCCGCTTCTGCGTTTGAATGCCACCTTCTGACTTTTTAGGATTCTTAGAGTTATCTACGAACCATTGTCCAGGAACAACCATACCACCATCGGTATATACCTTATAGTAGTTAGAGATGGTATTATAATATTCAAAGCGAGCAAAACCACCTACATACCAATCTTCTTTGAAAGTCTTATTCCAAGTCAACGTACCACCAAATGTAGTTTGTTCTTTCGAGTTTTGTGAAATAGCGAAGTAACCACCATCATTAGCAAAACCATATCCCAATTGCTTGTCTTCAGCACGGGTATAGTAATAGTTCATATTACCATCAGCCTTGAACTTCAACCAATCGAATAATTGTACGTTTACTTCAAAGGTCGGACGAATCACGGTTTCCTTCTGGCGATAGTCGTAGTGATTGATTTGGAACCAATAATCCTTACCAGGAACATTCCCGTACTTATCTCCATATTCGGTGCTTGCTAAACCGCCATGTTCTCCCAAATACTTATCTTTAAAGTAATTAGCATCATAAAGTGGCGTATAGTTACCATATACGAACTCTTCACCTACATTTCGTGCTGCATTGCGCGGCGTAGAATTAGCGAATGTAACAGAAGCGGCTACATCTACACGGTCACTCAGCTTATGTGTACCTTTCAATAAGAGAGAATAACGCTCGAAAGTATTATTCGGAGTATTTGAACTGGCATGTTTATAAGAAAGAGAAGAATAGAATGTTGTCTTATCATTTCCACCATGAATTGCCACGTTGGTATTGGTATTGACACCCAATTCATACATATCCAACATATTGTTTTTAATAGGTGAATAAGTAGTCATTGTACCATCGTAATTCTCAATCTGGCTACCATCATAACGCGGTCCAAAACCAAATCCATATGTATTGATCAAAGTATGCTGGCCTTGCTGATTAACTGTAAATTGGAACGGATCCCAAATACTACCGTTTCCATCCGTATCTGCATAACCCACAATCATACCATCACCATAAGTAGTCTGAATAGCTGGAGTCTTATACGCATGATCGATACCAACTGACTGCGAGAAGCTGACACCTAAACCACTGCCGGCCTTACCGCTCTTGGTGGTGATGATGACGGCACCGTTCAAACCACGTGAACCGTAGAGAGCTGTTGCAGCTGCACCTTTCAGGACGGATACTGATTCGAAGTCATCCGGGTTCAAGTTCTTCAATTCATTACCATAGTCATTTGAATCTTGCCCCCAGTTCAAGTCATCGTTACCGGAAATGTCGTTATCCAGAATCACTCCATCAACCACGTAGATAGGCTGGTTGTTGTCTCCCATGGTAGAGGCACCACGAATTTGAATCTTAGTTGCACCGAAGATACCACCATCGGATGCAGCGATATCCACACCGGCAACTTTACCTTGCAAACCGGCAATAGGAGAGATAGAGTTAGCAGCTTTCAAGTCGTCACCCTTTAACTCAGTCATGGCATAACCCAAGGCTTTCTCTTCACGCTTCAAACCTAAGGCCGTCACCACCACCTCTTCGAGTTGTTCCGAATCCTCTTTCAAAGTCACGTCGATAGACGCCTGACCATTGTAGACAATCTCCTGCGTTACATACCCGACGTAGGAGATCTGAATGACATCGCCATTCTTCACACCTTCCAAGGTAAATTTACCATCCAAGTCGGTAATATTACCTGTCGTTGTTCCCTTGATGATTACGGAAGCGCCGATGACTGGCCCGTAAGCATCCACTACCGTACCCGTAATCGAGCCATCCTGCTGTGCACGGAGGGCATTCGGGTTTGCCGGTGCTATTTCTGCATACACATTACCTGTAATGCTCAATGCAGTAGCCACCAGCAGCAAACAAATAGAGTTTGTTGTCTTGTTTGGCATAAATATTTGTTTAGTTAGTTATTAATTAAACTATAAATCCTTCTTACCTCAACGGAACCAATAGGTTAGCCTACTTACCTTTTTTATTTCTTGACATGGCTTACATATAGCCACCTCATTTCCACCCATGATTCACGTAGAAACGCTACAAATGTAGTTATTCTTTCCTTAAAAACAAGCACGAAATTGAAAAAATATTATCCCTATCTATTTTTTCTTCACAACCACTTTTTTTATACCTAATGCTACACTATTTTAACCCTGCAAATGTTAAAACACCCCTATAGACCACTGCCCCTTATAATATATATATATATGTACGCGCGCGAAGAGAGGCACTACCTATAAACAAGCCATACGAATCTGAAAAAGCAAGGGCTGCCTTCCGGAACCTTGTCTGCAGACAAAGGTTAGGAAAGCAGCCTGTTTTGTATAAAGGTAATGGAAACGGAGCGTCCTTAACCTTCCTGCCCGATAGCCCGCAAGAAATCTTCGGCTGTAGCTACCCAACCTTGGTCTGTCAAGCTGAAGATTGGAGCATTTGCATCGGGATTAACCGCCAAGATGTGTTTGCAACCTTGGATAGCAGCCGTATGTTGGATTTGCCCGCTAATACCAATGGCAATGTAAAGGTCGGGCGCAATGGTATGTCCGGTTTGCCCCACTTGGCGATGCGCATCTACCAGTCCCGCTTCGACAGCGGCACGTGAACCGGCAACCTCTGCCCCGATGCGTTCCGCCCAAGCCTGGATTTTCCGTACCGTTTCCAGTTTCTTGACACCTCGTCCGATACCGACGATAATCCGGCTATTATCCCAGGCCTCGGCGGTTTGTTTCTCTTTCGTCTCACACACAAGGTGAATACGCGGGTCGACTTGGAAACCAGTTAAATCGTGACAAATAATTTCACCCTTTCGCTCCTCGGCTGGCAAGGCTTGCATAATCCCCGGACGGACGGAAGCCATCTGCGGACGATGGACCGGCGTAACGATGGTCGCCATCAGATTCCCTCCAAACGCCGGACGTACTTGATGGAGCAAACCGCTTGCTGGGTCAATATCCAAAGAGGTGCAATCCGCCGTCAACCCCGTTTGTAAGAGCGAAGCCAAACGGGCCGAAAGCCCACGTCCCTTCGGAGTAGCTCCTACCAACAATATCTCCGGTTGAAGCTCTTGAACCAATCGAGCTGTCACCGCAGCATAATGTTCATCTATATACGAAGCCAAAAGCGGAGACTCCGCCACATGCACCCGGTCGGCTCCCCGACGTATCAACTCATGCGCCAAAGGCTGGACATCCGCCCCGACAAGCAACGCCGAAACCACACTATGCCGTTTGCGAGCCAGTTCCGTCGCTTTACCCAGCAATTCGAATGTTACCGAGGTCAATACGCCCCCTTCCGTCTCGGCCAATACATATACGCCTTCCGCATTCGCATGCCATGGAGAGACAACTCTTTCGGCCTTTTTCAAGGTCAAAGCCCCGGCGGGACATGCCTCTACGCAACTTCCACACAAGCGACAAGCATCCGGCTGGATTTCAGGATAATCATCCATACGAATAGCCTGGTATGCACAACTTTCCACACAGGCGCCACACGAGATGCACGCCTCTTTATCTAATCTCAAAGGAAATGTATCATTCTTCATCTTTCGTTTGCTTTAAGGGTTAATGCCTGGATTTGAGCCAGAAACTGCTCACCATCGGCGAGCCATTGGATAACCTTCTCTTGCCGGGGAACTTCTGTGCGGACAACTTGCGTAGGCGAGGCATCCAATCCGACCTCTTGCCGTGTCAAGTCCAAGTCATGTTCATCCCAACGAACAATCGTTTGCGCTTCGGCCCAACGCCACCCCCGCAATGTCGGATTCGCCAGGTTACCATACTCCTTCCCTACCATCAAAGCACAAGGAAGTTGTATTTCCAAGGTTTGCCGCATCACATCAGCCTGTTTGTTTACATAAATATGAGATGCTTCCACACGCTCAATGCCCAACAGTTGCGTTACTTGCGGGATATTCAACTGACCTGCCACCTCCGGTCCCACTTGCGCCGTATCGCCATCAATAGCCATCCGTCCGAAAAAGAGCAAATCGAACGAACCCAACTTCCGGACAGCCGTCGCTAAGACACGGCTTGTACACCACGTATCGCTTCCCGCAAAGACAGGCGAAGAGAGCAACACCGCCTGGTCAGCTCCCCGTTGCAACGCTTCGTGCAAGACTTCAACAGCCGAAGCCGGTCCCATACTGACAGCCACTACCTCAGCCTCCGTCTGTTTTTTCAAATCGAGTGCCGCTTGGAGCGCATAAAGGTCGTCCGGATTCGTTTGCGTCATCGCCGAAGCCCGCTTCAAAGTATTTGTCTTCGGGTCGATAGCTACGTGCGTCGAAAGAGGCACTTGTTTCAGAAATACTATATATCGTTTCATGTATGCCTATAATTCATTTGGATTATCGTTATATTCCTTTAGGTTTATCGTTATATTTCTTGGGGATTCCGCCTGGATTCCGACGACATCCCTCCTATCCTCCTTTCTTGTTCGAACGAGCATCGGCACATCGCTTCTGGAATTCAGCCGAGAAAGGATCTACTTCGCCAAAACGGGCTGGGTCGAAATACTTCGGGTCGACGAACGGAGTCTCACCTAAAATCAGCTCGGCCGCCAAACGTCCCATGCCACCACCGGCTGCTACACCTCCGCCGCAACATCCCGTAACCGTATACAAGCCTTTATAAGCCGGAAGTGCCCCGATGATAAACATCGCATCAGGCACATAACAGGAAGGACCTGCCATATAGTGCGCAATAGGCAAATCGTCTATATCCGGCAAGAAACGCTTTAAAAGCGGAGCACACTCGTCGAGCACTTGCCACTTTGCCGCCTTGTTGAAATCGAAATCCTCCAGACGGCGAGTTAAAGTAGAAGGATCGAACGACTGACATTGGCTTTCACGCAAACCAATAATCAGGGCACCTACGTCCGAACGGGTAAACGCACGGGCATCCGGAATGACCGTAAAAGGATGATTGGCCGGGAATCGTTCTTTATCGATAGCAGAAATCCAAAAGTGACTCCGAACAGGCGTGAAAGGTAAACCTATGCCAAGTGGACGCATCAACAAATTAGCCCATGACCCTGCCGCATTCACTACGATATCCGCTTCTATCTTCGTCCCGTTCGCCAATGCAATGCCATTCACTGCCCCGTTTTCCGTCAAGATAGCCGAGACAGGTTGGTTCGTTCGAAAATCTACACCCAACCGACGTGCGGCTTGTGCATATCCATTACATAACACCGCCGAATCGATAAACGCATCTGTCGGCATATAAAGCGAAAGGTCGATATCGGCCGTTTCTATCCACGGAAGCAATGCTTTGGTTTTTTCCCGCGAAATACGTTCGTTTGGAATACCAAAACGCGTGGCAGCCTCCTCCAAGGCTTCTACCCCTTTACGGGAAATCTCCGACGAGGCTATAGTGATACTTCCACAAGTCTGCAACTCCAACGATTCGCCCAAGAGCGATTCAATCTCATCGATGCAATCATACGTTTCTTGTACCATTTCCATCAAAGCAGGCTTAGTGCGAGCACGCGTCAACAAACAGGCTGCCCGAGCAGAGGCTTGCGAAGCGATGTCGTTCGCATCGACAACGGCAATCCGTCCGGCTCTCCGCTTGGCAAGTTGGTAAGCCGTAGCGCATCCCAGCAATCCGCCCCCAATGATGAGGATGTTGTAAGTAGTATTCATATCAAATTGTATTGTATTGAGGATTTATCAAAATTTCTTCCGGTTGAATCTCTTTCGCTTTCACCCGCTGGCGATATCGCTTAAAGATAAGGAATCCGGCAATGACGAAAAGTATCGTACAAACTGCCCCCACAAAACAAGCCAAATGGTTGAAAAGCGCAAACCAATTCATGTCTATATTCAAGAATTCCTTGGTAGCAAGCAGGGATACAGTACCTAAATAACCGATAAAATCAATCATGGCAATAAAGAAACCCACATTCCCTTTGATGCGAAAACAAGCAATGAACCGGTCGAAGAAAATCGTTTGGAACGTCAAATAAGCTACATACAGCGATAAACTGATGAGAAATAACCATACGACAGGCGAGAGATGCAACGTCTCGTAGTGATAGGCTATATAAGTCATCGACATACATCCAGCCACTACCAAAACCATCAGGCTCATCAACGCTCGGATATTATTCCGGCAGAAGATAAAAAGGGAAAAGATTGCCAGAATCACGAGCGTCACAATCGTATCCACCCGGGCAAACATCCAAGAGGACTGATTACTCATATCAAGGATATTGACCAAGAAATCCTCTTTGATATCACGCAACATAAGTAGCATAAAATTCCCAATAAAAAGTAACGTTAGTATCGGAGCGTATTGGCGAAACAAGGCCTTCCGTCCTTTCCCGTCTAAGACAACCCGCTCGTTGCGCAAGGCTATATCCTCTGCCGTAGGAGGTGGCAATATCTTCAATAAATATCCCATAAGGAGCAGAAGCGGCAACGCCACTCCTCCAATAGCGGCTGGCATCCAAAAGGCATCGATATGCAATTCGTTCATGGCAAAGAGCCCGAAACTCTTTGCAATACCGGAACTGAACACTATGCTTACCCCTAAAAGGCTTGCCAACATATCGGTCACTTTCCGTCCTTCAATAAAGCTAAATATCACGCCCCACATACATCCTAATGAAAGCCCATTGATGAACATCGCCACCACATTATAGGGTGCTTCCAATAATCCAAATCCTACGAGCGAAGCCTCTGCCAACAAAGCAGAACCCACAAAGAAACGGAAACGGTTCTCCCTCCTTAGCTCGGAAATGATTTTAATGCCACAAAACTTGGCAATCAGGTAACCGACTATCTGGATGGTCGTAACTGCCACCTTGTAATCCGTCCCGAAGAATGTCAACCCTTCGAACGCAGCTGCCGTATAAGGCTTACGCAAAGCGTAGACCAGCGAATAAGAAAGCAACGCCGCCCCGCCTGCCCAGAGGATAAATAAAATATCCGAAAGTTGTTTGTTCTTTATCATCATTGCTTTTCTGATTTTCTGGTGCAAAGGTATTTAGCCCTTTTCTCTGAAAGAATTAATTTATGATGTATTATAGTCTGCCAAGGCACCCGGTTTATTATGTCATTATTATATCATGTTTATGCAACGGGATTGTAATCTCTGCAATAAAGGTGAAACATAAGAAATGTATCTTTGCAAAAAGATTTAAACAAATACAGAGATGGATAAATTGGTGGCTCTTTACGAGCGAATGAAGAAGTTGCGTGAATCGGGAGTGCGCATGAAGGATATTTCAGAAGAGATGGATATAGCATCGAGTGTATTGTCTTCACTCTATTCTTCGGTACTGCCTACGTATGTGAATCTGGTTTCAAATGGCGAAGAGGAAGAAAAGGCTTTGGAGCACGCGCTTCAGCAAGTCAACAACGTCTCGAAACGCCGGTTAAAAGGCAGCCTGGATACTCTTTACGAAAAGGTTTGCCATATCGACCCGCGGCTTTCGATTCTGAAAAACAGCGGGCGTCCCTTCTTCGATGATTTGGAGAAAGAAGCCATCCGCTATTTACCCAATGTCAGTGCTTACACAGGTTTATATCTGGCGTATAGCGCCTCTTCGTTTTCCGACGGACTAAAGGTCGAACCCTATATGATTGCGGCTATGACGGAAGGCGAGACGATGCCGCGCGTCTATTCGCAGAACATGGCGGGCGATTACTACGTGGGCGTGGGTATCTTTTCGCCCTTTCAGATTGGTTACTTGCTATTCAACGAACAAAAACAGCTGCAATTGGCTTTAAAGGTAGTTTACCTGCAGCTTCCTGTCCTTGAATTCCCTACCTTAATCAAGGGAATTTACCTGACGCACGACTATAATCGAAACCCCATTGCCCGTCGCATCCTTTTTGTCCGCCAAGGAGAGGAAATCCCGTTAGAGCAATTTGGAGAGATGCGTACGGAGGTCATCCCCAAAGACAAGCTGACCGACGAAGAGCAGGCCTATTATGAATATACCTGCGAAACGGGCGATCTTATCAAAAGCCTGATGCTCACTTCGCCAGAAAAGGACCTTTCCGTCTTGAAACAAGAAAAGCAGCTCTTGAATATGCTTTAAGAAAAGCTTCCCGGCAACGTAGCGAATGATTCCGACATGTCGGAAAGCCTCCCGACGATGCGGCGAACGATTCCGACATGTCGGAAAGCCTCCCGACAACGCAGCGAACGATTCCGACATGTCGGAAAGCCTCCCGACAACGCAGCGAACGATTCCGACATGTCGGAAAGCTTCCCGGCAACGTGGCGAACGATTCCGACATGTCGGAAAGCCTCCCGACGACGCGGCGAACGATTCCGACATGTCGGAAAACTTCCTGACGACACAGCGAACTTTATCCGGAGATTACTTATAGTTTTGGAGGACTTGCCCTAATTGTTCGTCGGTAAGGTCGGCACCATACGCGGCGTAATCCAACCGGAACTGGCACCCGTTCTTATACTCCGAACAGCCGTACGCCGTCTTTCCCCGCAGGATAGTCCCTTTCTTACAAAGCGGACAGACCAGCTTAGGAGCACGCGGCTTGCGCGGTTTGCGTTCCTTCTTCTCTTTCTTTTCGGTCGGTTTTTCGGCCGGTTTGCTTTCGATGGTGATACGGCGCGCGGTCGAATCCGAAAGGACATTCAGGACGATTTGATTTACCATCTGCTTCAACTCTTCGAGGAAAGTACGGGCTTCGTATGTACCCCGTTCAATCTGACGTAACTTCTTCTCCCAAAGCCCGGTCAGTTCGGCACTCTTTAAGAGTTCCTCGTGAATCGTACCAATCAACTCTTTACCCGTAGCCGTCGGATAAAGGCTTTTGCGCTCCTTGCGGATATAATTACGCTTGAAGAGAGTCTCGATGATGGCGGCACGCGTCGAAGGGCGACCAATACCGTTTTCCTTCAGCGCATCACGCAGTTCGTCATTGTCAACCAACTTACCAGCGGTTTCCATCGCGCGAAGCAAGGTAGCTTCGGTATAAGGTTTAGGAGGCGTCGTCCAAGTCTCTTTCAACACAGGTTGATGAGGACCACTTTCCCCCTTCGTAAATTCGGGGAGAACAGCATTCTCTTCTTGCGGATTAGCCTCCTCCTCTTTCACCTCGGCCCCAAAGACAACCCGCCACCCCGGTTTGAGTATCTGTTTTCCTGTCACCTTAAACTCCACCTTGTCCACTTTACCTAAAACCGTAGTAGTCGATATTTCACAATCCGGATAAAAGGCCGCCAGGAAGCGACGTGCCACCAAATCATACACTTTCATTTCATTGTCCGTCAAGCCACGGGCAGGCACTCCGGTCGGGATAATGGCATGATGGTCCGTTACCTTCGTATTATCGAACACGCGCTTGCTTTTCGGGAGTTTCTTCTCGAGGAGAGGTTGCACCAACTCCGTATAGTTTACCAGCCCTTTGAGCGTGGCCGGCACTTTCGGATAAATATCTTCGCTCAGGAAAGTGGTATCTACACGCGGATAAGTGGTTACCTTCTTTTCGTAAAGCGATTGGATGAGCTTGAGCGTATCTTCGGCCGTAAACGCGAATTTTTTATTGCATTCCACTTGGAGAGAGGTCAAATCGAACAGACGAGGGGCGTATTCCTTGCCTTTTTTCTCGGAAATGTCCGTGACCGTAAAATCAGCCTGCTTTACCGTATCCAGGAAAGCCTCTCCCTCTTCCTTCTTTGTAAACTTACCCTTCGTAGCCGAAAAGGTCACGTTCCGATATACCGTCTTCAACTCCCAATAAGGTTCGGGTTTGAAGTTATCAATTTCCGTTTGGCGATTCACGATAAGAGCGAGCGTTGGCGTTTGTACGCGTCCGATGGAAAGCACCTGCCGATTTTGCCCATAGCGGAGCGTATAAAGACGGGTCGCATTCATGCCCAGCAACCAATCGCCAATCGCTCGGGAAAGTCCCGCTTCATACAACCGATTGAATTCTGATTGCTCTTTCAATTGGCGGAATCCTTCGCGGATAGCCTCTTCCGTCAGAGAAGAAATCCAAAGACGATAAACAGGGCATTTCGCACCTGCCTTTTGCATCACCCAGCGTTGAATCAATTCACCCTCTTGACCCGCATCGCCGCAATTGATAATCATCTCGGCCTGCTGCATCAAGTGTTCAATGACTTTGAATTGTTGTTCGTACGTCGGATTGCTGATAAGCTTGATACCAAAGCGGGGCGGCACCATCGGAAGCGACGAGAGACTCCATTGCTTCCAGTTAGGCGTGTAATCGTGTGGTTCTTTGAGGGTACACAAATGGCCAAACGTCCATGTCACTTGGTATCCGTTTCCTTCTATATATCCCTCTTTCCGCTGGGTAGCGCCCAATACTTCTGCAATTTCACGCGCTACACTCGGTTTTTCCGCAATACACACTTTCATCTTTAATCCTTCTTTTTCCATGCAAAAGTACTTAAAAAAATGGATTCTTCGGAAATAATTCTTCCCAGGATAAAATAAACCTTTCCTTTCTCCGTTTTCTAAAAGAGAAATAAAAAAGCAAACGTATGAAACTGGCAAGATGGTGGATTCTGGCACTGGTGCTGATAGTATGTGGCGCATTCTTATACCATAATAATATAGGGCGAGAGGATATCGAAAAGCCTTTGACGGCCGATGGATTCCATATCCGAGATGCGCACGACATGCACGAAGAGGGAAATAACCTGTTCGTCGTAAGCCAAAAAACATTGTACCGCTTTAATCGGGAGGGAGATTTCATTTGCCAAATCACCCAGCCGGAAGAGATACAAGTAGCCGGTTATCTGGTCGATGCCGTCAAAGAGCAACTCATCGTCTTGGGTAACGTGAACGACATCTATTATTATACGTTTGATGGCAAATTACTTTTAAAAAAGAAACTCAAACGAATAGACAAGTAAGGAAGATGCGCATAGACATACTGACGGTTTTACCTGAAATGATTGAAGGGATGATTCATTGTTCAATCTTAAAACGAGCACAAGACAAAGGATTAGCCGAAATACATTTACACAATCTGCGCGATTACACGACCAACAAATGGCGACGTGTAGATGATTATCCGTTTGGAGGCGAGGCTGGCATGGTGATGCAAATCGAACCTATCGACCGGGCTATTACCGCATTACAAAGCGAACGGACGTATGACGAAGTAATCTTCACCTCGCCCGATGGCGAGACGTTCGACCAGCCCATGGCCAATCGCATGTCGCTCTTGGGCAATCTAATCATCCTTTGCGGGCATTATAAAGGCGTAGATTACCGTATTCGCGAACATTTGATTACGAAGGAAATTTCGATAGGCGACTATGTCCTTACGGGAGGCGAACTGGCGGCCGCGGTTATCTCGGATGCCATCGTGCGACTGATACCCGGTGTGATAGGAGACGAGCAAAGTGCTCTCTCCGATTCTTTTCAAGACAATCTCCTGGCACCGCCTGTTTATACGCGTCCAGCCGATTATAAAGGATGGAAAGTCCCCGACGTATTGCTCTCTGGCCACCAGCGAAAGATAGAAGAATGGCGACTCCAGCAAGCACAAGAGCGGACCGCCCGCCTCCGCCCCGATTTATTAAAATAAAACCATCGTTATAATCCTTTTCAATTATAACGATAAACCAAAAGGATTATAACGAGAATCGAAAAAGATTATAGGCGCATTTAAAAAGAATTCACGTTAAATTGTAATCTCCGCTTTGCAATTTGGGATAAGATGCGTATCTTTGCCCCACATAAGGCAATGATAAAATAGGAAAGGCAAGTGGAATCTTTTTTTCGCACACATAAGTATTTGATTGAGCATTTGCAGCCCTTAGTCCGACGCGAATTAATGGATGAAATCGACTGGAACGACCGGTTGATTGGCATCAAAGGGTCACGCGGAGTAGGAAAAACCACTTTCCTCTTGGATTATGCTCGCGAATACTTTGGAGCGGATAATCGAGAATGCTTGTATGTGAATTTAAACCATTTCTATTTTACGGAGCGTACGCTGATAGATTTTGCAACCGAGTTCAGTACAAAAGGCGGGCGGGTGTTGCTAATCGACCAAGTGTTTAAATATTCTGGCTGGTCGAAAGAGTTGCGTTATTGCTACGAGCATCTACCCAATCTGCGGATTGTATTCTCCGGTTCGTCAGTCATGCGGTTAAAAGACGACCCTGATTTGGCAGGAAAGGTAGTATCGTACAACCTGCGCGGCTTCTCGTTTCGCGAATACTTGAATATGTTGTCGGACAACCATTTTCCCTCCTATACCTTTCAGGATATTATCGAACGGCATGAAGAAATAGCAAAAGAAATCTGCACAAAAGTACGTCCGCTGGATTACTTCCACAACTATTTGCATCATGGCTTTTATCCGTTTTTCTTGGAGAAGAGAAACTTTTCCGAAAATTTGCTGAAGACGATGAACATGATGCTCGAAGTCGATGTATTGTACATCAAACAAATCGAGCAAACCTATTTGCCCAAATTGCGCAGATTGCTTTATCTGTTAGCAATTAGCTCTCCTTGCTCGCCCAATGTAAGTCAATTGAGCAAGGAAATTGAGACTTCGCGGGCGACGGTAATGAATTATATCAAATATCTGGCTGATGCACGTCTTGTGAATATGCTTTACCCAGCGGGAGAAGATTTTCCGAAGAAACCAGCCAAGATATATATGTATAATTCAAACTTGATGTATCCCATCAGTCCGGTCGATAAGGTAGACGTAGAGGTAGCATGCGAAACATTCTTTTTCAACCAAGTACAAAAAGACAACGTTTTACACGAAGGAAAAAAGAATGCGAACTTCTGGGTAAACGATGCATATAATTTCCGTATTGAAACAAATCCAAAGTTCAAAGGCACGGCCGATATGTTTTATGCTGTCGATAAGATGGAGGCAGGCGAAGGGCATGTGATTCCGCTTTGGTTATTTGGTTTTTTATATTGAAAATAAAAAAGTATCAAACATACTAATAGTTTATAGATCTATGACAAAAGAGAAAAAGTTTATTACATGTGATGGTAACGAGGCTGCTGCACATATATCTTATATGTTTAGCGAAGTAGCCGCGATTTATCCTATCACACCGTCATCTACCATGGCAGAGCATGTAGATGAATGGGCTGCAGCCGGACGTAAGAATATCTTCGGCGAGACAGTTATGGTACAGGAAATGCAATCGGAAGGTGGTGCTGCAGGTGCTGTTCACGGTTCATTACAAGCAGGTGCTCTGACAACTACTTATACAGCTTCTCAAGGTTTACTCTTGATGATTCCGAATATGTATAAGATTGCTGGCGAGTTGCTTCCTTGCGTATTCCATGTATCGGCTCGTACGTTGGCTTCTCATGCGTTGTGTATCTTTGGCGACCATCAAGATGTCATGTCTTGCCGCCAGACAGGCTTCGCTATGTTATGCGAAGGTTCAGTTCAGGAGGTAATGGATTTGGCCGGTGTAGCTCATTTGGCTACCCTCAAATCACGCGTTCCGTTTATCAACTTCTTCGATGGATTCCGTACATCGCACGAAATCCAGAAGATTGAAAAGTTGGATAATGAAGATTTAGCTCCGCTTATCGACCAAGAAGCTTTGGCTGAATTCCGTGCGCGTGCTTTGAATCCGATGAAACCGGTTGCGCGTGGTATGGCTGAGAACCCGGACCACTTCTTCCAGCATCGTGAATCAGCAAATGCTTTCTATGAGGCTGTTCCAGCTATCGTAGAAGAGTATATGAACGAAATCTCTAAGATTACAGGCCGCAAGCATGGTTTGTTCGATTATTACGGAGCTGAAGATGCAGACCGCGTTATCATCGCGATGGGTTCTGTAACGGAAGCTATCCGCGAGACAATCGATTACTTGATGGCTAAAGGCGAGAAAGTAGGTTTGGTTTCTGTTCACTTGTATCGTCCGTTCTCTGCTAAACATTTCTTGGCTGCTGTTCCTAAGACGGCTAAGCGCATTGCTGTGTTAGACCGTACGAAAGAACCAGGTGCAAATGGCGAACCGCTTTATCTGGATGTAAAGGATTGCTTCTATGGCGTAGAAGATGCTCCGCTGGTAGTAGGTGGCCGTTATGGTTTAGGTTCTAAAGATACAACTCCTGCTCAGATTCTGGCTGTTTATGAAAACTTGGCTATGGCTATGCCGAAGAATCAATTCACCATTGGTATCGAAGACGATGTAACCTTCACTTCACTGCCTAAGAAGGAAGAGGTTGCTTTGGATGCCGACGGTATGTTCGAAGCTAAGTTCTATGGTTTGGGTGCTGATGGTACAGTAGGTGCCAATAAGAACTCAGTGAAGATTATCGGTGATAATACAAATAAATATTGTCAGGCTTATTTCGCTTACGACTCGAAGAAGTCGGGTGGTTTCACTTGCTCGCATTTGCGTTTCGGGGATCATCCAATCCGTTCAACCTACTTGGTGAATACGCCGAACTTCGTGGCTTGCCACGTACAGGCTTATCTGCACATGTATGATGTGACACGTGGTTTGCGTAAGAACGGTACATTCTTGTTGAATACCATCTGGGAAGGTGAAGAGCTGGCGAAGAATTTGCCGAACAAGGTTAAGAAATATTTCGCACAGAATAATATTTCGGTTTATTACATCAACGCAACCAAGATTGCACAGGAAATCGGGTTGGGTAATCGTACCAACACCATCCTGCAATCAGCATTCTTCCGTATCACAGGCGTTATTCCGGTAGACTTGGCTGTAGAGCAGATGAAGAAATTCATCGTGAAGTCTTACGGTAAGAAGGGTGAAGATGTAGTGAACAAGAATTACGCTGCCGTAGACCGTGGTGGTGAATACCATCAATTGGCAGTAGATCCGGCTTGGGCTAATTTGGAAGTAGAGGCTCCGGCAGCTAATAATGATCCGGCGTTTATCAACGAAGTGGTTCGTCCTATCAACGCTCAAGACGGCGACTTGCTTCCGGTATCTGCATTCAAAGGTATTGAAGATGGTACATGGTATCAAGGTACAGCGAAGTATGAAAAGCGCGGCGTAGCTGCATTCGTACCGGTTTGGAACGAGGCTAACTGTATCCAGTGTAACCAGTGTGCGTATGTTTGTCCTCACGCTTCTATCCGTCCGTTTGTTTTGGATGAAGAGGAGCAGAAGGGTGCGAACTTCGCTACTATCGCGGTGAAGGCTCCGGCTTCGATGAAGGGCATGGCGTTCCGTATGCAGGTAGACGTTATGGACTGCTTGGGTTGCGGTAACTGTGCGGATATTTGTCCGGGCTTCAAGGGCAACAAGGCTTTGTCTATGGTTCCGCTGGAAGGCCAGTTGGCAGAAGCGGCAAACTGGGATTACTGCGTAGCTAATGTGAAGAGCAAACAACACTTGGTTGATGTGAAGTCGAATGTAAAGAATTCACAGTTCGCTACTCCGTTGTTCGAGTTCTCTGGTGCTTGCTCGGGTTGTGGTGAGACACCGTACGTGAAGTTAATCACGCAGTTATTTGGCGACCGCGAAATGGTTTCTAACGCAACA
Source organism: Parabacteroides sp. An277 (assembly GCF_002159645.1). Taxonomy (GTDB): domain Bacteria; phylum Bacteroidota; class Bacteroidia; order Bacteroidales; family Tannerellaceae; genus Parabacteroides. The sequence goes on along the minus strand of NZ_NFJB01000051.1, from coordinate 1,185 downwards.
GGATGTTCTTCTATCTACTCTGGTTCTGTGCCTTCTACTCCATACACAACCAACGAAAAAGGACACGGTCCGGCATGGGCTAACTCTTTGTTCGAAGACTTCTGCGAATTCGGTTTAGGTATGGAATTGGCCAACGAAAAGATGCGTGCTCGCATCCAGAAAGCGATGGAAGATGCTATCGCATACGAAGGCACACCGGCTGAATATAAAGAAGCTTTCCAGGCATGGATTGACAATCAGAACGATGCCGACAAGACGAAGGAATTAGCAGAGCAGATTATCCCGATGGTGGAAGCTTCGAAGGATAAATGTCCGGCTTGTGCAACGATTGCAGGTTTGTCACAATTCCTCGTTAAACGTTCACAGTGGATTATCGGTGGTGACGGTGCTTCTTACGATATTGGTTACGGTGGTTTGGACCACGTTATCGCTTCGGGTAAGAACGTGAACATCCTCGTATTGGATACGGAAGTTTATTCAAATACAGGTGGTCAGTCTTCAAAGGCTACTCCGCTGGGTGCCATTGCTAAGTTCGCGGCTTCTGGTAAGCGCGTTCGCAAGAAAGACCTCGGTCTGATGGCTACGACTTACGGTTACGTTTATGTAGCTCAGATTGCAATGGGTGCAGACCAGGCTCAGACGTTGAAAGCATTGCGCGAAGCTGAAGCATACGATGGTCCGTCATTGATTATTGCTTATGCTCCATGTATCAACCACGGTTTGAAGAAGGGTATGGGTAAATCTCAAGCAGAAGAAAAGGCTGCCGTTGAATGTGGTTACTGGCACTTGTGGCGTTACAACCCGGCTTTGGAAGCTGAAGGCAAGAATCCGTTCACACTGGATAGCAAAGAACCGGATTGGAGCAAGTTCCAAGACTTCTTGAAGGGTGAGGTTCGCTTCGCTTCCGTCATGAAGCAATATCCGACAGAAGCTGCTGAATTGTTTGCCGCTGCCGAAGAAAACGCTAAATGGCGTCTGCGCAGCTACAAGCGTCTGGCTGCTGAAGATTGGAGCAAAGAAGCATAAAATTAGCTATTTGCAATAAACTCATATTAGAGGCTGTGTCTATTTTGGCACAGCCTCTTTTTTATGAATAAAGGCTTCTGGATGGCGTCCGTATGAATGTAATAGTTTGCCTCCATTCGTTGTTTCGTAGCGAAAGCCTCGCGTAACTCATGGCGAGAC
>NZ_NFJB01000050.1 GCF_002159645.1 Parabacteroides sp. An277 | reverse complement strand
GTCGCGCAGCGTGCAGGAGCTCGGCGAAGGGGTACGCCGACGTCATGCAGCGTGCAGGGGCTCGGCGAGGGGGTACGCCGACGTCGCGCAGCGTGCAGGAGCTCGGCGAGGGGGTACGCCGATATATAAATAATCATTTCATTCAAAAAAAGGTAAAAATAGATAGAAAAATGGGAAATCCAAAAGCATTTCTGACCATACACCGCAAAGAGGCGGGATATCGTCCCGTCCACGAGCGGATAGACGATTTTAGCGAAGTAGAACAAACGCTGAACGCAAGCGACCGCCGCGAGCAGGCTTCGCGTTGCATGGATTGCGGCGTGCCTTTCTGCCATTGGGCATGTCCCTTGGGAAACCGGCAACCGGAATGGCAAGACCGCTTGTACAAGGGAGATTGGCAAGGCGCCTACGAAATCTTGGCCGATACCTGCGACTTTCCGGAATTCACTGGGCGCGTCTGTCCGGCCTTGTGTGAAAAGGCGTGCGTCCTCAATTTGAGTTGCGGGGAGCCGGTAACGATCCGCGAAAACGAGGCGGCGATTATCGAAGGCGCTTTCCGGGAAGGATATATCCAACCCCAATCCATTGAACGGAACGGAAAGCGGGTGGCGATTGTCGGGAGCGGTCCGGCGGGACTTACAGCGGCCAATCGGCTGAACCATCTGGGGTATACCGTGACCGTTTACGAGAAGGATGAAAAACCAGGCGGGTTGTTGCGGTTCGGTATTCCCAATTTCAAATTAGGAAAGAATATTATCGACCGGCGCATTCGGCTGATGGAAGCGGAGGGCGTTCGTTTCCAAACGAATACCGTTATAGGAAAAGCCTATCCGATAAGCGTTTTATTAAACGAATATGATGCGGTTTGCCTCGCGATGGGAGCCGAAACTCCGCGCGACCTGCCTATTGAGGGGCGCGAGTTGAAGGGCATCCATTTTGCCCTCGAACTGCTTGGGCAACAGAACCGGCAATTGGAAGGCATTGCGATAGACGAAGCGAAGCGCATTCATTGCGCCGGGAAACGGGTACTCGTCATCGGAGGCGGGGACACGGGGAGTGATTGCGTCGGTACGGCCAACCGGCAACAGGCGGCCAGTGTGACACAAATCGAAATCCTCCCGCAGCCTCCCGTCGGATACAATCCCGAAACGCCCTGGCCGCAGTTCCCCAAGATATTAAAAACAACCAGCAGCCACGAGGAGGGATGCGTGCGCCGATGGAGCCTTGCCTCCAACCGGTTCCTGGGCGAAGAGGGCAAGCTGACGGGCGTCGAGGTAGAAGAGGTTATCTGGAATCCCGATATGCAACGAACCGGACGCACCGAAATCATTCCCGCCGACCTGGTCTTCCTCGCCATGGGATTCCTCCGGCCTTCGAAAGCCGCTGTCTTTGAGTCCTTGGAGCTTGCCCTCTCCGATGAGCCGGGAGAAGCGGGCGAAAAAGATATACCGAAGTTATTCGCTTGCGGGGATGTTGTCAGCGGGGCGAGCTTAGTTGTCAAAGCCATGGCATCCGGCCAAAAAACAGCTGTCGAGATAGACCGATATTTACAAACCATCAAATCATAAAGAAAGGAAATAAAGCTATGTGTGGTATTACAGCTATATTCAATATCCGCGAGGGAGAAGCTTCCCTTCGCACCCAAGCCTTGGAAATGAGTAAACGAATCCGCCATCGCGGTCCGGATTGGAGCGGTATTTACCAAGGAGGTTCTGCTATTTTAGCCCATGAACGGCTTTCGATTGTCGACCCCGCTTCAGGTGGTCAGCCGTTGAAGAGTAAAGACGGCAAACTGATATTGGCCGTCAATGGCGAAATCTACAACCATCAAGCTATCCGAGCGCAATTACAAGGCGAGTATGAGTTTCAAACTGGTTCCGATTGCGAGGTCATCCTGGCCCTGTATCGAAAAAAAGGGATTCATTTCCTGGAAGACCTGAACGGCATCTTTGCCTTTGCCCTTTATGATGCCGACAAAGACGTGTACTTGATAGCCCGGGATCCGATTGGCGTCATACCTTTATATTATGGATATGATAATGCAGGGCATCTGCTGGTTTCGTCCGAACTGAAAGGACTGGAAGGTTATGCCTCCATGTATCATGTGTTCCAGCCCGGATATTATTTTTATAGTAAAGACAAAGAACCGACACGATGGTACCAGCGAGACTGGATGGAATATGAGTCGGTAAAAGAAAACCCCGCCTCGACGAAGGAACTACACGATGCGCTCATGGCTGCCGTGAAGCGGCAATTAATGTGTGATGTCCCCTATGGCGTCTTGCTCTCTGGCGGTTTGGATTCTTCGCTCGTATCCGCTATTGCTAAGCAATACGCCTCGAAACGGGTCGAGAGCGGCGGAACGTCGGAAGCCTGGTGGCCGCAACTTCATTCGTTCGCTATTGGATTAAAAGACGCCCCGGACTTAGCGGCCGCGAGGAAAGTGGCCGATGCTATCGGTACGGTACACCACGAAGTACATTATACAATCCAAGAGGGATTAGATGCCATTCGTGACGTGATTTATTATATTGAAACCTATGATGTCACCACCGTCCGGGCATCCACTCCGATGTACTTGCTGGCGCGCGTTATCAAGAGTATGGGTATAAAAATGGTATTAAGCGGCGAAGGTGCCGATGAGGTATTTGGCGGTTATCTTTATTTCCACAAAGCCCCCGATGCCAAAGCTTTCCACGAAGAAACGGTCCGCAAGCTCTCCAAACTTTATCTGTATGATTGCCTTCGGGCCAATAAGAGTCTTGCCGCATGGGGCGTAGAAGGACGCGTACCTTTTCTCGACAAGGAGTTTCTCGACGTGGCGATGCGTCTCAATCCGGCTGCAAAGATGTGTCCCGGAAAAACCATTGAGAAGAAAATTCTCCGCGAAGCCTTCGACGGCCTCCTCCCGCCTGAAATCCTTTGGCGGCAGAAAGAACAATTTTCCGATGGGGTAGGATATGGTTGGATTGACACGTTGAAACGCATCACTTCCGAGGCGGTATCCGATCAGGAAATGGCACATGCTGCCGAACGCTTCCCGATTAACACGCCCATGAACAAAGAGGAATATTTCTATCGCTCCATCTTCGAGTCCCATTTCCCCAGCGAAAGTGCCGCTCGGACAGTCCCGTCTGTTCCCAGCGTAGCTTGTTCAACGGCCGAAGCCTTGGCGTGGGATGCCGCATTCCGCAATATGAACGACCCCAGTGGCCGGGCCGTGAAAGACGTGCACGAAGCTGCCTACTAACAATCAAAAGAGCAAGGTGAGGTGCAGAGATACCTATCCTTTGGCACCTCTGCCTTCACCTTTCGTTTTCATAACTATAATCGCCGGGAAAGATAACGAGAATCCCCGGCGATTATAGTTATAATTGCAAACTTCCACATCCTATACCGGGATCGCGGCTACGCGTCTCATTGGCGAACTCAATGGCAATACGCTCTTCCAGAAGTGTCCGGCTCTGGGAGCGCTTACGCTTGTAATAGGCTTGCTTTGTTTTCCCAAGCAGAGAGCAAAGGCCGGAAATGGTATAATCCGGACACTTTGCCGCAAGAGATTCTACTGCTTGGGACCAAAGTTTTTTAGTAACTCAATGCCGTATTGCTCGCTGGCCAGAGAGACCACCTCCTCATATAGGGCGGCCTTGGCCTTGGTCACACGGAGCTCCTCACGCAAACGGGCAAGTTCGGCCTGGGGAGTCTCTTCTGCGAAGACCGGGGCGCGTTTCCTTTTGCCGCCTGGTCTGTTGGCGCTTCGCCGTCCGTCCTATCCATGCTTCATATCTAACCAGAGATATTTTCGTATTCCACGTGGAATATTTTTGTATTCCATATGGAATATTTTCGTATCCCACATGAGATACGGAGCATGGATAGGACGGGCGGCGAAGCGTCGATAGGGTGGATGCTCTTACGTCGCAAGCGTTATAATTGGCAGAAGAAGGAGACGAGGAAGGGGACGCTGAAATCCACCAAGATACCATGAAGGATGGAAATGAACACGAGGTCGTTGCCGGCATAACGGGTAATGACGGGGAGCGTGGTATCCATCGTCGTGGCACCTCCGGCACAGATAGGCGCCAAGCGTCCGAAGCAACGGACAAACAAGGGCGCGCCGAGCAGGGTGAACATCTCGCGGAAGATATTGGCCATCAGGGCGACCGTCCCCAGTTCGGAAGCCATTTGCACACCCAACGTCGGTTCTTTCAATTGACTGATGAGGATGGACGAGAGCGAGTAATACGCAAATCCGCTCCCTACCGCCAGGCATTCCGCGAGGCTCCATCGCTCGATAACGAAGCTGATAAGGGCCGAAAACAGCAATGTCCCTGTGATGGTAGCCAAAGGCACGAGGAGCAGCCGCGGGCGTATGCTCCGGAGGATTTGTCCCAGTTTCGCGTCGCTCCCGATACCTATCCCCACTTGAAGCATCAAGGCATAGAGGACATACATAGACACATCTCCTTGCACGAGCCACGCGGGGAGGAGATCCAGCCAACCCAAAAGTGCCCCCAACAAGAAACACCCCACGATAATGAGACTCCCTTTCATTCCTCCGCTCCCTTTTTTCGTTGGAAAAACAACCGGTAAACTAACCAAGCAAAACAAAGGCTTCCCAATGTGCCTGCAGCTGCGAGCAAGAACGCTTGGAGGCCCAACGTGCCCAGATTATCCATAATTTGCGGATTATGCCCTACCGAGATACCCAAAAGGAACAGAAGCAAATAAATCGTATAGGTAATCGGACGATTGATTTTCGCCCAAAAAGGAAAACGTCTTGTGATATATCCAATGAAAACGCCTGTAAATAGGATGCTTATGACGGTAAACATAAAATTATATCGAAAAAATCCGCGCAAAGGTACAAAATAATCAATAAAAATGTGTAAGTTTGTCACCTAACTAAAAACTAAATCGATAGTACAGTGAAGAAGCATCAGTTATTATTATCAGCTGCACTGGTTTGCATGGCATCCAGTTGCGTGCAACAACCGGCTACGGAAACAGCCGTAGATCAAACCCAATACGTAGACCCGTTTATTGGAAGCGGTTTTCATGGACATACGTTTCCCGGAGCCACCCGTCCTTATGCGATGGTGCAGGTAAGTCCGGATACGCACATCTTGGGTTGGGACGCAAGTAGCGGTTATCATGCCGACGACCGCCAGATTTATGGATTCAGCCATACGCACCTGTCAGGTACTGGCATTGGCGACATGGGTGATATTGCTCTGTTGCCCTATAGCGGGGAAGATTCTATCAAACCCGTTGCCACCTTCCAGAAGGAGACTGAACAGGCGACACCGGGTTATTATGCCGTACGTTTGGATAACTTTGGAGTCCAGGTGGAACTGACCTCGACTGAGCGCGTCGGGTTCCACAAATACACCTACGACAACCCGAAGGAACGCCGTGTATTGTTTGACTTGGGACATGTATTACAACCCGATTGGGGACATCGGGTGACGGGAAACGAATATTGGTTCGTGAACGACTCGACCGTAGAAGGTACATTCCAGACACGAGGATGGGCACATTACCATAACATCTCCTATCATATCGTATTCTCCGAGAAAATCGAGAAAGTCTACCAATATATAGACGGGCAGCAGCGTGCTGATTCGCTTTTCTTGAAATTGAATACGGACAAGGATTTGAAATTCCATTATAAATTCAAAGAATCACAGGCACCTTTGTTTGTGAAAGTCGCTATATCTCCCGTCAGTCCCGAAGGTGCGGCGAAGAATATGGCCAAAGAACTTCCAGGTTGGGACTTCGACGCAACGCGCCAGGCATCTGCTGCCATTTGGAATCAGGAATTGAACAAAATCCGGATTGAAACGACCGACCCGACTATCCGCAAGAATTTCTACACCGCCCTTTACCATGCCTCGTTGGCTCCCTATGTCTATCAAGATGTAGATGGGCAATACGTAGGATTAGATAAACAAGTACACATGGCTGCTCCTGGATATAAGAACTATACGGCATTCTCATTATGGGATACCTTCCGTGCCTTGCATCCGCTCTTGACTATTATCCGTCCCGAGCGAGCTACGGAAATGGGACTTTCTCTCGTACAAGCCTATCGGGAAGGAACTATCCTGCCTAAATGGCCGATTGTAAGCAGCTATACGGGTTGTATGCCGGCCTATCATTCGGTATCAGTTTTGGCCGATTTGGTTTGCAAGGATTTGACAGGCGGAGATGATTTAAAGGTATGGGCGGAAGCCGGAGCACGCTCGTCCGTTTATCGTGAAGACTTGGCTGAGAAATTCAAAGGAACGCGTGAGTTGGATTTGATTACGAAGCATCTCTTGTATAAAGACCAGTATGGATTTGTGCCGGCTGATTTAATTCCGGAATCCGTATCATGGGGTGTTGAAATGGCATACGACGATTGGTGTGTGGCTCAGATAGCTCTCAAGGCTGGTAACCAAGCTCTGGCGGATGAATACCTGAAAAAGGCAGATTATTATAAACGGTATTTGGATCCCGAGACGAAATTCATGCGTCCGGTTATGAGCGATGGTTCGTTCCGTACCCCCTTTAATCCGCGTTATTCTTCGCACATGAAGAGTGATTATACGGAAGGAAATGCTTTTCAATGGAGCTTTTTCGTACCGCACGACATGGACAATTATATCCAGGAAATCGGAGGTAAGAAAGAATTGGAAACTCGTTTGGATACGCTCTTTACGACCTCCTCGCGTGTAGATGGTGCTGAAGCCTCGGGCGATATTACGGGTCTGATAGGACAATATGCTCATGGAAACGAACCGAGCCACCACATGGCTTATCTTTATAACTGGACGGATTCGCCCTGGAAAGGACAAGAGCGTCTGGACTTCATCATGCGCAATTTCTATACGAATGCGCCGGATGGTATTATCGGAAATGAAGATTGTGGGCAGATGTCTGCATGGTATGTCATGAGTGCTATGGGCTTTTATCAGGTTTGTCCAGGTATTCCACTTTATACAATCGGACGTCCGATAGTCGATAAAGCCTCTATCCAAGTAGCAGGAGGGCAATTCGATATCATCGTAAAGAACAATTCACCGGAGAACAAGTATGTGAAATCCGCCAAATTGAATGGTCAAGAACTCCCAACCCCGTTCTTCAGCCATGCTGATTTGGCTAAAGGCGGCACGCTTGAAATCGAGATGACAAATGTGCATCCTTAAAAAGACGGATTGATTATTGTGTAATATAGGAGGATTGCCTGCGAGTGTATGTGGGCAATCCTCTTCAGACTAAACGAAAAGATATGATCGTAGAAAGTATGTCACTCAAAGAAGTGTACGAGCAATTGATGAAAGATTTGCCGCTTCTCTGGGAATGGGCTTATTGGAAGGTAGGATACGAACTGCGTTCGAAATTTGCCCATAGCAACGTATATCCTTGTTATGCCTTCCGGACATGGCGTTCCCCCATGACAAATATTACGTGGCGTATTTTGTTTTATTGCACAGAGAAAAAGAAGGCTCATGCGCCAGTTTGTCGTTTTTATGTAAAATATGATTCGGCGAATGGAAAAGGAGCTTACTATTGTGAGTATATGAGTAAAAGGTATCTCTTGATGAAATACATTTCACACTTCTTCGCGCGTTACCGCCAGCGTTATATCGAACCGAATCATATAGATCTTTCCTCATTTAAATACGATATCATCGATTATTATTTCTTGCATAACCAAGACTTGTTCCTCTGTACATACTTGTTAAATGAATATTTTTATGGATCTGATGAGCAAGGAACTATTTTCGGAATCCATGAAGATGAACTTTATTACGTGGTGAAGACCTATATCAACCCGGAAACCCTTTCTCAAAAAAAGAAGGCGAAATTAGACCTGCTTTTGCGGGATGGACTGAAATATTTTCCAACAGTTACAACCGAGAATGTAGCAAACATTGCAAAAAATCGAAATCAGTGGCAAGTTAAATGGAAATTAGGGGAAGAGAAAGGAAAATGATAGCGGAAAGTAAAGACAAATAGAACGATAAACAGAAAGCCTATGCTTATAGAAAGTATGACACGAGAAGAGACCTTTCGTGAAATTATGCGGGACTTACCTTTGTTGAAGCATTGGCAAAGAGCCAAATGGAAAGATGAGTTGCGTTCAAAATTCGCTCATTGTCCAGTGTTCCCGGCTCATGCATATCGGACGTGGACTTCGCCGAATAAGAACAAATGGGAAACTTATTTTTATTGTGTAAGCAAGAAACAAGTCTTTCGGCCGGAAGTCCAGCGTCTGCAGGTTTTGTCTTGGGTTCGGTTCAATGCGGATAATGGAAGAGGTGCATATTCGTTCTCTGGTTTTCGTACCCATAGTGAGCGGATGGCTGTCGTAAAATATATTCCGCACTTCTTCCTGCGTTTCCATCAGCGGTTTATCGAGCCTAACCATATTGATCTTACGCCTTTTGACGGAGACCTTATCCGGTATTTCTTTTTCCATAATATAGATATTAATATAGGTGCCGAGCCGAATGGTCATGTGGTCTATGGAACAATCCCGCAGGGGTTTATTTTCGGAAGGGAAGAGCAGAATACATTCTTTACCCTGAAGACTTACATCAATTATAATATCCTGAACCATAAGAAGCAAGAAAAGTTGGCACGGATTCTAAAACTTCTCAATATCTGGAATTCTTTGCCCTTCGAGGTTCAGCATTCGAAACCGGGAAGTTTTAAGGTAGCCACTCAGTTGAAAGGATAAAGCGGGTGATAACTGAAGGAAAAGAGAAGCTAGCCGTCGAGGCGAATGACTTGGCCATCGGCTATGTGCTGAAAGGCGGCCGGCGCAAAGTGGTACATCAGGGATTGCATTTGTCCTTGCGTGTGGGCGAAGTGACCTGTTTGTTGGGGCTGAATGGCGCCGGAAAGTCGACGTTACTCCGTACCTTGTGTGGTTTCCAACCCGCTTTGGCGGGTGAAATCCGCGTCTTGGGCAAACCTTTGGAGCTTTATTCGCGGGCGGAGTTTTCCACGACGGTCGGGGTCGTGCTGACCGAGAAAACCAACGCAGGCGGGATTTCCGTGCGCGAATTGGTGGCCTTGGGCCGTCATCCTTATACCGATTTCTTAGGTCGTTTGCGCGAGGAAGACAAGCGTATCGTCCAGCAATCCATGGTATGGGTAGGCATTGCGCATAAGGCGGATAGCTATGTTTCGGAACTGAGCGACGGCGAGCGGCAAAAGGCCATGATTGCCCGCACGTTGGCTCAACAATGCCCTGTGATCCTGTTAGATGAACCGACAGCCTTTCTCGACGTGACCAGTCGGCTTGAGACGATGGCGCTCCTTCATCGCTTGGCCACGGAACAACATAAGGCTATCCTGCTTTCTACGCACGATTTGGAACTGGCTATTCAAATGGGCGATTGCCTGTGGTTGCTTGCGCAAGGGCGGGAGATGGTTTCGGGTATGCCGGAGGAATTAATTCTTTCGGGCGCATTTTCCTCTTTCTTCGAACGGGGTGAAGTGCGGTTTGATGTGCGGACGGGGCAGTTGAGCATGGCTTCTCCTCAATCGCCGGTGGGTGTGCGGGGCGATGCGCTCACAGTCTATTGGCTCCGGAATGCATTGCTTCGGAACGGCTTCATGCCTTCACCCTTCTCTGCGGAGTATCCTTCCGTTGATTGCCTTTCGCCGCACGCTTACCAACTCTATCTCCCTGATAGTGTGAAGGAAATCACCTCCCTTTCAGAGCTTTTCCAACTTCTTCGTTGAGGAAAATAAGAAAGGTCAGGACCTCGTGGATTACGAAGTCCTGACCTGAGTGCTTTTAAGGTGCAGACCTGAGAACCGGCGTGCTCTTGACCTCAGAGGCTGTCGGGTCCGTATCTTACTCTTTCTTTCCCATAAGTTTCTGATGCATAGCGGCTGCCGCCCGTCTTCCGTCGCCCATCGCCAGGATGACCGTGGCGCCTCCGCGGACGATATCGCCTCCGGCAAACAACATCGGGACGGACGATTCCATCTCTTCGTTGACGGCAATCGTACCTTTGCGTCCTAATTCCAAACCAGGTACCGAATGCGGTACAATAGGGTTAGGCGAAACGCCTACGCTCACAATCGCCAGGTCGATGTCCAGCGTCTCAATGGCACCGGGAATCGGCACCGGGCTCCGTCGGCCGGAAGCATCCGGTTCACCCAGTTCCATCTTCTGGAGCACGACCTGCTTCACGCGGCCTTGCTCGTCGGCGATGTACTCTATCGGGTTATGGAGTGTCAGGAACTCAACGCCCTCCTCCTTTGCATGTTTCACCTCTTCGATGCGGGCTGGCATTTCAGCTTCCGAGCGGCGATAGATAATCATGGCCTTCTCGGCACCCAGGCGTTTGGCGGTACGGACGGAATCCATCGCCGTATTGCCCCCGCCAATGACTGCCACCCGCTTTCCGAATGCGACCGGCGTATCGGAATCGGGGTTAGCTGCATCCATCAGGTTCACGCGCGTCAGGTATTCGTTCGACGAGAGGATGTTGATGCTGTTCTCGCCCGGAATATTCATGAAGTTCGGCAATCCGGCGCCCGACGCCACGAAAACACCCTGGAAGCCGTCAGCCTTCAAATCCGCCACGCTGAGGGTTTTGCCCACGATACAATCCTTCACGAAATGTACGCCCATCTTTGCGAGGTTCTCAATCTCTACATCTACTATCTTATTCGGCAAGCGGAACTCCGGAATGCCATATTTCAATACGCCGCCAATCTCGTGCAAAGCTTCGAAAACTGTGACGTCGTATCCGTTCTTGGCCATATCGCCCGCAAAAGAGAGCCCGGCAGGACCCGAACCTACGACCGCTACCTTGATGCCATTCTTTTCAGCCATTACCGGGATGGAGATATGCCCGCTCTCCCGTTCGTAATCGGCCGCAAAGCGTTCCAGATAACCAATCGCCACGGCTTCGTGCCCCATCTTCAAGTGGATGCACTTCGATTCGCATTGCTTTTCTTGCGGACAGACGCGGCCACATACGGCAGGCAATGCGCTGGTCTCCTTCAAGACGCGGGCCGCCTCCAGAAACTCGCCCCGTTCGATATTCTTAATGAAGGAAGGAATGTTGATACCCACCGGACAACCCGTCATACAGGTTGGATTCGCGCAATCAAGACACCGGTGTGCTTCCGTGACGGCTTGCTCTGGTGTCAATCCCTGGTTTACTTCCTCCAAGCGGGTATGCGAACGATATTCGGGATCCAGTTCGCGCATTTTGACGCGGGGGATAGCCGTACGTTCTTTCGGCTTCATCGCTTTACGAAGTGCTTCGCGCCACGGGGCGTTGCGGTCTTCCAATGCGGTAATCGAATGGGCCTCGGCGGCTTCCGGATCCAGTTTATGAATCTCTTCGCGTTCCACCTCTCTGAAAGCGCCCATACGCTTAAGCATTTCGTCGAAATCCACCTGATGGCCATCAAACTCCGGTCCGTCTACACATACGAATTTCGTTTTCCCGCCTACGGTGATGCGACATGCACCGCACATACCTGTGCCGTCTACCATAATCGTATTGAGTGATACCTCCGTCGGGATATCATACTTTTTCGTCAGCAAGCAGACGAATTTCATCATGATTGCCGGACCGATGGCAAAGCACTTGTCTACCTTTTCCCGCTTGATGACCGCCTCGACGCCCTCTGTCACCAATCCTTTTTGCCCATACGAACCATCATCCGTCATGATAATCACCTCATCTGAGCTGGCACGCATCTCTTTCTCAAGGATAATCAACTCTTTCGTACGTCCTGCCAATACCGTAATTACCCGGTTCCCGGCAGCTTTTAGCGCTTGTACAATCGGAAGCATCGGTGCTACGCCTACGCCGCCTCCGGCACATACTACCGTCCCAAACTTCTCAATATGCGTAGCTTGCCCCAGCGGACCCACCACGTCGGTAATTTCGTCGCCCACTTCCAGTTGGCATAACTTCGTAGACGAAAGCCCTACTTCTTGCACCACAAGGGTAATGGTTCCCTTCTTCGGGTCGGCTTCTGCAATGGTGAGCGGCATACGTTCTCCTTTTTCCCCTACGCGGACAATCACAAAATGCCCCGCCTTGCGCGAACGAGCAATCAACGGAGCCTCTACTTCCAGCTTTACCACTTTTGCTGAGAAGAATTCTTTACTTACAATCTTATTCATCCTGTTTTATTTCCTTTCTTACTCAAACAATCCCTCGTCGCGTACCAACATCAAGATAGCGGCATGAGGTACAATAAAATACTTGTCGTCATTCAAATTAATCTCGTAGGCCGAATTCTGGAGGAATACCGCCATGTCTCCCGTTTGTGCTTGAAGCGGAAGATAGCGTACGTCCTCTTCTTTCTTTTCCCACACTTCGCGTTCGTCGTTTTGCGCCGGGAGCGGATAGCCGGGACCTGTTTTAATTACGTAACCTACTTGTATCTTATCCTTTTCCTGGACGGTCGGCGGCAGATAAAGCCCCGTCTTTGTCCGTGTTTGCGGATTCTTAGGCTTGATGAGCACTTTATCGCCAATCATCAGGACCTTATTCATGTCTTTCTGCTCAAAAGGTAGCTGCATAATCTCAGTATTTGTTATGATAATCATGCAAAAGTACGCATTAATGGGCATAAATAAAGCATGAAACATGAAAAATTGCTTCCATGTCCCATGCTTTCTGTTTTTAGTAAGCGGAAAAAATACTTTACAAAGCTCTTCCTTTAAAGACGGACGAATTGTCGCTCAGGTAGAGTGTACCCGTAAACGTCACCCGCGCGCTATGGAAATTCGGAATCACCGTAGCTGTGCAACGGGCTGAGCCTGCCGGCATCCGGATGCTCACTTGAGCTGAGATACCAATACCTTGCACCATCATCGAGAAGTTGATGTTTCCTTTCTTGTCCGTCTTTATTTTGATGTTCGACGGTGTTCCTTCTACCGTGATGCCACCTACGCCATTCGGACCCGCAAATGGTCCGTTGAAAGATAATTGCACCGTCGCCTCGTTGTCGATGAGCGAGACAAAGTTCATGCTCGGCGTGACATAGGCGAACGTGCCCCGTTTGAATTCCACGCGTTCGGCTTCCAATACGAAATCATGCGCTTCGAGAGCCGCTTTCGCCTCTTCCCACATGGCTTTCTCTTCGGCTTCCTCGGCGGCCTTTTCCGCTTCTTTTGCCTTTTGGCGCGCTTCTTTAGCTGCAGCTCGTGCCTCTTTTGCGCTCTGTTTCGTACTTACGTCTTGTGCCAACGCTATTCCCGTTCCTATCAAAAAGAACGACATCAATAAAATCACTAACCTTTTCATATTCATTTCTCATTAAATCTATATCATCAATACAATTGAAAGATGTAGATTGTTCCGGAAGTGCTGTATCTTTTTCATATAATTATATTTTCTCCGTCCGCCCTCTTAAAGTTTGAAACCAAGCATGTAAACTTTCTTTGTTCGTCGATAAATCTTTGCGTATCGTCGATGTTTTTATATCTTTAGTCTGAAGATATGAAAATATCGTCGATATTTGTACAAACATCGACGATATTTATAGAAATATTCGGCATCGAAGAAATTTTTCATGCCTTGCTTGAAAAGTTTGGTAAGGGTACCTTTGAAAAATAAGATGCGGAAAGATGGTAGAACGAGGCGTTTTTTTTGCTACCTTTAACCCAATTTTAACCAACAAGCAAGCGATATGGGAATGGGATTAAAGAAGATATACGCGTTTTATGCGGAGGGTTTTCGGGATATGAAGCTGGGTAAAGTATTGTGGCTTATTATCTTGGTTAAGCTGTTTGTGATGTTTTTCATCTTGAAGTTGTTCTTCTTTCCCGACTTTTTAGGTGGACTTGCGGAGGAAGAGAAAGAGGCGTATGTCTCTACTGAGTTGGTCGAACGAGCAAATTCTAATTTCTAATTTAAGATAGGGTATTAAGTATGGATACGGCGTTGATTGATTGGTCGCGGGCGCAATTTGCGTTGACGGCTATGTATCATTGGCTTTTCGTCCCTTTGACGTTGGGACTGGGTATTATCCAAGCCATTATGGAGACTTTGTATGTAAAGACTGGAGAGGCGCATTGGAAGAACACGGCGCAATTCTGGATGAAATTGTTTGGTATTAACTTTGCGATTGGGGTCGCGACAGGTTTGATACTGGAGTTTGAGTTTGGTACAAACTGGTCGAACTATAGCTGGTTTGTAGGCGATATCTTTGGTGCTCCGTTGGCCATTGAGGGTATTGTGGCCTTTTTCATGGAGGCGACATTTATTGCGATTATGTATTTTGGCTGGGAAAAAGTAAGCAAGCGAGCGCACTTGGCGTCGACATGGCTCACCATCATAGGCGCTACGCTTTCCGCGCTTTGGATTCTCATTGCTAACTCCTGGATGCAATATCCGGCAGGTATGCACTTTAATCCTGACTCAGTACGCAACGAGATGATGGACTTCTGGGCCGTAGCTCTTTCGCCCGTGGCGATGAATAAGTTCTGCCATACGGTACTTTCGGGTTGGGTGACGGGCGCGACGTTCGTGATTGGCGTCAGTTGCTGGTATTTATTAAAGAAACGGCACACGGATTTTGCCTTGCGGAGTATTCGGGTCGGTGCGGTATTCGGTTTGGTGGCTTCCGTTCTTTTGCTTTGGACGGGCGACGGGTCGGCCTATCAAGTTGCTCAAAAGCAACCGATGAAGCTTGCCGCGATGGAAGGTTTGTATGAAGGTACGGAGGGTGCTGGATTAGTAGGCGTGGGGGTTTTAAATCCGAATCGGACGAGCTATGACGGTACCGAGGAGCCCTTCCTTTTTAAAATAGAAATCCCAAAGATGCTTTCCCTTTTGGCCGAGCGCGAATCCGATGCCTTTGTTCCGGGCATGAAAGACTTGGTCGAAGGAGGTTATACGCTGAAAGATGGATCAACGGCTCTCTCTGCCGAAGAGAAAATCGCCAAAGGACGCATTGCTATTCAAGCTTTAGCTGATTATCGGAAGGCGAAAGAGGCGAACGATGAGGCCTCTATGTTATTGCATCGCACTACGTTGGATGCCAACTTCCCTTACTTTGGGTATGGTTATTTGAAGTCGGCCGACGAATTGATTCCGCCGGTCGGTATGACTTTCTATGCTTTTCACCTCATGGTGATTTTGGGAGGCTATTTAATCTTGCTCTTTGTGGCGACCCTTTTGTTACTGCGTGGCCAGAAGTTGGTGGGGCAGAAGTGGATGCACTATGTGGCATTGTGGAGCATCCCGTTGGCTTATATCGCGGGGCAAGCCGGATGGATTGTGGCTGAAGTAGGTCGTCAGCCTTGGGCGATACAGGATATCCTGCCGACGGTGGCGAGCGTGTCGCGGTTGGAGGCTTCGGCTGTGCAGACCACTTTCTTCCTTTTCTTATGTTTATTCACGGTCTTGCTTATAGCCGAGATTCGCATCCTGCTCAAGGCTATCCAGCAGGGACCGGAAACAAACGATGAATCACTCACTATTAAATAACAATACGATGGAAAATTCAGATTATTTATTCTTGCAACAATATTGGTGGTTTTTAGTATCGCTATTGGGCGGATTACTGGTGTTCTTACTCTTCGTACAGGGCGGGCAATCGCTTCTCTTCCAAATCGGGAAAACCGAAATGCAGCAAAAGATGCTTCTCAATTCGACCGGGCGCAAATGGGAGTTCACCTTTACGACGCTCGTTACCTTCGGCGGCGCTTTCTTCGCCTCTTTCCCTTTGTTTTATTCTACCAGTTTCGGGGGCGCTTATTGGGTATGGATGCTGATACTGCTCTGCTTCGTCTTGCAAGCCGTCTCTTACGAATACCAAGCGAAGAAGGGAAATTTGCTGGGGAAACGCACGTATCAGGTATTCTTGATAATTAATGGTATCGCCGGTCCGTTGCTTTTAGGGACAGCCGTGGCGACATTTTTCACAGGAGCCGAGTTTGTAGTCAATAAAGAGCATTTGACCGATCTTTCGATGCCCATTATCTCTCAATGGGCGACGCCGTGGCACGGGTTGGAAGCCGTCACGAATATCTGGAACCTCATGCTTGGCGTGGCAGTCCTTTGCTTGGCGCGTGTGTTGGCTTTGCTCTATTTCATTAATAATATTAACGATGCGGAGATTGACGCCCGTTGTCGCCGGCATCTGAAGAAGGAGAGCAGCGCATTCCTCATCTTCTTCCTCTTGTTCCTTTTCTACCTGTTGCTGACGGAAGGCTTTGCCGTAGATCCTATCACGCAAGAGGTGTATATGGAGCCGCAAAAGTATTTGCACAACCTGCTTGAGATGCCTTGGGTATTGGGCATGTTCTTGGTGGGCGTCGTGGGAGTTTTGTTTGGCATAGGGAAGACACTCTTCCAGAAAGGATGTCGGCAGGGGATATGGTTCGCTGGTCCGGGTACGGTCTTGACGGTGACGTCCTTGCTCCTTTGCGCCGGACTCAACCATACGGCTTATTACCCTTCGCTGGCCGACCTGCAAAGCTCGCTTACGATACAGAACAGCAGCTCCAGCCTCTTCACGCTCGAGGTGATGAGCTACGTCTCCATCCTCATCCCCTTCGTCATCGCCTACATCTTCTTTGCTTGGCGGGCGATAGACATCCGGGGCATTAACCGTACCGAGATGGGAGACGAGCATACACATGCGTATTGAATTTTCCGTTCTTTTCTCTTGAAAGAAAAGAACCAAAAGTTCAAGGCTGCGGCTGCTGGGCTACTCGTTCCCTGCACTCCGCTGTTCACGTCGCAACTCACTTCGCTCAGACAGCGACGCTCCCGGCCGCTCCGTTCCGGTCACTCGCTTGACGTCCACCAGCCGTAGGCCAGTTCAATGGAGAATGGGCAATGGATAATTGACAATTACTTTTATTTGGATAGGATTCTTTAGCTATACATTAATTATAATAAGATTCATAGGATCCATTTTAATAAAAGGAACCAATGGTCAATTCTCCATTGTCGATTGTCCATTGATTCGGCCTAACGGAAGCGGCGTGAAGCAAATGGGGCGTGGAGCGTAAAGAAATCTCGGCTGTTTGAGCGCGAAGCGCGAGTTTCCGAGATTTTAGTGGAACGCTCCCATTTGTAGCCGCTGGAGTGTAAGCCTTGATTTTTTGGTTCTTTTTGATCAAGCAAAAAGAACGAAGAATATAATGGGGTAAAAATGTCAATTTGCAAAGTTTCCACATCGAAGAAACGTTTTTGCAGCATATAAATAATTCCGGCGGGAATCTCCGCTGACTTGCTGCAATCTGCGGGAGGTTTGCGGAAAATCTCTCCGACTTCCTGCAATCTGCGGGAGGCTTGCGGAAAATCTCTCCGACCTCCTGCAATCGTCGGGAGGTTTGTGGAAAATCTCTCCGACTTCCTGCAATCGTCGGGAGGTTTGCGGAAAATCTCTCCGGCTTCCTGCAGTCTGCGGGAGGGTTGCGGAGAATCCCTCCGGCTTCCTGCAATCGGCGGGAGGCTTGCGGAAATCTCCGCCGCTCCTAAAAACAGGTAGTTATAAATCCCGCAACCATTTCTTCCCCGATTTCGTCCGGAACCAAAGCAAGAAACCGATGCAGACAATGCAGATTAATGAATACAGTGCAATTAATAGTTCCATATCTTTATATTTATTATTTTATAACCCATAAATGCCAATAATGCGGTAGCCATTGCGCCAATGGATAATAGAATCCAGTTCGTTAACTCAAGCGGTCCGGTTACGATTGAGACCACAGTCCCCACGACCAACGTCGTAAAAACGATTTTTGCCAAGTCGTAGAAGAAACTACCTAATTTCTCACGGCTTAATTTGCGTGCTTCTCTGGCCTCTTTCAGCTGTTCTTGTTGTTCCCTAAATTTTTCCATACTGCAAAATTCTGATTTTTATGCAAAGGTAGACGTTTTTCTGTGTGAAACAAGTGATTGGGGGAAATTTTTTTCGGTTCTATTTCTTCCTATTAAAAACAAGAAACGGCGAAGCTCACGCTGGGCCGTTTCTACATTTAACCGTTTTAAACAAAAAGAAAAAGTTAGCTAAGGTTATAGCGAATGTTTAAATAACCATTTTAAGATGATAATAATAACTATCTAATAAGGACAGCGAGGCAAATGTAAGCATATTCCTTGATAAAAAGCAAGGAGGAGGATGTTTTTTTGTGATTTTTCACAGAGTAATGCCGAATTTCTTATATCTTTGCGTTCCTAATTAAAAAGTGTGATGGCAGATTTCACGGTACATATCTTAGGCTGCGGTTCGGCTTTGCCTACTACCCGCCATTTGGCCTCTTCGCAAGTGGTTGATTTGCGCGATAAATTGTATATGATTGATTGCGGCGAGGGGACGCAATTGCAGATGCGGCGGACGCGCATCAAATTCGCCCGGTTGAACCATGTGTTCATCTCGCACATGCATGGCGACCATTGCTTCGGATTGCCGGGATTGGTCTCGACGCTGGGCATGTTGGGGCGGAATGGTGAATTGTGGATTCATGGGCCGGCCGCGCTGGGCGAATATGTGGAGTCGTTTCTTCGTCTCTTTTGCCAGGGTTTGCCCTTTGCCGTGCATTTTAATCCGGTAGATGCGTCGAAGTACGGACTGGTGATGGAGGACCGGTCGGTTTCGGTTTATTCCATTCCCTTGAAACACCGGATACCTTGTTGCGGTTATTTGTTTGTGGAGAAGCAAAAGGAACCGCATATCATTCGGGAGATGGTGGATTTCTATCAGGTGCCGGTACGCGAATTGCAGCACATCAAGCAGGGAGCTGATTTTGTGACGCCGGACGGACGTGTGATTCCGAATAACCGCCTGACGCGCCCCGCCGCGCCGGCCCGTAAATATGCCTATTGTTCGGATACGGCTTATTCCCCGAAAATTGTCCCTTATCTGGAAGGCGTCGACTGGCTATATCATGAAGCGACGTTTATGGAATGTGATGCCATCCGTGCCCGCGAGACAGCCCATTCGACAGCCCGGCAAGCCGCGACGATTGCCCGAGAAGCCGGTGCGAAGAAATTGGTCGTGGGGCATTATTCCGCCCGTTATGAGGAATTGGCCCCTCTCAAGCAAGAAGCGGATGCCGTGTTTCCCGGCACGCTCCTCGCTTTCGAAGGAATGAAACTCTCACTCTAAGGCGCCTACGGTAATGTGTCCGTAGCCTCCGCCGTCGAATTCAATCACGCCGTCGCGGCCATGGTTCACTTCGTAATAGGCGGAATCATCGTTTACTTCGTAGTGTGTTTTATTGAATTTGGAAGAAATCTCGCAATCTCCGTACTCCATGTCTTCGGCTTTGAGCTTGAACGAGGCTTTGAGCGGGATGCCAAGGTAAAGATTCCCGTAATGGGATTCTACCTCAATGGAGGCGAACGTGGAGGCGACCTTCGTGATGTCGAGGTTGCCGTATCCCAATTCTGTGCATGTCAGTTGACGATCCAATTGCTCTACGGTCATGTTGCTGTATTTCATGTCGACCTGTAGGTTATTGACTTTGCGAATATGGATTTGCCCATATTTCTTATCGAGCATGAGCGTACCCACTTCACCGATTTCCAAGTTGGAATATTTGCTGTCGATGTGCAGGTTTTCGGCTTGAGCGATGGTCGTTTTTCCGCTATATCCTAATAGGAGGTTACCCGTAGTTAATTTCCCAAGCGACACATTGCTGTATTTAGCTTCCACTTCGAGCGGTTGCGTAAACGTGCCGCCTTCTATGTTGCCATATTTCACCTCGAGGAGGCATTTCCCTTTGTTGTTCTCTTTCGGCAAAAGGATGTTACCATATTTCTGGTGCAAATTCAAATCAATCCACGTCGGCATGCTGACATAGTAGTTTATCGAGAAACTGCCGTTGTTGCCATCCGATGCGTGAATCTCGGTCGCTCCCAGCACGACTGAGCCTGATTTCTTGAGTGTGATATCAATGCGTTCGAGCATCTTTTGGGCTTGCGCCTCGCTTCGCGCTTTGGCTTCGACCACTACGCGGATGGCTATCTCGTCTTTCTGCCAATGCGTGATGGTGATGTTGCCGTACTTGTTCTCAATGGCCAATTGATTGCCGGGCCGAGCCGCATACGATTGGTTGAACTCTTTTTTGCGTATGGCTTCCTGCGGTTCGCCCCACGCGAAATTCGTACAAATGAATAACATCAGGAGCAATAGGCTCCATGTGTTGTGGTGAGGAATGGTGTTCATAGGAATACTTATTTATTTAATAGTTGATTTTTCGAGTCGTTGCATTTGTGCATATAATATATGTAAGCTGTTGAGGCTATTGCCATATTGCTGTTGAATGGCCTGCACGGCTTCGTCGGAACAAGGGAGCGTAGGCAGGACTTGCGCATCGAACCGGTTGCAAGCGTGCGTAATCTTCCGGCTCTCTTCCAGGAGTGTGCGGTAGGCCGGATTGTCATTCCGGCTTTCGTATGCCTCCATTTGCATCAGGATGTCGTCCATTTCCATTTGGTAATAGGTACGCAGTTCGGCTACTTCCGTGTGCAGCTCACATACGGCGGTCGAATCTGTTCCCGACCACAGTGCCGGGAATTGCCAACAAAGCCACCCGATGAGCGCAGCGGCCACCGGAACGGCCCATCCGCGGAGCGCGAATCGCCTCGTCCTCTTTTCGGGGAAAGCTTCGTCCAGACGTTGCCGAAAGCGGGTCTCATGTCCTTCGGGGAGGGGTTCGTGTTCGAACGCTTCCCGGTTCTTTTCTATAAAGTCTTTCAATCTGTCCATGCTTCGTTTCGTATAAGTTCAACCAATTTCCGTTTCCCGCGTAGGTACTGGCTGCGTACGCTGGCGGGCTGAAGTTTCAAGATAGAGGCAATCTCGTCCATGTCGTATCCTTCGAACAGGTAGAGCGAGAGGATGACCCGATAGCCGTTGGCCAACTGTTGCATCGCGCGGCGGATGGCTTCGACGGTCAGCTGCACCTGCTCCTCGTCTGCCGTCTCCTCTTCCGCCTGCTCGGTATAACCGTCGGGCAAGGCTTCCCAGGTTTCCGGTTGCACGCGCAGATGGTCGATGGCCGTCCGCACCGCAATGCGTTGGAGCCAAGCCGCAAAGCATCGTTCGCTATCAAACTGTTCGATGCGTCCGAAAGCCTTCAGGAACGCGTCCTGCATGGCCTCTTCCGCGTCGGCCGGATTGCCGGTGATGCGTAGGCAGGCGACGTACAACCGCCGGGCATACCGTTCGTAGATAGCCTGTTGCGCCCGCCGTTCTTTTCGCCGGCATCCTTCAATCAGTGTTTGTATCGATTCGTTCATGTCCTCGTAAGAAACTTCTTTCGTTTATATATACGAAGGGTGGAAGGAAAAGGTTGCATGAGACGGGATATTTTTCTGTTCGTTTTACATCCGCCCTGCTGGCACTTCGCCGCCCGTCCTGTCCTGAGTTCATATCCCTATAGGCATAATAATTTATCCCAATAGAGATAATAGAATATCCCTATAGGCATAATTTCGTATGTTTAAAAGGATAAGAACTAAGGATAGGACGGATGGTAAAGCGCCAACAGGCTAGGCGCCAAAAAGAAACGCGCCCCGGTCTTCGCAGACGGGAGCGCGTTTTGAATAGAACTTTTTATTATACTAATTTATTTACAATCTGGCTGCGGCGACTCTCGCGAGGGGCACTCTTGCAGCTAACTATTTACTTTATTAAAAACTAAATTTAT
>NZ_NFJB01000005.1 GCF_002159645.1 Parabacteroides sp. An277 | reverse complement strand
GGGAGTACAATACCGGCAAGTATGTTCAAATAATCGTTTTCCATACTGCAAAATAAAGGTTTGTTCTTCAAACTAACAAATTTATCCCCACTAAATTTCTACTGAGCCGGAATATAGTTATGTTTGCCGCCCAATATAGGTATAAATAAAAAGCTTCCTATCTTTTGGGATAAGAAGCTTTTTTCGTATGAATCTCTCTACGAGATTAACCCAAATACGATTTGAGGAGTTTGCTACGCGTTCCTTGTCTTAATCTTCTGATGGCTTTTTCCTTGATTTGGCGGACGCGCTCACGAGTGAGACCAAACTTGTCGCCAATCTCTTCCAATGTCATTTCTTGACACCCAATACCGAAAAACATTTTGATAATATCACTTTCTCTTTCGGTCAATGTAGCAAGAGCTCTATCAATTTCCTTCGATAATGATTCGTTCATCAACGACCGGTCGGCTATCGGAGCGTCGTCGTTCACAAGCACATCCAGCAGGCTATTGTCTTCACCTTCTACGAAAGGAGCGTCGACCGAGATATGACGGCCTGACACTTTCATCGTATCGGAAATCTTATCCACTGGTATATCCAATTCTTCTGCAAGCTCTTCAGGCGATGGGCGACGTTCGTTTTCTTGTTCGAATTTGGAAAAGGCTTTGCTGATTTTATTCAACGAACCTACCTGATTCAATGGCAAACGAACAATACGTGCTTGCTCTGCTAATGCTTGCAAAATAGATTGGCGAATCCACCATACGGCATAGGAAATGAACTTAAAGCCTCGTGTTTCATCGAACTTCTCTGCCGCTTTAATCAAACCTAAGTTGCCTTCATTTATCAAGTCTGGCAAACTTAATCCTTGGTTTTGATACTGTTTAGCGACGGATACCACGAAACGCAAATTCGCTCTTGTCAACTTCTCTAATGCTTTACGGTCTCCTCTTTTGATTGCCTGTGCCAACTCAACTTCCTCTTCTACTGTGATAAGATCTTCTCGGCCAATTTCCTGAAGATACTTATCCAATGAAGCGCTTTCGCGGTTGGTTATGGACTTTGTAATTTTTAATTGTCTCATCCAGCGAATTAAATTGAAAATACAGACTGCAAAAGTAATACTTTTTCTTCAAATGGTATTAGCTGGACGCTTCACACGCCCAGCTAATTATAATCATTTAACCAAATTCTTTCCCGAAAATTTGCTTTTTCAGGAAATTTATTTATTCATTTAAGTCGATTGCGTAGATTTTCGTCCTTCCATTTTCTGGATAGAAGCCTTTGATGACCAAGAACCGTTCATCAGATGAACTCTTCAAAAGACGGTCTACCATCTTTTCCAGCTGTTCGGGCGCAGAAATCTTTTGATCGTTTACGACCATGATGATAAATCCTTTCTTGATACCTGCATCACGCAACTTACCATTCAGTAATCCCGTTACTTCGATACCGTAGCTTACACCCAGTTCGCGTTTTTGCTGGTTGCTCAATGGTTCGAATGCGGCACCTAAAACATCGGCACTGTTTCCTTTGACTGCCTCAATGACCCGCGTGCTACCTTCTGCATTTTTCAGTTCCACTTCGAAGGTTTTCTCTGTCCCTTGGCGATTTACCGTCACTTTTACTTTATCACCTGGGCGATACTTGTTAATCTGTTCTTGCAGTGTATGACTGGATTTCACCTTCGTGCCATTGATTGCTATAATGACATCGCCCTTCTCGATACCTGCAGCTTTTGCGGCACTCTTTTCGGCAAAGTCGGAAACATAAGCACCTTCCGATACTTTTATCTTTTCCTTCATGGCTTCATATTCCTTCTTGTATTCGTCGGGCATATTAGGATAGCTCAATGCTTCCATAATGTCGTCTACGCCGATCATCATAACGCCCAACATGGCGCGCTGAACGGTACCGTATTGCTTCAAGTCGCTGGCTACTTTCCCGGCTATGCTGATAGGCACGGCAAAGGAATATCCCGCAAAATTACCCGTCTCTGAATAAATCATGGTATTGATACCAACCAATTCTCCTTTCGTATTCACCAATGCACCGCCACTGTTTCCTGGATTTACAGCAGCATCCGTCTGGATGAACGATTGGATTTTATTCTTGTCATTATTGCCTGTCATCGTGAAGCCACGTCCTTTGGCACTTACAATACCAGCCGTCACGGTAGAAGTCAAGTTGAAAGGATTACCAACGGCTAATACCCATTCGCCTACCTTTAGCTTTTCCGAATCGCCGAAGGGGATTGTTGGTAAATCTTTCGCGTCTATTTTAATCAAGGCGATATCTGTTACTGGATCGGTACCTATTAATTTCGCCTCGAATTTCCGGTTATCATTCAACGTCACTTCCAATTCGTCCGCGCCTTCTACCACGTGATTGTTCGTAATGATATATCCATCGGTTGAGATAATCACACCCGAACCCGAACCTACTTTCGGTTGCGGTTGAGGACGTTGAAAACCTCCTCCGAAACCAAAGAACAACTCAAAGGGGTCGACATAACGCCCATCCATCGAAGGCTCTGAAGCATTCGTGGTGGCCATAATATGTACTACGCCATGCACAGCGCTCTCGGCCGCCGCCGTGAAGTCCGTATTCTCGGCCGCTACATTATTATAATTCACCAAACGTACCGGCTGGTTGAATACCGACGCCGTACTGTCACCCGCCGCATACGATTGTTTACTCATTATATAATTATTCGTTCCAATAGCCGTACCGGCACTTATGGCAGCTACCAAGGCTACCCCTATCACACCTTTCCAAACTGTTTTCATAATACAATCGTTTAGTTCAACATTCACTTTTTTATCTTTCGATGCGACAAAGAAAGAGCAAAAAATGTACATATATTCCTTTTGCACTTGATTTTTTATCACTTTTAACCTGCTCACTTTCCGCATAAAGCCCACTTAACAGTATCTTGTATCGCAAAGTACCTTTTTAACATTCCATTCCTGCCATTATTTCTGCCTGAAAGAGGAAGGTTACTGCTAAAAAGGCAGATTCCGAAAAGGGGAAATGCCTGGGGAAAACTTTTCAAGTCGGGCAAGAAAACTTTCTTTTATGCTGAACAATTCTTGGCGTATCGACGATGTTTGTATAAATATCGTCGATATTTATGTATCTTCAACCTAAAGATATAAAAATATCGACGATACGTGGAGAATAGAAAAGGAGGAAAACAAAAATTGTCAACAGGAAACGTTTTTGTCCGTAGGCAGCAAACAAAGATTATGTCAAAAAAATAGGGGTGCATATTGCCGGAGCCAATAAAAATATCTACCTTTGTAGGGTCTTATATAAAAAGTGAGATTACAAGGTTTTAGTGTTATTAGAAACATAAATAAATTAGCGATTATGGTTTATTCACATGAAGTGCAACACATGTGTGTTGTGAAAAAGGGCGCTAACCATCCTTGCGCTCCGATTCCAGAAGAAGGAAAATGGGTGAGAGCAACTCAGATTACTGACATTTCAGGTTTGACTCACGGTATCGGTTGGTGCGCTCCGAAGCAGGGTGCTTGTAAATTAACGCTGAACGTGAAGGACGGAATCATTGAAGAAGCATTGGTGGAAACATTAGGTTGCTCGGGTATGACGCACTCGGCAGCTATGGCATCTGAAATTCTCCCGGGTAAGACATTGCTGGAAGCTCTGAATACAGATTTGGTTTGTGACGCTATCAATACAGCAATGCGTGAATTGTTCCTTCAGATTGTTTACGGTCGTACGCAATCAGCTTTCTCGGAAGGCGGTTTGGTTATTGGCGCTTCTTTGGAAGATTTAGGAAAAGGTCTTCGTAGCCAAGTAGGTACGATGTTCGGTACAAAAGTAAAAGGAACTCGTTACTTGGAAATGGCAGAAGGTTATTGCACACGCATGGCTTTAGATGCAAACGATGAAGTAATCGGTTATGAATTTGTTCACCTAGGCAAGTTCATGGATATGGTGAAGAAAGGTGTAGATGCCAACGAAGCATTGGCTAAGGCTAAAGGTACTTACGGACGTTTCAAAGACGCAGTAAAATATATCGATCCTCGTAATGAATAAGAAAATCTTGACACGAATCCTCATCGGGCTTATCCTGATTACAGTAGTAGGGACAGGTATCACTTATTTTGTGATGAAAGGAGAGAAGCCTTGGATGGCGTTCTTCGTAGCTTGTTGTGGAGGCGTGCTGGTTTTCAATTTCTTAGTTTCATTATTTCTCGTACAAAAGAATTTTAAAAAGTAAAAAGAATATGGCTTTATTTGAAAGTTACGACCGCAGAATCGATCATATCAACGCGGTTTTGAATGAATATGGTATCAATGGCATCGAAGACGCAAAAGCTATTTGCGAAGCGAAAGGCCTTGACCCTTATACAATGTGTAAAGAGACGCAGCCTATCTGCTTCGAAAATGCTTGCTGGGCTTATGTGGTAGGTGCTGCTATCGCTATTAAGAAAGGTTGCACCAATGCAGCGGATGCAGCAGAGGCTATCGGTATTGGTTTGCAGGCATTCTGTATCAAAGGTTCTGTGGCTGACGACCGTAAGGTAGGTATCGGTCACGGTAATTTGGCAGCTCGTTTGCTCCGCGAAGAAACAAAGTGCTTCGCTTTCTTGGCAGGTCACGAATCTTTTGCAGCAGCTGAAGGTGCTATCAAGATTGCTGAAATGGCAAACAAAGTACGTAAGACTCCGCTTCGTGTTATCTTGAACGGTCTGGGTAAAGACGCTGCGAAGATTATCTCTCGTATCAACGGCTTTACTTACGTTCAGACTCAGTTCGATTACATGACGGGCGAAGTGAATGTCGTAGAAGAAATCCCTTACTCAGACGGTCTCCGTTCAAAAGTAAAATGCTACGGCGCTGATGATGTTCGCGAAGGTGTAGCCATCATGTGGAAGGAAGATGTAGATGTTTCTATCACGGGTAACTCTACGAACCCGACTCGCTTCCAGCACCCAGTTGCCGGAACTTACAAGAAAGAACGCGTATTGGCTGGCAAGCCGTACTTCTCTGTAGCTTCTGGTGGTGGTACGGGACGTACATTGCATCCGGATAACATGGCAGCAGGTCCTGCATCTTACGGTATGACCGACACGATGGGTCGTATGCACTCCGACGCACAGTTCGCTGGTTCTTCATCTGTTCCAGCACACGTAGAAATGATGGGCTTCCTCGGAATGGGTAACAACCCGATGGTAGGTGCAACGGTGGCTGTTGCAGTGGCTATCGAAGAGGCAATGAAGAAGTAAAAAGATTCTTCTTTAGATATAAACTCCTGTAATCCTCGTGGTTGCAGGAGTTTTTTGTTATAGAGATAATATTAAAACATCTTCCGGATCCGTTCGATACCTTCCGCCAAGATGTCGATTTCTTCTTTCGTATTATAGAACGAGAAAGAGGCACGGACGGTACCTTCGATGCCTAAGGCTTGCATGAGCGGCTGAGCACAATGGTGTCCGGTGCGGACGGCGATGCCCAGATGGTCGAGCAACATGCCCATATCATAATGATGAATCGAACCGACGAGGAAAGAGAGCACGGCTCCCTTATCTGCAGCAGTCCCCAAGATGCGCATTCCTTCGATAGCTGAAAGACGCTCGGTAGCATAGCGGAGCAACTCTTGTTCGTACATAGCAATATGATCCATTCCCAGTTTTTCCACATAGCGAAGTGCTTCCGCAAGGGCAGTGCTTCCAATGAAGTCGGGCGTTCCTGCTTCGAATTTGAACGGCAGTTCGCCAAATACCGTTTTCTCGAACGAGACGGAAGCGATCATTTCGCCTCCCCCTTGGTAAGGAGGCAAGCGGTCAAGCCATTCTTCTTTCCCGTAAAGTACGCCAATACCTGTGGGGCCATAAATCTTATGTCCGGAAAAGACGTAGAACTCGACATCCAAATCTTGTACGTCCACCTTCATGTGCGGAGTCGATTGGGCGCCGTCTACCAATACTGGCACGCCTTGTTCGTGAGCGATAGCGATGATTTCCTTCACAGGATTTACCGTTCCAAGGACATTCGAGACCTGCGTTACGGCAACTAATCGCGTCCGTTCGGTGAAAAGCTTTTTGTATTCATCCAACTGCAATTCGCCTCGTTCGTTCATCGGGATGACACGAAGTGTAATACCCTTTTTGGCTGCTTGGATTTGCCAGGGCACGATGTTGGAATGATGTTCCATAACGGAAAGAATCACCTCGTCGCCCGCCGACATACATTCGTCCGTAAAACTGGAAGCTACCAGATTGATGGATTCCGTTGTGCCGCGCGTGAAGACGATTTCATTCGACGAACGGGCATTTAGGAAGTGCTGTACCGTTTGTCGCGCTTCTTCGTGTGCTTCAGTTGCTTCTTGGCTTAAGAAATGGACACCCCGGTGAATATTGGCATTTACATTATAATAACCCTTTTCAATCTTTTCCACTACGCAGCGCGGTTTCTGTGTTGTGGCCGCATTGTCCAGATAGACCAACGGTTTTCCATATACTTGATGCGAAAGGATGGGGAAATCTTCCCGAATAGTTTGTATATCTAACATAATGTTTTCTCCTATGCTATTAAAACAGCTCCAAAGATACGAAAAAACCATTATCCCTACTACGCTTTCGGGATAATGGCCATGCACTAAAAATAGAAATATTCAAGGATACAACCCCTAAACTTTTGAGTGCAAATATAAAACCTTATCCATTACAAAATCATGACAGCAATATGTCATTTTATTTACAGATTCGACAACCGGCGCATTTGGCCAATTCGCCGCGGAATCGCTTCTCAACTAATTTATGTAGGCGGTCTTTCAGTGCGTCTACGCGGATATGCTCAATGACGTCGGAGGTAAAAGCGACGCTTAGCAACATGCGCGCCTCCTCGCGTGAAATACCGCGGCTCTGCATATAAAAGAGGGCATTCTCGTCCAATTGGCCGGTAGTCATCCCATGCGAGCATTTGACGTCGTCGGCATAGATTTCCAATTGCGGTTTGCTGTACATGCGGCATTCGCGTGTGGTGCAGAGGTTGCGGTTCGTCTGGTAGGCAGAGGTCTTATCTGCCCCTTGCTTTACGAGGATACGTCCACTGAACACACCGACGGCGTGGTCGTTCAGGACGTTCTTGAATAATTCATTACATGTACAACGTGGAACGTGGTGTGTTACGTGCGAGTAAGTATCCAACTGTTGTTCGCGGTCGAGCACTGACATACCACAGAGCGAAATCTCAGCTCCTTCGCCTTCCAACGAAACGTGATAGTTGTTGCGCGTCAGGCCGTTCGTCAAGGTGATACCATTGACCACTACGTTTGAGTTTGCTGCTTGCTTTACGTAGAGCGATGAGAAACGGGTAGTCGACACGCTACTCTCCTCCAGGTCATAGTAATCGGCGCGGGCGTTGGCGCCGGCAAAGAGCTCAACGACTTGGTTGGAAAGGAACTTCACGTCGTCGATGCTATGGTCGCACGCGAGGAGTTTCGCTTCGGCTCCTTCTTCGACAATGAAAAGGATGCGGCGGTTGGCCATCGTGTCCACGTCGCTTCGGAAGACATTTACTAATTGGATAGGACGTTCTACGACTGTGGCTTTGGGAACGTACACCACGAAACCATCTTGCGCTAGCATGGTGTTGAGTGCCGTCATGCCATTCATGGCCAATGCGGCTGCTTTTCCGTAATAACGTCCGGCCACTTCCGGGTATTGCTGTGCGAACTCGGCCAGTCCACCGGCATAAACGCCTTCCGGCAGGTGCGCTTTGGGTAATGCTTTATTATAGAACATATCGTTCACGACGAAATACAGCGAAGTGCTTAAGTTAGGCACGTCGCAACGGAACACGTCGTAGGGATTCACCGGAATCTCCAGCTGGTTCAGGTTCAATCCATAGTCGGGAGCGAAGGCTCTCGCCACGTCGGTGTATTTATAATCTTCCCCTTTCAGCGAAGGAAATCCCAGTCGTTCGAACTCGGCAAACGCTTCCGCCCGAAGTGCATTCAGTACCGGCGCGCTTTTGCGGCAAATCAAATCCTCGCATTGGGAGAAAAGGTCTATGTATTGTTGTTCAGCTTTCATAAAACAGCTTGTCAATTATTCGAATTCTTTCTTTATCCAGTCGTAGCCTCGTTCTTCCAGTTCAAGTGCCAGTTCCGGGCCGGCCGTTTTCACGATGCGCCCTTTGTAGAGCACATGCACGATGTCGGGCTTGATGTAATCGAGGAGGCGCTGGTAGTGGGTGATGACGATGGTGGCGTTGTCGGCCCGTTTTAGCTTGTTCACTCCGCTTGCCACGATGCGCAGGGCGTCGATGTCGAGTCCGCTGTCTGTCTCGTCGAGGATGGAGAGCTTCGGTTCGAGCATCGCCATTTGGAATATCTCGTTCCGCTTCTTTTCTCCGCCTGAGAATCCTTCGTTCACGCTCCGGCTGGCTAGTTTGTTGTCCAACTCCACGATGGCACGTTTTTCGCGCATCATCTTCAGGAAATCAGTGGCCGATACGGGCGGAAGTCCTTTGTATTCGCGGTGCGCGTTCACGGCTGCCCGCATGAAGTTTACCATGCTCACGCCCGGAATCTCGACCGGATATTGGAAGCTCAGGAAGATCCCCTCGCGGCTACGGTCTTCGGGCGAGAACGCGAGGAGGTCTTTGCCGTTGAATGTCACTTCGCCTTCCGTCACCGTGAAGGCCGGATTACCCACCAGCACGCTGCTCAACGTACTTTTGCCCGATCCGTTCGGGCCCATAATGGCATGTACCTCGCCTGCTTTCACCGAGAGGTTGATGCCCTTTAATATTTCCTTGCCATTGATGTTGGCATGTAAGTTCTTTATCTCTAACATACGATTCTTTAACCTATATTCTTTTTATTCTTTGTTTTCTTGTTCTTATCGATATAATATCTGTTCTTGTAATTTCCGGTCGAGGCTTTCGTCCCACAAGTCGAATAGGAGTCCGCCGAGTCCGCCTACGCTCTGCAAATCCCGCTCGGAGAAGTGCATCGGGAAGGTCAGCCTGATTCCCAGGCTCAGCCCGTGGTAGAGGCCTTTATCTTTTATCCGGAACGTCGTGCCGTCGTTGGTTGTGGCCTCGATGCGGGTTCGCGAATCGATTCCGATACCCAAATCATATCGCACCACCAGCGCGACCGATGAGAAAAGGTACACATCGACGCCTACCGATGGCACGAACGTTACGCGCGGATTAACTGCCGTTTGCCGAACCACAACCGATTGTCCGACTGATTCCCAGCCGGACGTATATTCTTCGCGCCGTCCGCTCCAGTTGAATTGCCACGCCGCACCCACGTAGGGTTGCACCAGCCAGTCGTTGGGGACGAAATAACGCTTGGCACCTATCGAGATACCTTCCATCGTCCGGTTCGTGTGCCCATAATCCAATGTCGTACGATAGTATCCCGCTTGGATACTCCATTTCTTCGGCAAAAAATATTCGCCGCGCACCGACTGCCATTGCCCGCGGCCCGTCGATACCTGCTGCGGATTTTCCTGCAGGAGCGGCTTGACCATCACGCCGCCCGTGTATTCCAATCCCCATCGCGCCCCGCCTTCGTCGTCGCCCGTGCAAAACTGCGCTTGCAGTCCGCCGAGCGGGCAAAACGCCCAAAGGCAGCACCAAATCCATCTGTTTCGCTTCGCTCTCATTCGATTTTCTTTTTAGAAGCCTGTACCCTCTTTGTTTTGCTGCAATTTGCCCGCTGAGTCTCAGTGAAAGAATTTCCTTAGGGAAATTTGTTCGCTGAACCTCAGTGAAGGAATTTCCTTAGGGAAATTTGCCCGCTGAGCCTCAGTGAAGGAATTTCCTTAGGGAAATTTGCCCGCTGAGCCTCAGTGAAGGAATTTCCTTGGGGAAATTTGCCCGCTGAGCCTCAGTGAAAGAATTTCCTTGGGGAAATTTGTCCGCTGAGCCTCAGTGAAAGAATTTCCTTGGGGAAATTTGTCCGCTGAGCCTCAGGGAGAGGATTGCAGGGCTGCATAAGCCTCATCCGACGCTTCCTTCGAGTGAGATGCTGAGCAATTTCTGCGCTTCGACGGCAAATTCCATCGGGAGCTTGTTCATCACTTCGCGAGCATACCCGTTGACGATAAGTCCCACGGCCTCTTCGGTCGAGATACCGCGCTGCTGGCAGTAGAAGAGCTGCTCCTCGCTGATTTTGCTGGTGGTCGCCTCGTGTTCTACGATTGCCGTTTCGTTTTGTATGTCGGCGTAAGGGAACGTGTGCGCGCCGCAGGTGGGACTGAGCAAAAGGCTGTCGCACTGGCTGTGGTTGCGTGCCCCCTCGGCGCGTGGCGAGACCTTCACCAGCCCACGGTAGCTGTTCTGGCTATGCCCGGCGGAGATGCCTTTCGAGACAATCGTGCTGCGCGTGTTCCGCCCCAAGTGAATCATCTTCGTGCCCGTATCGGCCTGCTGGTAATTGTTCGTCACGGCGACGGAGTAGAACTCGCCCACCGAATTGTCGCCCGCAAGGATGCAACTGGGGTATTTCCAGGTGATAGCGGAGCCGGTTTCCACTTGCGTCCACGAAATCTTGCTGCCTTCGCCTTTGCAGAGGCCGCGCTTCGTGACGAAGTTGTAGATTCCGCCCTTCCCCTCCTTGTCGCCCGGATACCAGTTCTGCACGGTCGAGTATTTCACCTCGGCATGGTCGTGGGCGATGATTTCCACGATGGCGGCATGGAGCTGGTTCTCGTCGCGCATCGGGGCGGTGCACCCTTCGAGGTAAGAGACGTAGGATTCGTCGTCCGCCACAATGAGGGTGCGCTCGAACTGCCCCGTGTTTTGCGCATTGATTCGGAAATAGGTGGAAAGCTCCATGGGGCAGCGCACGCCCTTCGGGATGTAAATGAACGACCCGTCGGAGAAGACCGCCGAGTTGAGTGCCGCAAAGAAATTATCGCGGTAACTCACCACGCTTCCGAGATACTTCTGCACCAAATCAGGGTGATGCTGCACCGCCTCGCTGAACGAGCAGAAGATAATGCCCTTTTCCGCGAGGTTCTCCTTGAAGGTGGTCTTCACCGAGACGCTGTCCATGACGGCATCCACCGCCATGCCGCTCAGTACCTTCTGCTCCTCAAGCGGAATGCCCAGCTTGTCGAAGGTCTTGAGCAATTCGGGGTCCACCTCGTCCATGCTCTTCGGCCCCTCTTTTTGCTTTGGGGCAGCGTAATAAATGATGTCTTGATAATCGATAGGAGGGATGCGGAGGAGCGCCCAGTCCGGCATCTCCAACGTCTGCCAATAGCGGAAGGCCTTCAGGCGAAATTCCAGCAACCACTCCGGTTCGTTCTTTTTGGCAGAGATGAGGCGGATGGTCTCTTCGTCCAATCCTCGATGAATGACATCGGTATCTATATCCGTCACGAAACCATACTTGTAATCGCCTTTCGTGACTTCGTCCAATACAGTTTTTGAATCTTGCATACCTTATATATTTATAGCTTGTTGCGTCTTACTAAACAAGTCTGCAGGGAAAATGGTTGGGACAATTTGCTTAATTGGCGCGTAAAAACGGGATTCGACCTTGGTCTCGCGCGGAATCCAATGCGAACTGGCGTCGAGATATTCCATGCCGTTCAGCAGCAAACTCAGGAAGAACATCATACACATCAACCCGAAGAAACCGCCCAGCAGGTGGTTCAATATACCTAACGGCGTGATGCCAATCAAATGCCCCATGGCATCGCCTGCCAACTTCAGCACGCCCACAATCAGCATGAAGCCCAAGACGTAACTTGCAATCGTCACCCCATAATCCGGCAACCATCCCAGCTGGGCGATGTAGCCTTTCAACCACGCCGCTACTTCCGCACAAAAGAGAATCGCGGCCACCAGGGCTATAAGCGAAACAACCTGTTTGACGATACCGTCAAACAGGCCCTTTACCAATCCAATTCCTGCCAATACAAGCAGAACAATGTCTAACCAATTCACACTATAATGTTTTCTTTACTTCCGTTTCTTCATACGCTTCGATGATATCGCCTACCTGAACATTATCGAAGTTGGCAATATTCAGACCGCAATCTTGCCCCGCGACAACCTCTTTCACGTCGTCCTTGAAGCGCTTCAACGATCCCAGTTCGCCGGAATGGATGACGATACCGTCGCGAATCAGGCGCACTTTGTTGCTCCGTTTGATTTTGCCTTCCTTCACGATACAGCCCGCAACCGTACCCACTTTCGAAATCTTGAATACCTGTTGCACTTCGACGTTCGCCGTAACCTCTTCCTTGATATCCGGAGAGAGCATACCTTCCATTGCGCTCTTCACCTCGTTGATGGCATCATAGATAATAGAATACAAACGAATTTCTACACCTTCACGCTCGGCACTGCGACGTGCTAACTGAGACGGGCGTACTTGGAAACCGATGATGATGGCATTCGACGCCGCAGCCAAGGTTACATCCGATTCGGAAATCTGTCCCACAGCTTTGTGGATGACGTTCACCTGAATCTCTTCCGTAGAGAGGCGAATCAACGAATCCGACAATGCCTCGACGGAACCATCCACATCGCCCTTCACGATAACGTTCAGCTCTTGGAAGTTTCCTACTGCAATACGGCGGCCGATATCGTCCAACGTCAACATCTTCTGCGTACGTAAACCCAATTCGCGCTGTAATTGTTCGCGGCGGGTGGCAATCTCGCGAGCCTCTTGGTCTGTGTCCAATACATGGAAGGTGTCGCCTGCTTGTGGAGCTCCGTTCAGACCCAATATCAATACCGGTTCCGACGGTCCTGCCTGCTGCACGCGCTGATTACGTTCGTTGAACATGGCCTTGATACGGCCGTAGTGCGTACCAGCCAACACGATATCACCCATCTTCAGCGTACCGTTCTCTACCAGAACCGTAGAAACATAGCCGCGTCCCTTATCCAGCGATGACTCGATGATAGAACCCGTAGCCTTACGCATCGGATTGGCTTTCAAATCCAGCAAGTCGGCTTCCAGCAAGACCTTTTCCAATAACTCGTCCACGCCGATGCCTTTCTTAGCCGATATTTCCTGGCATTGGTATTTGCCGCCCCAATCTTCCACCAGATAATTCATATTCGCCAGTTCCTCTTTGATTTTATCTGGATTCGCGTGAGGTTTATCTATCTTGTTAATCGCAAATACAATCGGAACTCCAGCTGCCGAAGCATGGTTGATGGCCTCTACAGTTTGAGGCATTACCGCATCGTCTGCCGCTACGATAATAATAGCGATATCCGTCACTTTCGCACCGCGGGCACGCATCGCGGTAAATGCTTCGTGTCCCGGCGTATCCAGGAAGGTAATGTGGCGACCGTTAGCCAATGTCACGTTATAAGCACCGATATGCTGTGTGATACCGCCGGCCTCGCCCGCAATCACATTCGCATTTCGGATATTATCCAAGAGCGATGTTTTACCGTGGTCGACGTGTCCCATCACCGTGACGATAGGCGGACGTGGAACCCAATCTTCCTCGTTGTCATCTTCCTCTTCTGCTTTGATGGCTTCTACCACATCCGCGCTTACATATTCTGTTTGGAAACCAAATTCTTCGGCTACAATATTAATCGTTTCTGCATCCAAACGCTGGTTGATAGAAACCATGATGCCGATGCTCATACATGTAGCAATGACTTTGGTAACGGGCACATCCATCATGTTTGCCAAGTCGTTAGCCGTTACGAACTCTGTCAACTTCAGGATTTTGCTTTCCTTCTCTTCCTGTTCCTGCAATTCGTGCTCGCGTTTTTGGATGGCATCTCGTTTGTCGCGGCGATATTTAGCTCCTTTATTTGTCTTATTTCCTTTATTGGTCAGGCGGGCTAATGTCTCTTTGATTTGTTTTTGTACATCTTCCTCGCTGACTTCAGCTTTTACCGGCTTTTTGAGACGTTGCTTTCGATCATCCCGTTCTTTGCGTTCACGTCCCGGACGGAAATTCGTTCCCGAAACGCGTTCTACGTCTACGCGATCTTTTTTGATACGTTTCCGTTTCTTTTTTCCATCGCCTTCTTCCGTTTTTCCGGTTGTAGTAACAGCGTTGGTATTGTTATTGGAGGGACGTTGCGCGTCTTTTCCTCCTTTGGCATTCGATGGCTGTCCCGGGCGATTCCCATTATTGGCTTGCTTTTCGTCTCGTTCTTTCCGTCGTTCTTCTTTCGTCTTTTTCTTAGGACGAGTAGATTGATTGAGCGCTTCCAAATCAATCTTACCCATGACCTTAACCTTCGACTCAAGCCTTGGAGTCCCCAATCTGAAAACCGTATCCTCCGTTGTCTTAGCTTCTGCACTATTTTGCGTGCTTTCTTCCTGTTCGGATATGACCGCTTCAGGTTGCTTTTCTTCCGTTTTTTCCTTATCCACAATAATTTCTTTTACTTCTTCTTTTGCTGTTGTTTGCTCTTCTGCTTCATTCTGCGGCATTTGTATTTCTGCAACAGGCGGCTCGACAACATGTTCCGGTTCAATACTGATTTCTTCGTTTACTTCTTCTTTTTTTTCGGACTTATTTGTCGCATCCAAATCAATATGCCCTTTGGTCACAATTTTCGGGCGGAATTCCTCTGGAATCACTGTTTTGATTTCTGAAGGAGTTTCCTCTTCCCGAACCTTTTTTTTCTGAGACTTTGTCATTTGGAATGTACTGCTTCCCCCAACAGTTCTATTTTTCCCAAACTCCTTTACGAGCAAAGCATACTGTTCATCGCTTAATCTGGAATTCGAGTTGAACTCTTCATCCGTAAACCCTTTCTTATGGAGGAACTCAACCACTGTGTTGAGCCCCACCTTCATATCTTTTAATACATTACTTAATCTTATAGGCATATCAAACTTTGTCGTAAAACTTATTCATTATTATCTTCCTCAAATTCGGCAGCCAGGATTCGGTATACATCCTCTACTGTCGATTCCTCCAAGTCGGCGCGCTCTGCAAGTTCTTCTTGCGGGATAGCCAATACGTTCTTAGCCGTATAGCAACCGATATTTTTCAGCGCGTCAATTACCCATCCGTCTATTTCGTCGGCAAACTCGTCCAGATAGATATCTTCTTCGTCGGTGCCGTCGATATCACGGAATACATCAATCGTAAATCCTGTCAGCATGCAAGCTAACTTGATATTCAATCCACCCTTACCAATAGCCAGCGATACCTCTTCCGGGCGCAAATAGACCTCTGCCCGATGTTCTTCCTCGTTTACGCGGATGGAAGAAATCTTGGCGGGGCTTAATGCACGTTGGATGAACAGCGACGTATTCGTGGTATAATTGATTACGTCGATATTCTCATTCCGCAATTCGCGTACGATCCCATGAATACGCGAACCCTTCATTCCGACGCAAGCGCCCACCGGGTCGATGCGGTCGTCATACGATTCTACGGCTACTTTCGCCCGTTCGCCAGGTATGCGGGCGATGGCGCGAATCGTAATCAAGCCGTCATTTATTTCCGGTACCTCCAGCTCAAACAACCGTTGCAAGAACAATTTATCCGTACGCGAAAGGATGATTTTCGGGTTGTTGTTCACATTGTCTACCTTCTGGATAAGCGCGCGGGCTGTCTCTCCTTTGCGGTAGAAATCGCCCGGAATCTGTTCCGATTTCGGCAAGATGAGCTCATTCCCGTCATCGTCTAAAAGCAGCATCTCTTTCTTCCAAATCTGGTATACATCTGCCGCGATAATCGAACCGATTTTGTCTTTGTACTTGGCAAACAGGTTGTCTTTCTGCAATTCAAGAATCTTTGAAGACAAAGTCTGGCGCAAGTTCAGGATGGCACGGCGCCCGAAGTCTGCGAAATGCACCTCGTCTGTCAGCTCTTCACCCACTTGGTAATCGGCTTCGATTTTCCGCGCTTCCGTCAGCGAAATCTCTTTGTTCGGGTCGGTCAAATCTTCGTCGGCCACCACCTTGCGGTTTCTCCATATTTCAAAATCGCCCTTCTCGGGATTAATGATGACATCGTAGTTTTCGTCCGTGCCAAACATCTTCGCAATCACGTTGCGAAACGAATCTTCCAGCACGCTGATCATCGTGTCCTTATCGATATTTTTCAACTCCTTGAATTCCGCAAGGGTGTCAATCATACTGATTGTTTCCTCTTTCTTCGCCATAACTTACTTGAATCTAATTAAATATTTTGTACTCTTTATTTCGTTATAAGGATAGGCCAAGTCTTCCTCGACCGTTATTTTGCGCTTGGCGCCTTCCGGCTTCACTTGCTTTTGCACCGTGAGGACGATGCCCGCCTCGTCGGCCGATTTCAACACGCCGGTCAGCTTCCCGTCTCCTGCCAGCCAGACTTCCACCTCGTTCCCGATGTTCTTCTGGTACTGGCGAAGCACTTTAAAGGGAGACGTAATCCCCGCCGAACCTACTTCCAGTTCGAAATCTTCCGCGTCCCGGTCGAGGTGCTCCTCGATATACCGGCTCAGTTCCGCGCAATCGTCAATCGAAACCGCCTCGTCGTTATCTATTTCTACCACTATCACATTGCCCGGACGAATCTCGACATCCACCAGGTAATTCGCTGAAGAGGCCAGTTTCTCTTCGGCCAACTGCACAATTACATCTCTCGTTATCATACTTCTTCTATACTTTTTGCTTTTCTGTTGCCTTCAGACAAAACGAGGGGACACATCCTTGCCCCCTCCACGCGCCTTTCACCGTGCAAAAGTACGAAATATCAGCCGTTTTTCCAACCCTATACCTTAATTATATAGAGAGAAAAGATGTTTTTCGGCCGCCTTTGCCGGGAAGCAAAACAAAAAGCCGCTACGAATCGTCGTAACGGCTCCTTTTTCGGTAGCGAGACCGAGGATTGAACTCGGGACCTCATGATTATGAATCATGCGCTCTAACCAGCTGAGCTATCTCGCCATTTGCTTTCGTCTCCCCCCGTTTCCGAGTTTGACGCTGCAAAAGTAGTGCCTTTTTTCGAACCCACCAAACTTTTTGCCTACTTTTTTCTCATTTTCTTTCGTTCATCGGGCTAATGGGCTGGGAATCTGGGGATGTGGCTCCGTGTGTTCCAGTTTCTTTATCCATTCCTCTTCAGTGTAATCTTCCTCAAAAACCTTTTCGTTTCCCAAATACTTTTTTTAGGTTCTTTTTTTGCATATAAGTTTCGATTTTTTTATAATCCTTCTTACCTTTGCAGCGCATTCCTTTTAACGGGAATGCAGACATAAAAAAAGACGTTTACGACGTATATCTTCTACAAGTAAATTCTCGCAAAATTTATTCAGGAAAGAAGATATGGCAACGGGAACGTTCAAGCATGTGTATTGGGCATACTGGCGTAATCGCGTCAGATGCCATTGTATACCATTGCGTGGGCTTACTGCGTTGCTTATCCTTTTCTGAAGGCAATGCGAGAAGCCTACTTGTGGGATAAGTTTTCGTAGTTTCCCACGTTTTTTGTTGTCTTACCATGATTGTGTTAATCGCCAAAACAGGGAAACAATTGGCAAATTTGTATTCTTATGAAGCCCATTGGAGTTTTAATAAAAGAAGAATTAGAGAGACAAGAGCGAAGTATCAGCTGGTTTGCCCGGAAACTGTCGTGTGACCGTTCGAACATATACCGGCTATTTGCAAAAGAGAGCCTCAATACAGAACAGTTGAAAAGAATATCGCTCATTTTGGAGCATGATTTCTTTGCCGACCTTTCCCAGCACATGCATGAAAGCCATACCTGATGTAAAATACGCCACAAAACTGTAGCATTCTTAGCAACAGCTTCATCCCAAATACTTTTCAGAAGTAACATATCTTTGCAAAAAGAAAAATAAGTAAAGTATTCTTTTGATTTAGTATTAATCTTAAACGATAAAGACAATGAAAAAATGGATGTATTTGGTGCTATTTGCACTTGTAAGTTTTGTAGCTAAGGCACAAGATGAAGGTGATTGGGTCATTGGTGGAGACTTTTCAATAGTTTCTACCGAAGTTAAAATTAAGTCTGGGAACGAGTCTACCCTCTGGGATAAAGAAATGAGTTTCAAATTTCTTCCCAAAATCTATTATTTTATCTCTGACAATGTGGCTTTAGGTGCTAAAATTGGATATCAACATGAAAAGGAAAGGAATTCACATAGTACGGAAGAATCCATTCGATATGATAAAGAGGGGGCATTCGTATTTCGCCCAGAGATGTTCTATTATGTAGATTTAGGGAAAAATTTCTACTATCGCCCATCTGTTTATATTGAAATCCAAACTGGGAAGATTAAAGAGGAAACCGATTCGCAAACAACAGATACATACGGACATAAAACTTTTGGAGGCGGATTTGTTATTTGCGCCTTTGAATTTAAGCCTGTAGAAAAATTTGGTATTTCATTCTCTTGCGGGAATTTGGCATATAGCCATTATTCTCGCGAGTGGAATACTGATGAAAGCCAGTCTCAAAACAGGTTCGGATTAGAGTTCAATCTTGAGCCCACCATCGGGTTCAGCTATTATTTCAAATAAAAAGTACCGAACAGATATCTGTTTGCCTTTCTCAAGGGGTTGGGAGACCTGAACAGATATCTGTTTGCCCTTCTCAAGGGGTTGGGAGACCTGAACAGATATCTGTTTGCCCTTCTCAAGGAGTTGGGAGACCTGAACAGATATCTGTTTGCCCTTCTCAAGGGATTGGGAGACCTGAACAGATATCTGTTTACCCTTCTCAAGGGATTGGGAGACCTGAACATATATCTGTTTACCTTCTTCTCTACTATTTTAAACCTATATTAATATAGTATTAACATCAGAAAATTTTTCTATGAAAAAGAAATACCTACCTTTGAAATCGATAACAGAGTACTAATTCTTAAATTGAATCGTGATATGGCACTCCAAATTAGAGCTTTTGCAATGAGTCAGATGACAATCGCCTCATGCAGTAATTTTCACCGAAAAATAAACAAATTGATAACGGTAGCCACCCCGGCAGCGCTACATATCGAAACGTTGGCTTCTCCCTATGCTAATGCTTCTACTACGTTATCTTCCGTTGTAAATCGCCAGCGGGCACTCATTACCACCGCCGAATTGCGGAAGGCGGATGATGTGCGCGACCGCGCAACGGGATTGATTTACAATATGGTGCGTATAAATCTTACTTCTACGGTTGCGGCCAGACAGGCAGCGGCGCAGTTGCTGAGCCCGCAACTTTCGCCTTATCGGGCTATCGGTACCCACGAGTATTCCAAACAGACGGATGAGGTCAATGGCATGTTGGCTGTCCTCGACAAAGAGGAAAATGCGGAAGCTGTCGAGGCTTTGCATCTTTCAGACGAGATTGAATCGTTACGTTCTGCTAACAATGTGTTTGATGAACTTTTTGAAAAACGTATCGCGGAATATGGAGAGATGTCTCGGCAGAGCGATGTGAAGTCGGAGGATTTAATGGAAACGGCTAATACTCTTTATCAACAGATTGTACAGGTGGTCAATGTGTTTGCTATTATACAACCGACGGATGAAATAAACCAGTTTGTAAAAAGCGTGGATGATACTGTAAGAACATTCGCGCACATCGCAGAAACCGGAACCGGTCCCAGCACGCCGGAAAGTATGCCGGAGCCCGAACCCGTCACTCCGGAAATCACCGCCGTTTACCAGAAGGAGGGAGGCGACCCGGAGAATCCACATCGTATCGGGCGGGATGAACAAACCATGGTGGAATATCAAGGCTTTACCCTGAAAGGTGCGGATGGTACGCTGGATCATGTCGTCGCGCTTATCAACGACCAGGATTATCCGGAATGGATTAAACCGGCGACTATCACCAACGTCACGGAAAACAGTTTCGAATTTACCATGGTCCCGGATTTGACGGAAGGTCAATATAAAGTCCGCATCGAAACGTATGATGGCGGAAGTCCGCTGGTGGTGGAATATCCGGAACCCATCACGTTATGGTAATGGACAATTGAGAATTGACAATTGACAATGAATATGCTTGTAGGGGCGGACCTGGGTGTCCGCCCTTTTTTGTATTCGATTTTTTTAGATTCATGAGAGTGGGTATCAAAATACTATCTGAAAAGCTCCCCTGCTCGTAGGGGAGCTGGCGAAGCGATAGCTGAGACTGAGGGGTTAAATCTCTCATAATAAACAATAACCCCTCACCCCTTCGGGGAGCTCCCCTATGAGCAGGGGAGCTTTTCAGATAGCATTTTGACACAGCCCCCTACGAACGGGGAAACTGTCCATTGTCCATTGTCAATTCTCCATTGTCAATAGGGGTCCACGTCGTAATGGAGGAGGAGCTTGCGGAAGTCCGGATAGCGGGCGGCAGTCTCTTGGGCAGCGCGGAGGAGGAGGTCGCGCACGGGCTGGATGGCGGCTGTGATTTCAATCTTCAAGACAATCTGGCGGATGTGGAGGGATTGCACGAACGCGACGGGCGGCGTGACGGGCCCCAGGACGCGGTCGCCCAGGAGCGTGCGGAGCTGCTCGGCGTGGATGCGAGCCAGGTCGTGCACCAGCGGCTCGTGCCGGCTGCGGAGTACCAGGATGATGAGGCGATAGTAGGGCGGGTAGCGGAACTGGCTGCGCTCGGCGAGTTGTCCGTCCGCCATCTCCCGGTAGGCA
This sequence comes from Parabacteroides sp. An277, assembly GCF_002159645.1. Taxonomy (GTDB): domain Bacteria; phylum Bacteroidota; class Bacteroidia; order Bacteroidales; family Tannerellaceae; genus Parabacteroides. The sequence goes on along the minus strand of NZ_NFJB01000005.1, from coordinate 102,777 downwards.
CCCTGCGCGACCAGTTGGATGAGCGGATGCTCCGGCTGGGAAGTCTGGAGGACCACCTTCCCCCGCTTGTCTCGCCGCCCGGCGCGCCCGCTCACCTGCACCATGAGCTGGAAGGCACGCTCGTAGGCTCGGAAGTCGGGGTAGTTCATGAGTCCGTCGGCATGGAGGATGCCCACGACGCCCACGTGCGCGAAGTCCAGCCCCTTGGAAATCATCTGCGTGCCAATCAAGATGTCGGTCCGCTGCTGTTCGAAGTCGTGGATGATGCGCTCGTAGGCCGTGCGGGTGCGGGTGGTATCGAGGTCCATGCGGACGATGCGGGCGCTGGGGAAAAGAGCCTGCGCCTCTTCCTCTACCTTTTCCGTCCCGAAGCCAAAGAGTTGGAAATCGTCCGTGCCGCACGCCGGGCACTGCTGAGGCGGACGGAGGCTGTATCCGCAATAATGGCAGACGAGGAGGCCCTGCCGCTTGTGGTAGGTCATGCTCACGTCGCAATTCGCGCAACGAGGCACCCATCCGCAAGCCTTGCACTCCATCATTGGGGCAAAGCCACGCCGGTTTTGGAAGAGGATGACCTGTTCGCCCGCCGCGAGCGTCCGCTCTATTTCCGCGAGGAGGGGCGGAGAGAAGAGCGGGTGCTTCATGAGTTTCTTCCGCTTCATCTCTTTCGTATCGACAATCAGCATCTCCGGAGGAAGCGCGCCGCCGTAACGCTCTTTCAGTTCCACGAGGCCGAATTTGCCCGAGAGGGCATTGAAATAGGAATCGAGCGAAGGAGTCGCCGAGCCGAGGAGCGTCTTCCCGCCGTGCATGTTCGCGAGGACGAGGGCCGCGTTGCGGGCATGATAGCGCGGAGCCGGGTCTTGCTGCTTGTAACTGCCTTCGTGCTCTTCGTCGACGATAATCAATCCCAAGTCTTTGAACGGGAGGAAGAGCGAGGAGCGCACGCCGAGGACGACGCGAGGACTCCCATCGTGCAGGAGCCGGTTCCAGACCTCCACCCGCTCGTTGTCCGAGAATTTGGAATGATAAACCAAGAGTTGGTCGCCAAAGACACGCGCCAACCGCTCGGTGATTTGGGTCGTGATGGCAATCTCCGGCAGGAGGTAAAGCACTTGCCGCCCGCCGCGGAGCACTTGCGCGATCAGGTGGATATACAATTCGGTCTTTCCCGACGAGGTCGCGCCGTGGAGGAGACAAGTCTCATGCAGCCGGAAGGCGTCGAGCACTTGTCCGTAAGCCGCCTGTTGCGCGTCGGTGAGCGGATTCAACTCCTGCACCCGGCAGACGTGGCGTTGCAAGCGACTGATTTCTTTTTCGTAGTATTCGAGGATGCCGCGCTTCACGAGGTTGTTCAACACGGCCGTATTTCCTCCTTCCGATTCGAGCAATTCCTTTTTGGAGAGTTCTTTCGCCAACGCCGGATTCAACGTTTGGCTCAAATCCAGGAAATGGAGAAGCAACTGTTCCTGCTTGGGCGAACGGTGGAGGAGGAGGAAAGCCTCCCGCAAAGCCGCGTCTGAGGTCCATTTCGGAGAGAGGCGGACGTATGTCTCCGTCTTGCGTGTAAAACCCTTGCGCAATTCTTCCCCCACCAGGATAGCCCCTTTTGCCATCAGCGAAGAGAGGATAGGCAGGATATTGCGAAGCCCCGTCTTGCGCGCCAGTTCGGAGGCGGTGAGTTTCGTAGGCAAAGCCCCGAAGGCATCGAGCACGGCCTGCTCGGTCGGTTTCAACGGAGCCTCTGCTTCGAAATCCGGATGAAGGGCCACCGTCGTTTCGCTTTCCAATTTGAGTCCCGAAGGCAAGGCCGCCTTATATACATCCCCCAATTGGCAGAGGTAATACGAAGCAATCCATTGCCAAAAACGAAGTTGCGGACGACGAAGGATGGGGGCAGCGTCCAAGAGGGCGTAAATCTCCTTATACTCCATCTCTTCGGAAGGCGGACGATCCATGACCTCCGCGACGATACCTGTATAAAAATGTTTGGCACCGAAATGAACAATCACCCGGCAACCCGTCGTGACGCTCTTCTCCAAATCAGCCGGGATGCGGTACGTGTATTTATTTTCTAACGGAAGTGGAAGAATGATGTTGGCAAATGGCATATTCGCAAAAGGTAGAATGAAAAACACAGAGCCACAGCGTATTTATATGGAAAACGCAATGACTCTGTGCCTCCGTGTTCTTATTGGTTTAATTTCAGAAAAGGAGAGCCGCCGAGATTTGCCATCCGCGATTCTTACCTCCTAAATCCAGTTGTTTGAGGCTGTAATTGTTTGTCAAGCCCAGCTGGTAATTGACACCCACTTGTATCAGCCGGAACAATTCGACGCCCGCGCCGAAATCCAAACCCGCGCTAAAGCTCTTCGACGAAATCTGATCCGACAACACGTTCCAAATCTTATCTCCTCCTAACCGGAATCCGACGAACGGACCTGCTGCGGCATAGATTTTCACCACCGGAAGCCCAAACTTCCATTTCAGGTGTACAGGGATGTCGAGATAATCGTTTTTAATTTCTTGCACACCCATTTCCACGCCTGTTTGCGAATAGAGGATGGCTGCATCGAAACCTAATCCTACGTACGGAGCCATCAACTCAATCATGGGTCCCACGTGGAAACCTGTCACGTTACTCGACGAGAAAGTCTCGGGCAAATCCGAGAAATGAATACTTGAAATGTTCATGCCTCCTTTTACGCCCCATTTGAATTGGGCTTGCGCCGGAAGCGCCATGAGGCAAAATAATGCCAATAAAAATAAATGAATTCGTTTCATAAAGCTATCGTTTTGTGCAAAGATAGTGTATAATTTTTAATCTATCGCCTTGAAATGGATGAATCACCAAAGAGAAAGATAACGTTCACCCGTATCGGGTAGGAGTACGACAATGCGTTTCCCTTTGTATTCAGTTCGTTGTCCCACTTGAAGAGCTGCCGCCATCGCCGCTCCCGACGAGATGCCGACCAGCAAACCTTCCATCGATGCCAACTCACGCATCGTGCGGAAAGCCTCCTCATCCGTAATTGTAATCACTTCATCCACCCATGTCGCGTCATAGTTCTGCGGGACAAATCCTGCTCCGATGCCTTGAATGGCGTGCTTACCTGCCTTTCCGCCCGAAAGTACGGGAGAGGAAGCCGGCTCGACCGCTACGATGCGTATCGACGGATGATGCCGTTTCAATCCGCGGGCCGTCCCTGTGAGTGTACCGCCTGTCCCGACCGTGGCGACGAATACATCCACCTTTCCATCCGTATCTTGCCAAATCTCCTCGGCCGTTGTCGTTTCGTGTGCCCGAGGATTCGCCGGATTCTCGAATTGTCCCAAGATAATGCTTCCCGGTGTCTGTTGGTGAAGCTCTTCTGCCCGACGGATAGCTCCTGTCATTCCTTCCGAAGCCGGCGTAAGTATCAATTCGGCTCCTGACGCTTGTAGTAATTTCCGTCGTTCGAGACTCATGCTTTCCGGCATCGTCAATACCACCCGATACCCCTTCAACCGGGCAATCCAAGCCAATCCGACACCCGTATTTCCGCTCGTTGGTTCGATAATCGTTCCGCCTGGAGATAAGGAACCGTCCTGTTCTGCCTCTTGAATCATTCCCAGTGCAGCCCGGTCTTTCACGCTTCCGCCCGGATTAAAACGCTCCACCTTCGCCACAATTTCCGCTACCGCCTGATAGGGTACCGCTATCCGCTCCATCCGCACTAAAGGCGTATGCCCAATCGTCTCTATCAAATTCCGTTTAATATCCATTGCCGTATTGATTTAAAAGATATACCAAGGCAAAGGTAGGGAAAAGTCGTTATATTTGGAGGAGAATATAACGAGAATTAGAAATGAATCTCGTTATATTTGTAATCGAAAGATACTTATTTCTTCCATTGGATTTTTACTATCCTCTGAAGGGTCTTGCCTTTTGTTTTTATGAATGTATTAATGAAAAACGACTTTCTTGCTTTTTCGCTCACCATTTATTTGCAGGTTCACGATGTAAATACCGGTGGAAAGTTGCGGATAGGAGAACGTCGCCTGCCCGTTTGATATAATTTGCCGGTCGAGCTGTTCGCCTCGCATGGAATAGAGGGTGAACTCTGCGGTGTGGATTTCGTCGGTTAAATAAATATGGAGCGTATGTGTGTGTGGCTCGGAGAAGAGGAATTCGTTGGAAACCGGGAGCAATTCATTGGCGGTTAATCGTCCGTCGCTATAAACTAAGATAGGGTCGATGAAAAGCGAAGTCGCGAAACCACCTGCAGGATGTTGTGTAGCTGGCGTCCATGTATCGTCTACGCGAAGCCAAGCAGTATTGGCCGTAGTTTCGCCTTGTGGTATGTTGTAGACACAGAAGAAGGTGTTTTCGTTATTTATCCGATAACTTACGAAAAGATTCTCGGATAGGGGAATGGGTTCGTCAAACGCAACAAAATGTTCTTGGCTACGGGTAAGCGGTTTTTCTCCCCAGGTGATTTCTTCATTATCTATATATTGAATTTGAGGCGAGAAGCGTTGGGATGCAAGCAAAGTTTCAGGTTGTTCGTTTCCGCTATACACGCAGATTTCCACTTCGGGATAAGTGCGGCTTGAAATAGCGGGTGTAACCAAGTAGCAACCGTAAAGGATAGCGGGTGTAGGGAGCATGTATTGTTCGGCATATTCGGTAGTTCCTGTTTCGTTGAGTCCGAAAAGCGGGTCGTTATTCGCATCGCGTGTCGCTTCTATGTTTTCCTGCCATCCGTTATCCAGGATATTACTTAGACGAATAGCTGCGGATTGGCCATAAGGGTTCAGTCCGTTGCACATAGTCGCCTGTTTATCTTCAGTTGTTAGCCAATATTTTAATTGCTCGTTTGATTCTTGAGAAGGTTCCCAAGCGGCTACCAGGGCATAGTAGAAATCATCCGAAGGCGAAGTACAGGAAGAATTTCCACCCGTAAGGACACCTACAATACGCTGCTCTGCATCGAAAAGGGGAGAACCGGAAGAACCTCCGGCCGTGCAACCAGTCTCCCAATCTGTCACATACCAGAAGCTATTCTCATCGAAGGTTTGTTCGGCGATTTGCACATCGCGCCGTTCAATACTATTCGTGAGGCTGAAACGTTTGGTTGTTCCTTGCGGATGCTGGATGCAAACATAAGGTGCTGTATGTGTCTCGGTGGCATTCCATCCTGCATAAAAAGGACGGTAATAGACAGGCGGCATGTCTTGAAACTCCAACAAGGCGAGGTCCGTCCGTTCGTAAACTGCCCGGCAATAGGCAGAGGCTAAGCTCATTTCTTCTGTGCCTCGCATTGTAGAAGAGCAAGTCGGACTTTCATAGTTGAAGAAAGCGACGATGCGCCCCGCGATTTCTTCATAATCCGGATTTTGGAGCGAAAAATTTCGGTTCAGGCAATGCGATGCCGTCAGGAGATAGGGTGTTCCGTCCTGCGAGGTGTTGTTTACCATCGATCCTGTACAATAGTACATGCCGTCAATAATCAATTCTACTACACTCTTTCCAATCTCTGCATACGGATCTCCTTCTGCTACCGAACAAGCCAGTGATGGAATACATGACACAGAATAATAAGGTTCGGAAGCCGGTTCTGCTAAACGAGGCAAATCGCGATAGGCATGGTTCACCTCGCCAATCCGGAGCCGGGCATGAAACGTCGCGTGGGCAGGCTCTTGGTATTCTACGATGATGCGTTCTCCAGCAATGGGCGATACGGGCAAGATACCGCGCTCCGAATTATTTTGGTTATTGAAAGCGCCTCGTACTTGATGTTGCTGGGCATCGTAAAGGAAAAGACTGGCTCCTTCCGGTAATTCATATTCTGTGAACAAAAGGTTTAACGAACGAGCTCCGGGTGAATAAATCCCGACACGCCATACTTTTGTCCCATTTGCCAAGGTATAATTTAGGCCGGAATTAGCCGGCGTAAGGTCTGTCATGAACTTATACGCGAAACGATTCGATGCCCGTAAGCTCCCATATTCCAGCGAATCCAGCCGTAATTGCTCTGCGACATCAAAAGCGGGCATCTCTTCAAAGAAATCCACCGACGTACTTCGTGTCAGGGAAAAGGGTAAAGGTTGTCCTCCATGAGTTATTTGTCCATAAGTGCAAGAGAGGGAAAAGAACCAGAAAAATAGTAGAAACCGGAACATATTGATTGAGCCTTAAATTTTCTGCAAATATAACGATAAATAGAGAGGAATATGCCTATAATCCCCGTTCATTTCAATTGTAAATAACACCAAACAGGGTAATGGTCGGAATCGGCTATATCGTCGACCGTGCAATTCAATGATTTCATGTTCTTAGAGTGCAAGACATGGTCTATACGAAACCAGAAACAATTCTGATGGTAGGAAATACCCATGCCGCGCCCTGATTCGGAAAAGGCATCTACCAATCCTTGTTGGAGCGTATGGTGTGCGTATGAAATGGGCGTGTCGTTGAAATCTCCACATACGATTACGTAATCGCTTTCGGTCTTTTGTACTACTTCAGCCACTTTCTGAGCTTGGGCGGCCCGAATCTTGAAAGCGGTACCTAATTTTTGCTGGAGCGAACCTTTCAGGTATTCCAAATCCTCGGTACCGGAACCCTTCAGAAACGAGGCATAACGAGTGCGGTCTTCTGTCGTGAGTTTGAACGATTCCAAATGGTTATTGACCAAGAGCAGCTTTTTATCTCCCGGGAGGCGGATGAAGTGCATGGACGAACCGTTAAACTCGCTATCGTATTCAATTCGTTGGCTTTTCTCGATGGGAAATTTGGAGAAGACGGCAATGCCTGAACGCAACCGGTTGCTTTTCGTCAAGTAGATAATCGAACGATACGGATACATCTTTAACGCGCGGTATATTTTGCGTTTGGTCAGGTAATTGGCATGTGTATCTTCGGCATATTCTTGCAGGCAAACGATGTCAGCGTCTGAATGGGCAATGTATTCAATTATCGGATTGGGGTGTGCTTGGGTATGTTCTTTGTAAGCGAACGACATGATATTGTAGGTAAGGAGCTTGATGGTTTGTTCCTTTGGTATCTCCTCTACGGGCGCATGGACGGGGAAATAGAGCTTGACCTGCTCCCAACCTAATACGAACGCCAATAGTCCAATCCAAATAAACCGCCATTCGTGTAGGAAGAGCCAATAGATGGTGAACGCAACGTTGCATAAGCAAAAGAGGGGAAAACCTAACCCCAAATAGGCGAAAAGCGGAAAGGAGGCAGGCGAAATCCTGTCTGATACGGCCGACAAGAGGAAGAGGATGGCCACTCCGATGTGGGCCGTCAGGAAGAACGAACGAAACAGGAAACGCAATACCTTCATCGCTTTTTACTTTTTGCTGGCGTCAAACAATTGCTTCTTCTCGTCCGAGGAGAGACTTTGGTAGCCCGAGCGCTTGAGTTTATCGAGGATGGCATCTATTTCGGCATTTTCGCGCTGCTTGCGGGCGTTGTAATCGTAGTCTGTTTCCGGACGGGTATAGGTTACTTTCATCTTCGGCTTATATTTGGGCTTGAAGAGGTTGGCTATTTTGTCTACGATGCGGTTCAGGGCTTGGGTGATGTCTTTCCCGGCCCGCATGCGCGAGGCAAACCAAATGCCGAACAGCGCACCTCCGATATGAGCCAGATGCCCGCCTGCGTTCGTCGAGGTAATGGATAGCAAATCGAGCACGAGCACGAACAACGCCAAATAGAATATCTTGATGCGCCCGATAAGGAACAGCATCACCTCTTCCTCTTTGGCATAAAAGGAGACGCCGAACACGACGGCCATGACTGAAGCGGATGCACCTAACATATAGCTATATTCCGCCATCGGGGCGTAATAAGGGAAGATATTATAGATGAGCATGAAGAATATCGCTCCGAAAATACCGCCTGCCAGGTAGACGCCAAAAAGCTTGCGTGCGTCGAAATGGCGCAGAAACATCTGTCCGAACCAATACAGCCAGAGCATGTTGAACAGGACGTGCAGCACGTCGTAGTGCAGGAACATATACGTCAGGATGCTCCAAGGTTGCAGGAGGAAGCGGGTGGGCGAGGAGGGAAACTCCACGTAGCGCAGCCACGTTTCGATGCTGCCGTTGAAGAGCATCAGCAGGATATCGGCCACACGCACCAGGAGGAATACCCCGATGTTCACGAACAAGAGGCGCGTCAGCAGGTCGCCTTCCTGGAACCGGCGTTGCATATCAGAAATAAAACCCATTGTTCACTCCTTTCTTCCGCCAATATTGAATCATGAAAAAGCCGAAGAGCATCCCGCCCAAGTGCGCGAAGTGCGCCACGCTGTCGCCGCTGAAATTGGCTACACCCAGCGTCAGTTCGGCTAATCCGTAGAATATCACAAAGTATTTCGCCTTGATAGGTATCGGGACGAACATAAGGTAGAGCGGCACGTTGGGGAAAAGCATCCCGAAGGCCAGCAAGATGCCGAAGACCGCCCCGGAGGCACCTACCGTCACGAACAGGTTGTAGAAGTCTGCCTTCTCCAAGATTTGCCCGCCTCCGATGTTGATTAACTCTTGCGGTGCGGCCATGACGTCACGCAGGTCGTACATCCATGTCAGCTCTTGGACCAGCCCCGCGCCGATACCCGTCACCATATAAAAGATCAGGAATCGTTTGGGCCCCCAGACTTGTTCCAGCACGCGGCCGAACATGTAGACCGCAAACATATTGAAGAAGACGTGTGCAAACGAGTGCGTATCGTGCATAAACATGTAGGTGATAAACTGGAAGGCGTAGAAGTCTTTCGCTCCGGGGAAATGCAATCCCAACCAGCTCGTCAGGTCGATGCCGACGCGCGGAAGCACCAGACTGGCGACCCACATCAATACATTAATAATAATAAGATTCTTCGTTACCACGGGGATTCCGCTCAAGAATCCTCCCCCATTTTGATTGATCATACGTTCTGTTTTTACTTTTTACAGGGACAAAGGTAAATATATTTTGGAATTATCCCGCAAAACAAGACTAAAACATAGTCTGTCAAGAAAAAAACACCTTTTTTCTTTGTGGTATCTCAAAATAGAACTACATTTGGGCGCGAATCGAATAAAAGACTGTAACGCAAACGAAAATGTTTCACACATAATACAATTGAGTCATGAATAAAACAGATTTCATCAGCCAAGTGGCTGAAAAGTCCGGCTTGACGAAAGCCGATGCAAAAAAGGCAGTGGATGCTTTTTGCGAAACCGTAACGGATGTATTGAAGGCGGGCGACAAACTCGCGCTCTTGGGTTTCGGCACCTTCTCGGTAACGGAAAAACCAGCCCGCACTGGGTTGAACCCTCGTACGAAAGAGCCCATCGAAATCGCGGCACGCAAGGTGGCTAAATTCAAACCGGGCGCTGAACTTTCAGAAGCCGTGAAGTAATCTTCCCGCTTCCCTTTGCAGGCACGGACGACGCGGACCGCGTGTTGTCCGTGTTTTATTTGTCTCTATACCTGTGTGCGACCTTTTTCGAGGCGCATCCTTCTTCGCTTTTCCCTTGTTCTCGAAAAAATCGGGCATCGTTCCAATTATTGCCTAAGGGGGCAAACGGGTCCTTTCGTAGGAGAGAAGCCCTACGCAAAACCCGGAGGCGTGTTTTGCGTAGCCGTACGAAACGGCCGCGCCGCCATCGGGAAGCTTTCGAAGCCCTACGAAACGGCCGCGCCGCCGTCGGGGAGCTTTCGAAGCCGTACGAAACGGTCGCGCCGACGGCAGGACGTTTTCGAAGCCGTACGAAACAGTCGCGCCGACGGCAGGACGTTTTCGAAGCCCTACGAAACGGTCGCGATTCGGTTTTCGTAGGCATACGAAAAGTATTCGGTTCGATTTTGCGAATTTCTCTGCCCCCGAACAGGGCGGAAGGCACGGCTTTTTCATTTAAAAAAGCGGTGACCTTGTAGGTCCTAAGGGAACTGGTTCGGAACGCTTGTAGCTGCAGGCCTCGCTCCGCTTCGACCAGCAGCTATGCACAGAAGTCCTCTTCGAGGACTGTTTTATTACCTATATCGTGCCTCGAAGAGGCGCAATTTTCAAGTAGCCGTAGGTCGAAGCGGAGCGAGGCCTGCAGTATCCAACTTAAATGAAAGAGCCGTGGGCGGAAGGGTCAATTCTTTCCTTCCTCTTTTTCCCGCGCGCGGAAAGCGACCGCGTAGAGGTGCATCTGCTTGACCATGGCGAGCAATCCGTTCGAGCGGGTAGGCGAGAGGTGCTCCTTCAGTCCGATTTGCTCGATAAAGTAGAGGTCGGCGTCGAGAATCTCTTGCGGGGTATGGCCGGAGAGGACCTGTATGAGCAGCGAGACGATGCCCTTCACGATGACGGCGTCGCTGTCTCCCTGGAAGATGATATTCCCGTCCACATAATCTGCCTGAAGCCAGACGCGGCTCTGGCAGCCTTCGATGAGGTTGCTCTCCGTTTTGAATTTCTCGTCCAATGCCGGCAAATTGTTGCCCATGTCGATAAGCAGGGCATATTTGTCCATCCAGTCGTCGAAGGCCGAAAACTCTTCGACGACATTGTCTTGCAGTTCGTTGATAGTCATAATTAATTATCTGTTATAGATTACTTCCAATACCGTTTGCCCCACGGCTTTGAGCGTCTCGCGGTCGATGTTCTCCATCGTATCGTTTGTGGTATGCCAATAAGGCGCGAAGCCGCTGTCTTGGTGGGGATTGAAATGGATAATATCCAAGCAAGGAATGCCACGTCCTTCGATGACATACTGATGGTCGTCGGTGATGGCGCCCCCGTCGGCATTGACGAAGAACTTGCCGTAACCGAGCTTCCGAGCGGTGTTCCAGACGAGGTCCACGTAGCGCGCCGCATAGCGCATGGAGGTATATTCCTTATAGAAAGTAGCTCCTTTGGCGCCCACCATGTCGAGTAGGATGCCAAACTCGGCCGTATAATCCGCGACGTGCGGCTTTTTTGCCCAGAACTGGGAGCCGAGGCACCATGTATTCGGTTTGTAATCGTCGATAAATTCCGGCGTCCCGTAGTCTTCCGCGTCGAAAAAGATGATGTCGATACCCACGTTGGGTGCTTTAAGTCCGATTTGGCGGGCGATTTCGAGCAAAACGCCTACGCCGCTTGCGCCGTCGTCCGCACCGTCGATAGCTGTTTTATGTTGGGTCGGATTCGGGTCGTGGTCGGCATACGGGCGTGAATCCCAATGGGCAAAGAGCAAAATACGCTGTTTCGCTTCCGGACGGAAAGCGCCGACGACATTCCGTGCTTCGAGCGGCGTGTTGTCGTAGGCCGTGACGGTCATATTTTGTTGATACACTTTGGCGCCAAAACGTTCCAATTCTTGGGCTAAGAAATCGCCACATGCCTTATGGGCGGCCGAGTTGGGGACGCGTGGACCGAAATCCACTTGCCGCTGCACATAACTGTATGCACTGTCGGCATTGAATTCAGGCGTGGGAGACGGCACCGCAGCCTCTGTCTTTTTGACTTCGGGAGAGGTCGTCGCACTTGGATTCCCTGCCGGTTTGTTACTACAAGATAACAACATGACCACGAGGGTTAAATAGAAAATTCGGAACATGAGAGTGGTTGTTTTTGATATTTCATTATTAGGTACGATAGGGATAGGCAGCTTGGACTTCCCGCATGACGCGAAAGAAATTCCCGCCCCAAATTTTACGAATATCCTGATCTGTATACCCCAATTCCAATAGTTTCATGGTGATGTTGATCAGTTCGTTGCTGGCACGGCAACCAATCAATTCGCCATCGCCGTCAAAATCCGAGCCGATGCCCACATGGTCTGGTCCCACCATTTGTACGATATAATCGATGTGATTGATAGCGTCGGAAAGCGACGCTTTTTCAGCCTCTTCATTGATGAAACCTTTGTACAGACAAATCTGCACGACGCCGCCCATGCTGGCCAGGTCGCGAATTTGCATGTCGGTCAAGTTCCGTGGATGATTACACAAAGCCCGCACGGAAGAATGGGAAGCAATCACGGGATATTGACTGCATTCAAGCACATCATAGAAACTCTTTTCCGAGGCGTGCGATACGTCGACCATGATGCCCAGACGGTTCATTTCGGCGATGACATCCCGTCCGAACGGACTGAGGCCGTTCCATTCCTTATCTCCTTTTGCCGAGTCGCAAATATCGTTATCGCCATTATGACACAATGTGATATAACACACACCCATCTTTTTGAAGCGAGAGATGTTGTCCAAGTCTTTCCCAATGGCATAACCGTTTTCTACGCCGATGAGAATAGCCCTTTCGCCATGCTTTTTCGCCTGCATGACGTCCGAATAGGTAATAGCTATTCGCATCCGTTTATCGTTGAGTTCTTTTTGACGGTGTATTGCTGAAAGCCGTTCAATCGCATATTCGGTGGCTTTTCGAAGCGATTGTTCATCTCGTTCTTTTTGCGGGATGTAAGCAACCATCACTGCCGCGTCGATAAGGCCTTCTTCCATCAATGGCAGGTTTACTTTTCCTCCTTCTTTCTTTCCGATATCAAACGGGCCGGGGAAAATCATAGGTGTGTCGGTATGGGAATCCAAGGTGACATATTGACGATGTAACTCTTTGGCTTGATGGAAACAATGAGCTTTGGATATCAGATAACTGAACAAAGAATAAGCCATCTCGTCTTCGTTCAGGTGAAATGCTTCCGGATGCCATTGGACACTGAACACCGGTTTTTCCTTATGACGGATACCTTCGTTGATGCCATCGGGCGCTACGGCCATTTCGATGAAATCAGGCGCTATGTCTTTCACTGCTTGATGATGGAAAGAGTTAACATAGACCTTTGCTCCGTTTTCCAAGGTGACAGAATGGGATACCTCTTCGCGTGGCATCTTTTGGCTATGCTTTAAGAGGTTTTGCGTGTATTGCGTGTAAATGTCTTGATAAAGGCTGCCTCCGAATGCGACATTGACCAATTGATGGCCTCGGCAAATACCCATGATTGGTAATTGCCGGTTGGCTGCGAGTCGAAGCAAAAGTAGCTCTGATTGGTCTCGCCAGGTGTCCCCTTCTTGTAAGCCTTGAACTGGCTCTTCGTGGAGGAAAAGCGGATTGATATCGCCGCCTCCGCTCATTAGCAAGCCATCCAATTGGTTGACAATGTGCGTCAATACGCGTAAATCGGATGTGCAAGGGATGATGACCGGCGCTCCGCCTGCTTTGATAATCGACCGTATGTAGGTGTCGGCAAGGCAATTCAATCCCTCTTTATGATTGGCAGAAATACCAATCAAGACCGGCTCTTTCTTGAGTTGGAAAGAATCGGCCTGTTTGAAAAGTTCTTCTAGTGGAAATGTGAAATCCATACTTATGCGTCAATATTGGCATAGGTTGCATTTTCCTCAATAAACTCACGTCGTGGACCTACGTCTTCGCCCATCAACATTGAGAATATTTGGTCTGCTTCCGCTGCATTGTCTATGGTTATTTGTTTCAAGATACGGTTTTCGGGGTCCATGGTTGTTTCCCATAATTGATGGTCGCTCATTTCACCCAAACCTTTGTAGCGTTGAGTCTGGATTTGTTTTTCGTCGCCTCCTCCATATTTCAGGATAAAGGCTTGACGTTGTTGGTCTGTCCAGCAATATTCTTTCACTTTCCCCTTCGAGCACTGATACAGAGGCGGTGTAGCCAAATACACATAACCGTTTTCTATCAAGGCACGCATCCGCCGGAAAAAGAAGGTTAAAATTAGGGTGGCGATATGGCTTCCGTCGACATCGGCATCGGTCATAATAATCACCTTATGATAACGTATTTTATCCAGGTTCAAAGCCTTCGGGTCGTCCTCTGTGCCGATAGTCACACCCATGGCGCGGAAAATATTCTGAATTTCTTCACTTTCGAATATCTTGTGCTCCATAGCCTTTTCGACGTTCAAGATTTTACCTCTTAACGGTAAGATGGCTTGGAATTTGCTATCGCGTCCTTGCTTAGCGGTACCACCTGCCGAATCACCCTCGACGAGGAATAGTTCGCATACCGCGGCATCTTTTGATTGGCAATCGGCCAGCTTACCCGGAAGTCCGCCTCCCGTCATCGGCGATTTACGCAATACTTGTTCACGGGCTTTACGTGCAGCTTGGCGAGCTGATGCGGCGAGTATTACTTTTTCTACAATTGTCTTTGCCTCTTTTGGATGCTCTTCAAGGTAATAACCGAGAGCTTCCCCAACAGCTTGGTCGACAGCACCTGTTACTTCGTTATTACCCAGCTTCGTTTTCGTTTGCCCTTCGAATTGGGGTTCTGCCACTTTGATGGAAATCACGGCCGTCAATCCTTCGCGAAAGTCATCGCCTTGGATTTCTACTTTTGCCTTTTCGAGGAGCTTCGAATCTTCTGCATATTTTTTAAGTGTACGCGTCAATCCGCGACGGAAACCAGCTACGTGCGTACCTCCTTCTATTGTGTTGATATCATTCACATACGAGAATACACTTTCGTTGTACGAGGTATTATAAGTCATAGCTACTTCGACAGGGATACCTTGCTTTTCCGTTACGATGTGAATCACATCGGGAATCAACTCTTCTTTCGAACGGTCGATGTAGCGTACAAACTCTTTCAATCCTTCTTTCGAGTGGAATGTCTCCGAACGGTACGTCCCGTCTTCCTTTACCATTCGTTTATCGGTCAGGCGCAACGTAATGCCTGAATTCAAAAAGGCCAACTCGCGGAGTCGGGTTGCTAAGATGTCGTATTTGTATTCCGTAGTCGTAAAGATGCTTCCATCTGGCTTAAAGAGGATGGTGGTACCTGTTGTGTCTGCATCACCAATTACTTCTACATCGTGTAAAGGTTTCCCACATGCAAATTCTTGCATGTAAATATGTCCGTTGCGTCGTACCTCTGCCCGCAAATAGGTAGAAAGGGCATTCACGCAAGAAACACCTACGCCGTGCAAACCTCCTGATACTTTATATGTTCCTTTATCGAACTTACCGCCGGCATGAAGTACGGTCAGTACTACTTCCAATGCCGATTTTCCTTCTTTCTCGTGGATATCTACCGGAATGCCTCGCCCGTCGTCGACTACCTGAATCGAATTGTCTTCGTTTATTGTTACGTCGATATGTTTACAATAACCAGCTAATGCTTCGTCAATAGAGTTATCAACAACTTCATATACTAAGTGGTGGAGACCTTTTTCACTGATGTCTCCAATGTACATGGCTGGTCTCTTGCGCACCGCCTCCAGACCTTCCAGCACTTGGATACTGTCGGCTGAATACTCGGACGATGTATTCTTTAATTCTTCACTCATGCGTCTATTTCGTTTTTAACTTGTTATAATCTTTCAAATAAGCTAACAAATGTACGGAAAATTGTTGAGATGGAAAACGGTTTAGGTGTAAAAAAATAAAAAAGACAAAAGGAACACGATGCAAATCGTATTCCTTTTGTCCGTAGCCCGTGGGGGAATCGAACCCCCCTTTCAAGAATGAAAATCTTGCGTCCTAACCGATAGACGAACGGGCCAGCTTCTCTAATAGAGTTATGATATTTTTATCATTTAGCCAATGCATTCACATGCTTAGCCAACTTTGATTTCAAGTTACCAGCCTTGTTCTTGTGGATGATATGTTTCTTAGCTAATTTATCCAACATAGAACATACCTTCGGGTACATAGCTTTTGCTTCGCTTGCATCTTCCGTAGCACGGAGATCACGCATCGCGTTACGCGCAGTCTTTGCATAATATCTATTGTGCAGACGTCTTGCGTTTGTTTGTCTAATTCTTTTAATCGATGACTTATGGTTTGCCATTTCTTCGAAATCTCTTTATAATTTTTTAATCCTGTTTATTGTAGCCCGTGGGGGAATCGAACCCCCCTTTCAAGAATGAAAATCTTGCGTCCTAACCGATAGACGAACGGGCCTTCCGCACTTATATTTCAAGTTTTAATCGTTTCGAGAGATGTTGTTCTCTCAATTGCGGTGCAAAGGTAGGGTTTCTTTTTGAACTGACAAAACATTTTGAAAGAAAAATATGCATAAGGCTTTTTTTTAACGTCTTTATACGCCTTGAATACTTCTATGCATAGCGGAGAAAAGTTCCTTTTCTGCTTGTGATTTCTCTAAATATCGTCGATGTTTGTATAAATATCGACGATATTTGTGTATCTTTAGCCTAAAGATATAAAAATATCGACGATACTTGTAGAATGTATCGTTGGAAAAGAAAGTTTTCTCCCCTTTGTCGGAATTTTTCGGTAGGGAGAAGATTTTTAGAATAGGCAGAAAGGTCGTATCTTTGCGGGGCCACCAGACGGAAAGGAGGTTGTTTATATGTTATATAAGACGCGGGGAATCGTCTTGCGTACGATTCCTTACAAGGAAACATACCATATTATATATATGTATACGGAAGCATTCGGGCGCGTTTCCTATTTGGTTTCGCGCGGACGGGGGAAGAAATCGGGCGTGATGCGTTCGTTGTTCATCCCGCTTTCGGTTTTAGATTTGGAGGTAGAACATTTGAATCGGCGCGAGATGCAACGCATCAAAGAGGCGCGGCTTTGCCTTGCATCGAACGAATGGATGGGCAATCCGATAAAGAACGTGCTGGCGCTTTTCCTCTCCGAGGTGTTGTTTCGCTTCGTAAAAGATGCTGAACCGGACGAACGCCTGTTTCGTTTCCTCTACGATTCCATCCAAGTGCT
Organism: Parabacteroides sp. An277; assembly: GCF_002159645.1. Classification (GTDB taxonomy): domain Bacteria; phylum Bacteroidota; class Bacteroidia; order Bacteroidales; family Tannerellaceae; genus Parabacteroides. The sequence continues at coordinate 86,090 of NZ_NFJB01000005.1, read as the reverse complement.
GGAAAAGACGGACGAGGGTGTTGCTAATTTCCATTTGGTGTTTTTGCTTCATCTATTATATTATTTGGGGATTTATCCCAATACGGAGCATCGGCGCGAAGGGCTTTATTTCGATATGCTAAATGGTGTCTTTACGGATCAAATACCGATGCATCCGCATTATCTTCGTCCCGACGAAACACGCATATTGGTTCGTCTCCTAAAGATAAGCTACGAAAATATGTCCCTCTATGCTTTTTCGCGCCACGACCGGGTACGCATCATCGAACGTATCTTTGAATATTACCGGCTTCACGTTCCCGGTTTTCAAGAAATCAAGTCCCTTTCCGTCCTCCAATCGCTTTTTGATTAATAGGAAGACGCAAGTTCTTTCCCGAAAAATTTGCCCATTTGCCGAAAAGAACTTACTTTTGCCGAACCAAAAAAGATGCCCTTGTAGTTCAACGGATAGAACGATGGTTTCCTAAACCGTAAATTTGGGTTCGATTCCCAACGGGGGTACAACTTAAAATCATAACTATTTAATTATTAATATAATAACATTTCGCAACTTGCGCTTTTGTCCTCCGTTTGTCCTCCAAATTATAAACATCAATGAAAAGGGGTATATTTGCCATGCTTAGCAAACATCCTTTAACATTCCGTTTCGCTTTAAAATACCTTATGGCATTTGTATGCCGAGATATATTTTTCTGTTCCCTGCATCCACATCAAAGGGTAGGCTCTAAGACCGTGCAGGGTCGGGCTGGTGCTACTGAAAGCCTATTTAAAAGAACATATCTTCACCCATGTAGACCCTATGCAATCGAAAAGACCGCTCTCAACAGACGATTGTCTGCATCTGCTTATGTCCTGTATCTTCACCTCCGGTTATGATTACCGGCTAAGTGTGCATCTTGTTCCCTGCTGCGGTCTCGCTCCGCAATGTCCGGTCGTTCCGGTCTGCAGGGATAAACATTACATCCAGTCGAGCGACTTTCTTATTTCTTGTATTTTCCCAATCGTGGTTTTACCCACATTGCGAAATCTCATTAATTCGCCATCTGGAATTGTACGCAACAGGCTCACATCTATTATCTCGTGTCCGTTTTCATATCGGATGATGTTTGCCAGCTTTAGCGCACTCTTTGCCATTGTCAAAACTCTATCTTCGTTCATGTTTGATTATTATAGTTTGCCCTCTTACAGCTTCGGGCGTTGCTTTTATAGTTCGGTTAATTAAAACGTGCTCCATTTCCGTAAATACGCTCAAATTCTCTTTGAAGATCTTCTTTTACATTGCCGTGATAATTGGCGTTGAAAGCACAGAATTCATCCTCAAACCCATTTCTGATAATAAATAAAAAAGCCATCATTTTTAGTCGAGCTTCTTCTTCCTTTTGCTTTTTTAGGAGGTAGCACAAATTACCCAACTCATCGATTTTGTTATCCTTAGAAATTACTTTATTCAAATCATTAAGCGAGCTATGTTCCAAAAATATTCCTGCAATCGTATTGCCTTCAGCGATAGACAACAAATTATCTAAGTTATCCTTGAAAGACCATTCTGGACTTACCATAAAAGACAATATATCACCCACATAGAATCCAGTATTAAATCTTTTGCGATATTCTTCTCTTGCAGCCTTTATCGCTTCGTTTATATGCCTTGCTCTTTCAATCAAATACTGATTTAGTTTTGTTATATCATACGGCATATCCGTATTTACAATACGCTTTATTGATTTATCTTCTTTCATGCCTCGCCTCCTTCCTTGTTTTTGCATAAATCAAAGGCTTGTAAGGCAATATCATGACCTATAACGTCTCCCAACTTGCACATAATATTGCCTACTTCATCAAACAATTCATCTATTTCTTTTCCCGGATATTCTTCATGATTATATTTTTGGGAATCAATAAGACTGTCTAATCTCGAATATAGATCAGTTGCAACCAATAGAATATCGGACAGCTGCTCGTCTATTTTAAAGTTGGCAAAAATGATTTCTGTTTTGGGGTTTGTGTTCATCATATCGCACCTCCTTCCATTAATCCGCCAATAGCGACGGCAGAAAATAACAACAATAGGACCTTCGTGTAACCTTTAGCTTCTTCTTCGGTTACTTCGCCTAATAATCTCCAGGAGAGGAATTGATACACTTTGGCAACAGTGCGCCAGGAAAAGAGATTCTTTACTACAGCTTTGTCGTTAGCTGGCAACGTTGTCTGCAGGGTACTATTTTTCCCCGGCAAACAAATGTTTGTGAGTTTGAGCATAACTATAAATTGTTTGGTTTGCAGGCAAAATAAAAACGGTTTCGCCTGTCCCTTTGCTCTACACCTCACATGGCAGTTACGGCCATTAAGCCGTATCAAGGGGGTACGAAACCGTATATCTTCAAAATGCTATGGCATAAAAAATGCCGCAACACAAATATGTTCGGCGGACTCTCCGCCATGTGAATTAGTAGAGCACCGCAAAGTTGGGAAAAGTTTTTGAAATGGCAAAAGAAAAGCCCCATATTTTTTATTTTTATAGCATGTAGAAATTATATAGAGGTTGACAGGTTGACGGTTGACAGGTATTAAATAAGCTGATATACAAATATCTACAATAAAATGTGCGTCAACCACCTAATTTATGGTATTGGGATTACAAAAATAGTGGTAGGTTGTCAGGTTGTAGGTTGTGTAATATTAAATGATTTGATAGTTAGGCAGATATGGATAAAATAGTTACAACCACCTTATTTGTGGTATTGCTTCTGAGAATAAATACCCTATGTTACGGTTACGATAGTATTAAACTAATTGATATTTAAAAAGATACAATCAATTTGAGCGTAACCTGCTTTTTTGTGGTCGTAAGGATTCATCACAAGACGATATAACACTATCTTTGCATTCAGAAACAAATATAAGAATGAATATGGATGCAGAAATAACTACATTGTTGCAAGAATGTGATACGTTGAGGGCTCATCTTTCAGCAATGCGCCCCTTGCCTGCTGAGGCTCTGAAAAAGATAGAGGACGCATTAGCGATTGAATATACCTATGAAAGCAACCGGATAGAAGGGAACACGCTTACCTTGCAGGAAACGGAACTTGTCGTAAATGAAGGCGTGACTATTGCCGGGAAATCCATGCGTGAGCACTTAGAGGCCATCAACCATGCGGAAGCGATCGACTATATCAAAGACTTTGCCCATAATGGTATGGAAATAAGTGAAAGAACCATCAAAGAAATACATGCCCTTGTATTGCATGGCATCAATCGGGAGAATGCAGGACGTTACCGTTCTGTCCCTGTCCTGATTTCTGGAAGCCGGCATATTCCGCCCCAGCCCTATTTGATAAATAAGCTGATGGAGGATTTCATGATTAGATATCGGGAAATGGAAGGAGAAAAGGTACACCCAGTCTTAATTGCAACCTACCTGCATGATGAATTGGTACGCATCCATCCATTCATTGACGGCAACGGACGTACTTCACGCCTTCTAATGAATCTGTATCTTTTGCGTAATGGCTATGTTATCGTAAATCTCAAAGGGACAGATGAGGCGAAATTAGCCTATTATACAGCTTTAGAGGTATCACACATAGAGAAACATCCAGAAGCCTTTCAAAAGCTCGTAGCAGAAGCCGAAATAGCCTCCATGCACCGCTATTTATCCATATTGGGAGGGATGGATTAAATACGCAAGATTCTGCGTGTTTTCAATGGTTGTTGACCGAGTTATCAAATACTGCCCCCACAAAATTATGGAGCGTGTTTTTTGTTCAATGTGCAGTGAGAACTAATACGTAAATTCTACGCATTTTAAATACCCCAAATTCGGGGTATTTAAATTTGATGGAAGCCCCAAAACTGGTGTATGTAAAAGCCCCGAAACAGAAATTCCGTTAGCGGGGCTTTGCTGTCTTTAGGAAGTGTTTATATATTTGTTCCAGGCACAAATACCACATGTTAAAAAATATCTGTCACAACAGGAAGTAAAAAGGATGTTTAGTCGTTAAAATATTCCTGAAAATATTCTTGGAGTTACCATCGTTCCGGCTTCACATTGTAACCATCTCTTACTTGCTATCCATCCCTTGTTGCCGTTTGATGTACAATTCGCAGTTCCTACAATTAAGTGGCAGATAGTAATGTACCGTGTTATCCTCTTCTTCTTTGGTCGCATCCTTCTTCATTTGCTGCAGGTCTGCCAGCTTCATAAGGATTTCCGTTTTCTGCTTCGGGTCTTTGGTAGCATCTGCCAAGATGTTGAGTTCCGATACGATTGCGTCCTTATCACGTCTTCCGGCTTTTGGCTTATTCCCTTCCGTGACCCGATCCTGGAGGAGGATACTCCGTTCATTCAAGTACTTCTTCACATACTCAGACCTCAGCCAACGCAGAGCCATACGATGTATGGTGTCTTGGTTGTCGGTCTTGATACGGTTCCGACGACTTAACGTGTAAGCCTTGTCCACGTCGCCATTGAGCAAGTAAGCATCAAGGCAAAACTTCTCAGTAGGAGTTAATATCTCATCTTCATTCTGTTTCCTTCTTCCCATGATTTACCTCGCTTTCTTGTTTAAGATATTCTTCAAAATGCAATTCACGTTCTACAAGGTTGTCGCAATACAAAATAAGGTACGAGCAAATTGCGTGCGCATATAGTATATTACCTTGCTTGAGCGTATTTTTTAGCTTGACAAGCTGCGTTATGCACTTGTGGATGTCTCCAACGGGCACCCGAGTAAGCAAAACGTTGCTAAGTGATATGTCTAATAATGATTTTACTTCTTTCTTATCCATGATTAAATCATTTAAAAGTTATGCGGAATTAACCGCATAACCCTGGTTAATACTAATCTTCATCATTACTTTGTTCCTTCAGCATACGGATAGCGTCCGGATTCATCTTGCCGATTCTCCATCCGATATTTTCCTGGAACCATCCTTTGGTAAATTCTTCCGTGAGGAATTTTCCGACGTTCTGGATGATTAAATTCATCGGAACATATAAATGTGCCTCTTCCCAGTCATAAAGTCTCTGAAGGGCTGCTTTGGCCTGTAGAATAACTTGGTAATATTCCTTATCTTCGTCTGAAAAACGCTTCGTGTATTTCTCCGTAAGAACCTTGTCTACTTCTTCACGGTCGTAGTGCAGCGTACTGTCCCCATCTTGAATGATAGGAAACTTCTTTTCTCTTAGGAAATGCCCTACTGTATTACGGGCATCCTTTGTACGGTCTGCCATTGCCCTGAAAGTCTCCCGAATACGTTTCTTTTCCTCTTTTGGGATGAATCCCAGTTTGCCGATATAAGAAGCTTCCGCCTTGTCTATCCAGTTGGTAAACGCTTCGTCTGATACGACAATTTTAGACAGCGTATTGATGGACGTTGGCAAACCTTCCGCTTCCAATACTTTCAGAGCATTATTTACTCCTTCTTCTTGCTGTCCAAGATATTTGAGTTCTTGCTGTTTGAGCCATTCTTGTACTATGAAATTTTCTAATTGTTCCATACCTACTGAAATTTAATGGGTTAATACTGGTCTCCGAATCGTGGAGAATTGTCTTTAAACTTGTTGGCAAAGAAATCGTTCATCGCCTTTTCTTCCTTGGCTTTAGCCTCTTCCTCTGCCCTAATGCGTTCGGCTTCTGCCTGTTCTTTGAGATGCTGCTCTACAACTTCATCACGGAGCAATTGACGCATAGCATCCTCGCTCATGTTGTTTACTAATTCCATCGACAATTTTTTCATTTTCAATCTAATTTAATGGGTTAATACTATCGTTTGTTTAATCTTTTCCTTATAAAAGCCTTTCGCTTTTCTTCCGTCCTGAAATAGAACGTAGTACGATCATCCATTTGGAACGGAAACATGTTCGATATATCCGGGGACTGGAAATTGAAATATTTCGGACTTGGTTGGTTAATAAGGTCTATCTTATTCATATTGCCATATCTCCTCCAAAAAATCGTCAAAGCAACGAATGATTGCGTAATGCCCTCCTGCTGCCTTGATTTTCCGCTCGACTTCCTTTTGCACCTCGCTTTGCCGGTCTTTACCGACCTTTATCTCCAGATTGAACGTCTTACCTTTATAGGTTACTTGCACATCGGCAATGCCTTTCGTTGTGCCGGACTTGCGCCATATCTTTAGTCGGCTGTCGTACTGGCCTTGCGAGTTCTGTCGTTGGTAAAACGCCCCATGAATCTTAGCCCATGCCTCAATACACCCGGCTAATCCGTTGGCAGTATCATCCCGGAAAGACCGTTTGAACCGGCATTGCTGAGGAATGGAAGATTCCCGGTATTTCCATTTGAAATATTCAATCTCCAGTTGTTTTACCGAATCCGGCTTCTGGTAACGTGGCTTCGGAGTTTTCTTCGTTCTGTTTATTGCTGGAATTTCTATCATATCAATAATTGGATTTAAAGGTGATCCCATAATCTTTACATATTTCGAAGAACGATCCAATGCCTATGCGCTTGCCTGTACGCAAAAGGTTGGTGAACTTCTTATCGGTTTCTGCCCGGTTGTATTTGTTATTCTGACTACTGCACACATGGAAGAACTGCCGTCCTTGCTCGCCTAATGAAGCCAATGCGCATCCTACGGTAAACCATGACTGATAATCGCCCGTGATGTCTATCCCATTGGCTTCTATCCGCTCACAGCACTTTGCAACCTTATCCAGTACTCCATCGCCTGAATACTGATAATTGATGAATGGCTTAGGCTCCATGTAATACCCTTCATACGGTACTGCATCTGGATTGATATACGGATGAGGATCATACGACAGGCACCTCATCCGGGTAACATCACCACAAGCCGGGTCTATGGTAATACCCATCTTACTGAAATCCCGTTTCAGTTGCTCGAACTGCTGCTTATGAAATTCTGGATATCGTAAAGGAAGAATCAAAAAGTAACCGTTACCACTTACCGAAAGGCTGATATAAGCTACTTGCGGTAACTTAGCAAATTCTTGCTTAAGATCTGTCCAGTTGTCTATATCTTGATTGTCCTTCCGGTCTACATCCAGACAGATAAGCCCGGAATGCTTAACAAGGTTGTCCGCCTTGCGTGTAGGTTGGAATATTCCACTAATACAAGCCTGCGGCAAACGTTTCTTAATTGCGTTCCGCTCTTCTTTAGTTTGCAAGGTGCGCAGGTATTCTATCTCTTGGATGTGGCCCGTGTCCGATAGGAACTCTCGAAGGGGGTGGGTAGTGCCGTACACATCACGGACACCATTGTATATCGAAACCTCTGTATCAAAAATATCTTTCTTCATAATCTCTCAAATTTATTAGATGGTTATCAGGTTATAGGTTATATATTGATTTATTTATTGTAAATCAGATATTTATAACGTTTTATATGATAACCTTATTAATTATGGTATCTTAATACCATAAAACATTAGGTTATCGCTTATTATTTGTTATCTTCCTCAATATCAACGCTTTCGTTTGATGATAACCTATAACCTGATAACCTGCTATATTTCTTTAAGCATTTAGCGATATACGGCTGTGAAACCCCAAGTGCATCCGCAAATGCCCTTTGGTTCTTAGGCTTATTAGTAAAGTACAAACGAGCTACCATTTCTTCGTTTCCCATCGGCTTTGCTTCCGGTCTATTCTTCCCAGATCGAAGTATCTGATAGACTTTCTCAGCGCATCCTATGAAGTAGTCCATACACCGACAACTGTATTCCATCTCTTCCGGACTAATGTCCACAGAATAAGGATTGCGCCCTAATATGTGTGCAATACCAGCCCATCGAATGACATATATTTGCAACTTGGAACAAACTGCAGCCATATAATCATCAGTATCTACTTTCTTGAGCTGCAGTTTATTGTAATATTCAATATATACTTTCTTTGCCTCGCTACGTAAATAGAGTTTACCACCTTCTGCACTGAAATCAAACATTAGGAGATTATAGATGAATGAACGCCAATCATTAGCAACCGAAGAAGGAATCACCTCATCACTGTACATAGCTGGAGGAACGGAATCCGGGAAGCAGAATAACCACCGCTGAACAAACCCATTACCCATCATCAGTTCATTACCGAACGTTTCATTTAATACACTCGGCTGGATACTCCCCAATATGGACATGAAAGGCTTCTCTATCAATAGAGTATCGTCGCTCTTCCTATTTACGATTATATTATCAGAATCGTAAATTGATAGTAATTGCGATAGCTCCCCGCTACGGTTGTATCGCCCGAAATCGTCAATCATACCCTTTAGTTCATCCCGGTAAAGCAGAACACCATTAGGATTAACAGATAGTACCTGGTTACGAGCTTCTGGCGTGCTGTCAGAAACGAGGAACTGGTTAAATACGGGCTTCTCGGCTTTATCGTCGCCTGCAGCCTTGTACAGCTTAAGTTTCTCCCGGTAAATGCCATAATTGTAGGCATCTCTATCCTTTAAGGGCTGCAACAGAAAACGCATAGGCGTACTCTTATTGCTTCCAGAAGGGGCTATATTGCAAATCCAAAGGCAAGGATAATTCTGATACTTGCCATCATCAATGACCAGTCGCTTACCTACTGCCGTACCGGCAACGGCGAACAGGCTTGCCACGACCATGTCCCTTGAACATTGGAATGTGCCTACAATAGCGTCGATAACGCCTTGAGCTTGCGTTGATAGGCCATCAATTGGCAGCATAGCCTCTCTTACATCTAAGTCAGTAGGATTGATCGAAATATTAGTCATAGCGTACGCCCTCCCATTTAGACCAGAAATCCAACTGCCTGTTATCATTTAAGTTGATCCAATACAGCTTACATCCATTAGGTTGCCAACTATCCTGAATATCCAATCCTGCCCGTCTTAGCTCAGATATGCGCTTACGAGCATCATTCGTGTGGGCAAGTTCGTTTAATTCTTTCGCATAAAATTTTCTCCCAGACATAAATAATGATCTTATCTTTTTTATTATTGGAATATTATCATTAACTTTGCCCCTGTTGGTGGTGCAGGGGGCGGCGAAAGTCGCCTTTTGTTTTTTATTCATATGTTATTCCTCCATTAATTTTCTAATATCACTTCCTCTATACTTCACGCTTTTGCCTACCTTGATTTTTTTCAAATACCCGGACCTGTCCCATCGCCACAACGTGGATAAATCTACACCCAATTTTTTAGCTGTCTCCTTTGCCGTCAAATAGTCCTCTTCCTGTCGGACAGGTTCCGGGTGTTTCATCTCCGCATTCCATTGTAGAAATGCCTCTTTGAGGTCAAGTGCATTAATGACCAACTGCACGTTTGCTCCTTCTTTAATTAAGTTTGTAATGTTCATGATTTGTGAAATTGAACATTGAGTGGTCTCTCATAACCTTGCCGACGGCTTAAGATTTACCACTTCCAAACAACGAGGATACGGCTTTATCCTCTTTGGATATTGCAAAGGTGCAATGTTGTATAACTAATGGCAACAAGTTGGGTAACTTGGGTAAATTGGTGGGTAAGTTGGGTAAATTGGACAAAAAAAGGATGCACTCAAAAGCACACCCTCATTACAGATATGTAAATCGATTGTGATTACAATAAGTGTCTAAATCGGTCAGAAGACATGGATATTATATTGACCTCCTTTAAAGCCTCGGCAAAAGCCTTTTTCAGATTATTTTCCGGATTCTCTATCAAAGGTTTTCCAAATTTATCTTTTTCTTTTGCCCATTTTTTGATCATCGTTGCTATTTCATCATCTGACTTTCCCGCAAGCTCTTGAATAAGGTTTTCATTACCGTTGAATAAACCCAATAATTCATCGCTGTAGTGAACAATAGAATTATCAGCACTGAATTTCCCTCTAATATTTGTAAGCACCATACTAACGACCACAAATAAACTATGCAAATATCGACGCTTCCATTCAATATAAGAGGGAGGCTCTTTCGCTGCATCACTTGCATTGATGTAGGAATAACGCTTGCAATCAAATAACCCAGTTCGTTCAGCACAATCAAATATCCGCAAGATAGAATCTGCATACTTGTCTATTTCTTCCATAGGCTCTTTCAGAACTTGAGACATAATCCTGCAATCTTCATATAATCGAACAATATATTCTTCTACAGTGGGATCTTGTCTCCCTATTCCGCCCAAATAATAAGAACTATACAAAGCATTCGATTCCTCTATAGTGTTAGGTTTATCTTTTATATACAGACCCAATAAAGTTATACTATCGTCTAATGCTTTCAGGCATTTTGTCATTTCAAAATTCATAAGAAAAAATTTTTTAGATGATGTAACTGTATCATATTTCCATAATATAGGGGGGGATGCCATCCCCTCCAAAAAACTCTACTCAATTAGAGAGACAATCTCTTTCTTTAATTCATCGTCAATCTCTCGATACCTATTAAAAGCCCTGCTGCCTTGTACATGACCGGACATGGACGCTATCAGGTTCGGATCTTGTACCTTCTTATACAAATTTCCCACAAAACAACGGCGTGCCATGTGTGAAGATGCAACTTCATTGATAGGTCGTTGTACCTCTTCACCGGTTACACTGTCAAGCACGGTAACAAGCCGTGTTATACCACATAGGCGGAATATCTCTTTTATATCATCATTATATCGTTGCGGAGTGATAAACGGAAATAACCGACCTTTAGCATCTACATTCTTATACTTATTCATTAGCGCCATTGCTCTACTATTTAACGGTACACGGACTACATCTTGCCGCTCTTCTTTAGTCTTACGCGGAATATACTCAATGTTCCCATTTATCACATTGCTTGCTGTCAGGCGAAATAAATCAGACACCCGGCAGCCGATGCAACATTGGAATATGAATATATCTCGCTGGATCGACAATTGAGGATGCGCAGATAAATCGAAGTCCGCAATTTGATTCCGTTCCTCCAGCGTGATGTAATAAGGCGTACCGTATTTTTCTGTAGTTGTACCCTCAAATCCTACGAATGGATTATTTACTGTAACGCCTGTTTCATTCAACCAATTAAAGAAGGCTTTAAACTTATGGAACAAGGTAGCAATCGCATTGCGTCCCCGTTGTTGAGGTTTCGGGCTTCTCCGCTTGTCGGTAGAAATAGGGATCTTCTTATATATCTCTGGATATTTCTCAGCCAAAGCATATTCATTGCGAAGGAACGATTCTATATCCTCTATCGTTTCGCTATCTATGGTATCTATATCCAGCCTAAAATCTTTCCGCCTGGGATCGCAAGCACGAACAAACATCTCATACCGCTGGAGTGCACGAACAAGTACATCAAAGTTCCGTTTCCATACATCCGATTTATCGCCTTCTCGTTTACCATTGATTTTCTTCTTTGCATTATCTCGGAAATCAATCATACAGTCAAAGAATGGCCGTTTGATATACTTTTCCGGATTCTGAGCCTTATCTATCAATTCATTTACCAACAGAACCGACAATTGATCAGCTTTTATGTCCTTACAAAGTGGCAATACATATTCCATCCACTCCTTAGAAAGAGTGTCTTTCGGAAAGATTTCGCATAATTTCAACACTTTGGCCTCGATATCGTTTAGTCTCGTTTCTTTTTCCACCATTTCGGCACGTTCTACACCTATGGCCTTACCGTAACTCATTCGTCCTTTGGCTGCATCCCATCTTTTCTCAGGGACAAACACGCCCGTTTTTAGGCGTATCTTTATATTCCGGTCGATTGATACACGGAAAAGTATCTGACTATATCCTTGTCCGTCTTTTTGCGTCGATAATCTTTTTTGAATCGTTGCCATAATATTTTTCGTTCCTATTCGTTACAAAGGTAATCACAAAATGTGGCTTAAAACGTTTTTTGTCCTCATTTTGTCCTCCAAAATGAAATTTGATGCAATTTCATGCAGTTATAATTTGCAATGAATAACATTAAATATCTGTAATTGGGACTATTGTGTTTTACTGTATTTTGTCTTATTTTATATCTGATACTCCCAACGGGGGTACAAGTGCCACGTATGCAACTGGACTTAAATAAACGAGCGATAACTTATTTGCCTGGCGTAGGACCACGGCGAGCGGAGGTACTAAAGCAAGAGATAGGTGTTTCCTCCTACGAGGATTTGCTTTATTATTTTCCTTATAAATATATCGACCGGAGTCGGTTCTATCGTGTGAATGAGGTGACGGGTAATATGCCTTTTATCCAACTAAAGGGTAAGATTGTACTTTTCGACCAAATAGGGGAAGGACGTACGAAACGGTTAATTGGAAAATTTACTGATGGTACAGGGACGATAGACCTCGTGTGGTTTAAGGGTTTGGCTTATGTGACCCAAAAGATTAAGACAGATACAGAATATATAGTCTTTGGACGGCCTACTGAATTTGGACATACATATAATATAGTACATCCAGACATAGATCCTATTGAACAGGCGGAGCAGGTGGCCAATGGATTAACTCCTTATTACAATACGACTGAGCGGATGAAGAAAGCATTTCTTAATTCGCGTGCATTGCAGAATCTGCAATATACTTTGCTCAGCAATTTGAATTGGCGTATTCCTGAAATATTGCCTGAAGCGGTATTGACCAAAACGCACCTTATGCCTCTATCGGAAGCTATGCGGCATATCCATTTTCCAGAATCGGTCCAAAAGTTGCGCGAGGCGCAAGTGAGGTTGAAATTCGATGAGTTGTTTTTTATCCAACTCCACATTCTCCAGACGGCGCAAGATCGGAAATTGCATTTGCGGGGAATTCCTTTTCCTCGTGTCGGTACTTATTTTAATACATTTTATAAAGATTACTTGCCGTTCGAGTTAACGAACGCACAAAAACGGGTGATAAAAGAGATTCGTGCCGATATGGGTAGCGGTCGACAGATGAACCGTTTGCTGCAAGGAGATGTCGGAAGCGGAAAAACGCTGGTGGGTTTGTTGGCCATGCTACTTGCCCTTGATAATGGGTGCCAAGCTTGTATGATGGCGCCTACAGAGATATTGGCAGCCCAACATTATGCTACGGTGAAGTCTTTTCTCCAAGATATGGATATAAAGGTAGCGTTGTTGACGGGATCTACCAAGAAGCGCGAGCGAGATAAGATGCTTCCAGCCATAGCCCATGGAGAGGTTCAGATTGTGATAGGAACCCATGCTTTGATAGAGGATACGGTAGTTTTTTCTTCTTTAGGATTGGCTATTATCGACGAGCAGCATCGCTTTGGCGTGGAGCAGCGGGCCAGACTTTGGCGGAAGAATACGCAGACGGTGCCCCATGTGTTGGTTATGACGGCAACTCCTATTCCCCGTACCCTTGCCATGACGCTGTATGGTGATTTGGATGTTTCGGTCATCGATGAACTTCCGCCGGGACGTAAGCCAATTGTCACGCTCCATCGTTACGATACCAAGCGTAAAGAGCTCTTTGATTTCTTGCGGAAGGAAATCGAGAAAGGACGTCAAGTGTATGTAGTTTATCCTCTCATTGAAGGTAACGAAAAACTTGATTACAAGAGTCTCGAAGAGGGGTTTGAGGTATTTAAAGAGGAATTCCAAGAGTATACGGTCTGTATGGTGCACGGGCGGTTGAAATCAGCCGACAAGGAGCGGGAGATGCAACGTTTTATCACGGGTGAAGCGCAGATTCTCTTGGCTACTACAGTAATTGAGGTTGGTGTGAATGTCCCGAATGCCTCTGTGATGGTCATCGAGAGTGCCGAGCGATTTGGACTTTCTCAACTTCATCAGCTCCGGGGGCGAGTAGGGCGCGGTGCCGAACAATCTTATTGTATTCTTGTCTCTTCTTACAAACTCAGCCACGAGACGCGCAAACGTTTGGAGATAATGGTTCAGAGCAACAACGGATTTGAAATTGCAGAGGCCGACCTCCGTCTTCGGGGGCAGGGTGATATCGAAGGAACCCGGCAAAGTGGTGAAGGCTTGGACCTCAAAATAGCCAATCTTGCGACAGATGGCCAAATCCTCCAATACGCTCGTTCGGTAGCTTTCGAGATATTGAACGAAGACCCGCAATTAATGAGCGAAACCTATCGGTTATTGAACGAAAGGCTCCGCCAGCTCTTCTCGGGCAAGCTAAATTGGCGCTTAATTAGCTAAATATGTTGTAAAACATATTTTCCGTAAATCATTATTGCTCTTTTGTTTAGCAAGCGCATTTAAAATTCATTAAAACTCGTACGAATTTTTTCTCTCGAATTATTTTGAGGTAAAAACCAAAATATCGAACTTTGAACAGTTCTTAGTTGAAAAACAATTAAGTACGAAGTTTTAATAACGGTCTATAAGTTTGAAGGATTTTGAAAGATGACAATTAAAGCAATATTATCTGCCTGTTTGGGCTTGCTGATGCTCCCAGGGATGGAAGCCGCAGAACCTGAAAAGGGAAAAACGTCTCCCGTCTCTGTAGAAGAAGCCAACAATGTAATGGAACGCCAAGTATCGGAACTCATGGCGGAACGTGTCGGATTTAAAAAGGACATCGCCCTTGAGAAACTTGCCGAAGCTAAACTCGCCGATGAAGTGGCTCGTGAAAACCTAATGTTTCCCGCCGATGAGCTCTATGGCTCGAATTGGAACACCCGTTGGGTTGACCCTTTCCGAGGTGAAGAAAAAGTGGAATTCCCAGATTCTTGCCTGATAGATTGTTCCTCTTTTGTTTTTCCTATCGATACGATGATTCGAGTTACTTCGAAATATGGCCCGCGTCGCCGCCGGATGCACAAGGGCATCGACTTGAAAGTCTATAAAGGTGATACTATCCGTGCTGCTTTCGACGGGAAAGTGCGTATCCGTAACTACGAGCGCCGGGGGTATGGTTATTACCTCGTCATTCGCCATCCGAACGGATTGGAAACCATCTACGGTCATCTTTCTAAACAATTGGTAAAAGTAAATGATATTGTGCACGCGGGCGATCCCATCGGTTTGGGGGGAAATACGGGGCGTTCAACCGGTTCACATCTCCATTTCGAAACGCGTTTCCTCGGGCAACCTATCAACCCGGCTCTTATCATCGATTTCGAGAACGGCGTGCCTATTCAAGATACTTACGTCTTCCGCAATGTCAAAATCAATGGGCGTAAAAGTAATATTTATACCTCGGGCGACCAGTTGGTTTATCACCGTATTAAATCGGGTGATACGCTCGGTAAGATTGCCCGCATGTATGGGACGACCATCGGCGAACTTTGTCGGCTGAATGGCATCCGTCCGACGACGACTTTGCGCATCGGACGTGTGCTTCGTTGCACAGCAGGCGAGAATTACACCACGCGGCGGCCGAAGATAGAAACGCAGGTGGAGGCGCAGACGGAACCAGTAGCTGCGCTCACGACCGAGTCGGAAGGCCAGCCTATTTATCATAAGATTCAATCGGGCGATACGCTGGGCGCTATTGCACAGAAGTATGGTACGACCGTGGCTCGCTTGTGCGAACTGAACGGTATCACGCGTACTACTATCTTGCGCCTGGGTCGTACGATTCGTTGTTCATAAGCTATCATTTTTGTGTATTTTATGTTAATGAAGGCGATTTCCGAAGCGTCGGAAGTCGCTTTTTTGTGTACTATGGTGAGCCTGTACTATGTTTCTTTTCTGCATCTTTCCGCGTGTTTCCCCTACTTTAATTTCAAATTTAGGATTACGATGGGTTCAATTGTCCGCCCGGACTTCCAGACAAGCCAGATTTGAGGTACAAAGTGCTGCCTGAACATCCGGGCGGGTGATTGTACCGGTACAAAGTGCTGCCTGAACCTTCGGGCGGATGATTGTACCGGTACAAAGTGCTGCCTGAACATCCGGGCGGGTGATTGTACTGGTACAAAGTGCTGCCTGGACTTCCGGGCGGGTGATTGTACCGGTACGACGTGCTGCCTGGACTTCCAGGCGGGTGATTGTACCGGTACAAAGTGCTGCCTGAACATCCGGGCAGGTGATTGTACCGTTTTCACCACGTGATTTTGTTTTTGAATAACCGTTAAAAGAGCAGGAGGATGGAAGACGGGTATTGTCTGGTTGGATTGGCGATGAGACGTGTGTGGCGCGGTGAGGCGAACTTTGTGGTGTGGGATGGATATAGAACAAGCGCGAAGCCGGGTGATTCCCAATGGCTTCGCGCTTGTTAGGTTATTTATTTAGTCCTGCAACGCCAAATGGTTTTTTAGCGGATTGGTATACATTTCCAAGATTTTATGGCGAAGGAAGGCCTCGTCTTTGTTTGGAATCTGAATTTTGTCCAACTGCCCTTGCAGGTAAGTTTCGAAGTCTTTCTTGTCTTTCGCCCCGTAGTGGCTGGAGAAGCAGCGGGTGCCGCTGAGCAAGTCGTAAGCCACGTAATTGCAAGGATAAAAACGATAATGGGTGTATATCTCGCGGTCGATGATAGAGGCCACAGCTGCGAAGAGGGCATTCTTGTCCATCGAGGGGTCGAGTGCTTGGAGCTGGTCGTTGATGAGATTACCGATAGTGAAATGGACGCGTCCTTTGTTTCCCAAGATACCCGTTTCCATATTGAGGAGGTCGTCGTGCTGTGTTTTCTGGTAAGCCGGGTTATCGCGCTTCAATTGGAACTCTTGCGCTTTCAAATAATCGCAAGGGTCGTATTCGTAGGAAATAGAAATCGGGACGATGTTCAGTGCCGAGAGATTGCTGATGATGTCCTTTTCGCCCGCCATGTTGAGCATCTTGAGGACGCTGGGCTGCGTGCGGTCGTTCGAATCCTTCGCGCGTCCTTCGCGTTGGGCAATCCAGATAGACTCGTGTGTTTCTTGGATCGTGTGGTTGATGTAAGCTGAAAGCTGGTTGCTAGCTTCCAGCATTTGCCGGACAGACACGCCGCGTTTGACGATAAAACAATTGCTGAGCCGTACGAACGTCTCAATCCATGGATGGATGAGAAGATTATCGCCGATGGCGATTTGGGTCAATCCATATCCCACGTCGTACAGGATCACGTTCAGGAACGATGCATCGAGGACGATGTCCCGATGATTGGAGATGAACGTGCAGGCCGGTTTGCCTTGAGGAAGGCGGCTCCGTCCCGACACCGTAAGCGAGAAGGTAGTTTTCTTTGCTACGGTCATGACAGCGTCATATCCAAATGTAGTCTTAAACTCTTCTTTCGTCTTGCAAGCCCGCATAGCAGCCGCGAATAGGTTCCAATCCAAATCCGGCTTTACAT
Source organism: Parabacteroides sp. An277 (assembly GCF_002159645.1). Classification (GTDB taxonomy): domain Bacteria; phylum Bacteroidota; class Bacteroidia; order Bacteroidales; family Tannerellaceae; genus Parabacteroides. The sequence goes on along the minus strand of NZ_NFJB01000005.1, from coordinate 68,920 downwards.
AGAGGATGGCTTTTTTAAACTCGTCGGAGGTTAGCAATTCTTCGATAGCAGCATGGACCTCGTTCGGGTTCAGCGGACGAATATCCTCAAAATTAGAAGAAACAGTATCTTGTGCCATATCTATTTAGTTTATCTCGTTTTCAATAATGTCATTCATTACATCCGTTATGTTTAATCCGGCAGCGCGTACCTGCTGCGGGATGAAGCTGGTAGCTGTCATGCCTGGCGTCGTGTTGATTTCCAAGAGGCAAGGGATCCCGTCCGACGGGATGATGTAATCCACGCGAATCAGCCCCTTGGCACCAAGGATGTCGTAGATACGGGAAATCTCCCGTTGCACGCGTTCAGTCAATTCGGGTGAGAGGCGAGCGGGTGTAATTTCCTGCACCTGTCCGTTGTATTTCGCGTCGAAGTCGAAGAACTCGTTGCTCGTCACTACTTCCGTGATAGGCAAAACGACCTCTTTCCCTTTTACCTTGTAACAACCGCAGCTAATCTCCGTTCCTTCGATAAAACTTTCGATAATGACTTCTCCTCCCTCCGCAAAAGCTTTGTCGATAGCGGGTTGGAGCTGGGATGCCTCTTTCACCTTCGAAATGCCAAAGCTACTGCCTCCGTCGTCCGGTTTGACAAATACAGGCCAGCCCAAACGTGTTTCCACCTCTTCGGCTGAAACACTTTCGCCTTTCCGTATCCGAATTGATTTTGCAATGCGCACGCCGAAATGGCTGAGGTATTGATTGCATACATATTTGTTAAAAGTAAGCGCACTTACCAGCATCCCACAAGAAGAATAGGGCAACCCAATTAAATCGAAATAAGCCTGTAGGCGTCCATCTTCGCCTGGTGTCCCATGAATGGTAATATAAGCAAAATCAAACTTAACTTTCCGCCCGTTTATTTCGAAACTGAAATCATTCTTATCGATAGGAGTGTAATCGCCATTGGGGAGTTTTACCGCCCATTGGTCATGTTTTACAATGGCAATATATAAATTGTATTTGTCTTTATCTATGAAAGAGTAGATTCCTTCTGCACTTTTGAGTGAAATAACAATTTCGGAAGAATCTCCACCAGCTACAATCGCAATGTTCTTTTTCGTATTCATAATTCAATATCTTTAGAAGTTGAATAGATGCGCCATTTGTCGATGAGGTGTTGCATGTCTTCGGGCAATTCGGAGTCGAAAAACATCTCTTCCCCTGTAGACGGATGGACGAATCCTAATGTCTTGGCATGCAGAGCTTGACGAGGACAAATAGCAAAGCAGTTTTGTACAAATTGTTTATATTTTGAGGACGTAGTCCCCTTCAGAATCTCATGTCCACCATAACGTTCGTCGTTGAATAGCGTATGGCCAATATATTTCATGTGCACACGAATTTGATGCGTGCGTCCGGTTTCCAAACGGCATTCCACCAATGTCACATAGCCTAACTTTTCCAATACCTGATAATGGGTGACAGCATGTTTGCCTTGGCTTCCGTCCGGATAGACCGTCATCTGAAGGCGGTCTTTCATACTTCGGGCAATATTCCCTTCGATTCGTCCCTCTTTTTCTTGAAATTGTCCCCATACGACGGCGCGGTAATGCCGTTTCGTCGTATGGTGGTAGAATTGAAGTCCCAAATGGCTTTTAGCTTCTGGGGTTTTTGCAATCACCAGTAGGCCGGAAGTATCTTTATCGATACGATGTACTAAACCGAGGCGGGGATCAGATGCGTCGAAATGCTGGTCATCTCGCAAATAATAAGCGATAGCATTCAGTAACGTACCGGAATAGTTTCCATGTCCTGGATGTACAACCATACCAGCCGGTTTGTTGATTACCATAAGGTCGGCATCTTCATATACAATATTTAATGGAATATCTTGAGGAATGATTTCTGTCTCGCGTCGAGGGCGGTCCATGACGATTTGCACTACGTCTGCCGGTTTTACCCGGTAATTGCTCTTTACGGCTTGTCCATTCACCCAAATACATCCTGCTTCAGCGGCTTGCTGGATACGGTTGCGGGTAGCCCCCACCAAGCGTGCCACCAAGAATTTGTCGACACGTAAGAGCGATTGCCCTTTGTCTGCTATAATCTTGAAATGCTCGTATAATCCGGGAGAGACTTCGGGCGAAGTGATGATAGACGCACATTCGTCATCGTCTTCCAGCAAAAAGTCGTTTGCTTGCTCCTTTTCAATCTCTTCTATTTCGTCTATGAAGTCTGCCATCTCAAAACCAATTTTCTACTTCACTATCTAAACTCTCTATGGGAAGATTGTTCAAGCTATCCAAGGCCAATGAATCTTGCTCCATCTCTTGGCTCCCTACAATAAGCACCAATGGTGCGTTGAGGGGAACATGTTGCCCTTGTTCGACGGGGCGTTCATTCATTTCCACTCCAATGGCCAGATTAGTATATTCCGCCGGTATGTATTTTACTTCTACCGAAGTGAAACCCAACGAGCGGAGCAAGGCATAAGCTTGCCGGAATGACAAATCCTGTACTTCGGGCATAATGGCCATTTGAGACGTTTTTGCATTGATAGTCACAAACACGATTCGCCCTTCTTTTACTTTCGAACCGGGTTCGGGTACTAATTCAACGATGGCACCCGGTGGCACATCTTTCGAGAAAACCGAATCGATGATGTTGTATCGGATGCCCTTTTCGGCTAATAGCGGTTCGGCCTTTTCGATAGTCAATCCTTTTACGTCAGGTATGACTACCGCTTGGTTATGGCGCGTATAGCTATCCAGCCAAAGCAATGTTCCGTAGATTAACCCCCACGTAATGAGGATAACAAGCAGAATGCTTACGACGAATGGATTCTTTCCTATTTTTAAGAAATGATTACTCATGGTTCTTTGTTTTTGATACAAGGTTCAAAGATAGACATAAAAACAAAAAAAGTAAAGGCTTTCCTCAAAAAAACCTTTACTTCTTTGTCAAGTTTGCTACGAAACGGATATTTTTTATCCGTTGTATTCGTCAGAAACGGTCAATTTAGCTCTGCCTTTAGCTCGACGAGCTGCTAATACACGACGGCCATTAGGAGTAGCCATTCTTGAACGGAATCCGTGTTTGTTCTTTCTTTTCCGATTGGATGGTTGGAATGTTCTTTTCATTTTTCTATCTTATTTATTATTATTCTTGTTCTTATTCACATGTTTATTCGGGCTGCAAAGATACGTCCTTTTTTTGGAACTACCAAAAAGTTAAACTCATTTTCTTGCAAAATTACGATGGATACCCTCCAAACGTTGTGCTTCCTCGCCTGTAGGATTCAATTCGATGGCTCGTTTCAAATCTTCGAAAGCGCCTTTTTCATCGCCTTTCAGATGTTTGGCTCGTCCTCGTTCGGAGAAAGCTTTAGCGGAAAGGGGCGTTTGTTCAATCATTTCGCTGAAGAATTGGATAGCTTCGTCCCATTTCTTTTGGTAGGCGAACAGATCGCCCATATAACCAAGCGCTTTTGTATGGAACGGATTTAATTCCAATACAAGCCTGAAGTCCGCTTCCGCCTCTTTTAAATGTCCCTCGGCTGCCTGTATTTCTCCATGTCGCAAATAAGCCATAACTTCCTCTTCTGTCGTCTTCTTTTCCATATCTGATGATAGTATATATAATATATGTATAGGTATCCGGTGGCAAAAGTAGGGATTTTTCTCCAGATTCTCGTTGAAATCGTTTGCAAATATAGGCATAAACGAAAACGATTCCCGTTATAAATGGAAACGATTATAGGCATAAATCTCGGCACGTACCCTTGTGTTGATACACAAAAAGTTAGGATGTGTTGCAAAAAACAAAGAAAAAGTGTACCTTTGCGCGGCGATTCGGGGTGTATGGCTTTGGGTTGCACAGAGGAACTAATCAGATGTTTAATGAAAGAAGGACAAGAAAGGAGGTCGTTGTACCTATTAAAATAAGAAAAATATGATATTTATGGGCAGAAAGTTTGGCAAGTAGCGAAACTATCTCTAATTTTGTGCCCATTTTAAAGGAAGTAGTAATTAAACAAAATAATAAATTAAAAAAGTATGATCGTAGTTCCATTGAAAGAAGGCGAAAACATTGAAAAGGCGCTGAAGAAGTTTAAGAGAAAATTTGAAAAGACTGGTATCGTAAAAGAATTGAGAAACCGTCAAGCTTTCGAAAAACCGTCTGTAACAAAGAGAAAGCAAATGATGCGCGCTATCTACGTACAGCAATTGCATCAGGCGGAAGAATAATTCTGTGCGAAAAATTTGGTTCTTTAAAATCTAATTTCTATATTCGTGCCCAAGAAAGGATTGGTGAACGAATATGCTGGTCGATGAATTTCTAAGCTATTTGCAATATGAGCGTAATTATTCGCTTCTGACGGTTGAGGCTTATCGGAAGGATTTGTTGCAATTCATATTGTATTTGCGGGAATTGGACGAAAACATAACCTTTCCGGAAGATGTGGATGCCGATTTGGTCCGGCGCTGGATTATTTCCTTGATGGATAATAAAGGAGGTAGAGAAGGTAAGGGATACAAGGAGACTTCCGTCAATCGGAAATTGAGTTCTTTGAAGTCTTTTTTTAAATATCTCATGAAGCAGAAACGGATTTCTGCTGACCCTATGCGCCTTATTACGGGGCCGAAAGCCAAAAAGCCTTTGCCTTATTTCGTAAAAGACAAAGACATGGAAATGCTGCTCGACTCGCATGAAGGCAATGGGGAAAAGGATTTTATAAGCATACGAGACAATCTGATTGTGGAAATGCTTTACGATACCGGAATGCGACGGGCGGAATTGGTTAACCTTCGCGATGCGGATGTGGATTTCGAACGAATGCAAATCAAGGTGACAGGAAAGCGCAATAAGCAACGATTGATACCGTTTGCCGAGAGATTGAAGGACTTGATGTGGCAATACATACAGGTGCGCAACCAAGAGGTAGGCGCTTCGGAATATTTTTTTATTCGCCCCAATGGTGAACAAATTTCTTCCTATATTGTTTATAGAGTAGTAAAAGGAAGATTGTCGGAAGTGCCTACATTGGCCAAGCGTAGCCCGCACGTGTTGCGGCATTCGTTTGCGACAAGTATGCTGAACAACGGCGCAGAGTTGAACGCGGTGAAAGATTTATTAGGACACAGTAGTTTGGCTTCTACGAGCGTATATACGCATACATCCTTTGAGGAATTAAAAAAAGTGTATCATGCCCACCCTCGGGCGAAAAAAGAAGGAGGTTATTATGGAAATTAGAATTCAGGCGATTCATTTTGATGCGACGAAGCAGTTGGAAGCTTTTATTCAAAAGAAAGTATCCAAGTTGGAACAATACTACGATGGCATCATATTGGCTGAAGTGACTCTGAAGGTTGTAAAACCGGAAACGGCAATGAACAAGAATGCTGCTATCTTAGTGAAAGTGAAAAATGGGGATTGCTTTGCAGAGAAAACAAAAGACACTTTTGAAGAGGCAATCGACGAAAGTGTGGAAGCTTTGGAAAAACAATTGGTTAAATTCAAAGAAAAAAGCAGAACCAAATAAAAAATACGGTAGAAAAATTTGGTATGTAAGAAATAATGCCTAAATTTGCAGCCGTTTCGATGAGAGTACCGAAACGGCTGTTATTTTGAAGATATGCCTCTTTAGCTCAGTTGGCCAGAGCACGTGATTTGTAATCTCGGGGTCGTTGGTTCGAATCCGACAAGAGGCTCAAAAGAAATGTTGGAAAGGGCAGTTACCAGAGTGGCCAAATGGGGCTGACTGTAACTCAGCTGGCTTACGCCTTCGGTGGTTCGAATCCATCACTGCCCACCTATTTATATATAGGTATTGCGGAAATAGCTCAGTTGATAGAGCACTAGCCTTCCAAGCTGGGGGTCGCGGGTTTGAGTCCCGTTTTCCGCTCAAAATGCCTAAATAGCTCAGCGGTAGAGCACTTCCTTGGTAAGGAAGAGGTCCCGAGTTCAAGTCTCGGTTTAGGCTCGGATATTTAAGAATGAAATTATTAATCAAATAAAGGACAATTAAGTTATGGCAAAAGAGAAATTTGACAGATCGAAACCACATGTTAACATTGGTACGATTGGTCACGTTGACCACGGTAAAACAACTTTGACAGCCGCTATCACAACGGTGTTGGCAAAGAGAGGTCTTTCAGAACAGCGTTCATTCGATTCTATCGATAATGCACCTGAAGAAAAGGAAAGAGGTATCACTATCAACACTGCTCACGTAGAGTATCAGACGGCTAACCGTCACTATGCTCACGTAGACTGTCCGGGTCACGCCGACTATGTAAAGAACATGGTAACTGGTGCTGCTCAGATGGATGGTGCTATCATTGTAGTTGCTGCTACTGATGGTCCTATGCCTCAGACTCGTGAACATATCTTGTTGGCTCGTCAGGTGAACGTACCGCGTTTGGTTGTTTTCTTGAACAAGTGCGATATGGTTGACGATGAAGAAATGTTGGAATTGGTAGAAATGGAAATGCGTGAATTGCTTTCGTTCTACGGTTACGACGGTGACAATACTCCTATCATCCGTGGTTCTGCGCTGGGTGCGTTGAATGGCGATCCGAAGTGGGAAGAAAAAGTAATGGAATTGATGGATGCTTGCGATACTTGGATTCCGTTGCCTCCGCGTGAAATCGATAAGCCTTTCTTGATGCCGGTTGAAGACGTGTTCTCTATCACAGGTCGTGGTACTGTAGCAACAGGTCGTATCGAAACTGGTGTTGTGAAAGTAGGTGATGAAGTTCAGATTATCGGTTTGGGTGCTGAAGGTAAGAAATCTGTTGTTACAGGCGTTGAAATGTTCCGCAAACTGTTGGATCAGGGCGAAGCTGGTGATAACGTAGGTTTGTTGCTCCGTGGTATCGATAAGAACGAAGTTAAGCGTGGTATGGTAATCTGCCACCCGGGTCAGGTTAAGCCTCACTCTAAGTTTAAAGCAGAGGTTTATATCTTGAAGAAAGAAGAAGGTGGTCGTCACACTCCGTTCCACAACCACTACCGTCCTCAGTTCTATATCCGTACATTGGATGTGACGGGTGAAATCAAGTTGCCGGAAGGAACTGAAATGGTTATGCCAGGTGATAACGTAACAATCGAGGTAGAATTGATCTATCCGGTAGCATGTAGCGTAGGTTTGCGTTTCGCTATCCGCGAAGGTGGTCGTACGGTAGGTGCAGGTCAGATTACAGAACTGGAAAACTAATAATAGTAAAGAATGAAGAGTTAAGAATGAAGAATCGGTATACCGAAAAGAAGTAATTCTTAATTCTTCATTTTAACTACGGAACTAGCTCAGTTGGTAGAGCACTGGTCTCCAAAACCAGGTGTCGGGAGTTCGAGCCTCTCGTTCCGTGCAAAAAATAACAGATTCGATGAAGAAAATAGTTGAATATATAAAAGAATCTTATAACGAACTTGTATATAAGGTTTCTTGGCCAACAAAAACAGAGCTTGCGAATAGTGCAGTTGTGGTTATGTTTGCTTCCCTTATCATAGCTGTTGTAATCTTTGTTATTGACATGGGCTTTGAAGCTGTGATGCGTTTCTTCTACGAAAAAATCTTTTAATCAGTTTTGAAAATGTCTGACGTTCAAAAGAAATTCTATGTTCTTCGTGCTATTAGCGGAAAGGAGAATAAAGCGAAAGAGTATTTGGAAGCTGAGATAAAGAATACGGATTTAGGAGAATATGTATCTCAAGTTTTAATTCCGACTGAAAAAACTTTTACGGTGCGTAACGGGAAAAAAGTAATGAAAGAACGTGCTTATTTGCCAGGTTATGTATTAGTAGAAGCTGCTTTGGTGGGAGAAGTCGCTCATCGATTGAGGAACATTCCTAACATTATTGGATTTTTAGGAGGGTCTGATAACCCCGTTCCGCTACGTCCTGCAGAAGTAAGTCGTATTTTAGGTACGGTTGATGAAATGCAAGAACAGCCGGATGATGCTGATATCCAATATTTCGTAGGAGAAAGTGTGAAAATCACATTTGGTCCATTTAATGGGTTTAGTGGAATCATCGAAGAGGTAAATGCCGAGAAACGGAAACTCAAAGTGATGGTGAAAGTTTTTGGACGTAAAACCCCACTTGAGTTAGGTTATATGCAGGTGGAGAAAGAGTAAGTACTCTGGTTACGAAAAGTATGGATCTTTCAGTTGTAGGTGTTATACTGTATTAAATTTTAGAAAAATGGCTAAAGAAGTTGCTGGACAAATCAAATTGCAAATTAAAGGAGGAGCAGCAAACCCTTCTCCCCCAGTAGGACCTGCATTGGGTTCTAAGGGTATTAACATTATGGAGTTTTGCAAGCAATTTAATGCCAAAACCCAAGACAAAGCAGGTAAGGTATTGCCGGTAGTAATTACTTACTATACAGATAAGTCTTTTGACTTTGTCGTTAAAACCCCTCCTGTGGCTATTCAGTTGTTGGAAGCTACGAAACAAAAGAGTGGTTCTGCAGAGCCGAATCGTAAGAAAATTGCAGAAATTTCTTGGGATCAGGTAAAAACGATTGCAGAAGACAAGTTACAAGATTTGAACTGCTTTACTGTTGAGTCGGCCATGAGGATGGTTGCTGGAACAGCGAGAAGTATGGGTATCACAGTTAAAGGGACATTCCCGGGTAATAATTAAAAACTTCAATTGAAATGAGTAAACTTACAAAAAATCAAAAGTTGGCTTTGGGTAAGATTGAAGCTGGGAAGACATATTCATTGAAGGAAGCTTCTGCGTTGGTTAAAGAAATTACAACCACAAAGTTTGATGCTTCTGTAGATGTAGATGTTCGTTTAGGTGTTGATCCCCGTAAAGCCAATCAAATGGTGAGAGGTGTTGTTTCATTACCTCATGGAACTGGTAAACAGGTTCGGGTTCTTGCATTGTGTACTCCAGACAAGGAAGCAGAAGCTACTGCAGCAGGAGCTGACTATGTCGGTTTGGATGAATATATCAATAAGATTAAAAGTGGTTGGACGGATGTTGATGTAATTATTACGATGCCTTCCATCATGGGTAAGATTGGTGCTTTGGGACGAGTGTTAGGTCCACGTGGCTTGATGCCTAATCCTAAAAGCGGTACTGTCACGAATGAAATTGGTAATGCTGTAAAAGAAGTAAAACAGGGTAAAATCGATTTCAAAGTAGATAAGGCTGGTATTGTTCATACTTCAATCGGTAAGGTTTCTTTTAATGCAGATCAAATTCGCGATAACGCAAAAGAATTTATCTCTGCATTGATTAAATTGAAACCGTCAGCAGCTAAAGGTACGTATATTAAGAGCATTTATCTTTCAAGTACTATGAGTGCGGGTATCAAGGTAGACCCGAAATCAGTTGATGAACTTTAAAAACAATTGAACAATGAGAAAGGAAGATAAAGGTGTTATAATAGAGCAACTGACTGCAACATTGAAGGAGTATCCTAATTTTTACCTGACGGATATTGAAGCTATTGATGCAGATACAACCTCTCGGTTGAGACGTGAATGCTTCAAGAATGACGTTAAGTTGGTTGTTGTTAAAAATAGTTTGCTGAAAAAAGCATTGGAGAATGTAGAAGGTGATTTCTCTCCTTTACATGATTCGATGAAAGGGAGTACAGCTGTGATGTTTTCGCAGGTGGCTAATGCTCCGGCCCGTTTGATTAAAGATTTTACGAAAGATACGAAAGGTGAAGGTAAGCCTCAGTTGAAAGCTGCTTATGTACAAGAAAGTTTTTACGATGCAACTTCATTGGATGTGTTAGTAAGTATCAAGAGCAAGAAAGAACTTATTGCAGATGTTATTGCTTTGTTGGAATCTCCAGCGAAGAATGTTATTTCGGCTCTGCAATCATCCGGGCAAACAATCCATGGCTTGTTGAAGACATTGGAAGAAAGATAATTTAAGTAGTTAATAAAGTAAAAAATAATCATTTAAATCATACAAAAATGGCAGATTTGAAAGCTTTTGCAGAACAATTAGTAAACCTGACCGTAAAAGAAGTTAGTGAATTGGCAACAATTCTGAAAGAAGAATATGGTATTGAACCAGCTGCTGCAGCTGTGGCTGTTGCAGGTCCGGCAGCAGGTGCTGCGGCTCCGGTAGAAGAGAAGACATCTTTCGATGTAATTTTGAAATCAGCAGGTGCTGCTAAATTGCAGGTAGTTAAAGCTGTTAAGGAACATTGTGGTCTGGGCTTGAAAGAAGCTAAGGACTTGGTAGATGCTGCTCCTAGCAAAGTTAAAGAAGGTATTTCTAAAGAAGATGCTGAAGCATTGAAGAAGGCTTTGGAAGACGCTGGAGCAGAAGTTGAGCTTAAGTAATAAATTTGTAACCTGTTAATCAGGTAGTTGGTTAAGAATCTTCGGCGATGGGGATTCTTAACCTTTTTGCGTCTATAATTTTAATAAGTTCAATAAAATCCTTACTAGATGTCTTCAACAGCTGTAAATCAAAGAGTAAATTTTGCTTCGATAAAGAATTCTCTACCATATCCGGATTTTCTCGAAGTGCAATTGAAGTCTTTTCGGGACTTCCTTCAACTCGACACACCTCCTGAAAAGAGAAAGAAGGAGGGTTTGTATAAAGTATTTGCTGAGAATTTCCCTATAGCAGATACTCGAAACAATTTTGTGCTGGAGTTTTTAGATTACTATATAGATCCTCCTCGTTATAGCATAGATGAATGTATTTCACGAGGACTTACTTATAGCGTTCCGCTAAAAGCGAAGTTAAAACTATATTGTACGGATCCGGATCATGAAGATTTTGATACTGTCATACAGGATGTATATTTGGGTCCTATTCCTTATATGACAGAGCGTGGTACATTCGTGATTAACGGTGCAGAGCGTGTTGTTGTATCTCAGTTGCACCGCTCTCCAGGTGTTTTCTTTGGACAAAGTGTTCATGCGAATGGTACAAAATTATATTCTGCACGAATCATTCCTTTTAAGGGTTCGTGGATTGAATTTGCAACGGACATTAATAATGTCATGTATGCTTATATTGATCGCAAAAAGAAGTTACCTGTAACTACTTTATTAAGAGCGATTGGTTTTGAGAGCGATAAAGATATTCTTGAAATCTTCAATTTAGCGGAAGAAGTTAAAGTAACGAAAGCTAATTTGAAGAAGATGATTGGTCGTAAATTGGCTGCTCGTGTATTGAAAACATGGGTGGAGGATTTTGCTGATGAAGATACAGGGGAAGTTGTATCTATTGAACGAAACGATGTTATTGTTGATCGTGAATCTGTTTTGGATGATAGTAATATTGAAGATATTCTGGAATCAGGTGCTCAAAATATTTTGTTGCATAGGGAAGATCAGAATCTATCTGATTATGCTATTATCTATAATACGTTGCAGAAAGACCCGAGTAATTCAGAAAAAGAAGCAGTCCTTTATATTTATCGTCAGTTGCGTAACGCTGAACCTGCAGATGAAGCTAGTGCGCGTGAAGTCATTACCAATTTGTTCTTTTCTGATAAGCGTTATGACTTGGGTGATGTAGGACGTTACCGAATTAATAAGAAATTAAATCTTTCTATTAGTGAAGATATAAAGGTTCTGACGAAAGAAGATATAATTGAAATCATCAAGTATTTGATAGAATTGATTAATTCTAAAGCAATAGTAGATGATATCGATCATTTGAGTAATCGTCGTGTTCGTACTGTTGGTGAACAATTGTATAATCAATTTGGCATTGGTTTGGCTCGTATGTCACGTACGGTACGTGAACGTATGAATGTGCGCGATAATGAGGTTTTCACTCCGATCGATTTGATTAATGCAAAGACGATCTCTTCTGTGGTGAATTCATTTTTTGGAACGAATGCATTATCGCAGTTTATGGATCAAACCAATCCATTGGCTGAAATTACACATAAACGTCGTCTATCAGCTTTAGGTCCTGGAGGTTTATCTCGTGACCGTGCAGGTTTTGAGGTACGCGATGTGCATTATACACATTATGGTCGTTTATGTCCGATTGAAACACCAGAAGGACCAAATATTGGTTTGATTTCTTCGCTTTGTGTATATGCTAAAATTAATGATTTAGGATTTATATCTACTCCTTATCGTTCTGTAGAAAATGGGAAGGTGGATTTATCTCCTGAAGGATTACGGTATTATACTGCTGAAGAAGAAGAAAGTAAGATTATTGCCCAGGGAAATGCTCCTTTGGATGATGAAGGTCGTTTTGTTAGGGATAAAGTAAAAGCAAGACAAGAAGCCGATTTTCCTGTAGTTGCGCCAGAAGAGGTGAATCTAATGGATGTTTCTCCAACGCAAATTGCTTCTATTGCAGCTTCTTTAATTCCTTTCTTGGAACATGATGATGCAAATCGTGCGTTGATGGGATCAAACATGATGCGCCAGGCGGTTCCTTTGTTACGAACAGATGCACCTATTGTAGGTACGGGAATTGAAGCTCAAGTAGCACGCGATTCACGAACTCAGATCATAGCAGAACGTGAGGGTGAGATAGTTTTTGTAGATGCGACTTGCATTAAGATTAAATATGACCGCACGGAAGATGAAGAGTTTGTTAGCTTTGAAGATGCGGTTAAGACCTATAATATCCCGAAATGGCGTAAGACAAATCAATCAACTACGGTAGATTTGCGTCCTATTTGTCATAGAGGGCAACGTGTAAAGGCTGGAGATATCTTGACGGAAGGTTATTCTACTCAGAATGGTGAGTTGGCATTAGGAAAGAATGTGAAAGTTGCTTATATGCCATGGAAGGGTTATAATTACGAAGATGCCATTGTGTTGAATGAACGTATGGTTCGTGAAGATTTCTTTACGTCTGTGCATGTGGATGAATATATTTTGGAAGTACGCGAAACCAAGCGTGGTATGGAGGAGTTGACCTCTGATATTCCAAATGTAAGTGAGGATGCTACGAAAGATTTGGACGAAAGAGGTATTATCCGTATTGGTGCACGAGTTGAACCAGGTGATATTTTGATTGGTAAGATTACCCCTAAAGGCGAATCGGATCCTTCTCCAGAAGAAAAGTTATTGCGTGCAATTTTTGGAGATAAGGCTGGTGATGTTAAGGATGCTTCGTTGAAGGCTACTCCTTCTTTACGAGGTGTGGTAATTGATACGAAATTATTCTCGAAGGCTGTCAAAAAACGTAAAGCAAAGGCTACAGACAAAGCTCTTTTGCCGAAATTGGACGAAGAATATGAGGTAAAGATGGCGGACTTGAAGAACTTGCTAATTGATAAGTTGCTAACTTTAACGAATGGCAAGGTGTCTCAAGGCGTGAAAGATTATATGAATTCAGAAATTATCGTCAAAGGGGCGAAGTTTACTCGTCGGCCGTTGGAAGAATTGGATTATAATACAGTTCAAGTAAGTGGGTGGACGGCTGATGAAGATAAGAACGAATTAATCCGGCAAGTAATATTGAATTATCTGAAGAAATATAAGGAACTAGATGCCGAATTGAGACGTAAAAAGTTCGATCTTACAATAGGCGATGAGCTTCCAACTGGTATTGTTCAGATGGCTAAAGTTTATATTGCGAAAAAGCGTAAGATTCAAGTCGGTGATAAGATGGCTGGTCGTCACGGTAATAAAGGTATTGTTTCAAAGATTGTTCGTCAGGAAGATATGCCTTTCTTGGAGGATGGAACACCCGTAGATATTTGTTTGAATCCGTTGGGTGTGCCTTCTCGTATGAATTTAGGACAGATATTTGAAGCTGTATTAGGTTGGGCTGGTCGTAATTTGAATGTAAAATTTGCTACTCCGATTTTTGATGGCGCTTCGTTGGATGATTTGAACGCTTGGACAGATAAGGCTGGAATTCCTCGTTATGGAAAGACTTATTTGTATGATGGAGGTACAGGTGAACGTTTTGATCAGCCTGCTACGGTAGGTGTCACTTATTTCTTGAAATTGGGGCACATGGTTGATGATAAGATGCATGCACGTTCAATTGGTCCGTATTCGTTGATTACGCAACAGCCTTTGGGTGGTAAAGCTCAATTTGGAGGTCAGCGTTTCGGAGAAATGGAGGTTTGGGCACTGGAAGCATTTGGTGCCGCTCATGTTTTGCAAGAAATTCTGACGATTAAATCAGATGATGTTGTAGGTCGTTCGAAAGCTTACGAAGCGATTGTGAAAGGCGATCCGATGCCACAACCAGGTATACCTGAATCATTGAATGTGTTATTGCATGAATTGAGAGGTCTCGGTTTGAGCATTACATTGGAATAATATGCTATTTATTTCATATCAGGTGGGCGAAAGCCTACCTGCTTTTAATTGTTGATAACTCTTTATAAAAATAAAATATGGCCTTTAGAAAAGATAGTAAGATAAAGAGTAACTTTACGAAAATATCGATAGGGTTAGCATCGCCAGAGGAAATTTTAGAGAATTCGTATGGTGAGGTGTTGAAACCTGAAACGATTAACTATCGCACATATAAGCCGGAACGCGATGGTTTGTTCTGCGAGCGTATATTTGGTCCTGTGAAGGATTATGAATGTCATTGCGGTAAATACAAACGGATTCGTTATAAAGGAATTGTGTGTGATCGTTGTGGTGTGGAAGTTACCGAAAAGAAAGTTCGTCGTGAGCGTATGGGACACATTCATTTGGTTGTTCCTATTGCACATATTTGGTACTTCCGTTCGTTGCCTAATAAGATTGGGTATTTATTGGGATTGCCCACAAAGAAGTTGGATGCTATTATTTATTATGAAAGATACGTAGTTATCCAACCGGGATGCGTTGATTCGGTGGCAGAGTTGGACTTATTGTCGGAAGAAGAATACTTGGAAATTTTGGACAATTTGCCCAAAGAAAACCAATTGTTGGAAGATTCAGATCCTAATAAGTTCATAGCAAAGATTGGTGCAGAAGCTGTGTATGATTTATTAACACGTTTGGATTTGGATTCCCTTTCTTATGAATTACGTCATCGTGCGAATACAGATAGTTCTCAACAACGTAAAAATGAGGCATTGAAACGTCTGCAGGTAGTTGAATCTTTCCGTGCATCGAAAGGTAAAAATAGACCGGAGTGGATGATTATGAAGGTGATTCCGGTGATTCCGCCTGAATTGCGTCCGTTGGTTCCATTAGATGGTGGTCGTTTTGCTACTTCAGATTTGAATGACTTGTATCGTCGTGTTATCATTCGTAATAATCGTTTGAAGCGTTTAATAGATATTAAAGCTCCGGAAGTGATTTTACGTAATGAAAAGCGTATGCTTCAGGAAGCAGTTGATTCGTTGTTCGATAACTCTCGGAAGTCGAGTGCGGTGAAGACTGATGCAAATCGTCCATTGAAGTCATTATCGGATAGTTTAAAGGGAAAGCAAGGACGTTTCCGTCAGAATTTGTTGGGTAAACGTGTAGATTATTCAGCTCGTTCTGTAATTGTGGTAGGTCCTGAATTGAAGATGCACGAATGTGGTTTGCCGAAAGATATGGCGGCTGAATTGTATAAACCGTTTATTATTCGCAAGCTAATTGAGCGTGGTATTGTAAAGACGGTAAAGTCTGCTAAGAAGATTGTAGACCGAAAGGAACCCGTTGTTTGGGATATTCTGGAATATGTGATGAAAGGGCATCCGGTATTATTGAATCGTGCCCCTACGTTGCACCGTTTGGGTATTCAGGCATTCCAGCCTAAATTGATTGAAGGAAAGGCTATTCAGTTGCATCCGTTGGCTTGTACGGCATTTAATGCGGACTTTGATGGTGATCAGATGGCGGTTCATTTGCCTTTGGGAAATGAGGCGGTATTGGAAGCTCAGTTATTGATGTTGGCTTCTCATAATATTTTGAATCCTGCGAATGGAGCTCCTATTACTGTCCCTTCTCAGGATATGGTGCTTGGTCTGTATTATATTACGAAGTTGCGCAAAGGTACGTTGGGTGAAGGCTTGGTATTCTACGGACCGGAAGAAGCTACAATTGCTTACAATGAGAAGAAATTGGACATTCATGCGCCTATTAAAGTGTATGTAGACGATTTGGATGGTGATGGTAATATCGTGAAGAAGATGGTCGAGACTTCGGTAGGTCGTTTGATGGTGAACGAATTTGTACCGAAGGAAGTTGGTTATCTGAACGAAGTATTAGGAAAGAAGGCTTTGCGCGATATTATTGGTAAAGTAATTAAGGCTTGTGGTGTGGCGCGTACTGCTCAGTTCTTGGACGATATCAAGAATTTGGGTTATTATATGGCGTTCAAGGGAGGTTTGTCCTTCAATTTGGCTGACGTGTTGATTCCACCGGAAAAGGATGACTTGGTAAAAGAGGGTTATGACGAAGTAGAGCAAATCATGGCTAATTATAATATGGGTTTCATTACCAATAATGAACGTTATAACCAGATTATTGATACTTGGACGCATGTGAATAGCAAGCTCTCGAATATTTTGATAAAACAATTGACGGAAGATAACGATGGTTTCAATTCTATCTTCATGATGATGGATTCAGGTGCCCGTGGTTCGAAAGAGCAGATTCGTCAGTTGTCAGGTATGCGTGGTTTGATGGCAAAACCGCAGAAGAGTGGAGCTGAAGGTGGTCAGATTATCGAGAACCCGATTCTTTCTAACTTTAAGGAAGGTCTGTCTGTGTTGGAGTACTTTATCTCTACGCATGGTGCTCGTAAAGGTTTGGCCGATACGGCATTGAAAACAGCTGATGCGGGTTATTTGACACGTCGTTTAGTCGATGTTTCGCATGATGTGATTATCAACGAAGAGGATTGCGGTACGTTACGCGGTTTGGTATGTACGGAGTTGAAGAACAATGAAGAAGTGATTGCTTCGTTGTATGAACGTATTTTAGGTCGTGTGTCTGTACACGATGTTATCCATCCAACGACGGGTGAAATCATTGTAAAAGCTGGTGAAGAGATTCGTGAAGAGGCTGCTAAGAAGATTCAAGAGTCTCCAATTGAAAGCGTAGAAATCCGTTCGGTACTTACGTGCGAATCGAAGAAAGGTGTATGTGCGAAGTGTTACGGCCGTAATTTGGCTACGAATCAAATGGTTCAGAAGGGCGAAGTGGTCGGTGTTATCGCTGCCCAGTCCATTGGTGAGCCGGGTACTCAGTTGACTTTGCGTACATTCCACGTCGGAGGTATTGCTTCGAATGTGGCTACGGAAAATAGTATTTCTTGTAAGTATGATAGTGCGTTGTTGGAAATCGACGAATTACGCGCGGTGAATGCCGAAGAGGAGGGTAAACCTCATCAAGTCGTTGTCAGCCGTTTGGCTGAAATGCGTTTGATCGATCCGCATACGAAGATTGTTTTAATGACGCATAATATTCCGTATGGTTCGAAGTTGTTCTTCAATAGCGGCGATACGTTGAAGAAGGGGGATGTCATTATCGAATGGGACCCGTTCAATGCCGTTATCGTATCGGAAGTTTCTGGTAAATTGGAATTCGAAAGCGTTATTGAGAATGTGACTTATAAGGTTGAAAGCGATGAGACGACTGGCTTGAAGGAAAAGATCATTATCGAATCGAAAGATAAAACGAAGGCTCCAGCTGCTCATATCGTAGACGAGAATGGTAATTATTTGAAGAATTATTCATTACCGCTTGGCGCTCACGTAGTGAAGGATGCAGGCGATATGGTGAAAGCAGGTGAAGTATTGGTGAAGATTCCGCGTGCGGTAAGTAAAGCGGGTGATATCACGGGTGGTTTGCCTCGTGTAACAGAGTTGTTCGAAGCTCGTAATCCGTCTAACCCTGCAGTTGTATCTGAAATCGATGGTGAAGTAGGTTTCGGTAAGATTAAACGTGGTAATCGTGAAATTACCGTAACTTCTAAGTTAGGCGAGGTGAAGAAGTATATGGTGCCGCTGTCGAAGCAGTTGTTAGTACAAGAGAACGACTATATTCGTGCAGGTATGCCTTTGTCGGATGGTGCTATTACTCCTTCGGATATCTTGTCTATCATGGGTCCGACTGCCGTGCAAGAGTATATCGTGAATGAAATTCAGGATGTCTATCGTTTGCAGGGTGTGAAGATTAATGATAAGCACTTCGAAGTTATTGTACGTCAGATGATGCGTAAGGTGGAAATTGTTGATCCGGGAGATACGCGTTTCTTGGAGCAACAGGTGGTAGATAAAGTCGAAGTCATGGAAGAAAATGACCGCATCTGGGGTAAGAAAGTAGTCACAGATGCAGGTGATTCGCAAACGTTGAAGGCTGGGCAGATTGTGACGGCTCGTAAGCTGCGTGATGAAAACAGTATGCTTAAACGTCGCGATTTGAAGCTCGTAGAGGTACGTGATGCGATGCCAGCCACGGCTAATCAGATTTTGCAGGGTATTACCCGTGCCGCTTTGCAAACCGGCAGCTTTATGTCGGCCGCTTCTTTCCAGGAAACGACGAAGGTGTTGAACGAAGCTGCTATCAATGGCAAAGTAGATTATCTGGAAGGCTTGAAGGAAAATGTCATTTGCGGACATTTGATCCCGGCTGGTACAGGACAGCGTGAGTTCGATAAGTTGATTGTCGGAGCGAAAGACGATTTCGATCGTTTCTTGGCTAACCGCAGAAACGTAGTCGATTTCAACGCTATGGATAAGGATGATTAATTGTTTTGAATTTTACGATAATAGGTAGAAAGAAGGCAACCGCTTGTGAAAGTGGTTGCCTTTAGTTTTTTTGGGTATCTGTGTACCGATATTCCGATTTAAGTATGTATATTTGCAGCCGTAATAACTCATATAATTTAAAAATCATGGAAGAAAACAAACCGACAAACAACAACGAAATCCAAGTAGAGCTTTCTGAAGAGATGGCTCAGGGTACTTATTCTAACCTTGCGATTATTTCGCACTCTCCTTCGGAGTTTATTTTGGACTTTATCCGTGTCGTTCCGGGTGCTCCGAAAGCACAGGTAAAGAGCCGCATCATCATGACTCCGGACAATGCTCATCGCCTCTTTATGGCTTTGCAAGACAACTTGCGGAAGTATGAAGCGATGTTGGCTAACGCACGTACGGCTGCTCCTGCTAACAACGAGAGCGCTGCGGGCGAAGGTAAGACTGCCAACTTTCAGGATTTCGTTCCTAAAGGGGATGCTTAATCGAAGTTATCGAGTATAAAGCATAAAAGAAAAGGTATATCGCGTGCGGTATGCCTTTTTTTGTGTGGTTTAGTTAGTGGTAAACCTTGTACTCTCTCATCGTATCAGGCTGGATGATAGGAAAACCTCAGCTTTTGTATCATGGATTCCAGTAGTGTAAATCGTAAGATAGTGCAACTAAATCAAAATAAAAATGTAGTTTGATTCTTATCAATCGCTATACCTTTGCGGCAAAATAAACGGGACGGGAAATACTTCTTTGTCCGTACCTAAAAGATTATAGCTAAACTTAATATAAACCTCTTTTATTTATAAAGACATGAGAAAATATTCATTGTTACTTGCCGCTTTCCTTACTTGGGTTGGTGCATGGGCGCAAACGAAGTCGTTGCACCAGTTACAGCAGGATTTCATTGATTTGCGCTTCGGTATGTTCATCCATTTTAATATGCCGACCTATGCGAACGCCGATTGGCCCGACCCCAACGCCTCTCCGGCTTTGTTCAACCCCGTCAAGCTCGACTGCAACCAGTGGGCGGATGCCGCTAAATCTGCCGGCATGACTTACGGCTGCCTGACGACCAAGCACCACAGCGGTTTCTGCATCTGGAACACCCAAACGACCGATTATTCCGTCATGTCTTCCCCCTTCAAGCGTGATGTGGTGAAGGAATATGCCGATGCCTTCCGTGCCAAAGGTCTGAAAGTGATGCTTTATTACTCCATTCTCGACACCCACCACTATTTGCGCAAAGGTTGGATTACGCGAGAGCACGTGGAGATGGTGAAGAACCAATTGCGCGAGTTGCTCACCAACTACGGCGAGATTTCCGCCATTATCATCGACGGCTGGGATGCTCCCTGGTCCCGTTTGAGCTACGACGAGATTCCGTTTGAGGAAATCTACCGCCTCATAAAGTCGATTCAGCCCAACTGCCTCGTCATGGACCTCAATGCTGCCAAATATCCGACCGAAGCCCTCTTCTACACCGACATTAAATCGTACGAGCAGGGTGCCGGCCAGCATATCTCCAAAGAGCGGAACGCATTGCCCGCCCTCTCTTGCCTCCCCATCAACAGCAGTTGGTTCTGGAAAGAAGATTTTCCTACCACACCGGTGAAGGACGTGCAGAAATTAATCGACGACAACATCGCACCGATGGGCGACGCTTATTGCAACTTCATCCTCAACGTCGCTCCCAACCGTGACGGCCTAATCGACCAGAACGCCATCGACGCCCTCGCCGAAATAGGCAGGAAATGGACCAACAACCACCGTGCCGCCACCCTTTCGCCTACTGACGTGCCCATCATCTCATCCAACCTTGCCAAGGGCAAACGCGCCGACAGCAGCTGGAGCTGGGACTTCGCCATTTCGGACTTCGCAACGGACGACGATTTCACCACCGGATGGACATCGAACCCTGCCGTGGAGCAACCCCACCTCACCGTCTATCTGGAGAAAGAACAGCGCATCAACATGGTTGTCGTCACCGAAAAAGACACCGAAGCCGTGAGCCGCTACCGCTTCGAATACCGCATCAACGGCACGTGGCAACCCTTGTTTGAAGGCAACAACCCCACGCGCGTGAAAATTCACCGTTTCTCCCCAGTCTATGCCGATGCCGTGCGCATGACGGTGCTCGAACGCAAAGGCAACTTCAGCATTGCGGAGCTTGGCGTGTTCAACGAACGGTAGAATCATAAGTAGAAAATTCTATTCAAAGCGCGCTCCCGTCTGCGAAGACCGGGGCGCGTTTCTTTTGCCGCTTGGTCTGTTGACGCTTCGCCGTCCGTCCTGTTCATGCTTCATATCTAACCAGAGATATTTTCGTATTCCACGTGGAATATTTTTGTATTCCATATGGAATATTTTCGTATTCCATATGAGATACGGAGCCTGGATAGGGCGGGCGGCGAAGGGTCTCCCGTCCGAGAAGGGGTGGGTGTGAAGGCTATTTCCCGAAGAGATGGCGGAGCGCTATCCAAGGATGGTAGAGCAACATCCGCGGGCCGCTGAAGCGCATGACTTGGCGCATCCGTTCGCGCATGTCGGCTTTGTAGCAATGGATAGGACAGCGTTGGCAGGAGGTTTTGGCCTCGCCAAACGGGCAGCGTTCCAGCCGGACGTAGGCATACGATAACAGGGTTTGGCAGGCGGGGCAGCGCGTCGCGTGTCCCTCCTTTTTCCGGCAATAGAGGTCAATCATGAGCCGGACCACATGCTTTTCCCGTTCGATGCGGGACAGGTTATTTGTTTTCTCCATATCTTTGCAGCCGCAAAAATAGTGAAACCTATGGCATTATCAAAAGAAATGACGGCGGGAAGACCGCTTCCCTTGATTTTCAGCTTTACGCTGCCGCTGTTGTTGGGCAATGTGTTGCAGCAGACCTACTCGTTGATTGACGCAGCTATTGTGGGTAGATTTTTAGGTATCAACGCATTGGCTTCGGTGGGTGCCAGTACGTCGGTGGTATTCTTGATATTAGGATTCTGCAACGGATGCTGTTGCGGCTTTGGCATTCCGGTCGCGCAGAAGTTTGGTGCGCGAGACTACCAGACGATGCGGCGTTGCGTAGCGGTAGGGGTGCAATTGGCGGTGGTGATGTCGGTCGTGATTGCCGCCGTGACGAGTTGGCTATGTGCAGATATCCTGCGGATGATGCGTACGCCGGATGCCATCTTTCGCGACGCCTACCTGTATTTACTCGTGACGTTCCTCGGCATCCCTTGCACTTTCTTGTACAACCTGTTGGCCAGTGTGATACGAGCTTTGGGCGATAGCAAGACTCCGTTCTATTTCCTGCTTTTCTCGACCGTGTTGAACGTTGTGCTGGATTTGTTTTGCATCCTGACGTTAGGCTGGGGCGTGATGGGAGCGGGTATTGCCACGGTCGTTTCGCAGGGCGTGTCTGCCCTGTTGTGCTATTATTATATGTATGCACGTTTTCCCATCCTGCAAGGCGAAAAGGCAGAACGGAAATTCGACCGGGCGTTGGCACGGACGCTGTTGGGAATTGGCGTCCCGATGGGATTACAATTCTCGATTACGGCCATCGGCAGCATTATGCTCCAAAGCGCGAACAACGCGTTGGGAACAGCTTGCGTGGCCGCCTTTACAGCCGCCATGCGCATTAAGATGTTTTTCTTGACACCCTTCGAGAGCCTGGGTATTGCGATGGCTACCTACGTAGGTCAGAACTATGGAGCCGGCCGTCCGGAACGCGTATGGCAGGGAATCAAGGCGAGCAGCGGGATGATGGCCATCTATGCCGTGTGTACGTTTGCCGTGTTGATGCTGTTTTCCCGCCCCCTGTTGTATCTGTTTGTGGATGCCGGCGAGGCGGAAATCTTGCGCGACGCGACACTTTTCCTGCACGTAGCCGCCACCTTCTTCCCGCTGGTGGGGATTCTATGCATCTTGCGTTATTCCATTCAAGGCGCAGGCTTTACGAACTTGGCTATGTTTTCAGGCGTAGCTGAAATGATTGCACGTATTTTGGTCAGTGTGATAGCCGTTCCGATGTGGGGTTATTTAGCGGTATGCTTTGGCGATTCGACCGCTTGGCTCTTTGCCGACCTGTTTCTCATTCCGGCGTTTTACTATGTATATCGAAAAATCAAACAAATAAAATTGACAAATGAAGTATGTGAATGAAACCGTAAGGCGACAAGACCGTCTCTTGGACGAAGCCTCCGCGTGCCAACTCTTGCGCGAAGGGGAATATGGTGTGCTGTCATTGGTAGATGAAGCCGGTGGCGCGTATGGCGTCCCGCTCAATTATGTATGGGATGGGGGAAAATACTTGTACGTGCATTGTGCTCCTGCCGGAAGGAAATTGCGTTGTATTGCCTATTGCCCGGATGTCTCGTTTTGTGTCGTAGGACGGACACGTGTCGCCTCAAGTCGTTTCACGACAGCCTATGAAAGTATCGTCTTGCATTGTCTGGCAGAAATAGGGCTTACACCCGAAGAAAAGAAACAAGCATTAGATTTGCTACTGGACAAATATTCTCCCAACGACAAGGAAATCGGCCGAAAGTATGCCGAGAAATCCTTTCATCGCACCGAGATTATCCGTTTGACGGTAAAAGAATATAGTGGAAAATGTAAACGAATAGAGTAAAAAGAACGCTATGTGGCAACAAAAAAGTTCTTTTATCCCATATATTTTTCCCATTTGTCATATTTTGCGCTATATTTGCGACAGTAAAGATAAAAATAAGGTTTAAATAGATACGATAAGAAATTATGTTTAATGTGGATATACTAAAAAAGGCAACTACCTCGAAAGATAATTGCCTGATTTATTGTAAGAGCGGCAAACGGGACTCGAACCCGCGACCCTTAGCTTGGGAAGCTAATGCTCTACCAACTGAGCTACTGCCGCATTTGCGAGTGCAAATATACGATATTATTCTTTTTTTTCTTACCTTTGAAATGAAAAAAATCTAAATAAAATATAGATGGAAAAGCTGGTTTTAGTAAAAGTTGGTGGAAAAATCGTGGAAGAGGCTGATACTCTGAAACAATTGCTTCGAGATTTTTCTTCAATAGAAGGATACAAGGTATTGGTACATGGTGGTGGCCGTTCGGCAACGAAGGTGGCTGCGCAGTTAGGAATCGAAAGCCAGATGGTAAATGGCCGAAGAATTACCGACGCAGAAATGTTAAAAGTCGTAACAATGGTATACGGTGGATTGGTCAATAAAACTATTGTGGCTGGGTTACAAGCATTGGGAGTAAATGCTTTGGGATTGACCGGGGCAGATATGAACCTGATGCGTTCAGTTAAACGTCCGGTAAAAGATATTGATTATGGTTTTGTCGGAGATGTGAAAGAGGTAAATGCGGGCTTACTTGCCAATTTGATTGCGCAAGGTGTTGTTCCGGTATTAGCGCCATTGACGCATGATAAGCAAGGAAATTTGTTGAATACCAATGCTGATACCATTGCCGGTGAGGCCGCAAAAGCCTTAGCCGCTTATTTCGATGTAACGTTGATGTTTTGCTTTGAGAAGAAAGGCGTGTTGCGGGATGAAGCGGATGACGACAGTGTGATTCCCGAATTAGATCGACAAATGTTTCAGCAATATGTAGCTGAAGGAATTATTCAGGGAGGTATGATTCCCAAATTAGAGAACGCGTTTCAGGCCATTGATGCTGGTGTAAGGCAAGTGGTTATTACACGTGCATCAGATATTGATAAACAGGTTGGTACACGCATATTTTAATAGTAATATGGGAAAGGAAATAGCACATATTCATCAGGCAATACCTCGTTTGCCTGAATTACAATTTGCATCGCCGGTGGAATGGACAATTCGCGAAGGGGAACAATGGGCGGTCGTAGGTCCGAATGGAGCCGGAAAAACGTTGTTGACGGACATTCTGCAACGGAAGATTGCTTTAAAAGCAGGAGAAGTTTGTTTAGGGCAAACGGTCCCGGTGCATGAGTGGATTCGAAGCATCGCTTTCAAGGATATTTATTCGTTGGCCGATTGCCGGAACAGTTATTATCAACAACGATGGCATTCGACAGAAACGGATGATGTTCCTACGGTGGAATCGCTATTGAAGGCATATTTAGGGACGAAAAACTTAGAGGAAATTTTGCATTTATTCGGCATTGAGGATTTGTTACCAAAGAAGTTAATCTTCCTTTCAAGTGGTGAATTACGGAAGTTTTTGATAGCTCGTACGCTATTGGCACGTCCACATATTTTGATTTTGGATAATCCGTTCATTGGTTTGGATGCGTCGTCGCGCAATTTGTTGGTCGAGATGTTAGAACAAATCGCATGTTGGCATCAGGTGCAGGTTATTCTTTTGTTATCGAATCCTGCCGATATTCCAGAGATGATAACGGATGTATTGCCTATAAATCAGCAAACTTGTTATGAACCGATGAAGCGAGAAGCTTTTTTGCAAGATACAGGTTTGGTTCAACGACTTTTCCCTGAGATAAAGGCTTCGGAATTTGTCTTGCCGGTAGATAGTAATAAACAACCTTCGACGCATAAAGTAACCTTTCGTATGGAACATGTCTCGATTCGATATGGAAAGCGGACGATTTTGAAAGATATCAATTGGGAAGTTCGGAATGGTGAAAAGTGGGCGTTATTTGGTCCGAATGGAGCCGGCAAATCCACTTTGTTGAGTTTGGTATATGCCGACAATCCGCAATCATATGCCAATACATTGTATCTTTTCGACAAAAAGCGTGGTACGGGTGAGAGTATTTGGGATATCAAGAAGCGTATCGGCTATGTTTCGCCAGAGATGCATCTTTATTGCATGGAGAACGTACCAGCCCTCCAAATTGTAGCTTCGGGTTATTTTGATTCGGTTGGTCTATTCCGAAAATGTAGTCAAGAGCAGGAAGAAGGTGCTTTGCGTTGGATGGAGTTATTTGGTATCAAGGCATTGAAAGAGCGTTCGTTTCTAACGCTTTCTTCGGGTGAGCAACGTTTGGTCTTATTGGCAAGGGCTTTTGTTAAGGATCCGGATTTGATTATCTTGGATGAACCGTTGCATGGACTGGATATCAGCAATAAGCGAAAAGCAGCTGCTATTATCGATCGTTTTTGTTCGCGTCTCGGAAAGACATTGGTCTATGTGACGCATTATCCTCAAGAATTACCAGCGTGCGTAAATAAGCAAATAGTGCTGGAAAAACAATATTAAGTGTTTGTCTTTAAATAATTATTTGAGCCATGGAAAACTATGTATTTGGTTTGATGCGTGATTATTTATATACGATGTCAGCATCATGGGAGTGTTGGGATGGTTCGTTCATCCTTTCAAGTAAACAATATCAAGGTATTTCGTTTTTAGATTTTTATGAGAAAGAAATGAAGGATGCGTTGCATCTGGCAAAATCGACTCTCGAGAATCATAAGTCTACTTTTATCCTTTTGAAGCGTTTTGCTCCGAATTTGCGCTTCTCGGATATTACGTATACTTTCCTTTGTAATTTCGAAAAATATTTGTTGACCTTGCGTTATAATCAGAATACGATTGCCAAACACATGCGGCATATTAAGCGTTATGTAAACCAGGCATATTATGCTGGATTAATGGATAATAAGGATCTTTTTGGGCAATATAGGATTAAAGAAGTGGCCAAACCTCGGTATTCCCTGATGCCGGATGAATTAAAACGTATCGAGGACTTGGATGTAAGCCATTTTAAGCAGGGAATGGCTTGTTCGAGAGATATGTTTCTTTTTTCTTGTTATACAGGTCTGCGTTATTCGGATGTAACTCGGCTGACGGTGGATAATTTCCAACTTATCCATGGAAAATGGTGGCTGTTTTGTAAGATGGTAAAGACGGGCGAATATGTTCGTTTACCGCTTTATCTCCTTTTCGGAGGGAAAACAATTCCTATTTTCTTAAAGTATAGTCAGAATGATAATCTCTTTTCTGCTATGAAAAACTCCAATTCGAATGTGAATAAACATTTGAAAATCATAGCAAAAATGGCACATATCAATAAGTGGGTGACTTTTCACCTGGCCCGGCACACTCATGCAACGTTATTACTTTATCTGGGTGCTAACATTACGACTGTCCAAAGATTGTTGGGACATAAGAATGTACACACTACTCAGATTTATGGCAGAGTAATGGAAGAGACTGTGGTTCGTGATCTCAGCTTACTCAAATACGATCCAGTACCTTTTGGATGAGGTCGTTGATGGAACCATGGTATGTCGTATTGGCTTTTCCGCTCAAGCGCCCGGCTATGATACAGCAGACGGTCATTGCGCGATGTCCCATCAAAGCGGCCAAACCTGCTAAAGAGGAGCTTTCCATTTCGAAATTGGTTATTTGATATTTGCCCCAATGGAAAGCCTCTATCTTTTGGTTTAGTTGCGGGTCGGCAAGAGGCAAGCGGAGTTGGCGTCCTTGGGGACCATAGAATCCATTGGCCGCTATTGTCACGCCTCGAATCAAATCATTTTGTGCGATTTGTTCCACTAAAGAGGTATCTGCTGAAACGACATAGGGAAGGGAGCGTTCAAGTTTCCAATCCAATTGTTGTACCAATGCTTGTTCGAAAGGCAAATCACGTACCTGTTCATTCTTATCATAGAAATAGAGAACACCATCGAATCCAATTGATTTCTCCGCAACTATGTAAGAACCAATAGGAGTGAAGGGTTGAAGCCCGCCACTCGTTCCGACGCGCACTAAGGTGAGTTGTTTGAACGTTGGTTTGATGGTGCGTGTGGCAAAGTCGATGTTGGCCAATGCATCCAATTCGGTCAGTACGATGTCAATATTATCGGTACCAATGCCATGGGAAACAATCGAAATTCGTTTTCCTTGGTAAGTCCCCGTAATCGTATGAAATTCTCGATTGGAAACTTCACATTCGCGTGTATCCAAGTGGGAAGCAACCAACGAAACTCGCTCTGGGTCACCTACTAAAAGGATACGTTCAGCCAATTGCTCCGGTTTCAAATGCAGATGGAATATGCTTCCATCTGCATTAATAATAAGTTCAGAGGCCGGAATCTGAGGAGAAATCACGCTCATAACTTAGTCTTTTAAAGGTTTAGATGTAGTACTCGGATTCGGTTTGGCAATCGATTCGCGCATGGATGTATCTGCCTCAATATTCTTCATTCGATAGTAATCCATCACACCGAGATTTCCACTTCGGAAAGCATCTGACATCGCCTTGGGTACTTCTGCTTCGGCTTCAATTACTTTCGCACGAGCTTCTTGTGCTTTCGCTTTCATCTCTTGTTCGAGGGCGACGGCCATGGCGCGACGTTCTTCGGCTTTGGCTTGTGCGATATTCTTATCAGCTTGGGCTTGATCCATTTGTAAGTAAGCACCGATGTTCTTTCCTATGTCAATGTCGGCAATATCAATAGAAAGAATCTCGAAGGCTGTTCCGGCATCCAATCCTTTGCGCAACACTAACTTCGAGATGGAATCGGGATTCTCTAAGACGGACTTATGCGATTCGGAGGAACCAATAGAAGAGACAATTCCTTCGCCTACACGGGCTAATACGGTCTCTTCGCCCGCACCACCGACCAATTGTTTGATATTGGCGCGTACCGTCACGCGAGCTTTGGCTATCAACTGGATACCATCCTTGGCTACGGCGGTCACAGGCGGTGTATTGATGACTTTCGGATTTACGGACATTTGCACGGCTTCAAATACGTCACGGCCTGCCAAGTCAATAGCTGTTGCCATCTGAAAAGTCAATTCAATATTCGCTTTCGAAGCCGAAACCAAGGCGTGTACTACCTTTTCCACATGTCCACCTGCCAAATAATGCGCTTCCAGTTCGTCGCGCGTCAAACTTTTCAAGCCAGCTTTATGGGCTTCAATCATGGCTTGCGTAATGATGTAAGGCGGTACTTTTCGAATGCGCATCAAGAAGAGTTGGAGCAATGAGATATTCACGCCCGATACTTTTGCCGAAATCCAAAGCAGGAACGGCACATAATAGAAAAAGATCGCCAGCAGAAGCAACACGGCT
This sequence comes from Parabacteroides sp. An277, assembly GCF_002159645.1. Lineage (GTDB taxonomy): Bacteria > Bacteroidota > Bacteroidia > Bacteroidales > Tannerellaceae > Parabacteroides. Next base: position 40,328 of record NZ_NFJB01000005.1, on the reverse strand, counting down.
CCGGCGATAGCCAATGGAAAGTAACTAAGATCCATCATCGTTCTCGTTTATTTTAGATTTAAATGTAACTATTTTCGTTTTACAATCACGTTATATCCTTCGACGCGTACGACCACAATGGGGGTCTTTTCGTCTATGAACTCAGTTTCAGACTTCGCTTCGACAATCGTTGTTCCGATTTGAGCTTTGCCGATAGGTGCCAGACGGGAGAGCGCTATGCCTTCGTCTCCTACCTGGATGCCTTGTTCGCTACACGATTCCAATCGCGAATTTACATCTGTATGCAAAGCTATCCGATTGATAGATCGCGAACGCATAAACCATACTACGCCTACGCAGAAAATGGCCAATGCCGAGAATAGGGTCCAATTCCCAATCGTACTGCTTAGGCTATAAGCGTAATATAAACCACCGCTGGCAAAGAGCAATCCGCCTATGCCTGCAAACGTCAATCCCGGTAGCAGGAAGATTTCCACCAATCCTAATACGATGGCGACAATCATTACAATCATGAGAATCAAAAGTTCGGTCATCATAGCCTTCTTATTTTAGTTTTAAGTATCGGATTTCCGCATTGCGGGCTTGCTTTTCCAGTTCCTTTATTTGGGCCTGCAATTCGTTTCGTCGCTCTTCCATGTGCAGGATGGAGGCGGCCAGTTGTTCTTTCCGCTCGGTACTGTTCGTCAGGGTATAATCCATGCGCTGAGGCGTGAGTTTCTTTTCAATGCCTTCCAGTTCCTGCTTCATCGTATGGGCTTTTTGGTAGATGGAGCGTGCTTCGGAAGATTGGATATCTTCCCATTTATAGTACACGTGGTCGTCTTGGATGACCAGTTCGAAGTCTTTCTCTATCTGGGGTTTACCAAAGGGTATTTCTTGATGGGCCAATTGGATGAGTTCGGCATAATCTGCTTCGCCTTTCCGCCACGAGTCGCGTATCGAGCGGACGGAAGCCCGTGCCCGTTTCAGTTCGATGTCGTCTGTCTCGACTCGTACCGGATGTTCATTCGGAATGAACAGATAGACACACACTTGTCCTTCGGGTTGGAATCTATCGGAGACGAACCAGCCCAGTCCCTTGACTGCGTCGAAGACAATCAGGTAATCGTTGTAGGGCGAGTTAAAGGGCATCCCCAATTGTTCTGGAGCCAGGTAGGTATCAGAGTTCAGGTTGTAGCGCGTTACGAAGAGGTCGTATCCCCCCAGCGCACCATTGCCTGTCGAGGCGTAATAGATCGTGACGCCATCGGGCATGACGAAGGGGTAATTGTCGTCCGCACCCGCCTCGTCGTTCATGGGCAAGCGCTTCTCGTCGGCCCATTTGTCCAATAGGAGCGAGCGCGTAAAGAGGCGATAGGTGCTATCGGCCGGTTGCGCATAATAGATTTTGTTTTTCTTCTGGTTCATATAGACGGATGTTTGGACATCCGTTTCGTCGAAAAACGCGTGGAAGGGCGCTATCGAACCGCTCTCTTCGCTTAAGGTATAAGCCTGCAGGAAATCCTCTTTCCCGACCACCATGCTATCGATAATCTGCACATCTTCCGTCCGTTCCATCATGCGGAGCGCGTCTTCCATCAAGTCCAGCCGCTGCTCGGCATACGCCGTATCCCGCTTCTTCTTTTCCAGCCATTCGAGGTATTGTTCGTACATATCGACCGCTTCCTCCATGCGGTAGGTGAGGAAGCAAAGGTCGCCCCGGTAACGGAATGCTTCGATTTGTTTACGTTTCACGGCAAACGCGAGCGGCTTCTCGGCAGCTTCCAAATCGCCTGTCTTCAGGCAACATACGCCATACCAAAGGTTGTATGATGAATTGCTGGGCGATTGCTTGACGAACTTCTCGAACGCCGGTTTGGCCTCTGCGTACTTCTCTTCTTCGTATAGCTGTTTGGCTTCGTTCAGGGTTTGCGCCCCGGATTGAAGCCAGCAGAGGGACATGCCCAAGGTGCAAAATAGTTTGATTGCGAATAGTTTCATGTGTAGCATTTGCTTTATTTTTTATCCGGTTTCAAAGTTAAGAATAAAAATTGGGATTTCTTTGCGATTGGGTAAAAAATGTGTAAGAGAGCGGGGAGCGGAAGGGGTAGGTGTGGAGGTGAAAACCTTTCCAAATGTCTCCGAAAGAGATGCCTAAGAGTCTCTCTCGATAACTCTTAAGAGTGGGTCTCGGAAACTCTTAAGAGTTGTGTCCGGTAACTCTTAAGAGTTGTAATCGGTAACTCTTAAGAGTTATGTCCGACAACTCTATAGCGTGGTAATTCATCCCTTAAGAGAAATAGTAAGTGTTTGATTAATAATCAAGAAGCTGATATACGCAAAAAAGCACGGATGCTTCACAGCGTCCGTGCCCCGATGAAAAAATATATTTATCAATTGCTATTGTATTATTGCTTTGTAGCCCCAATCCACTTGCGTGCATTGACGAACGCCTCAATCCACGGCGTAACCTCGTCGCCCTTGCGGTCGGCAGGATAATAACCGCATTGCCACGGGAACATCGCGCGTTCCAAGTGCGGCATCAAGGCCAAATGACGACCATCGTGCGAGCAAACACCGGCAACAGACCACGGCGAGCCGTTCGGGTTAGCCGGATAGCCTTCGTAGTTATACTTCGCTACAATGTGGTATTCCTTCTCTTCGTATGGGAAGCCGAACTTGCCTTCGCCATGAGCTACCCAAGCACCTATCTTGCTTCCGCTCAGCGAACCGAACATTACAGAGTGGTTCTTCGGAATCTCCAATGTTACGAAATTCGATTCAAACTTGTGTGAATCGTTGTGCAACATCTTGTGCTTCTCGGCGTGCTCCGGATAGATAACACCCAGTTCCGCCATCAGCTGACAACCGTTGCAGATACCCAAGCTCAACGTATCTTTGCGGGCGTAGAAGTTGTCGATAGCCTTCTTCGCCTTTTCGTTGAAGAGGATGCCGGCAGCCCAACCTTTCGCCGAGCCTAATACATCCGAGTTGGAGAATCCACCGCAGAAGACAATCAGATTGACATCTTCCAGCGTCTCGCGGCCGCTTGCCAAGTCCGTCATGTGGACATCCTTCACGTCGAAGCCTGCCAAATAAAGTGCGTAAGAAGTTTCGCGCTCGCACTGGCAACCCTTCTCGCGGATAACCGCTGCCCGGATGCCGCTCTGTCCCTTGCGGTCGAACGTCAAGCCCAAATCGGCCAACTTACCCGTGAAGCCCTTCGGATACTTGAATTCCAGCGGCTGCATCTTGTAATTCTCGAAACGATTGCCTGCGCAAGTATCGCCACTCTGCTTGCAATCTAACTTATAAGAAGATTCATACCAAACATCGCGCATATAATCGATGCCGAAGTGATACTGGATGCCGTCTTTTGAAACGAGGATATGACGTTCATCCGTCGGTTTCGCGATTTCGGCAAAGCCTACACCCGCTTCCTGCATCAACTTTTCGAATGCCTTCTTGTCTTTCACCTGAACGATGATACCCGGATTCTCGGCAAAGAGAATCTTCACGATATCCTGTTCGTTAATCTTATCAAGATTTACTTCCAGACCGCCTTCTACGTTGGCGAAGCACATTTCCAGCAACGTGGTAATCATACCTCCGGCAGAAATATCGTGTCCGGCAAGAATCAAACCTTTTTCGATGGCATCCTGAACGGCGTTAAAGGCATCGCTGAAGTATTCCGCATCCTTCACGGTCGGAACCTCATCACCCAGCTTGTTTAACGTCTGCGCCAAGGCAGAACCGCCCAGCTTCAGTCCGTCGAATGAGAAGTCTATATAATATATATGTGTATTCTTATCGTGCGCCAAGACCGGAGAGACGATTTTCTTCACGTCGCTCACTTCCGCACCGGCAGAGATAATCACCGTACCCGGAGAAATCACCTTATCGTCGCCATACTTCTGCGTCATCGAGAGGGAGTCCTTACCCGTCGGGATGTTAATTCCTAAGGCAATCGCGAAGTCCGATGCAGCCTGAACGGCCTTATACAAACGAGCATCTTCGCCCTCGTTTCGGCACGGCCACATCCAGTTTGCACTCAGCGAAACGCCGGTCAGCTTATCGGCAAGCGGCGCGAACACGATGTTCGTCAAAGCCTCGGCAATGGCCATCACCGAACCCGCTGCCGGATCCACCATCGCTACTTGCGGTGCATGACCGATGGATGTCGCGATACCCGACTTGCCTCGATAGTCCAACGCTACCGCACCCAAGTCGCTCAACGGTAACTGCAACTCGCCCTGACATTGCTGGCGCGCTACTTTTCCGGATACCGAGCGGTCCACCTTGTTTGTCAGCCAATCCTTGCAGGCAACAGCCTCCAACTGCAAGACGTTCTCCAAATAGTGGTGCAATTCAGATTCCTTATAAACGACCGGCTGGTAATGTTCTTCCACCGTATGGTCTTTCATGATGGTGCGCGGCGGCTTTCCGAACATATATTCCAGCTTGATGTCGATGGGCTTCACGCCGTCTGCCTGCTCGAAGACAAACTTCATATCGTCGGTTGTCTCACCTACCACGTACATCGGCGAACGCTCGCGGTCGGCAATCCGACGTACACGCTCCACATCCTTTTCTTCCATCAGGATACCCATACGCTCTTGGCTTTCGTTTCCGATGATTTCTTTAGCTGAAAGTGTCGGGTCGCCAATCGGTAGTTTGCTCATGTCAATGTGGCCACCGGTTGCCTCCACCAACTCAGAGAGGCAGTTCAAGTGTCCGCCTGCACCGTGGTCGTGGATTGAAACGATTGGGTTGTCATCCGATTCCGCGATGGTACGAATCACATTCGCCACACGCTTCTGCATTTCCGGATTGGCACGCTGAACGGCATTCAACTCGATACCGCTCGTGTACTGGCCCGTATTCACAGACGATACAGCACCACCACCCATTCCGATACGATAATTATCGCCACCGAGAACGACCACTTCCTCGCCCGGCTTCGGCTCACCCTTCAGGGCATCGCGCTTATTGGCATAACCCACACCACCGGCCAGCATGATAACCTTATCGTAAGCGTATTTCTTATTATTTTCTGCATGCTCGAACGTCAGCAACGAACCGCAAATCAGCGGTTGACCGAATTTGTTTCCGAAATCGGATGCACCATTCGACGCTTTAATCAGGATTTGCTCCGGCGTCTGATAGAGCCACGGGCGCGGGTCGAGTATCTTCTCCCACTCGCGTGCTCCCTCTGTGCGAGGATAAGACGTCATGTAAACCGCCGTTCCGGCAAGCGGCAATGAGGCACGGCCACCGCCCAGACGGTCGCGGATTTCACCACCCGAACCGGTTGCGGCTCCGTTGAACGGTTCTACCGTCGTCGGGAAGTTATGCGTCTCGGCTTTCAGGGAGATGACCGTCGGGATTTCCTTTACCTCATAGAAATCGGGCTTGTCACCGCTCTTCGGGGCGAACTGCTCCACGGTCGGACCCTCATTGAACGCCACGTTATCCTTATACGCCGAAACCAACTTGTTCGGATTCTCTGCCGATGTCTTCTTGATCAGTCCGAAGAGCGAACTTTCCTTCTCCTCGCCGTCGATGATGAAGGTTCCGCCGAAAATCTTGTGGCGGCAATGCTCGGAGTTCACTTGCGAGAAGCCGAACACCTCGCTGTCCGTCAGCTTCCGGCCGATTTTCTCACTCACTTCCTTCAAATAGGCGATTTCCTCTGCGCTCAACGCCAAACCTTCCTGCTGGTTGTAGGCTTCCAAATCCTCGATATAGACAATCGGGTCTGGCTGCTTGTCAATCGTAAAGATATTTTGGTCCAGCCCGTTGTAAATGCGCTGGAGCATCGGGTCATGTGCTGCCTCGCCCGACGATACCGGGAAGTATTCCTCGATACGGCCGATGCCCTCCAGTCCCATGTTTTGGGTAATTTCCACGGCGTTCGTACTCCACGGCGTAATCATTTCGCGGCGCGGACCGACGAACCATCCGCCCAGTGTCTCAGCCTCTACCGGCTTGGCTCCGCTAAAAAGCCATACGAGCTTTTGCGTCTCTTCCGGTGTAAACGAATGCTTGGCCTCTACCGCCAGCACCGTTTTTGTAGGAGATTGAAAGAATAGAATCATATATGATTTGTTTATTTGATAAATACTCGAATCTCAATAACGTTACAAAGGTACATCTTTTCCTTGAATGGCGCAATACGAAAGGGGATTCGATATAGCGACTCTTGAGGTCTCTTGGATATCTTTGGTGTCGAAAAAGGCTCTCCAGGCTGAGGGGTACCGACAGGTATAGGAAGTGTTGCCGACACTTCCCATAAGTATGCCCGACACTTCACATAAGTGTCAATGACACTTCCCATAAGTGTCGGGGACACTTCCTATAAGTGTCGAAGATACTTCCCATACCTGTCGGAAGTGGTTTTCTGAAGTATCGGTTTGTTGCAAGCAACTTGTTGAAATACAGATATATGGTGCTGCTTCTTCCAATCGACGCTAAATGCTTGTTTCAAAGTATGGATTGGCTATCGGGACAGGACCTCCTGTTGGACAGTAAATTTTTTCGTGAAAAAGTTTGTATATAGTTTGGTTTATAAAATAAACTTCTTTACCTTTGTGCTATAAAAGGCAAGCAACGGCGCGCAGGCTTGCTTTTTTAAGGTAAATATAGTTTATAAAATAAAGCGATTTAAATGATTAAGATTATGGAAGACAGAAAGATTACTGAAATGGAAAGCATCGAACTTATCGCAGAGATGATAAGAAAGACAAAGAAAGAAGCGTCTATGAAGCAAGATTACAATGCGTTCTTACTTTATGGATATGCGGCCGTACTTATTTCGATTGTAGCTTGGGTTGGCATCCAGCTGACGGGGCAACAAGAATTTATGGCTGTTTGGTTTGCTATGTTTCTTCCTTATATATGGACTTTGATTCATTCGAACCGGAGGAAGCAGGAAGTCACTACCTATTTGGGCGAAATGTTGGGCCATATCTGGAAAATAATCGGTAGCATGTTCGTGCTGACCATCTTTGTCATCTTGGCCGTTGGTTTGGGGGTTGGGCGGATTGATTTCTCGTTGATGATGCCTTTGTCCCTCATTTATGCCGGTATTGGCACTTCGATGACGGGGCTTGTGATTAAAGAAAAGTGGTTTGTGTGGACGCCGCTCGTCGGGTTGCTGACCGCTGTATTTATGCTTGTAGAAGGGAGTTGTACCAATATGTGGAATCTCTTCTTCGGGTTCTCTTTCTTGATTTTTATGATAATACCTGCACACATTGTTAGAAGTAAAATCCAATAATCATGAGAGAACTCGATCCTTTGTTGCATTCACAGCTTCGCTTGGCTATTATTTCTTTGTTGCTTTCGGTCGAAGAAGCGGATTTCAATTACCTTAAAGCAAAGACGGAAGCTACGTCTGGAAATTTGAGTATCCAGCTTGATAAGCTTTCGAATGCGGGTTATATTGAAGTCCGAAAGGAAATTGTGGGTAAAAAACCGCGCACTTCTTGCCGCCTGACTAATAAAGGACGGGAAGCCTTGGATGCGTATGTAGCTTCATTGAGGGAATACCTCGGTAAAGTCCTTTGATGCAAAAAATGAATGAAGAATCGTTGGGTTTTAGGCCTTCCGGTTCTTCATTCTTAATTCAACGGTCTTCGTCGCGAAGATTTTGAATTCACAACATGATATGCAAATAGTTGTTTTAATAAATAGTTAATAATGACCTGCGAAATGCATTCAATGCCCCGCAGCGCATAAACGTTTATAATTAGTATTCAACTCTTTTTACTCAAAATTCGGGTTTTTCACCCTGCTCGCCTGCCAACCAATAATCAATCATACGGCGAGCAATACTTAATTTTTGAGGCAGAACTGGCAGATTGTCTCGCGTAAAGAACGAACCTGCGTTCAGTTCTTCGTCTTGCAAATGGATAGCTCCGCCTGCATAATCGGCAAAGAATCCAATCATAATCCCGCTCGGATAGGGCCAAGGTTGACTTCCGAAGTAAGTTAAATTCTTGATGCTTAACCCTGTTTCTTCACGAACCTCCCGGCAGACACACGCTTCCAACGTTTCGCCTACTTCGAGGAAACCGGCCACTAACCCTCGAAAGTTGCCTTTAAAATTGCGGGCATGCACCAGCAATACCTCGTCTCCTTTCCGAATTAAAACGATAATGGCGGGTGAAATCACCGGATAATACTCCCCGTGGCATGTTTTGCATCGCTTACAAATCAACGAACTGCGTACCAACTTCGCCCCGCATTGCGGACAAAACCGGCTATGTCGGTCCCAATGCACCAGCTGGTAGGCTTTTCCTGCTCGCTTATACCATTCGCGAGGCAAATAATCCCAGCTTGCCCGCAAGCCCACAAGTTGAAACCGTTCGTTAGCATTTATCTCCTCCTTCAAAGAGGCGGCTTGGGCAGACGGTACACCTTCCAAAGCGACCGCAAACGTTTCATCGGTCTCGAAAGGAGGCTTGTCTCCGACAGGTATTATGTATTCATTTGCCTCTTTCTCAAGCAATAACTTGTCTTCATAGAATAAAAACCAACGACATGCCATGTTGTTTTTCCTTCCTTTATCGTTTTGCGTATGCAAAATAACGCATAATTAGCGTAAAATGAAAGAGCTTCCTGAAAATTTAACGGAAAGAATTTTAGAAACAGCCTTTTCCTAAACTTGTAATCATGCCGGGAAAAGTTTCGGAACTGCCCATTGTTTCTACAAATATCGACGATGTTTGTATAAGTATCGACGATATTTGTATATCTTTAGCCTAAAGATAAAGAAGTATCGCCGATATGTGAAGAATAGGTAGGCGGAAAAGAAAGTTTTGTAAGGGAACTTTTAACTTTGGAGCAAGAGGCATGGCGAAAAAGCGAAGAAGTTAAATTTGTATAAAACTGCTTTTTGCAAATATCTCTGCTTCAACAATAGTTTCATGCCGGTAACAAAGAGCGTTTTAAGTGCCTTATTGCAAGGGAAAAAGTCTTGCTCTACCTTTGTCCTGTCATTAGAAATGAAGTCAAACTATTTAAAGGAAAATCGTATGAAAAGTATGGAAAAGATTGCGGCATCGGAGAATTTTACGGCCGCTAACGTAGGCAAAATGAACGAACTGAGTGATTATGTATTGGAATTAGGTCCGGAAGTAAAGATTCCAGGTAAGGTATTTGGGGGGACGACGGTAGGAGCGACGGGAAGCGACTTCTCTTTCCAATCGTTTGCGCCAGGTACAGAGACGGGATTCCTGCATACTCACAAGAATCATGAAGAGCTTTATTTCTTCTTAAGCGGGCAGGGTGAATTCCAAGTAGATGGAAAAGTGTTCCCGATTCAGGAGGGAAGCGTAGTACGCGTAGCACCAGCTGGGAAACGTTCGGTACGCAATAACGGAAAAGAACCGTTGGTGATGCTTTGCGTTCAGTATAAAGCGAATACATTTACTGCTGAAGATGCCACTGATGGTAATATCCTAAGTGAACCAGTCGTTTGGTAAAAAAAACGTTTGTTAAGAGAAAATTTAAACAGAGAAGGCCTGGAAGTTGGATAAAGAATACCAACTCCCAGGCCTTTGTTTATATATTTCCTTTCAATATAAAGAAAAAAATAGGAAGAAAACAGGATTGTTTTCCTCCTATTTAATAAGTCTATTATGAACAAAACTGTTTAGTCAGCGTTCAAAGTAAAGCGCTTGAATGCATTTACAGTCAGATCTTTATTCGCAGAGTGCAAATATTGTTCGATATTGATTTTTGCATCTTTGATAAATTCCTGCTGCAATAAAGTATTCTCTTTGAAATACTTCTGCAAAGCACCTTGTGCGATACGGTCTAACAAGTTTTCCGGTTTGCCAGCTTCGCGTGCTTTGTCTTTTGCAATCTCCAGCTCTTGATCCAATATATGCTGCGGAACCTCTTCAGCACGTACAGCAACCGGATTCATAGCAGCTACTTGCATAGCCACGTCGCGAGCCATTTGGTGTTCAACCTCAGCTTGATTGAAAGCTACTACAGTAGCAAGCTTGTTTCCCGGATGAATATAAGAAATGGTAGAAGCGCCATTTACGAATTCATACGTACCCAATTCCATTTTTTCGCCTGTGATACCTGAGCGATCTGTAATATGCTCTTGAACCGAACGTCCGTCGGCCAACGGAGCTGCCAACAGTTCTTCTTTCGAAGCCGGCTTTTTGTCCATCGCCAAGTTCAAAATATCTTTCGTCAAAGCTACGAAATCTGCATTCTTAGCAACGAAGTCTGTTTCGCATTTTACTGCTACGACTGCTGCAAACTCGCCTTGGTCAGCTGCCAATACACAACCTTCAGACGCTTCACGATCCGAACGTTTAGCAGCGACTGCTTGACCTTTCTTGCGAATGATTTCCATCGCCTTGTCGTAATCGTTGTTTGCTTCTTCCAAAGCCTTCTTGCAATCCATCATTCCGGCACCGCTCATTTTACGCAAGTGCTGGATATCAGCCATTGTAACTGCCATAATCTTTAATCCTTATAATTTGGTATTATCGTAATTACTCTTCGTCTTTTGCGTACTTAGCCGAGATATTCGCATTCATTGCGTCGCTATCTTCTTTCTTGGCGCGCTGATCTTTTTTAGCTGCTTTAGCACGGCGTTCGCGCTTCGGAGCGTTTTCACCTTCGCCTGCTGCTTCTGCATCTACCTTTTCAGCTTTACGTTCTTGCAATCCTTCGTTCATAGCTTCGCACATAGCACCTACGATTACTTCTACAGACTTCGTAGCATCATCGTTGGCCGGGATAACGTAGTCGATATTAGTCGGATCTGAGTTTGTATCAACCATACCGAATACCGGAATACCCAAACGGTTTGCTTCACGTACGGCAATATGTTCTTTCAACACGTCAACTACAAACAAAGCAGACGGCAGACGCGTCAAATCAGCAATAGAACCTAATGTCTTTTCCAACTTGGCACGTTGACGAGTGATTTGCAATTTCTCGCGCTTCGATAAATTATCAAATGTACCATCCTTCGTCATCTTGTCGATTGTAGCCATCTTCTTAACGGCTTTACGAATAGTCGGGAAGTTTGTCAACATACCCCCCGGCCAGCGTTCGATGACGTAAGGCATACCTACAGCGGCAGCTTTCTCAGCTATCACTTGTTTAGCTTGTTTCTTGGTAGCAACGAAAAGTACCTTCTTACCTTGCTTAGCCAGGTTTTTCAATACTTCTGCTGCTTCATCTACTTTAGCAACTGTTTTATAAAGGTCAATGATATGAATACCATTGCGCTCCATGAAGATATAAGGAGCCATTGCAGGATTCCACTTTCTCTTTAAGTGTCCGAAGTGAACACCTGCTTCCAATAACTGATCAAAATTTACTCTTGACATGGTTTCTTTTCTTAAATCGTTTACATTCTTTTTTGTTTGACACAACCTTCAGGTAGTCGCCCTATACCTATTATATATAAGATGAATCCTGCCGGTTTAGATACTAAACGCTTTGTTTTTGCAAGAAATCCCTTACAAATCACATTAACGTTTACTGAACTGGAATCTCTTGCGAGCTTTTGGACGACCCGGTTTCTTACGTTCAACCGCACGCGGATCACGCGTAATGAATCCTTCGGCACGGAGTGTAGCCTTGTCTTCTGGATTAATCTTTACTAACGCGCGGGCGATACCCAGACGAGCTGCCTCGGCTTGGCCTTTGAAACCGCCACCATCCAAATTGATCTTTACATCATATTGTTCTGCTACATTCAACTTGTTCAACGGTTGCTTTACAACGAACTGCAGAATTGAAGAAGGAAAGTAAGTTGCCAGATCGCGATTGTTGATTGTAATCTTACCTGAACCTTCGCTAACGTATACACGCGCTACAGCGGCTTTACGTCTTCCTATTGCGTTTACTACTTCCATTGTTATTATTTATAAGAATTTATATCAATTGACTTAGGCTGCTGTGCCTGATGCTTGTGTTCCGTACCTGCATATACATACAAGTTGCCTAACAATTTTGCACCCAGACGATTCTTTGGTAACATACCCTTTACTACTTTCCGATACAGGTAGCTCGGGCCTTTCTTCAGCAAATCAGCCGGTGTATATTCCCGCTGTCCGCCCGGATATCCGGTGTATCTTACATAAACTCGGCCGTTCCATTTGTTTCCCGTCAGAACGACTTTCTCTGCATTGATGATAATGACGTTGTCGCCACAATCTACATGCGGAGTGAAATTGGGTTTGTACTTACCGCGCAAAAGCTTCGCTACCTTCGCGCAAAGGCGGCCCAAAGATTGACCCTCAGCGTCAACGATGACCCATTCTTTGTTTACAGTTGCTTTGTTCGCAGAAATGGTCTTAAAACTTAAAGTATCCACTGCTTAATGTTTTTAATTAATTAATAAATCCAATAAATGCTCCTCTTGCTTTGCTTTGGCCGGACACTGACGCGCGGCAAAGCGCAAAGAACTAAACTTTAGTTAATTTGATAATAATCGGCGTGCAAAGGTACGGATAATATTTGAATTACAAAATATCTGCCCCATTTTCTTCTGTATTTTTCTCACGGCTCTTTCTTTTGTCCGTATCCATATCAGAGGGGGTAGCCTAATGGGGATTTTTAAACACAGAGACGCGGAGATACAGAGAATTTATTTTCAGAACCCATAAAATAAAAAGCTCTGTGTTTGTTTCCCCGCCCTCCTGCAGGACGAAGGCGGAAAGGTTCCTGACTTCGGGCAGGAATCTCCTATGAGTAGGGACCTCATCTGCTCTTAAGTTGGGGTTTCATACCTGTACTGGTAATGGGTAGTTACCTGTACTGGTATATAGTGGATACCTGTACTGGTAATGGATAGATACCAGTACTGGTATTTAAGTATAAATCTTAAGGTAGAGGAGTTACAAAATTAGGGAAATGGAGGGGAAAGGTCTAGGGAATAGCGGATTATCACCCTCTGCGTTTGTCCAGTTCAAGCCACTCCTGCTCCAGCTGCAAGTCGCGGAGGTCGAGCTTCGGGGAGGGCAATGTACACATCTTCAGCGAATCCGAGTCTCCACATGTATAGTTGTAGAGCAGCAACTCCTCTTCCGTAAAGTCTTCCTTCATAACGAGGCGCGCCTCCATCTTCTCGAACTCTTCCCACGAATAACGTTCGGATTTGCGTACGAACACAATGCGTCGCGCGATGGGATTTTTGTTATAATCCAATACCAGGTAAAGCCCTTTCAAAAGCTTGATTTCTTCTAAGAAAGGGAGCTGGAGATAGACGGTCACGAGTGACATGTTCGGCTCGCGGAAGGCATTGAACAGGAGGTAAAGTATCTGTTGCTCTTTGATGATGCCGATGCCCTCGCGGATAGAATTATGCACGCTCTTGCGCCCCACGACGAAGCTCTGTTTGTCGGGCGAGACGGTTAGGTAGAAAGGCTCCACCTTCAGGGCGCGTACCGACGAGGAGCAGCTATACGACATATACAGCCCCTCGAACGCCTCCGCTTTTCGCACCGATGCGGCACACTCCTCTTCCAACGAACGTAAGAAAGGATGCTTTCCTCCTTTGGTCTCCGTATAATCATAGTTCTTCAAGTACTCATACATGATGTCCAATCTTCCCAACAAACGTTTCTTGGATAGGTTGTTAATATAGGAAAGCGATTCGCCCAGCGCCTCTTCGAACGTCATTGTTTGGGATAACTTCTTGAACGTGGGCAAGACCGTTGTATAAAGTCCCGATAATACGCTGGGCGACAGGTCGAGGTGTTCGGCCATATCTTTCATCTTCACTCCGTTCCCTTTCAATTCCTTCAGCAATTCATATATTTCAATAAGCTTCTCTTGTTCGTTCATGCTACGTTCCTCAGTCATTTATTTTACGTTTACGCTGCAAAATTCTGGATACAAGATGTGCTTAGAATTACAATCTTATTGCAATTGTGCTACATTCACACGAATTAATAATATGAATGGGTTACGCTCCGAATGAATCATGCAAATTCATTCTTTCATCGCCCGACTTTCCGGAATTTTGTCTCCGAAATAAAAACGGAAAATAAGACATGAAGAGCAAAATTGTCATCTTTAGAGAAGCAAATCAGCCATTAGAAATCGTGAGCTGGCCCATACCGGCACTGACCGAGGGACAAATCCTTGTCCGGAATGAATATACCACCCTATGTCGAAGTGATTTAAGTACCTATGGCGGGAAACGGAAGGAGAAGTCGCCCACCATCTTGGGGCATGAAATCGTGGGGCGAATCGCAGCTTTCGGACCGGAGGCTCCCCAGAGCGATTGCGAAGGGAACCCGCTCTGCATAGGAGACCGTATCACCTGGGCCATCTACGCTTCCGACCCAACTGGCGAAATGGCTCAACGAGGCATTCCCCAGAAAGCTCCCGACTTGTTCAAATACGGACACGAGCAACTTACGCCGGAGAATTCATTGCACGGGGGATTGGCGGAATATACCCTCTTGCGTAAACACACGCCGATATTGAAGTTGCGCGAAGAGGTCCCTTTGCAAGTGACGGCCATTATTAATTGTGCGGTATCGACTGTGGCCGGTTCGCTTCGCTTGGCTGGAGAGTTGAAGGGGAAGCGAGTGGGGATTTGGGGCGCGGGCATGTTGGGCGTTATCGCTTGTGCCATGTGTCATAACCAAGGAGCCCAGGAAATCCTCGCACTCGACATCCAAGACGAACGCCTCTCGGTAGCGCAACGGTTCGGGGCCACTCGTCTGGTGAACACGACGAAGGAACAGCTCACCGACAACCAACTGGATGTTACAATCGACTTTAGCGGTCATATCCAATGTATGAAAGATTCGATAGAGGCTCTCGCCATCGGGGGCACGGCTGTCTGGATTGGAGGCGTCTGCCCGCAAGCTCCTGTTCCTATCGACTCCGAGCAATTTATTCGCAAGCTACTGACGTTGAAAGGATTGCACAACTATAACTTGGAGGATTTCCGGACAGCCGTCACCTTCATCCAAGAGAATTACCAACGTTATCCGATAGCCGACCTGATTTACGACGGTTTCGATTTGGAGCATGCGGAAGAGGCGTTCCAGTATGCGCTCCGTGCGAATCCTTACCGGGTAGGCATTCATATCAACCCTGAAGAGAACTGCTTATGAACGCACCTATATCCAAGACAAACGGGACGCTCTTTAACCTGCTCTGCATCGCGGCGGCTTTGTTGACCTATATGAGCATGTATGCTTTCCGCAAGCCACTTTCCGCCGCCATGTTCGAGGGGCTGACCTATTGGGGACTTGATTTCAAGATTATAGCCATCATCAGCCAGGTGATAGGTTATACCTGCTCCAAGTTCTTAGGGATTAAGATTGTATCGGGGATGCAACCCAAGGAACGCATTGCCTATATCTTGGGGTTGGTGGGGATTGCATGGGTAGCGCTGTTGCTGTTTGCCCTCGTCCCGCCTCCTTACAACGTCGTATGTTTGGTGGTCAATGGGCTTCCGTTGGGCATGATATTCGGTATTGTCATCTCCTTCCTCGAGGGGCGGAGGAACACGGAATTACTGAGTGCAGGGCTGTGCATCAGTTTCATTACCGCGTCGGGCATCACCAAGGCGGTGGGCAAGTTCCTGATTGTCCACCTCGGCGTGTCCGACTTCTGGATGCCATTTCTTGTCGGGTTGATATTCCTGCCGGTCCTCTTGTTGGGGGTCTGGCTTTTAGGCAAAATACCGCCCCCTTCGGAGGAGGATAAGCAGCTCCGGAGCGAACGTGCCCCGATGACAGCCCACGAACGTGCCCGTTTCTTCCACTCCTTTAGTTGGGGAATCATCTTCTCCACCCTGATTTACGCCACCCTAACCGTCTATCGGGACTTGCGGGATAATTTCGCCGTAGAGCTTTGGGCGCAATTGGGCTATGAGGACAACGCCGGCATCCTGGCCGTTTCAGAGATATGCATTGCCATCTTGGTATTGAGCATCATTGCCAGCATGATTCGCGTCATCAACAACCGCATAGCCTTTTATAGCAACATCATTATCTTTTTCTTTGGCGGCCTTGTCCTCTTCGGGTCCACGTGGCTTTTCTCCGAGGGAGCCTTGGCGCCTGTCTTGTGGATGGTCTTCTCCGGTTTCGGGCTTTACCTGTGTTATGCCTGCTTCCATACGATGTTCTTCGAGCGTTGGATAGCCCTTTTCCGTTACCGGAGCAACATCAGCTTCCTGATTTGCATCTCCGATTCGTTCGGCTATTTAGGCAGTGTCGGCGTCCTCCTCTACAAGAACTTCTTCACCAGGGAATTGGACTGGCTTTCGTTCATTACCCATGCCGCTTATATTGCCGGGGGCGTCATCGTGCTCTTCTCTCTCTTCCTCTACCTTTATTTCCAATATAAAGAAAGAAAAGAGGGACTTATAGTGAAGCGTAAAGCGCTGAGCTTTAGTTGACGGACCCGTTTGCAAAGGAGCCCGTCCCCCGTTTCCCAAAGAGGCGGGGCAGAAACTCCCTGAGAAGACGACCGCTCTTTCCCTTATCTCCGGAGAGACGATATCCTAGAATGAGTACCTAATACCTGTACTGGTATGTAGGTGTAACCAGTACTGGTATGCTATCCTTACCTGTACTGGTTAGGGGTGCATACCAGTACAGGTATCTATGGCTCCTATATGGGGATGAGTATCTATATCTCTCAGGAATAGGTCCTAAGAACTCGAGGGAATCGTCTGGGTAGAAACGAGGAGGAAAAGGGATAAAAAAAGAGGCCCGACAGCGGGGCACATGTGGGTGTGCCCTCTCGTCAGACCTCTACTAAATAGGGTAAAAAATATCTTTTTGGGAACGCCTTAGAGCGGCATGTTGCCATGCTTCTTAGGCGGATTGCTCTGGCTCTTGTTCTGGCACATCTCGAGTGCCTGAATCAGTTTGTAGCGTGTATCACGAGGCATGATGACTTCGTCAATCAACCCTCGTTCGGCTGCGCGATAGGGGTTGGAGAAGGTCTTTTCATATTCCTCGGCAATGGATTGCTTCTCTTCCGGAGTCGATTTGCGGTACAGGATATTGACTGCGCCGGCAGCTCCCATGACGGCAATCTCAGCTTGCGGATAAGCCAGGTTGATGTCTGCACCGGTCGGCTTGCTCGACATCACGATGTAAGCGCCCCCGTACGCTTTGCGGGTGATGAGCGTAATCTTCGGAACGGTCGCCTCGGCATACGCGTAGACCACCTTAGCCCCGTGGCGGATGATACCGTTATGCTCTTGCAGGCTTCCAGGCAAGAAACCCGGTACATCTTCAAACGTAATCAACGGGATGTTGAAGCAATCGCAGAAACGGATGAAGCGAGCCGTCTTGTCGGAAGCGTCGATATCCAACACGCCAGCCAGGTGTGCCGGCTGATTTGCCACGATGCCCACCGAACGACCGTTCAACCGTCCGAACCCAATCACTACGTTCTTGGCGAAATGTGGCATGATTTCGAAGAAATATTGGTCGTCCAAGACCGGCTCGATGATGTCTTTGATGTCGTAAGGAAGAGAGGGCTCTTCAGGGATGATCGTTTGGAGCGACTCCTCTTGGCGGGCTGGGTCGTCGGTCGTGGCCTTGAGGGGCGCATCTTCCATATTGTTTGAGGGAAGGAAACTAAGCAACTCGCGGATGGTCATAAGCGTTTCCTCTTCGTTGTCGCACATGAAATGCGTGACGCCGCTCTTCGAACTGTGCGTATAGGCACCGCCCAATTCCTCTTTACCGATCTCCTCGTTCGTCACGGTCTTGACCACATCCGGTCCGGTAATGAACATGTGGCTTTGTTCCTTTACCATAAAGATAAAGTCCGTAAGGGCAGGCGAATAGCACGCTCCGCCCGCGCAAGGTCCTAAGATGGCGGAAATCTGCGGAATCACGCCCGACGAAATCGTATTCTGGTAGAAAATCGAAGCATAGCCGGCCAAACCGGTAATGCCCTCTTGGATACGCGCGCCACCCGAATCGTTCAGGGCAATGACGGGCGCCCCGTTCTTCAAGGCCAATTGCTGCACCTTGACGATCTTCTGCGCATTGGTTTCACTCAGCGAGCCGCCGAACGCCGTAAAGTCGTAAGCATAGACAAAGACCAGGCGGCCGTCGATCTTCCCATAGCCGCTCACGATGCCGTCGCCCACGATGCGCTTCTTCTCCATGCCAAAGTCATGGCAACGGTGGGTCACCAGTTTATCCAATTCATTGAACGTGCCCTTGTCGAGCAGCATGTCGATGCGTTCGCGTGCGGTCATGCGGCCTTGCTCGTGGAGCTTCTCGATTTTATCCACACCGCCGCCCTGCTGGGCTTCTTTGTTGATTTCTTCCAGCTTTTCGTATATTTCTTCTCGTTTCATTGCTTCATCCTTGTATAATGTCCAACATAATCAATACTTGGTTTGCTTTGACGGTATCGCCTTCGTTTACCAAGATTTCCTTTACTACACAATCGCTCGAGACTTTGTAATTACTTTGCATCTTCATGGCCTCGAGCACGATGGCCGTATCGCCGGCCGCGAGGCGGTCGCCTACCTGCACGGGTATCTTGACCACCTTTCCGGGCATCGGAGCTACCAACTTATCGTCTTGCTTCTCTTCGCTGCCCCGCTTCATGCGCAGGTATTTGGCTTGCGTGTCCACAATATCCACTACATACGAACGATTCAGAATGTTGATGTCGTATTTCTTGCCACCTTCATTTCGGATAAATTCCACATTGAAGGAATTGCCCTCGTGCAATACGGAACAATTTCCATTTTCAGCCATCACAATATCCACGTCGTAGGGTGTACCGTCGATGGATAGTTGCACCTTGTTGCCTTCTTTGCTAATCAATTCCACGTCTGCGACGCGGTCTCCTATATGTATTTCCATATCAAATTCTTAATACTCCTTTCTGTAAACCAAATTCACGCCAACGGCTAATCGGCCGCGTATCCATTTGCGGGGTATTCGTGTTCTCTTCCAAGTTCATGAGGTAATCGATATAAGCCGTAATCATGGCTACATTTTCCAATTCCTCGTTGCTTCCTGTGGCCCGCAAAAGGGTTTTGGTATTCTTCTCTATAAATAAGGTATTATATTCACCACGGACGAAATCCGGGTTGTGCATGATACGCTTCAGGTAATTCAAGTTCGTCTTCAACCCTGTAATTTTATATTCGTAAAGCACGCGGCGCATCCGTTCGATGGCATATTGGCGGGTAGTTGCCCATACGATAAGCTTGCCTATCATCGGGTCGTAATAAATAGGGATTTCATAACCTTCATAGACATAACTGTCAATGCGCACTCCGATACCGTTGGGTTCCATCAGTTGCTTGATGATGCCGGGCGAAGGGATAAAGTTATTCTCTGTATCTTCCGCGCAAATACGGCATTCGATGGCATGGCCTCGTTGGTGAATGTCCTCTTGCTTGAGATGGAGGACTTCATCATTGGCCACGCGGATTTGCTCTTTCACCAAATCGACGCCCACCACCTCTTCTGTTACCGGATGCTCTACTTGCAGCCGGGTGTTCATTTCCAAGAAATAAAAATGGCGATGTTTGTCTACGAGGAATTCAATGGTCCCGGCTCCTGAATAGTTTACTGCCTGGGCTGCCCGCACGGCGCAACGACCCATCTCTTCGCGCAATTCCGGTGTAAGGAAAGGAGAGGGGCTTTCTTCCACAATCTTCTGATGCCGACGTTGGATAGAGCATTCGCGGTCGAACAGATGAATCGCATGACCATGATTATCGCCCAAAATTTGGAACTCAATGTGATGAGGCTCTTCTACGAATTTTTCCAAATACACCGTATTGTCTCCAAACGAAGAAAGGGATTCGGAGCGGGCCATGTTGTAGGCTTCTTCTACTTCTCCTTCGTGGTGTATCAATCGCATGCCTTTTCCACCGCCTCCCATCGAGGCTTTGAGCATCACGGGATATCCTATCCGGTTACACAGTTGGATGGCCTCCTCCACGCTTTGCAAAGGTTCTTCTGTACCGGGCACAATGGGTACGCCGGCCTTTTCCATACATTTGCGGGCTTCAATCTTATCCCCCATCATCTCGATGGTTTCCGGCCGCGGTCCGATAAAGATAATGCCTTCTTCTTGGCAACGGCGGGCAAACGTGGCATTCTCAGACAAGAAACCATACCCTGGGTGAATGGCGTCTGCGCGCGATGCCTTAGCGACTTCAATGATTTTCTCGATGTTTAGATAGCTATTGGTAGCTATCGCTGGACCAATCAAATAGGCTTCATCGGCATACATCACATGGCGCGACGTGCGATCGGCTTCGCTAAACACGGCCACCGTGCGGATTCCCATCTCGCGACAAGAACGCATGATGCGTACCGCAATTTCGCCTCTGTTGGCGATCAATACTTTCCTTATCATGTCTTATACATTATGTGTTATACCATTTTCCTATCCCACGAGTGAAAATAGTCGTATGTCATTTATATGGCAGGTCTTCTGACTGACTCCTCGTCTTGAACCCTTCCCAATACGCAACGTATCAGTGGTATAAAGTATATATCAAGACGTAAACGGAGCTTCACAGCAGCGGGACTGTCCGGGACTTTCACCCGATTCCCTTTTAATCCAAGCAGATGGATATCTGCTTAAAACCAAATGCGCCGCAAAGGTACTTGTTTTTGGGAGAATATCAAAATATTTGAAAAAAATTCGGATTCTTGTTGATAAATGAATAACTTCGCCGTCCAGATGACAAGAAAACGGATAAATGTATAGTATTATGTATAGAACGTATTTAATAATAGGCTTGTCTGCCTGCTTGAGTTTGAACTTGTATGCGGGCAATCAAGTGATTTCAATCGCGCCGGAAGGTGTGATGGCAGGAGAGGAGAACGTATGTCATTCGTTGCAAGAGGCTTTTGATAGGATTTCGTCGTTGGAGGAAATGGATACGGTACATCTTCGTGTACTTCCGGGGGATTATTGGATGGAGCAGACGTTGGTAATCGATCAACCCTTGCCGGCGCCGGTAGTTGTCTCGGGTGAAGGGGCAGAGAAACCTCGCTTCTTGGCCGGGGTGCGTGTCGAAGGCTGGGAACCTTGGCAAAAAGGAGTTTGGCGGGCATTCATTCCGGAAGTCCAGCAATATGGGTTCGCTTTCGACCAGTTTTATGTCAATGGCGAACGGGCGCAGTTGGCTCGTACTCCTAATGAAGGTTGGGGATGGGTGACTTCCTCGTCCGAGCAGGCTTTCCAATCCGGGGAACGCGCTCCGGAATTTGCCGTGCAACGCATCTCGTTTTCTCCGCAAGAACTTGCCCCGTTTGCCGGTCTTTCTCCTGAACAGATGAAACAGACCCGTTTCCGCTTTTTCCATAAATGGGATATCACGCAGAAATATTGTGATTACATGGCGACAGATTCCGATTATGTTTATTTCAATGGCTCCGGTATGAAACCGTGGAATCCCATCGGAGAGGGGGCACGCTATATTATCTATAACCAGCTGGATTTGTTGGATGAACCGGGGGAATGGTATTTGGATCGCCAGCAGGGGTATATCTATTATTATCCCCAAGCCGGGGAAGATCTCCGTACGGCCGAGTGCGTGGCGCCGACGCTCCGCCATCAAATCCTGCTGCAAGGTAAAGCCGGACAACCTATCCGGAATATTACTTTCGAGAATTTAGCTTTTGAATATGCTTCGTTTACGCTTCGTCCAGGCGAAGGGGAGGCGGCGCAAGCAGCGGCTCCTATCGATGCGGCCATCCAGGCGGACTTTGCCGAGGATATTCATTTCCGTAATTGCGAAATAGCGCATACGGGCGGTTATGCCATTTGGTTTCGCAAGGAATGTCATCGGAATCGGTTTGAAAAGAATTACCTGCACGATTTAGGTGCCGGAGGGATTAAGTTGGGCGATACGGAACGGACCGATATGGCGCGGCCTGTCAGTTCGCATAATGTCATTGATAACAACATCATCACCAGCGCGGGATATGAATTCCCCAGCGCAGTGGGCGTGGTGCTTTTCCTGACTTCTGATAATGCCGTAACCCACAACGAGATTTCCAACATCCGGTATTCGGGTGTTTCCGTGGGATGGGTCTGGGGATACAATCCGCAGCAACCGCCTGTGGGTGGAAAGCCTTTCGTGAACCCGGCCGTGCGCAACCGGATTGAATATAACCATATCCACCACATCGGATGGGGCGAACTCTCCGATATGGGCGCGGTCTACACCTTGGGCGAATCTCCCGGCACGCGCGTTTCCCATAATGTGATTCATGATGTCTATTCGTATGATTACGGGGGCTGGGGATTGTACACGGACGAAGGTTCGTCGGACATTGAGATGAGTTATAACTTGGTGTATCGTTGCAAGAGCGGCGGTTTCCATCAGCATTACGGACGGAACAACCGCATCGAGAACAATATCCTGGCCTTCTCGACCACCAACCTCCTCCAGTGCACGCGCAAAGAGGCGCATCGTTCGTTCTCTTTCCAGCATAATGTGCTGTTGACGAATGGCGAACCGCTCTTTGCCCGCGAATGGGCGAATGCCGATATCGCAGCCGATTACAATCTCTATTGGGATATATCCGGGAAGGAGATGGATTTCGGCGGCTCCGATTTCTCGGCTTGGAAGAAGGGGCACGAGCCACACTCCATCCAGCGAGACCCGCTGTTCACCAATCCGTTGCAAGACGACTTCACCTTCCGTTCGCCGAAGGCCGTAAAGCGTATCGGTTTCCAAATCTTCGACTATCGGGAAGCGGGCGTCTATGGCGACAAGGCTTGGCGCGAAAAGGCGCAGCTCCCGAAAGAGATAGAAGACGCGTTCGTGGAGCAAGTGGCCCGGAATATGAAAAAATGACAAGGGGATAATTCCCCGTTCGTAGGGGCGGAATGCTTCCACCTTTCTGCGTTCCAACGGTTATTTATGGAAAACAATGGGGCACAAAAAAGGGCGGGCAAAAAAATAGGGCGGATTCAATCCACACGTGTCCACTAAAAAAATTAAGATTTAATTGTGTGTCATTTTGATAGTTTTCCTCTCCATTCTCTTCGAAAAGCATCATCAATGGAAGTTTTTCGAAGAGCGAGAGGCTTAAAATTAGCTCTTCCTACTTGTCACGCGACAACGCACCAGAGCCGCCAGCTCTTCCTACTTGTCACGCGACAACGCACCGGAGCTGCCAGCTCTTCCTACTTGTCATGCGACAACACGCCGGAGCTGCCGGCTCTTCCTACTTGTCATGCGACAACGCACCAGAGCCGCCGGCTCTTCCGGTTTGTCACGCGACAACACGCTGGAGCTGCCGGCTCTTCCTGCTTGTCACGCGACAACACGCTGGAGCCGCCGGCTCTTTCTATTTGTCACGTGGATACGCCTTACCTTATATATAGGTTACGGGCGCGGGAGACCTCGCAAGAGGTCTAACCATGCTTAACCGCTGTGTGGCGCGAAGCGGCACCTGCGGTCAAAGTCCGCGCTATGGTCTCGACCTCGGAGGGGTCGAACCATACCCTGTTTGCTCCTTGTTCGACCCCGTTGGGGTCGGGATAGAGGGGACATCGGCTACCGCAGGTAACGCTGACGCGTCACCCGCGGTTAAGCATGATTCGACGGTTTCACCGTCCGATTCGTGTTTTCAATGGAGATAAATGCAAAATTCTTTTCTTTTATGGTGATTTTAAGATCCCTGCCAAGTTTGTGAAACTGCGGCAGGGATTTTGTTTTCTGCCGTACTTCAAGTTTGGGAAACCGGCATTCCGGTCGCTGTTTGTCGAAAAAAACAATTTTTTAGCGCCAAAACTTGCACATATCGAAAAAACATCGTACTTTCGCACCCGATTTCAGGTCCTATAGCTCAGTTGGTCAGAGCACCTGACTCATAATCAGGGAGTCCTTGGTTCAAGCCCAAGTGGGACCACTTTAATAAAAGCAACACCCTACTTTCTTGTAGGGTATAGAGCCACTTACAAGTGACTTTTCTTTTTTATACTTAATGGAAGTAGCAGAACTACAACTTCCTTTCCATCTTCTCCGCAATTTTATCCACCCAAATAGCGATGGCGCCGTCGCCCGTGACGTTGCAAGCTGTGCCGAAACTATCCATGGCGATATAGAGGGCTATCATCAAGGCTTGCAGGGTTTCGCCAAAGCCCAACATGCTTTGCAATATGCCTAAAGCGGCCATAATGGCGCCGCCCGGCACGCCCGGAGCTGCTACCATCGTGATGCCCAGCATAAAGATGAAGCCGGTGAACTGGAGGAGTGTCGGCGGTTCGCCGGTCATGAACAGGATGGCCATCGAGCAGGCCACAATCTTCATGGTACTCCCAGCCAAATGGATGGTAGCGCAGAGCGGGATGGTAAAGATGGCAATGTTTTGCCGCACGCCGTTTTGGATGGTTTGCGCCAATGTCACCGGAATCGTCGCGGCCGAGGATTGCGTCCCCAAAGCCGTGGCATACGCCGGGAGCATGGTTCGGAGCAAGCGCAACGGATTCTTCCGGCTCACGATGCCTGCCACGCTAAATTGAATCAGGAGCAACAACACGTGCAAGACGAAGATAACGAGAATCACCTTCAAGAACATCGCAATGACGGTAAATACCTGTCCGCTCACGGTCATATTCAAAAAGATGCCGAAGATATGGATGGGCAATAAGGGAATAATCACGGCCTCAATCAAGCGGATAATGATGTCTTTGAAATCCGCAAACCCCTCCTTTAACGTATGGCCTTGGATATGGGACAGCCCCATGCCCAAGATGAACGAAAGCAACAGGGCGCCCATCACGTCCATCAGGGGCGGCATGTCGATGGTGAAGTAAGGAGCCAACGAGCTGTTCTCCAGTCCTTCTACCGTTTGCAAACCGGTGTGGGGCGACAGGAGGAATGGGAAGAGGGCATCGCACGAGAGGAACGTGAAGAATCCGGAAAAGAGCGTCGAGCCGTATGCCAGCAACGTTGTAATCGCCAGGAGCTTCCCTGCGCCTTTGCCCAGCTCGCCGATGGCGGGGGCTACCAATCCCACGATGATAAGCGGTATCGAGAAGGAGAGGAAATTGGCAAAGAGGGAATTGAAAGTCACAAACAGGCGGGTGAAGCCTTCCGGCACGAATTGCCCGCAGGCAACTCCCGCCAGGATGGCTATCACGACCTTCCCTAATAAACTAACTTGGATTTTCTTCATGATGTTGTTTGATTTTGTAGCCCAATATCGCCATAAAGATACTCATCAACGGGCTAATCAGGTTAAAGAAGCAATAGGGGAGATAGACGAGCGTCGGGACGCTGAGGATGGTGGCCTGCGTCATACCGCACGTATTCCAAGGGACCAGTACCGAGGTCACCGTCACAGCGTCTTCCGTGGTGCGGCTCAGGAGCCGGCTCTCGTATCCATTCTTCCGGTAGATTTCTTTAAACATGTTTCCTGTCAGGATGATGGAGATGTATTGGTCTGCCGTACATATATTCAGGGTAATGCCGGAGAAGACGGTGGAGGCTACCATGCCTACGCGCCGCTTCATGAAGCGGATGAAGACGGACGTGAGCGTCCCCAACATGCCGCTGGCCGTCATCGCGCCGCCAAAGCACATGGCGCAGATGATGAGCCAGATGGTATCCATCATGCCTGCCATGCCGCGGGTGGCGACGAGCGAGTTGAGGGCTTCGTTGCCCGTCTCGATTTGCGTGCTGCCGTAGAAGGTCATGAACAGGCCCTTGAACATCGCCCGGGCGTTCGCGACGTCCATCCCGGCTATCTCGCGGAGCAGTTCGGGCTGGAAGATAATCGCGCAGATACCGGCCAAGAGTGCCGATGTGAAGAGCGTGATAATGGGTGATACCCGCTTCGCAATCAAGATGCCCGTCGCGACGGGGACAATCATTAGCCACAGGTTGATGTCGAACGCACCCTTCAGGGATTCGGCAAAGGCCATCATCTGGGCCGTGTCGGCTCCTTCGTGCAGGAATCCGGCGACGGTGAAGATGAGGAGCGTGAGCAGCATCGACGGGACGGTGGTGTACATCATGTAGCGGATGTGTTCGAAGAGGGGCGTTCCGGTCGTCGACGAAGCCAGGACGGTCGTGTCTGAGAGGGGCGATATCTTGTCGCCGAAATAGGCTCCGGAGATGATGGCACCGGCCGTCCACCCCATGTCGAACCCTTGCGCGTTGCCAATACCCATCAGCGCGATGCCGATGGTGGCGATGGTGGTCCACGAACTGCCGGTCATCACCGAGATGATGGCGCAAATCACGCACGTCGACGCCAGAAAGAAGGTGGGGCTCAGGATTTGCATCCCATAATATATCAGCGTAGGCACCACGCCGCTTATCATCCAGCTCCCCGATAGCGCACCGATGAGCAGCAGGATGAGCAACGCCGTCGCCACGCCCAGGATGTTCGTGCAGATGGCCTCTTCTATCTTTTTCCATTTCACGCGGCAGAAGAGCATGGCCAGCGCCGAACAGCAGGCCGTAGTGGTAATCAGCACCACCTGGCTCCCGCCTGCGAGGGCATCGCTCCCGAATGTCTGTATCGTAAAGAAAAGCAGCACCACCATCACGACGATGGGGACCAGCGAAAGCGCGAGCGAGGGGCGGCGCGCCGTGTCTGTTGTTTCGATATGTTCCATGCCTTTTCTTTATGCCAGTATTTCTTTTAGCCGACGAACTCCTTCCGACGCGCCGCACATCAGCTGCTCTACGTCGCCCCGGTAGGTCTGTACCTCTTTCGGGTCAATAAGGTAGATGGGTTGCCCGCGCCGCACGTAATTCAGCAACCCGGCGGCCGGGTAGACGTTGAGCGACGTGCCGATAATCACGAAGATGTCGCACGCCTCGACCTCGCGGATGGCGGGTTCAATCATCGGGACGGCCTCGCCGAACCAGACGATGAAAGGCCGCTGTTGTTTCCCGTCGGGCGCCAGGTCGCCCAGGTGCATATCGAGGTGCGCCGGGTCGATGTCGTACGCCTTTTCCAGGTTTGCCACGGAGCAATACTTCATTAGCTCGCCGTGCAGGTGGATGACGTGTGTGCTCCCGGCGCGCTCGTGCAGGTTGTCCACGTTTTGCGTGATGATGCGCACGTCGTATTTCGCCTCCAGTTCGGCCAGCCCGATGTGCCCCGCGTTGGGCTGGGCGTGTTGCAGCTCGCGGCGGCGCTGGTTGTAAAAATCCAATACCATTTCGGGGTTGCGGGCGAAGCCTTCCGGCGTCGCCACGTCTTCTACGCGGTAATTCTCCCACAGTCCGTTCGAATCGCGGAACGTGGAGATACCGCTCTCGGCGCTCATGCCGGCGCCGGTCAATACTACCAATCGTTTCTTTGTCGTTTCCATCTTTTTTCTGTTTTGAACACCACCCGTCGGGTGGCGCGCCTTGCAGGCTGTTTATTTTATATCATTCCTCCGTTAGTTTGATATGAACGGATACTTTCTCATATCGCCCCACCGTTGGGCGGATATGGACGGATACTTTCTCATATCGCCCCACCGTCGGGCGGATATGGACGGATACTTTCTCATATCGCCCCACCGTCGGGAGGATATGAACGGATACTTTCTTATATCGCCCCACCGTCGGGCAGATATGAACGGATGCTTTCTCATATCACCCCACCGTCGGTTTGATATGAGCGGATCCCTTTTTATATCCCCTGGCTGGAGGATGGATATGAAAGAATCCTTTTTTGTGTTCCCATTCCTGACCGAGAACACGTCAGAGTTCTCGCTTGTGTTCCCGATACCGACCGGGAGCACACCGGAGTTCTCGCTTGTGTTCCCGATACCGACCGGGAGCACACCGGAGTTCTCGCTTGTGTTCCCGATACCGACCGGGAGCACACCGGAGTTCTCGTTTGTGTTCCCGATACCGACCGGGAACACGCCGGAGTTCTCATTTGTGTTCCCGATACCGACCGGGAACACGTCGGAGTTCTTGCTTGTGTTCCCGATACCGACCGGGAACACAAACGGACTCGCGTCCGGGTTTATCTACCGGCCGTTCTACTTCGCCACGCAGGCTTTCAAGCCCTGGATGACGGCGGACGAGAACCCGGCGTGCTCCATCGCGTTCAATCCGCGGATGGTATAGCCGCCCGGCGTCGTCACCTTGTCGATTTCCTCCTCCGGGTGCGTTTGGTTGAATTGCAGCAGTTCGGCTGCCCCTTTCAACGTCTGCGCCACCAACTCTTGCGCGAGGTCCGGACGGAGGCCCAGCTCAACACCCGCTTCGACCGACGCGCGCATGTAGCGCATGGCCAGGGCCGTCCCGCACGAAGCCAACGCCGTAGCCGCCTCCAGATGCGCCTCGTCTATCAGTATCGCCTGTCCCAGTTCGCGGAAGAGCGCGAGGACCTGCTCCGTCTGCGCAGGCGAAGCGTGTCGGGCAGCCACCAACGTCATGCTCTGTTTCACCTCGATGGCCGTGTTCGGGATGAGGCGGAAAAGCGCCGCCGAGGAGGTACCCAGGTAAGCCTCCAGCTGCTCGAACGTGATGCCTGCGGCTACCGAGAGGATAACTTGTTTCTCCAACTTCAATGCCGGGAGAATCTCGCGGACGACCCCTTCGATGGCCCACGGCTTCACGCAAAGCAGGATGAGGTCGGCCTCCTGCACCGCCTGGATATTGTCGCGCAAAGCGACGATGTCGTGGTGCCCCTTCATTTGTACCTTCTGCAACGTCCCCGCGGTTTGCGCTGTGCAGGTAATATCTTTAGCAGAGACTTGGCTCCCTTCGGCCAGCCCCCATGCGATGGCCCGCCCCATGTGGCCGGCTCCGATAATGGTAATCTTCATGTCAGTTACGTATTTGTCCGTTTCCGGAAATGATATATTTATAAGTCGTTAATTCAGGCAAAGCCATCGGGCCGCGGGCGTGGAGCTTCTGCGTGCTGATGCCGATTTCCGCGCCGAAGCCGAACTGCGCCCCGTCGGTAAACGAGGTCGGGGCGTTCGCATAGACGCACGCCGCATCCACCTCCCGTTCGAACTGGCGGATAACGGCCTCCGCTTCGCCGACGATGCATTCGCTGTGCCGCGAGCCGTAGCGGTTGATATGCCGGACAGCCTCCTCGAGCGAGGCAACCGTGCGGATGGCCATCTTGTAATCCAGAAATTCCGTGCCGTAGCTCTCTTCCGTAGCCCGTTGCAGGAGCGCGTCGGGGTAATGCCCTTGCAAAGCCTTGAAGGCCTCCTCGTCGGCATACAGCACGACCTGCTTGTCCGCCAAAGGTTGGCACAAGGCCGGCAACACGCCCAAGCGGTCTCGATGAATGAGTAAGCAATCCAGCGCATTGCAGACGCTCACCCGCCGCGTCTTGGCGTTGCAGATAATCCGCCGCCCCTTGTCTACATCGCCCGAAGCGTCGAAATAGGTATGGCAGACACCGGCTCCGGTCTCGATGACAGGGATGCGGCTCTGCTTGCGCACGGAGCGAATCAACGCCTTTCCGCCGCGCGGAATCACCAGGTCGACCAGCCCTTCCGCCTGAAGCAACGCCTCGGCCGCCTCCCGCTCCGGAGGAAGCAGGGTACAAATGGCCGGATCCAATCCCCGCCGGCGTAAGACATCCTGGATAAGTGCCACCAACGCCTGGTTGGACATCTGCGCGTCCGACCCGCCTTTCAGCACACATACGTTACCGCTCTTCAGACAAAGTGCGAATACGTCTGTCGTGACGTTCGGACGTGCTTCGTAAATAATCCCGACCACGCCAAAGGGTACGCTCACCTTCAGGAAAGCCAAGCCATTGGGGCGCGTCCATTCCGCCAACGTCCGATAAAGCGGAGAGGGGAGATGCGCCACTTGCGTCAATTCGTCGGCCATCTCGTCGAGGCGGGTCGGCGTGAGCTTCAACCGGTCGTATTTCGGATTAGTGGCCTCCATCCGCGCCAAATCCGCTGCATTTGCCCGGAGGATATCTTCTTGCCGTTCTTTCAAGAGAGACGCCAGCTCTTCCAATATCACCGAAACCTCCTTGTCTGAAAGCGATTGTGCGGAGGGTACCGCCCCAGCCGCCTGTTCCAATAGATTGCGGACAGACAGGATTGAAGAAGGAACAGAGGCAGCCATAAACCGCGTGCAAGGCACCTCCGGCTTGCCGGCCATCAAATCCGTCAGGATATGTGGACGCCGCCCGTGGGCGATGACAACCGGAATACCTCTTTCCGCCACCCGCATTGCGACTTTCGCTTTGCTGGCCATACCTCCGCGCCCTTCAGCCGATTGTCCCGGCTGGATATAATCATCCAACGTTTCACCCGGCCGAATTTCCGGGATAAGACGACTGGTCGGGTCGGCCGGATTCCCCGTATAAATGCCATCTACGTTGCTCAGGATGAAGAGGCGGTCAGCCTGCATCATTTCCGCCATCAGTCCCGCCAATTCGTCGTTGTCGGTGAACATCAGTTCGGTAATCGAGATGGTATCGTTTTCGTTTACAATCGGAATCACGCCATGGGCAAGCATCACCTCCATGCAATGCCGTTGCGTTTCGTAATGTTTCGGCGTGGAAAAGCTCTCCTTCTGCGTCAAGACTTGTCCGCAACGGATACCCTGCTCGCGGAAGAAATCGTAATACCGATTGATGAGCTTCGCCTGTCCGATAGCCGAATAAAGCTGGCGTGAAGAGACTTCGTCGAGCGAAGCGTCGGCCCCAATCTCGCCCCGCCCGGCTGCTACTGCCCCCGACGAGACCAGGATAATTTCGTACCCTTCATGATACAACTCGGCCATTTGCTCTACGAGTGCAGACATTTGCGTAATGTCTAACTTCCCGTCTGCTCGGCTTAGCACATTGCTCCCTATTTTGATGGCAATTCGTTTCATATGCTTTCTTTTTGGAAGAACTACTGCGCAAAGCTATGAATTTTTGACGAAAAAACCGCACTAGTTGGTACATAGAAACGTTTTTCGGCTTCATTTCCTTGAAGTATAACTATCATTCGAAGCATTTATACCTATATTTAATAGGAATTACGCCTGTAATTGTTTTGCAAAACAAATGACTTTGGAATCCCATCTTCCTGTCATTTTGTTGAAACACCCCGGTAGTACTTTTGCCACCGAATTAAAAGAAGCAAAAAAAAAGAATGAAACTACAGAAATGGATGTGTATAGCGGCTTTGCTTCTCCTGGCTATGGGCTTGCAAGCCGCGAAGTTGAAAGGTGTGGTAATCGACAAAGCGGCCAACGAACCGTTGATTGGTGCCACGGTGCAAATAGAAGGGACGACCTTGGGTGCCGTAACAGATATTGACGGACGGTTTGAATTCCCTGATTTGGAGGCTGGAAAATATGTCTTGATTGCGAAGTATATTTCCTATGTAACGCAACGGGTAGAAGTGGATCTTGGTGAGAGTGACCAAGAAGTATCCATACTGATGGCAACAGATGACCGGCAAATCGACGAAGTGACGGTCGTAGCTCGTAAGAATCTGGAAGGCGAACGCGCGCTGTTGCAAGAACGGCAGATGGCCACGGTAGCGGTAGAGAATATCGGTGCGAAGGAGATGAGCATCAAAGGTATATCGACCGTGGAAGAGGGCGTGAAGAAAATCACCGGCGTTTCGATTGCGCAAGCCGGGCAATTGATTGTCCGCGGATTGGGTGACCGGTATAGTACGACGACGCTGAATGGATTGCCTATTGCTTCTCCGAATCCGGATAATAAATTGATTCCATTGGATTTGTTCCCGACGTCTACCGTGAAGAATATTACCGTTAGTAAAGTGTACGAAGCCAGTGCGTTTGCTGATTATTCGGGTGCGCATATCGACATCAGTACCAAAGAGCAAACAGGCGAAGATTTCTTCAACCTTTCGTTTAATGTAGGCGGACGTTTCAATACCTTGGGTGGTGACTTTTACCAGATGGACCGCAACGGGACACTCTTCAAAACGCCTTCGTTGAGAAGCGACTTACGTGATATGGCATTAGCCGACTTTGAAGATTACGCACGACATAACCCGTTGTTCGATACGAATTTCGATGTAGACAAAAAGACTGCCTTGCCCGAGTTTGGAGGTAATATCGGCGTAGGTAAGAATTTCGATATACAAGGTAATAACCTTAGCATTTTGGCTTCGCTGGGCGTGAGCAACGATTTGCAAACTATGCAAGACGCTTCGGTGCGCACATTGGAAGCTACCGGTACGACGCTAAACGAATTTGATTACGATAGCTACGCCACGACCCTGAAGATTGCCGGATTGGGAAGTGCCAGCTATACGTTCCGTACTCGGGATATGATTGGTTATACCTTTTTCTATGCTCGGAATGCCATCGATAATTACATGCGGCGCGAAGGATATGACTACGAAGACCATAACTTGGTAGGTAGCAATAATGTGACGCATATTTATAGTTTGCAGAATCATCAAATCAACGGAAAGCACTTCTTTGGTGAAGATGACCGTTGGGATTTGAATTGGAACGGTTCGTATAGCAAGACCGGTAGTCAGGAACCAGACCGCCGACAGATGATGTTCCTAAAGAATGACGATGGTTCATTAAGTCTCTTTAAGTTGAACCAGCAGGAAACGATGCGTTATTTTGGTACGTTGGACGAAAAGGAATGGGTCGGAAATCTTGCTGCTGGGTATAAATTTAGCGAGAAAGATAATGTGAAATTCGGCTTTACCTACAAGGATAAAGACCGTGACTATATGGCTACGCGCTTTTACTACGATTTGGACGGTCTGAATCCGAGTGTGACGGATATTTATCATCCTTCCGATTTCTTTACCCAAGCAGATATCGAAGCCGGACGTGTGACGATTGACCGTGTACAGCAACGTCGTGATAGTTATCAAGCAGGTAATGAAATCTATGCTGGTTATGCGCAGGTTGATTATTATCCGATAGCTTCGCTCTTGGTGAATGTGGGTCTTCGCTTGGAATCGAGCAAACAATGGGTGAATTATTATACCGATGGCGGACAAGCCGCTCGTAGCGAATTGAACAAGAACGACCTCTTCCCGGCCTTGAACTTGAAGTATGAGATGCCGAAAGAGAATAACCTGCGTTTCTCATTTTCGCGCACTGTTACACGTCCGTCGTTTATTGAGATGGCTCCGTTCCTTTATCAAGAATCGTATGGTTCGGCACAGATTCGTGGTAATGCCGATTTGCAGAATGGCTATAACTACAACTTGGATTTACGTTATGAGCAATTCTGGACAAATGGTGATATGTTCTCGGTAACGGGATATTATAAATACCTGAACGACCCGATCGAACGAATCCAGACCTTGGCGGGTGGTGCGACAGTACACTCCTTCCAGAATGCGGATAATGGCTTGGCGATGGGCTTGGAGGTAGAATTCCGTAAGGAGATTGTCAAGGATTTGAAGGTAGGAGCAAACGGTTCGTTCATGTACACAGATGTGAAATTGCCGGAAGGAGGTGCTTACACCAACAACCAGCGTGCCTTGCAGGGAGCATCACCTTACTTGGTGAATGCCGACCTTACTTACGCTCTGAATTTCGGGAACGACCGCCAATTGAGTGTGGCATTACTCTATAACTTGCAGGGTCCGCGTATTCATTCGGTAGGTATCTCTGGATTGGGCGATGTGAAACAACAACCGGTACATACGCTGAACTTGGCAGCAAGTTATCAAATCAATAGCCGTCTGTCGGTGAAGTTACAGGTAGATGATATCCTGAACCGCGACGTGGTGTTCGAACAAGAAGTACCGAGCCTCAATCAGAATGTAGAGGTAGAACGCTTCAAGAATGGCGCAGGATTTGAAATCGGAATCAGTTACAATTTATAATTAGGAATATAATCATTAAAAACAAGAAAAGTATGAAGACAAATTGGAAATGGGTTGCTATGTTGTTGGCAGCAAGTATGACTTTTACGGCTTGTAGTGATGATAATAACGACGAGCCTACTCCGAATCCTGACCCCACGCCTGGCGTAACCAATGAATTATCAGAAAACATTACGGAAGATATGACATTGGAAGCAGGACAAGAATATACGTTGAACGGGGGTATTCATGTGACTAACGGCGCGACGTTGACTATCCAACCGGGCGTAACGATTACGGCAGTACACGACGACCAGGTGGATTATATCCTCGTGGAGCAGGGGGCGAAAATCAATGCTGTAGGTACGGCTGAAGAACCTATCGTGATGACTTCAGAAAGCAAGGAGTCGGGCGCATGGGGCGGTTTGCACATCTGCGGGTATGCTCATACGAACGCAGAAGGAGGAACGGGTAGTTCTGAAATCGGTGGCGCGACATACGGTGGCGATAACGACGCAGACAACTCGGGTACGTTGCAATATGTCCGTTTGGAATATACGGGTTATGCCTTCGATGAAGAGCATGAATCCAATGGTATCTCTTTCTATGGCGTAGGAAATGGTACGACGGTAGACCATTGCCAAGTATACAAAGGGGCAGACGACGGCTTCGAGTTTTTCGGGGGTGCTGTCAATGTGAAAAACTTGGTAGCTACGGATTGCGAAGATGACTCTTTTGACTGGACAGAAGGCTGGAACGGAAAAGGTCAGTTCTTGGTGGCTACGCAGGCTTCCGACGTGGATAGCGACTGTTTGATGGAATGTGATAACAATGGAAACAACTACGCAGCTACGCCGGTAGCACATCCGGTATTGGCCAACTTGACGTTGATTGGTAATGGTGGCGATGCTCAGGGTATTCGTCTCCGCGCCGGTACGCAGGTTGAACTTTACAATACATTGGTAAGTGGGAAAGCACTTCCTTTGACAGTAGAAACAACGGAAACAGAACAAGCTTTGGCGGATGGTACGTCTATCATCAACAACGTATCGTTGAGCGGCGAGTTGACTTCGGAAGAGGGTATCTACACCAACGACATGTTTGTAGCTGGCGAGGGTAACTTGGCAAATCAAGAGCTCCCGACTACGGTAGCAGGTACTACAGACGGAGGCACGACTCCTTCCGATTCGTTCTTCGAAACAGCCGATTACAAAGGTGCCGTTCCGGAAGACAACGACTGGACAGCTGGTTGGACATTATAAAGGTAGGAGGCAGGGGGTAAGGTGACGGTTTGCCACCTGGGTACCGTTCCTGCCGGGTATTCCCCTTAGCGAGGTAACTTTTTACCCACGCTAAGGGGAATTTTTTCTTATACGCTATTAAAAATGCCTAAGAAAGGGAGATAAGGTTTGTTTTTAAGTTCCGTTTTTAAAACCGCAGCCTGAAAACAATGATTAGAATGCTTACATTTACTATTTTGTTCCCTTATAATTTACTATTAGCCCCACGAAGGGGAGAAAAGATAGGGCAAGAGGAGGCGAGGGGGCATGGGGCATTTGTCCTGCCGTCCGCTCGTAGGCGTCTCTTGCCAGGGGAATATTAGCTTCCTTCTTGCCTGAATAGTCTAGTGGAAGGTGATTCCTGTAAAAAAAGAAGAGAAATCGAAATTTTTTTTGGACAATTGCGCGAAATTGTTGTACCTTTGGGCGGTCGTTAGCAGAACCTATATATTTAAAGAAAACACTATTATGTCATGGTAACTTTTACCTGTTGTTTCATTGCATTGCTTGTCGGATACTTTACGTATGGCAAGCTGGTTGAGAAGATGGTCGGTGTAGACCGTGCATGGAAAACACCGGCTTATACGCTTCAAGATGGTGTGGATTACATCCCGATGCCTACTTGGAAGATATTTATGATTCAATTCTTGAATATTGCGGGGTTGGGGCCTATCTTCGGAGCTATCTTGGGGGCGAAGTTTGGAACAGCCTCTTTCCTTTGGATTGTGCTCGGGACGGTTTTTGCCGGAGGCGTGCACGATTTCTTGGCCGGGCATCTCTCGTTGCGAATGCAGGGAGCCAGTTTGCCCGAGATTATAGGTCATTATTTAGGGCATCGTTTCATGCAATTCATGCGTGCGTTCACTATTTTGTTGATGGTATTGGTGGGCGTTGTGTTCGTGGCAGGACCTGCCGGATTGTTAGCCAATTTGACACCCGCTGCGCTCGATACGACCTTCTGGATTCTGGTTATTTTCCTTTATTATATATTGGCGACGTTACTTCCGATTGATAAAATCATCGGGAAAATATATCCCTTGTTTGCCGCTGCTCTGCTTTTCATGGCGGTAGGTATCTTGGTCATGCTTTATGTACATCAACCCGCGTTACCGGAATTGACCGACGGGTTAAACAATACGCATCCTGACGGATTGCCCATCTTCCCGATTATGTTCGTCAGCATCGCGTGCGGAGCTATCTCCGGATTTCATGCCACACAAAGTCCCCTGATGGCGCGTTGCCTGACAAACGAACAGCATGCCTATCCGGTTTTTTATGGCGCTATGATTACGGAAGGCATCGTAGCTTTGATTTGGGCGGCTGCCGCCACTTATTTTTTCCACGAAAACGGAATGGGCGAAAACAATGCCGCGGTGGTGGTCGATGCCGTCACGAAAGAATGGCTTGGTACCGTAGGCGGTATATTGGCTATATTGGGCGTGATTGCTGCTCCAATCACTTCGGGCGACACGGCGTTCCGTTCGGCCCGCTTGATGGTGGCCGATTTTCTGCACATGGATCAAAAGAGCATTTCGAAGCGCCTCTTAATATGCATTCCAATGTTTCTTATCGCTGTCGGCATCTTAATCTATTCGATGAAAGACCAAGACGGATTTGATATGATTTGGCGTTACTTTGCTTGGTCGAACCAGACATTAGCCGTTTTCACGCTGTGGGCATTGAGCATGTATCTATTGCAGCAGAAGAAACCCTACATCGTTACGCTTTTGCCTGCCCTTTTCATGACGATGGTTTGCGCCACCTATATCTTCGTTGCGCCGGAAGGATTTGGCTTATCGTATTCCGTTTCGCTTCTTATGGGCGGTGTTGTTACGTTAATTTGTCTTGTTTTATTCTGGATAAACCGACAACGTGTCAGGAAACTGGGGTAAAGGATGAAAAAAAATGACAAGTTTGCAACAAGATAAAAAAAAATACTTTAGCTTTGCAGCTTAGAAGCAGAGGCATAAAATTTGTGAAACAAAAAATTAGATATATAACATTTTAAACTTACAGTAATTATGAACAGAAAGTTTTTATTGCCATTCTTAATGTTGGCAGCAATTCTAACTTTTTCTTCTTGCTCAAACAAGTTGAAACCGTTAGCTGAAGAGTACATCAAGGCTGAACCTCAGCCCTTGGAAGCAATTGGTGGACAGGTTCCTGTGACAATCAATGCAACCATTCCAGCCAAATGGTTTAACAAAAAAGCTGTGGTAACGATGACACCGGTTCTTCGTTATCAAGGTGGTGAAGCTTGGGGTACGGCTTATACCTACCAAGGTGAAAAGGTAGACGGTAACAATCAGGTAATCTCCTACAAAGAAGGTGGAAACATCACGTTGAAATCTTCTTTCACGTACAAACCTGAAATGAAGAAGTCTGAATTGTATTTGACTTTTGATGCAAAGGTAAAGAACAAGACGGTAAAATTGCCGGATGTGAAAATCGGTGAAGGAGTCTTGGCTACTTCTGAATTGGCAGACGCCGCTACGGCAAATGCAGCTATTGCAGCAGACAAATTCCAACGTATTATTAAGGAAGCTCACGATGCAAGCATCATGTTCTTGATTCAGCAGGCTAACCTTCGTTCGCAAGAATTGAAGAAAGATGAAGTGACTGAATGGAAAGACTTGGTTAAAAATGCAGATGAAGCACCTAACCAGAACGTGGCTATCGAGATTCAAGCCTATGCATCTCCGGATGGTGGTGTTGAATTGAATACAGGTTTGGCTGAAAGACGTGAAAAGAATACGGATAAATACTTGGCAAAAGAGTTGAAGAAGATGGATGTAGATGCTCCGGTTGATGCTAAGTATACCGCTCAAGACTGGGAAGGTTTCCAAGAATTGGTTTCTAAGTCTAACTTGCAAGACAAAGATTTGGTTTTGCGTGTATTGTCTATGTATACGGATCCGGAACAACGCGAACAGGAAATCAAGAATATCTCTTCTGTTTACAGTACATTGGCTGAAGAAATCTTGCCGCAGCTCCGTCGTTCTCGTTTGATTGCTAATATCGAAATCATTGGTAAGTCTGACGACGAAATCACAGCGTTGGCAAAGAACGACCCGAAAGCATTGAACGTAGAAGAAATCCTCTACGCAGCTACTCTGACAAATGATAACGCAGAAAAGACTCGTATCTACAACGAAGCTTCTAAACTTTATCCGAACGATTATCGTACATGGAACAACGTAGGTATGATGGCTTTCCGTGCAGGTGATTTGGCAAAGGCTGAACAAATGTTCAACAAAGCAAATTCTATCAAGAATAATCCGGAATCAAATATGAATTTAGGTTTGATTGCCTTGACGAAGGGTGATAAAGCTAAAGCTCAGCAATTGTTTGGTAGCGCTTCGGGCGTAACTGAATTGAACGAAGCATTAGGTGTTCTGTATTTGGAACAGGGTGAGTATGCTAAAGCTGCTAACTCTTTCGGTGCGGTTAAGTCGAACAACGCTGCGTTGGCTCAGATCTTGACAAAGGATTACAGCAAAGCTTCGCAGACATTGAATGCTGTTCCAACTCCGGATGCGACTACTTCTTATTTGAAGGCTGTCGTAGCAGCTCGTACAAACGATGCCAATGGCGTAGTTAGCAACTTGAAAGACGCTATCGCAAAAGATGCTTCATTGAAGAGCGAAGCGGCTATCGACCTTGAATTTGCTAAGTATGCAACAAACGCTGATTTTACTTCATTGGTAAAATAAATAGTTTTAACTTCGAATTTGATCATAGAAAGGAATTTTTAGGGAGAAGGTTCTTCGTGAGAAGAGCCTTTTCTTTTTTATAGTTTAGGTTATATGATGAATGCAAATGAATTTAAAGGACATGTGGCAATGTTAGTTGCTGAAGCGTTGTGGGGTTTGATGGCGCCGGTAGGTAAATTTGTCCTTTCTGGAGCTGTTGTGACACCTCTCATCCTGACCGATTGCCGTATGATAGGGGCGGCTTGCCTCTTTTGGATCGTTTCTTTCTTTACAAAGCAAGAGCATGTAAATCATAAGGATATGCTGTCTATGTTTTTTGCGGCCTTGCTGGGTATTGTCTTTAATCAAGGTTCTTATCTCTTTGGTTTGGGTTTGACTACGCCTATCAATGCCTCGATTGTAACGACCAGCTTGCCCATTTTGACGATGATTATTGCCGCCATTTATCTGCATGAGCCGGTCACTGGCAAGAAATTATTAGGTGTTTTTATGGGGGCTGTAGGGGCATTGTTATTGATATTGAGCGGCCAACGGCTATCTGGAGGTGATTCCGGGAGTATTTGGGGCGTGTTGTTATGTCTGTTTGCCCAATTTTGTTTCTCCCTTTACCTCGTTTTCTTTAAAGGTTTAATAGGTAAATATTCTCCTATCACGCTGATGAAGTGGATGTTTACCTATTCTTCTATCTGTATGATTCCCTTCTCTTACACTCAATTATTGGCAATGGATTGGCAGATGTTGGATTTTCGTACGATGGGTGGCATTGCGATGGTAGTCGTAGGTGGTACATTTATCAGTTATCTCTTGATTCCAATTGGACAGAAAAGCTTACGCCCGACGGTGACAAGTATGTACAACTATGTGCAGCCTATCATTGCCAGCATTGTGGCCGTTGCTTGGGGTATGGATAGTTTCAATTTCCTTAAAATCATAGCGGTTATCCTTGTCTTTACCGGCGTCTTTTTCGTGACGCAAAGCAAGAGCCGCGCCCAGATGGAGGAATACGAACGGAAGAAAGCGGCGGAAAAAGCAGATTGACAAGTGAGGCTTCCGAAAGTCTCGTTATAATTGCCGGGGATTATAACGAAAATCCCCAGCGATTATAACGATAATTGAAAATGATTATAGGCATAAATCCCCTCCCTGAAAGGGCATGCTGATGTAGTACGAAAGAAAGAGGAAAACTATTTGCCGCTACTTGTTATATGATAGGATGTTATCTCTGTATTGAAAGAGAAGTTTAGCAATTAGTGCGGCATATATTTTTATATTTGAAAATAAGTTCGTATTTTTGCTTCCAATAATTCCCACCACGCCTCTCCTTGGATGCGTACCACGGTGGGACTTCGTTTTTGTAACTATGAAATATGATAAACCTCCTATTGAATTAGCACAGCAATTAATGATTCTGCGGCAACGCGGATTAGAAATTGAAAATGAAGGCAACGCGTTAGATTGTCTTCGTTCGATTAGTTATTTCCGTTTAGCAAACTATTGGAAACCTATGGAAATAGAAAAGGAGGGCTCAGTAGAAATTTAGTGGGGATATGCATATAGTTTTGCAATACGGAATAAGAAGAACTTCTTGTCTGCAACCCCTCTGAGGTTTGCTCTGAATAGTTTGATTTTA
>NZ_NFJB01000049.1 GCF_002159645.1 Parabacteroides sp. An277 | reverse complement strand
AGGCAGTACTATACTGGCCAACATGTTCAAAT
Source organism: Parabacteroides sp. An277 (assembly GCF_002159645.1). GTDB lineage: Bacteria > Bacteroidota > Bacteroidia > Bacteroidales > Tannerellaceae > Parabacteroides. The sequence continues at coordinate 21,721 of NZ_NFJB01000049.1, read as the reverse complement.
AATCGTTTTCTATACTGCAAAATAAAGGTTTGTTCTTCAAACTAACAAATTTATCCCCACTAAATTTCTACTGAGCCGAAATAGTTGGTAGGAGGGAATAAAATGCCTATTTTTGCCCTATAAAAGGTTTGGAATATGCAGAAACTGAAGTTAATCACGATAGACGACATCTATGTTACGGTGCTGAAAGCGCGGATGGTAAAGAACTCGGAAGGCTGGATGCGCATGGAACCGTTCGACAGGAGCGTACCGAAGACGGGCTCGCAGGTGATGGACCTTGTGGCGCAGGCGTTGGCCACAGACGGTAGCATCACGCCGCGCGGGTTGGCGGAGCAGCTGGGCGTAGACCGCGAGAAACTCTACGGCGCGATACAGATGCAGACCGGAATGCGGGCGCAGGCCTTTTTTAATGCGTATCGAATACGGCAAGCGTGTGAATGGCTGCGTTTTACGGATTTGAAGGGACAGGAGATCGCGCGGCGTTGCGGGTTTGCGTCGCCCGGCAGCTTCACGACCTATTTTATCAAGCAAATGAAGTGTACGCCCAGCGCGTATCGAAAGGCAAACCGCCCGGCGAACTACCGCGAGTTGTACGAATGGGAAGGGAAAACGAATTGACAATTGAGAATTGACAATGGACAATTAGGGAGATATATAATGGGTCATCCAGCATTGTCAATTGTCAATTCTCCATTGTCAATTGCTCAAAGTTCGTCGATAGAACCGCGTACGATGCCGCGCTTTGAGGATTTGATGAAATTGAGAATCAAATCGCGCTCTTCGCTCGGTTCGTATTCCGTTTCGATGGCCTTGATGGCATCGGTATTGTTCAGACCGCGCGTGTAGAGTGTGCGGTAAATATCCTGGATGAGAAATACTTGCTGGTTAGTGAAACCACGACGGCGCAACCCGACGATGTTGATGCCGCAATACGTTATAGGATCGCGCCCGACGAGCGTATAAGGCGGGATATCCTTTCCGATACGCGAACCTCCTTGAATCATCACATGTTTGGAGATGCGGGTAAATTGATGCACCAACGTACCCCCACTGACGATGGCATAGTCGTCGATTTCGACCTCGCCTGCAAGCTGGGAAGCGTTCCCGACGATGACGTTATCCTTCAAAACGCAATCATGCGCCACGTGCGAATAGGCCATAATGAGGCAATTACGCCCGATAACCGTCCGCCCCTTCGAGGCCGTTCCGCGATTGACCGTCACGCACTCGCGAAGTGTCGTATTGTCTCCGATTTCAGCCGTCGTGATTTCGCCTTTAAACTTCAAATCCTGAGGCACACCGGCGATAACGGCACCCGGAAAGACTCGGCAATTGTTTCCCAGCCGCGCTCCGTCGAGGATAATTGCGTGCGGATAAATATGACAATTATCGCCGATGACCACATCCTTTTTGATGATGGCAAAAGGCTCGACCGTCACATGTTCGCCCAGTTGGGCTTCCGGATCCACGACGGCCAATGGAGAAATATTATTACTCATATCCCGTTATTTGTTTTTGATGATTTGTGCCATGAATTCAGCTTCGCTCACTAACTTGTCGCCTACGAAAACGTACCCTTTCATGGTAGAAATGCCCCGACGGATAGGTGCGAGCAATTCGAGACGGAGGATAAGGGTATCGCCCGGTACTACTTTCTGGCGGAACTTCACGCCGTCGATTTTCATGAAATAGGTAGAATAACGTTCTGGCTCTTCGACCGAGTTCAATACCAACAATCCACCTGTTTGCGCCATGGCTTCGATTTGCAATACGCCCGGCATGACCGGTTCTTGCGGAAAGTGGCCCTGGAAGAAGGGTTCGTTGACCGAGATGTTCTTTACGCCGACAATGTAATTCTTCCCGATTTCGATGATTTTGTCGACCAAGAGGAACGGGTAGCGGTGAGGAAGTAACTCGCGGATACGGTTGATATCCATGACCGGCGTAGCATTCGGGTCGTAAACCGGAGCCTGTACGTCGTTCAGCTTGATGTCTTTCCGGATGATACGCGCGAGCTTGTTGTTGATGCTATGTCCCGGATGCGTGGCAATGATACGCCCCTTAATAGGTTTGCCAATCAAAGCCATATCGCCAATGACATCGAGGAGCTTGTGGCGTGCCGGTTCATTGTCGAACACAAGCGGCTTGTTGTTGATATATCCCAATTCCTGCACATTCTTGTGTGGGAGATTCATCATATCGGCAATTTTGTCGAGTGATTCCTGTGAAACTTTCTGGTCGTAAATGACAATGGCGTTATCCAAATCGCCTCCCTTGATTAAATTGTGCTGAAGCAATGTTTCAATTTCGCGGACAAAGACAAACGTACGCGAAGCGGCAATTTCTGATGCAAATTCACCCACCTGGTTCATGGTTGCATATTGATTGGTGAGAACCGGCGAATCGAACGAAATCAACACATTCACGCTGAAATTGTCATCCGGGAGGATCACAATGGAAGCACCGCTCTCCTCATCTTTGACTTCGATTTTATGCTTTACGATATAGAAATCTTTGGTTGCGTTTTGCTCCTGAAGTCCTGCCTTTTGAATGGCTTCCACATATTGGATGGCACTTCCGTCAAGGATAGGGAACTCTGGCGCATTCACTTCAATCAGGCAATTGTCTACTCCCGCTGCGTACAAAGCCGCCATGGCATGTTCGATTGTTCCAATAAATACATCCTTTTTCCCTACCACGGTACCTCGCTGCATGTTTATAACATTCTCTGCTACGGCATCAATAACAGGTTGGTCGGGCAAATCGACACGTTTGATTTTGTAGCCATGATTTTCCGGAGCCGGATTAAAAGTAATTTGAATATCCAATCCCGTATGCAATCCTTTCCCCTGCAGGGTGAAACTGGTCGCTAATGTATTTTGCTTCTGCATATCTTTATTCTTTATGGATTAACGTTTTTAATTCCCCTCATTTCTCGTTGTAAATCTTCCAATTCACGTTGTAATTTTTCCAATTCACGTTGTAAATTCCCCATGTTGCGGTACATGTCTGGCAATCTGTTGAAAATGGCACTCGAACGCATGAATGCTTTGGCTTGCATGGCTGGGGCACCTAACAACGTGGCTGGTTCTTTGATGTCACTGATGACGCCGCATTGCGCACCAAACGTCACATGATCTGCGATTTTAATATGTCCTGCCAAACCTACTTGCCCACCAAACATACAATGTTTTCCAATATGCGTAGACCCAGCTATACCTACTTGGGCTGCCATGACCGTGTTTTCACCCACTTCCACATTATGGGCAATTTGCACTAAATTATCCAGTTTCACACCTCGATGAATGAGGGTTGAACCGAATACGGCACGGTCGATGGTCGTATTAGCACCTATTTCTACATTGTCTTCAATGATGACATTTCCCAATTGGGGAATTTTTTTATATACTTCGCCTTCAGGAGCAAACCCAAAACCATCTGCACCAATGACAGAACCGGCATGCAAAATGCAATTATCCCCAATAACGCATCCATCATAAATAGTTACATGCGGATACAGAATACAATTTTTGCCAATGACCACATGGTCTCCAATAAAAACTTGAGGATGGATTTGAGAATTTTCTCCTATTTTGGATTGTTCACCGATGTAAGAGAAATGGCCGACATAACATTTTTCTCCTATAGAAGCTGTTGAAGCGACAAAAGCCGTCGTATCGATTCCAGATAATTGCTTAGTTTGATGCTGTTCAATCAGATTCAACAACATAGCTAATGCTGCATACGCATTCTCTACTTGTATCAAAGTGGCCTGAATAGGAGCAGTAGGAACAAAATCATTGTTCACGAGCACAATACTTGCCTTTGTGTTGTAAATATAATGCTCATATTTAGGATTGGCCAAGAACGTCAACGTTCCGGCCTTTCCCTCTTCTATTTTAGAGAAGTTCCCTACTTTTACTTCAGGGTTTCCTACTACTGTACCTTTCAATAAGGCCGCTATTTGTTGGGCTGAAAACTCCATTACGATATGATTCTATTCTAAATTCTTTAATTTTCCAGATGCGAATAACCATTAAATGGTTGCATATTATTCATCTCTTATGGATTTTACTTAGATAATGCCCCTTTCTTTTAGATAACCGGCCATTTCAAGCTGTACCATTTGGGCTGCTTGACGGGCTGCTTCGGCAAAGCGTTCTGTCTTATCAGCGTAAATGATAGCTCTGGATGAATTAACAAGCAGACCGCACTGGTTATTCATCCCATACATGGCTACTTCTTTTAAATTTCCGCCTTGTGCACCAACTCCCGGTACTAAAAGAAAATGATTGGGGACGTACTTACGAATATCTACAAACATTTTCCCTTGTGTAGCTCCTACAACATACATCATTTGCTCGTCAGAAGCCCATTCTTGGGATTTACGTAATACTTTTTCAAACAAACGTTCGCCATCTTTATCTTCTGTCAATTGAAAATCATGTGAACCCTTGTTGGAAGTCAAGGCTAAGAGAATAACCCATGCTTCAGGATATAATAAGAAAGGCTTTACACTGTCTTCACCCATGTATGGTGCCACCGTAACGGCATCTACTTTGATATGGTCAAAAAAGGAGCGAGCATACATTTCGGATGTGTTTCCGATATCGCCACGCTTAGCATCAGCTATGATAAATTGGTCTGGATAATGTTGACGCAGATAAGCAACCGTCTCTTCGAATGCGCGGATTCCATCGACACCTAAACTTTCATAGAAAGCCATGTTAGGCTTATAAGCCACACAGAAATCTGCAGTAGCATCAATAATGGCTTTATTGAATGTAAAGATAGGATTTTCTCCCGACAATAAATGGGGAGGAATTTTTTTTATATCCGTATCCAACCCTACGCAGAGGAAAGATTGTTTCTTTTGTATATTCTCAAATAATTGTTGTTTATTCATGACAATACTTCCTTTCTTTATTCTTGCTATATAAATTATTATAATTCCGATTCTTTTAAACGTTCTGCATTTTCGGCTACAATCAACTTGTCGATGCAATCCTGGATGTCGCCGTCCATGAAAGCAGATAAATTATATACCGTATAATTAATACGGTGGTCTGTAATTCTTCCTTGCGGATAATTATATGTGCGGATTTTAGCTGAACGGTCTCCTGTTGAAACCATTGTTTTACGACGACTAGCTATGTCGTCAATATATTTCTGATGCTCTTTATCATAAATGAATGAACGCAAACGAGTCAGTGCCCGCTCTTTGTTCTTAGGTTGGTCTCGCGTTTCCGTACATTCGATTAGAATCTCTTCACTTGTCCCTGTGATTGGATTTTTCCATACATAACGTAAACGAACACCAGATTCTACTTTATTAACGTTCTGTCCACCCGCACCACCTGAGCGGAATGTATCCCATTTGATTTCACCTTCATTAATTTCAACATCAAATTCATCGGCTTCGGGAAGTACGGCTACTGTAGCAGCTGAAGTATGAACACGTCCTTGCGTTTCCGTAGCTGGGACACGTTGTACACGATGTACACCCGATTCATATTTGAGTGTGCCGTATACTTTTTCGCCTGTCACAGAGAAAATAATTTCTTTGAATCCGCCCGCAGCCCCTTCATTGAAACTCGATACAGAAACTTTCCAACCTTTCGACTCACAGTATTTCACATACATACGATACAGATCACCGGCAAAGATAGCGGCTTCATCTCCTCCCGTTCCTCCCCGGATTTCCACAATGGCGTTCTTGTCGTCTTCCGGATCTGAAGGAACTAACAAGAGCTTTATTTCTTCTTCCAATTCCGGAATTCGAGCTTCACATGCAGCCATTTCTTCACGCGCCATTTCTTTAAGCTCATTATCATTACCGGAAAGGATTTCTCGTGCCTCTTCCATACCATTTAAACATTGCAAGTAAGCATTGTGCGCTTTTACAATGTCACTTAAATCTTTGTATTCTTTCGAGAGTTTTACATATCGCTTTTGATCTGCAATGACTTGCGGGTCGGTAATAAGCGTAGCAATCTCTTCAAACCTGGCAACCAATCCGTTTAACTTATCCAGCAATATATTTTTCGTATCTGCCATTATTTTTATTTTAGAAACGAATTCTTAATTAATAAGTGAATTTACCAAATTCCGATTGGATAATCAATTCGTTCTGTTTTGCGTCTTCCACAAATCCAACTTGACGAGCATCGATATGAAAACTTTTGGCTATTGCTATAATTTGCTCCGCATATTCCGGTGCGATATAGATTTCCATTCGGTGTCCCATGTTGAATACTTTATACATTTCGCTCCAATCTGTGCCACTTTGCTCTTGAATAATACGGAAGAGGGGAGGAATCGGGAACAGATTGTCTTTTACTACACGTTTGTTGTGTACAAAGTGCATCACTTTTGTTTGGGCGCCGCCAGAGCAATGCACCATACCGTGGATTTGCGGACGCAATTCGTCGAGTACTTTTTTTATGACCGGTGCGTATGTCCGGGTAGGAGAAAGTACTAATTTCCCAGCATCTATACCCAACTCTGCGATTCGATCTGTCAACTTCAATTTCCCCGAATAAACTAATTCGTTAGGTACAGCCGCATCGAAACTTTCCGGATACAAAGATGCTAGGTATTTAGCGAATACATCGTGCCGGGCAGAAGTCAATCCGTTACTACCCATACCTCCATTATATTCTTTTTCGTATGAGGCTTGTCCGAAAGAGGCTAATCCTATGATGACATCGCCTGCTTGGATATTTTTGTTGTCGATTACATCCGCCCGTTTCATACGACAAGTAACGGTACTATCTACGATAATAGTACGTACTAAATCACCTACGTCAGCCGTTTCTCCGCCTGTAGCATAGCAACCTACACCCATTTCGCGAAGTTCGGCCAACAATTCATCAGTTCCATTGATAATGGCCGAAATGACTTCCCCTGGAATAAGCAATTTGTTTCGTCCGATAGTGGAAGAAACGAGGATATTGTCTACAGCTCCGACACATAGCAAGTCGTCTATATTCATAATCAGAGCGTCTTGAGCGATTCCTTTCCATACAGACAAATCGCCCGTCTCTTTCCAATACATATAGGCCAAAGACGATTTCGTCCCTGCACCATCAGCATGCATGATGTTACAATATGCCGGATCACCTCCCAGAATATCCGGGATTATCTTACAGAATGCGTTAGGGAAAATACCTTTATCGATATTTTTAATCGCATTATGGACATCTTCTTTCGATGCGGAAACTCCGCGTAAATTATAACGTTGGTCGTTCATTGTGTCTTTTTATTTTCGGTTGCAAATATACACCTTTTATTTTAGTTGTCTATTATCTAAGTCGTAATACATCGCCCTCTTCCGGAATATAGTCTTCGGCCTTCTTGTTTATTTTGTATAGACTTTTTACTTGTATTCCATATATTTGAGAGATACTATGCATGGATTCTCCAATTTGGACGACATGCTCGTAATGCGGCTTGTCGGCTTTCTTTTTCTTCTTCTCCAGGTAAATAATGTCTCCCGGCTGGAGCGGGAAGTCTTTTGGAATCTCGTTGTATTTGCTCAATTTCCGAGCACTTTTCCCGACGCTCTTGGCGATTTTCTCTAAAGAATCGCCCGCCTTGGCATGGACATAGAGCAATCCACCTGATCGGTAAATAGTGTGCTGTACTATAGGTTCATTCTTCTTTTCCCGTTTCTTTTTCTTCGAAGAATCATATTCATACAGCTTATAATCTTCAATTACTTTTATCAATTTGTTGGCATATTTTCGGTCGGTTGCATAACCGCATTTTTGGAGTCCTTTCGCCCATCCTTTGTAATCTCGAATGTCTAAACGAAAGAGGGACGCATAGCGCGGACGAAGTGCTAAGAATTTGGAATGATCTTCGTATGAATCTTCTACCTTATTATATTTCCGGAAACATTCCCCCCGGCGATCGTCGTCATGATATACCTTTTTACCATTCCATCCGTGACACTTGATTCCGAAGTGGTTATTCGAACGGCGAGCCAAATCACTTTGACCGGCACCTGATTCTAAAAGTCCCTGAGCCAAAGTGATGCTGGCGGGAATCTTATATTTGTTTTGTTGCTCAATAGCTAATTCTTTGTACTTCCGGATATACTTATGGTAGGCAGACAATGCTTCGCCCGCGACAGCTTCTGTTTGTGTGAACAAAGCGAACAGCAAACAGAGGCTCAGGATAAATATTCGATAGATGTTGTTCATAAATAATACCCTTTGGTTCAAAATTGATTATGCAAACGTACACAAAAAAACGCAATATTCCTATTTTTTGCCTACATTTGATGCATAATACGATAAATTATGAGAACAGACTATTTGAAAATACCTTTTCAGAAGGTAAAGAAGGAGGATTTGGAAGCATCGGATTGTGTTTTATATCAAGCTGCTTGGGAGGCGTCTTCACGTGCTTATGCGCCTTATTCCCATTTTTGCGTGGGTGCAGCCGTCCGTTTGTTGAATGGGGAAATCATTACGGGTTGCAATCAAGAGAACGCGGCTTATCCTTCTGGCTTGTGTGCTGAACGGGTAGCCTTGTTTTCGGCAGGTGCTGCTTATCCGGACGTACCTGTTGAGTGTTTGGCGGTTATTGCCCAATCGGGTGGGGTTGTAAAAGATTCCATTGCACCTTGCGGAGCTTGTTGCCAAGTGATGCTGGAAACTGAAGTACGTTCGCATCGTCCTTTGAGGATTCTTTTGTGTGGTAATGAATCGGTTCGCATACTGGATTCGGTTTCTTTCCTTCTGCCTTTCAGCTTTGATGCGAAGGATTTGGAATAAAACCAGGGCCAGGCAATTTTTTAATCAAGGGTATTTCCTTTGGGTTCGAAAAGCGGCTTGCATCGGGAATGCAAGCCAGTCTAAAAGTCCTCAGCCCTTTCCGTTTTCTCTATTTTTGCGAAAAAGCCGGTCGATAAGGTCTTTCCGCCCCCATCTTTGAAGTGTTTGGATGATTTGCCGGCGGAATTCGGGTTTGTACCAAAAGAAAAATTGCCGCTGGGCGAGCTTTTGCTCTTTGGTGCGTGCCGTATATATTTTTTCTAATGTATAGGGATGATAACCGGTGTAATACATCTCTGTGGCCAAGGTCATGGGCGTGGGCGTGAAGTCCTGCACTTGTTCCAAATGGAAATGCAAGCCTTTGGTGATGACGGCTAGTTCCGCCATGTCCATTTCGGTGCATCCAGGATGGCTGGAAATGAAATAGGGGATTAATTGCTGGTTCAACCCGGCCTTTTGGTTGATGCGGTCGAAGAGTTTTTTGAATTGCTCGAAGAGGCGGAACGAAGGTTTGCGCATTTGTCGGAGCACTTCGTCCTGCGTATGTTCGGGTGCTACCTTTAATCGTCCGGAGACATGCTTCGTGATTAATTCCTCCGTGTATTGGCGGGCGGCCTGGTTCAAGTGTTCGTCCTCATACCGGTGGAGAAGCAAATCATACCGTACACCGCTCCCGATGAACGATTTCTTCACGCCCGACATACGGTCTACTTCCCGATATAAGTCTAATAACGGCGCATGGTCCGCGTTCAAGTTCTTGCACACCGAGGGCGAGATACACGAAGGCTTTTTGCATACGGCACAAATCGAGAGGTCTTTTCCTCCCATGCGGTACATGTTTGCCGAAGGTCCTCCCAAATCACTCAGATATCCTTTGAAATCGGGCATTTCCGTAATGGCTTTTACCTCTTTCAGGATAGAGGCTTTGCTTCGCGAGGCAATGAATTTACCTTGGTGGGCGGAGATGGTGCAAAAGGCACATCCTCCGAAACATCCCCGGTGGATATTGACCGAATGTTTAATCATTTCGAACGCAGGAATGACCTTTCCGCGATATTTAGGATGCGGAAGGCGCGTATAGGGAAGGTCGAACGAGGCATCTATCTCGGCCTCCGTCAGGGGAGGGTAGGGCGGATTCACCACGATTGTCCGAGTCCCGCACCGTTGGAGGATGCGCCGGGCATGTTGTTTATTTGATTCCTCTTCGATATGTCGGAAGTTTTTGGCTTGTTTGAGTTTGTCTTTCAGGCATTCTTCGTGGGAAAAAAGGAGTACGTCGTCGGGGAATGGTTCCACTGGATGGGACGTAAGGTAAACCGTCTGGGGTACGTCTTTTATCTCTTGCATCGGAATACCTTGTTGCAAACGATGGACGATTTCCGCGATAGGTTTCTCGCCCATACCATAGATTAACAGGTCGGCCGGACTATCTACTAAAATACCTGGTAAGAGCCTGTCTTGCCAATAATCATAGTGCGTTAACCGGCGAAGCGACGCTTCGATACCACCCAATATGACCGGCACTTCCGGATAAAGTTCCTTTAATATCTTGGTGTATACGATACTTGGGTAATCGGGACGCATGCCTGGCCGACGGTCGGGCGTATACGCGTCATCGCTCCGAAGCCGTTTGTTGGCCGTGTAATGGTTAACCATCGAATCCATCGCACCCGCCGAAACACCAAAGAAAAGACGCGGAGCACCTAACTTCTTAAAATCCCGGAAATCACCTCGCCAATCGGGCTGAGGTACAATGGCTACGCGCAATCCCATCGCCTCCAACGTCCGTCCAATAACCGCCGAGCCAAACGACGGATGGTCTACATACGCATCGCCACTAAAAAGGATGACATCAATATAATCCCACCCTCGTGCGTCCACTTCTTTTTTAGTCGTGGGCAGCCAATCTTCCATTCTTCTGTTCATGCCTGCAAAGGTATGAATTTATCGTTATATTTGTTTCCGTTTATACTTATAAATGCGGGGAATTATAGGCATAAAAAGCGAGGATGTGCATTTCATTTCGGCACACCCTCGTTTTATTGCGAGAGAAGATTTACCAAATCACGATTTCATCGGCAAAGATGAAACCTTTCGGATTCTTGGCTTTGAGCTGGATGTAACGCGCTTTCCAAGTACCTGCGAAAGAATAAGTTTGAAATGCCAAGTCGGCATTGTCTTGTGCAATAGTGGTAGGGATGGTACCTTGTGAGGTGAACGTTTGGCCATCTTCCGAAGTGAGAAGTTCTACCTCCGTCGGTTGGTAAACGCCCGGACCGATGAGCTGCATCCAACGGGAAGATACCGAGTGGATTTCCGTCACTTCACCCATGTCGATGACGCAATCCAGATTATCCAGATAACCTTGCCAACGACCATCCAAATAGGTCAATCCACCCCGATAGCCATCCAACAAAGCGCCCTCGCCTCCGGCCATATAACCCGCATACAGCTTGCTATTGAAATGAATGGGTTTCCCAATGCCCCGGTGGTAATCCACCCGCTTGGCGGAAGGTTCGCCCATCAACGTCCCATTTTCGAAGATAGCGGCACGGATATCGGCCGAATCCTTTACCACAATCACCCCTTCGTATAAAGGAGACGAGGCGGTTGGCGTGCTTCCATCGGTTGTATAACGAATCTCCGCCGGGTATTTCTCGGCATCGGCATAGACACGGATTTCATGTTTTATGGTGTCTACCTCCATGGCAAATTCCAATTCGTAAGAGAGCGTAAAGGGATTTAATCCCATACGTTGCAATACCGGGATATGGGCGTTCACGCGTGTTTTGAAGTTTTCCCACGAACGTTTCTCTTGGGGAGTCCAACCTATTTCAGCTACGGCCAAGGCCCGCGGGAACATCATGTACTCCAAGTGTTCGGGTGTGGTGATATATTCCGTCCAGGTATTGCCTTGCACACCGAGGATATGCTTGGCCACGTCGGGTGCGAGTGAATCTTTCGGTATGGGGTTGTAGCTATATACCTTCTTGATGGGCGTATAGCCTCCGATGGCGTATGGTTGCGTGCGCGGGTCAGCTTGGTAGAAATCGAGATACAAGTAGTTGCCTGGCGTAAAGATGACATCGTGCCCCATGCGGGCTGCTTGGAATCCAGCCGCTTCTCCTCGCCAACACATGACGGTAGCTTCCGGAGAAAGCCCTCCAGCCATGATTTCATCCCAGCCAATCATCCGTCTCCCTTTTGATTCAAGGAAGGCCTCGGCTTGGTGCATCATGTAGCTTTGTAATTCGTCTACGTTCTTTAAACCTTCGCGTTTCATGAGTGCTTGGCATTTGGGGCAAGTCTTCCATGCTGCTTTCGATGCTTCATCCCCCCCTACATGAATATAGGTAGAAGGAAAAAGTTCCATTACTTCGTTCAGGACATCCTCCATGAATTGGAACGTTTTCGGATTCCCGATGCAAAAATCGCTACTGGTATACGTTTTTCCGGCGCAACATAATTCCGGATACGCGGCAAATACCTCTTCCGAATGGCCAGGGAATTCGATTTCGGGTATAATTGTAATGTGATGTTCGTCCGCGTATGCCACAAGTTCACGAATATCCTCTTTCGTATAATAACCACCATAGGCACCCGGCGTTCCTTCTTTCAAATATTTACGATCCGTCCCGCTATCCCACCATTTACGCCAATCCGATTCGGTACGGAAAGCGGCATCAGTGGTCAATTTCGGGTATTTATCAATTTGGATTCGCCAACCCGCGGCATCCGTCAAGTGCATGTGCAGGCGATTTAGTTTGTAATAAGACATGGCGCGTATAATCTTCTTCACTTCGTTTTTTGTAAAGAAGTGGCGCGATACGTCCAAATGTAATCCACGATACGCGAAACGTGGGTTATCGGCAATTTGGACATAAGGAAGTCCCTCGGAAGTAAGAAGCTGACGAAGCGTTTGCTTTCCGTAATACAATCCTGCTTCGGTATGTGCTTTCACTTGGACACCTTGTCCGTTAACGGAAAGCTGGTATCCTTCTTCGCCCAGGTTGGAGGCATTTTCATCTACCACGAAATGGACTTGTCCGGATTCGCCAAAAAGCGTAGCGCTATCTATCTTCAACACGCCAGGTGAAAGCGTCATTTCCGCCGGTTCTGGTATCACGTTCACATGTGTCTCGACGGGTTGTGTGCACGAAAGCAAAAGGCATGAGCTTACCAGAAAAGCGCCCACCATGCTTCTGCTTGTTTGTTTAGGTGTTAGCATATTGATACTTTTTTAGAATGAATGATTCGTTTCATTTCGCTGTACTTCCATTTCTTTGAATTGCTTGAATTGGCGGACAAGTACGATGGCCGTGACGATAGTAGCCGTTGTATCGGCTATCGGAATACTTACCCAAACCCCGAATGTCCCCCACAAAGGTGGCAAGATAATCAAACAGGGAACCAAAAATAGCAATTGGCGTGTCAACGACAAGAAGATGGCTTTACGAGACAAGCCTATAGAAAGGAAGAAATTGGATGCTACCATCTGGAATCCCACAATCGGAAAAACGGCAAACACCAAATGGAGGCCGAAGACGGATTCCTGGATTAGTTCGGCATCACTGGTAAAGAATCCCACAATGGTCTCTGGGAAGAGATGGCAAATCAAGAAACCTGCAGTGGCCAACCCTACCGCCCAGCGTGTAGTCAACCGCGTTACTTCCATCACGCGTGGAAATTGGCGGGCTCCGAAATTATATCCGGCAATCGGTTGCATGCCTTGGTTGAATCCCATGATAATCATCACGAAAAGGAACACAATGCGGTTTACAATCCCGTATGCCCCGATGGCCATGTCTCCGCCATATTCTTTCAAACCCCAATTGATGAGCAAGACTATCAGGCATGCGCACAAGTTCATAAGGAATGGCGACAAGCCTATCGAGAGGATGCCATTTACGATTTCTTTCTGGTATTTGTAAATGCCCCGTTGGAAATGCAATAATTGGGAAGGACGCATGAAGTGGACAAATTGCCATACGAGAGACAAAAACTGGGAGATGACCGTTGCCCACGCCGAACCTTTAATTCCCCATCCGAAGACGAAGATAAACAAGGGGTTTAACGCGCAATTGACCACCACCGAGACCAATGTCATATACATTGCCATCTTGGGGAAACCCGACGAACGGAGAACGGAATTCAGCCCTAAGTACATGTGTGTGACGACATTCCCATACAGAATCACTTGCATATAATCTCGCGCATAGGATATTGTTTGCTCGCTCGCCCCAAAGAAATAGAGCAACGGGTCGAGGCACAAGAGGAATATGACGGAGAAGGCAATACCCATAATCAAGTTGAGCATGAAAACATTACCCAACACAAGGTTCGCCCCCCAATAATCCTTTTGCCCTAATTTGACCGATACCAACGTTGAGGCACCTACCCCTACTAGCGAACCGAATGCCGCCGCTAGGTTCATTAACGGGAAGGTCAACGCTAATCCTGCAATACCCAGTGCGCCTACGCCATGCCCAATGAATATGCTATCCGCCATGTTGTAGAGGGAAGCCGCCGTCATGGCGATAATGGCTGGAATCGCATATTGAGCCAACAACTTACCAATAGGCTCTGTGCCTAATATTAAAGGAGTATTCTTTGTCGACATAAATATATTTTGAATCTAAATACGATTACAAAGGTACGACTTTATTTTGGGGGCGCAAAGAAAATCTTTTTAAACGCCAAGGCACAAAAGGGGATTATAGACAAATAAAAACCCTGAAAGAGTCTCACGACTCTCGCAGGGCATAAATAAGTTTTCACGTCATGAAAAAATAATGTGTTAATAATCTCTTTCGAGCAACCAAGCGTCCTGGAAATTAGGTGCATACTTGGCTTTGATAGCATCCCGGCTTGCGGCTGCATCGGCTTTATCATCGAAGCTCGACACAATGACACGTAACATACCTTGCTCGTTCTCGCCCAAGACCGCATGATATCCCTCGTTTTGCATCCGTTCTTTCAACGAATAGGCATTCGTTTTGTTCTTGAAGCTCCCGATGACCACGCTATAACGTTTCAAGCGGCTTGCATCTTCCCCTTCCGCCGCATTGATACGTTCGGTACGGGTAGCCTCGGTAGAGGTTGTTTTGGGTTTCGATACGGGGGCGATTTCCTCTTCCTCGTAAGTATCGACGGGTTCGGTAGCTTCCGTGACGGGAGCTGTAGTCTCTTTTTCTTTTGCTTGTTCGTAAGCAGCTTTGTAAGCGCTCTGCTTAGGCTTACATGAGCCAAAAGCCAGCAAACAACCTGCGGCTATGGCCATTAACCAAATCTTGTTCATCTTTTTATCTATTTTAAATTATTGTTCTCTTGTTATGGATGCGCAAAGATACGGATTAATTTATTACTTTCGCACCGAAATGTAAATATATTGTAGAAAATGAATAAAACATTAAGCACAATGGTTATGGCTACATCCGTATTATTAGGCGCTTGCACGCAAGCCGGGCAACCGAAAGAAATGGAAAAGGCCGAACCGCAAGAGACCCTCATTGGCCGGTCGGACTTGAAGATTGCAGACGGGCGCCTCACGCCCGAGGCACTTTGGGCGTTCGGACGGATAGGAGGGGCCAGCGTATCGCCCGATGGGGGCAAGGTGCTCTATTCTGTGGCCTATTATAGTGTGCCGGAGAATAAGAGTAACCGGGAACTTTTCGTGATGAATGCCGATGGTTCGGACAACCGCCAGATTACGCGGACGCCCGTCTCGGAAAACAATGCCGTATGGATTCAGGGTGGTTCGAAGATTGCCTTTCTCTCTTCGGAGGGCGGGTCGAGCCAAATCTGGGAGATGAACCCCGACGGGACCGGGCGGCGCCAGCTCTCGGACTATGACGGGAATATCGAGGGGTTCTCTTTCTCGCCCGACGAGAAACGAGTTCTTTTCATCGCCCAGGTAAAGACCGTCCCCAGCACGCAAGACAAATACCCGGACCTCGACAAGGCCACGGGGCGCATCGTCACGGACCTCATGTACAAGCATTGGGACGAGTGGGTCACTTCCGCTCCGCATCCCTTCATAGCCGATTTCGATGGGGAGAAGGTGGGCCGTCCGTTAGATATCATGCAAGGCGAACCCTACGAATCGCCCATGAAGCCCTTCGGAGGCATCGAGCAATTGGCCTGGAATGCAAGCTCCGACCAAATCGCTTATACGAGCCGCAAAAAGGTAGGGAAAGATTATGCGCTCTCGACCAACTCGGACATTTACCTGTATGATATCCATACGAAAGAGACCACGAACATGACCGAGGGCATGATGGGATACGATACGAACCCGCAATACTCCCCCGACGGGAAAAGCATCGCGTGGCTCAGCATGGAGCGCGATGGGTACGAATCGGACCAGAACCGCCTCATGGTGATGAATCTTGAAACAGGCGAAAAGCGTTTCGTGAGCCGGGATTTCGATTCGAGCGTGAACGAGTTTTGCTGGGGACCGGATTCGAATACGCTCTACTTCACGGGCGTATGGCATGGCGAGATTCAAATCTATGCGGCAGATGCGAACGCGTGCACCATCCGTCCCATCACGCAAGGGGTGAATGATTATGCGGGTGTTTCGCTCTTGGGCGACAAGCTCCTCGCGATGCGCCATTCCATGAGTGCGGCCGACGAACTCTATTCCGTATCCCCTTCGACGGGCGAAGCCACCCAACTCACGTTTGAAAACAAATACCTCTACGACCAGTTGGAAATGGGTCGGGTAGAGGAGCGTTGGATGAAGACGACCGATGGCAAGGAGATGCTCGTATGGGTCATCTATCCGCCCCATTTTGACCCCGCGAAGAAATATCCTACCTTATTATATTGCGAAGGCGGACCGCAAAGCCCCGTGAGCCAATTCTGGTCTTACCGGTGGAATTTCCAAATCATGGCGGCGCACGATTACATCATCGTAGCCCCGAACCGGCGCGGCCTTCCGGGGTTTGGAAAGGAATGGAACGAAGAGATTAGTGGCGATTATGGGGGCCAGTGCATGAAAGATTACCTGACGGCTATCGACGAATTCGCCAAAGAGCCCTTTGTGGATAAGGAACACCTCGGGTGTGTAGGTGCCA
Organism: Parabacteroides sp. An277; assembly: GCF_002159645.1. Taxonomy (GTDB): domain Bacteria; phylum Bacteroidota; class Bacteroidia; order Bacteroidales; family Tannerellaceae; genus Parabacteroides. The sequence continues at coordinate 4,860 of NZ_NFJB01000049.1, read as the reverse complement.
GCTTCGGGGGATTCTCGGTGTATTGGTTGGCCGGGCATCACGAGGGGCGTTTCAAGGCGTTCATCGCCCATGATGGCATCTTCAACATGGAGATGCAATACCTTGAGACCGAAGAGATGTGGTTCGCCAATTGGGATATGGGCGGCGCCTATTGGGAAAAGCAGAACGCTACCGCCCAGCGCACGTTTGCCAACTCGCCCCATCGCTTTGTAGATAAATGGGATACGCCCATCCTCTGCATCCATGGAGAGAAAGATTACCGCATCCTTGCGAACCAGGGCATGGCGGCGTTCAACGCGGCTATCCTCCGGGGTATCCCGGCCGAATTGCTCATCTATCCGGACGAGAACCATTGGGTACTCCAGCCCCAGAACGGTGTCCTTTGGCAACGTACCTTCTTCGAATGGCTCGATAAGTGGCTAAAGTAAATGGAAGGATGAGGGGGTTCGTTTGAAATCCGTAGGCAATACTCAAAAAAAGATAGTTATGAAATGATGGGGAGTTAGGCATGTTTTCCCTCATTCATAACTATCTTTTTTTATTTCTTAGGCTTCAATCCCGGAGATTCTCCATTAAGGAATAATATCGCGGAGCGGGATGGCTTGGAAGGTCATGTGTGCCACGCTCGATTCGTAGAGGATACCGACCGTATGCTCGTCAATCATCGTCAGGCAGGTATAGCCCCAACCTTCGCCCTCGTCGAGCATCACTTGGTATTCCTTCGGCCAGGTGATGCCGCCATCCAGGCTCGCCTTGATGGTGATATGGTTGCGGTTCTTCGTCGTGTTCGGGTTCGAGAAGAGGAGGATGTCGCGCTTCAAGGCGTTCTCGTTGGCGTTTACGTGAATGAGGCTCGCCATGCAGACCGGCTCGGGCAGGGCGGAACGGTTCGAGGGATGTTCTTCCCAGGTGCGCCCCAAGTCGCGCGTGATGGAGACCGCCCGGCTCCCTCCCCGGTTATCGCGCATATTGAGCATCAATACGCCCGGTTCTACTTCGGCCACTTGCGCCTCGGTGGTATTCGAGCGAGCTGCTTGATGGAGGTGCCACGTCTTGCCGGCGTCTTGACTATACATGATGCCCGCGTTGGGGACGCGCGTCGAGTCGATGAATTGGATGGGGAACACGAGCGTCCCGTCGTGCATCGTGATGCCCCGCCCGGGTCCTTGGAGGAGGAAGTACCACGAGGGGTCTTTCACTTGCTCCGTGATGTTGATAGGTTTGCTCCACGTCTTGCCATCGTCTTCGCTTTTGGCGAGGAGGAGCTGGGCGGTCTCGTCCGCATCCATGCCCTGTCCGGAATTGAACCACGCCCGTTGGTTTCCCATCCCATGGCACCAAGCCGCGGCAATCCAGAGGGTATGGTTCTCCCCGTCTACGAGGATGGAAGGGTCTCCCACGCCATTTTGCGCATGGGGCAGGCCTCGTTCGTTCCCCATGGTCATGGCGATGCGCATCGGTTCCCAAGTTTGTCCTTTGTCGGTACTCCGGCTGATGCCAATATCAATCTTTTCTTGCAAATCGACCGAGCTATGGTACCGCACGTCGTAGCACCCGACGAGCGTCCCTTTGTCCGTAGTGACCAGCCCCGGGATACGGTAGGCCGCTACGCCATCCATCCCAGCTTGGCGCACGGCGATGCCCATGCGTCGCCCGCTTGCCTCGGTATCGCCCTCCAGGATGGCCTCGTCCCGGTTGATTTTAGCGGAGAGGAGCCGCACGCCTACCTTTTCCTGAAGGGGTGTCGAGTTTTTCATCTGGAGGCTTACCCAGAAGTAATTGGGGCCTTCCACGAGCCCTTGCGCACTTCGGAGCCGGAGAGTCCGTTCGGGGTTGCGCGTTTCATCCTGCTTGACGGAGTAATCCCGGTCCGCTTCGCTGGGTGCATTTTTCCGGTGGGTGATGTATCCCACGGGCGAGAAGTGCTTGCCTGGGCGGGTGAAGGCCTCGGTCCCGCTATAGAAGAGGCGGACGGATTCGATATTTTCCAACTCCGTCCCCTCCTCGAACTGGAGGGAGATTTCGTTCAACACGTCGCCTTTACCCGCTTCCACACGCATTTCAAACAATACATTGTCTCGCTGGTTCGTCAATACTGGTATCTGAGGTGCCCTGACAAATACCGTGTCCGTGCCCGCATACGCCTGGCTACAAAGGGCTAATAGCCCTGCTAACAAGAAACTTTTCTTCATTTTACAAGGGTGTTTTCTGGTTTATACTCTTAAACTTTGTAAAGGTACGTTTTTTATGCGAGAAAATGCGCAATTGGGTAAACTATTTTCATCTGGATGTTGTTCTGGAGATATAGTGTTTTTCATGGTATTAGATTTAAGTTAGGTTTGCTGACCGTCCTGTTCGAGAGAATGGGACGGCTTTTTTTCATTGGGCCTGCTTGAATCCCGTCGAGCGGTAATTGTATCGCATGAGCGAGATGCTATCGGCATAAATTTTATAATAGGAATCGCCCGATTCTAACCGGATGTAGCCATATACCCGGCGTATGCGTTTGGTGGCGATGCTTCGGAGTGTGGTTTGGTGGAAACCGTCTTTCGTGAGCCGGTCGTGCGTCACAAGGGTCGTATCGCCTTGGTCCACGCAGAGGCGTATTTCAGGGTGTCTCTTTAGCTGCTTGCCTATGCCCCATACCTGCATGCCCCATACAAAGGTGCTTCCAGGCGGGTAGGACTCTTTGGGTTCGATGCGGAAGGTAGTCCCGTTGAAGGGGGCATCGGGCGAAAAGGTGAGGTAGGCCCTTCGCGGCCAGATGTCGACGGAGTCCCGTCGTCCGCCACCCATATCGACCCGCTGGACGTCTCCCAAGGCGTCGATACGCGCCTCCATGCCATCGGTCACCATATTATATACCCGCATGTAGATGTCGAGGTTCCGGGCATACCAGACGAGCGAGCTGTCGTATTCGGCACGCGTGATATGGTGTTTTCGGAAGACAGACTCGTAGAGGGCGAGCTTTTGCGCGTTGTCTTGGTACGTCTCGCGGTCTGAGCTAATCATCGCCTCGGCGATTTGCATGTCTTCTACCACCGCTTGCATCTCTTTTTGCGAAAGGATGCCGTCGGGCACGGGGCTACAGCCCATCAGCCCCCAGCCTGCCAAACCATATAAAAACCATCGTTTCATTTCTTTTTCCACGTAAAACATTCTTCCAACCCGCGCGAAAAGGTATCCCGGTAGAAAAGGAGAAGGAGGAACACACCGACGCATATCGCCGAATCCGCCAGGTTGAATATCGGGCGGAAGAACACGAACTCCTGTCCGCCCCAGATAGGAAGCCACGCCGGGAGGGTCGTTTCGATGAGCGGGAAGTAGAACATGTCTACCACTTTCCCATGGAGCCACGTCCCATAGCCTCCGTCTTCGGGGAAGAGGGTCGCCACTTGCCCGTAGCTATGGTCGAATATCACGCCGTAACATACAGAATCGATAATGTTTCCCGCCGCACCTGCCAGCACCAACGCCATGCAGGCGATGAACCCGAATGGGTAATCCCGCCGCACCAGCCGGTAGAGGAATACCCCGATGGCTCCGATGGCCACCAACCGGAACAGGGTGAGGAACAATTTGCTGACCACTTCGATACCGAACGCCATGCCGGGGTTCTCGGTGAAGCAGATATAAAACCACGGAGTGATTTCGATGCTCTCGTGGAGCGCCATGTGGGTCTTCACCCATATCTTCAATAGCTGGTCGAAAAGAAGGAGCAGCCCGATAATCCACGCTGCTCCTGTTCCTTTTGAGTATCCCATCCTTATTTGGCGCCTCCTTGTTTAGCTTCAATACTCAACGTAGCGTGTGGTACCGCGCGCAAGCGTTCTTTCGGAATCAGCTTGCCCGTCGCCCGGCAGATGCCATACGTCTTGTTTTCAATGCGCACTAAGGCGGCCTGGAGGTTCTGTATGAACTTCATCTGGCGTTGCGCCAGGCGTCCGGTCTCCTCCTTCGAGAGGGTCGTCGCCCCCTCTTCGAGCACCTTGAACGTGGGTGAAGTATCCGCCGTATCGTTCCCGTCCGCGTTCGTCACGCCGCCCTTCAGCATCTCGTAATCGCGCTTCGCGACGGCCAGTTTCTCCAATATGATTTCCCGAAATTCTTCGAGTTCAGCATCTGAATATCTTGTCTTTTCTGCCATGGTTAAATTTGAATTTTAAGTTTAACAAATCGTTTGTTCACACATGCGAGGCGGCTTTCCTTCCGGTCTGCCGACCCTTGATTTTGCCGCAAAGATAACACAAATATTATATCCGGCAACCTTTTTCGCATGAAATAACGCTAACGCCTGTTGTTTTCACCTCGCCATGGCGCGGAGTGGATGCCTACCTTATTCGCCCTTTTTATAGGCATAAACTCCTGGATTTATGCCTATGTCCGCCCTAAAACATAAGCAGGAATCCATACCGCAAAGATACAAAACGTTTTCCTGTCTGCTAAATTTTGGGGGTGGCTAAGGAGTGAAATTCTGTTAAAATCTTCATTCTTTTTTCTTGAAACAAAAGAACCCATGTTTTTCTTCGTTCTTTTGGCTTGACCCAAAAGAACCAAAAGGTCAAGGCTTACACTCCAGCGGCTACAAATTCACGGCGCGGAGCTAAAATCTCGGAAAACTCGCTCCGCTCAAACAGCCGAGATTTCTTTTCGCTCCGCTTGGAATTTGCTTTACGCCGCTTCCGTTAGGCCAATCCAATTAATAATGGACAATGGATAATGGGAGGGTGTGTCATAAATAAGAAAATGTTATCTGAAAGTAACTGAAAGGAGCTGTGTCAAATGCTATCTGAAAAGCTCCCCTGCTCGTAGGGGAGCTGGCGAAGCGATAGCTGAGACTGAGGGGTTAAATCTCTCATA
>NZ_NFJB01000048.1 GCF_002159645.1 Parabacteroides sp. An277 | reverse complement strand
GACGGAAAGTCAAATGCGTGCAGAAGGACGGTGTGACGCTGCACGAAATCCGGCTGGTCAGCGACCTGGAAGTGCCGACGGTTGTGACCGACGTCCTCTACAACGAACCTTCCCGCGTGGTATTCAACGTGCCGAATGACCTCGCCGAGGGCAAGTATCGCCTGGAAATCGAGACCTATTTCGCGGATGGCAACAAGATGTTGAAAGCTCCGCGCACGTTGACCTACAACGTGACGTTGGTTTAAGAATTTTCCTCCGGGTCCCGGAGGAGTGCTACTCCGCTTGCCACGACAGTACTCCTCCGGGCAAGCCGATAGCATTACTCCGGGTGGCACGACAGTACTTCTCCGGCTCAGCCGACAGTAGTGCTCCGGGATAGGGAGGAACGTGGCTCCGCCGGGCGTAGTTATTTTTGATAAGAAATCATGCAACATAAATCTAAAGTTTGTGTTAGATAGAAAACAGATATAGCATTATGGTAAAAAAGCAAGTCATAAACTTATTATCCCTTCTTTTCCTTTTCTTCGTCGGATGTACGGAAGAAGATGATTCGGCGGAGTTTCGTCCGGCGGAGTGCGACACGATAACGCAATTGATTGAAGAAGGTGTCTTGTTGAAGGATGTCCAAGAAAACGAAGGACAATATAGGTTCGTCTTTGAAACGCAAACACTTGCGTTGCCTTCCCACGCGATTCAATCTATTGAAAAAGATACGGAGCATTGGAAAACGACATTGACCTTTCCTGATAATTCTGTCTTGGAAATACCAACGCTGGGAACTTCCATCGAATCGTTCGTCGCTTATGCCCAAGTAAACCCTTCAGGCTTCTGTCCTTTAGCAGCTGAAGTACGTTTAAACCTCCCGCAAGGTGGCCGCATCCAGACCCTTGTGCATACAAAAGAAGGACATCAAACGCCCGATATTGAACATAGCACAGCCTTTTCTGCTCAAAAAACGCAATTCATTACGATATTAGGCTTGTATGCCGATTATGACAACTTGGTGGAAATCGTTTATCAAGATAAGGAGGGGAACGAACGCGGGCGGACAACTTTACACTTGAAAACAGAGGCGTTAACCTTGAATAATATGCCGAATTTCAAAGTGGTAAAAGCCTCGGTGGATAAGATGGAACCGGGATTGACACTGGTGAATAGTTCGGGGAAAAACGAAGACGATACTTCTCGCCCCTATATGGTAGATGCCGATGGGGAAATCCGTTGGATATTGGATTGGCGAACGTCAAAAGAATTGGTGCATATCGGTGCCCAATGCGGGTTGCATCGTTTGCCAAATGGGAATTATCTTACAGGGGATGCCAATCACAATCAACTGGTGGAGGTGGATGTGTTGGGAAATCTTGTCCATCAATGGGATTTGACGGCTACCGGATATAAATACCATCATGAAGCCAGTCCTTTTGGAGAGAATCGTTGTTTGGTTGCTGTGACAAAGCCGGGAGCTGTCCATGCAGACGGGATGCCTCGTATATTGGACTTCATCATGGAATTTGATATGGCAAATGGAACTGTTGCGCGTGAATGGGACTTGGCTCAAATATTAGATACCACCCGAATCACTTTTTCGGTAGTGCCGGAGGGCTATGAATCTAATACAATGGCTCAATCCCATAATAATTGGTGCCATAACAACGGCGTGACTGCCACGGCGGATGGTTCCGTGCTCTGCTCATGCCGTTGGCAAGGGCTGGTAAAGTTTTCTCAGTCGGGAGAACTGAAATGGGTGATTGCACCTCATAATGCTTGGAAAGATGCGTATAAAAAATATTTGCTAACTCCATTGGATAAGGACGGAGAACCTATCACTGACCCTGAAGTATTGAACGGTACGAAAGCGCATCCGGATTTTGACTGGGGCTGGGGCGTGCATTGCCCCGTGGAATTGCCGAATGGGCATATTATGTGTTTTGACAATGGTTTCAGTCGCTTTTATAATGTGGAATCGTCAGCCGAAAGATATAGCCGGGCGGTAGAATATGAAGTAGACGAAAAGAATATGACGATACGTCAAGTGTGGGAATATGGAAGAGAACGGGGAAGCAGTTGTTTCTCTACACAAATTTCCGGCGTGCAATATCTTCCGAAAACAAACAATCGCTTGTTTTGTCCAGGTATTAATAATCGACTTAGCAACGGTGGTTATGGTGGACATATTATCGAAATAAATCCAGAGACAAACGAGGTAGTATTTGAGTTGGAGGTGGAGGTGAATACTTGTATCCATGCCTTCCACCGCGCCAACCGTATTTCGCTCTATCCTGAAAACGAATGAATAAGATGTTATATAGCAAACGGATAATTATGAACATAGTATTTGAACAAAGATTGCATGCGTTGCAAGAGGAGCAGGAGTTGTTATTGCAGCGGAAGAATCATTTGATGCAAGAGACTAACGGTATTGTCTGCCGGTATCAATATCCGGTCGTGACGGCCGAACATGTCCCGCTGGCGTGGCGGTACGATTTGAATTCGAAGACGAACCCTTATTGCTTGGAACGTATTGGTGTGAATGCTTGCCTGAATTCGGGGGCAATCAAGTGGAACGGAAAATATCTGTTGATGGTACGGGTGGAAGGTGTAGACCGCAAATCCTTCTTTGCCATTGCCGAAAGTCCGAATGGGGTGGATCATTTCCGCTTCTGGGAAAGACCTGTCGCGCTGCCGGATACGGACCCGGAGGAAACGAACATCTACGATATGCGGCTTACGGCGCACGAGGATGGTTGGATTTATGGCATCTTCTGTAGCGAACGGCACGACCCGAAGGCACCGGCTGGCGATTTGTCGTCTGCCATTGCCAGGACCGGTATCGTCCGGACAAAGGATTTGCTTCATTGGGAACGGCTTCCGGATTTGAAGAGCCGGAGCCAGCAGCGCAATGTGGTACTCCATCCGGAGTTTGTCGGGGGAAAATACGCATTATATACCCGTCCGCAGGACGATTTCATCTTGGCAGGCGGCGGCGCAGGTATTGGTTGGGCATTGATAGACGACATAACCCATGCCGAAGTGAAAGAGGAACGCATCATCGACCGGCGTTATTACCATACTATTAAAGAGGTGAAGAACGGCGAAGGACCACATCCTATCAAGACGCCTCAAGGCTGGTTGCACTTGGCGCATGGCGTGCGGGGCTGCGCGGCGGGATTGCGTTATGTGCTTTACCTTTATATGACTTCGCTCGACGACCCAGCGCGTATCATTGCCCACCCGGCCGGTTATTTCTTAGCACCACAAGGCGAAGAGCGCGTGGGCGATGTGTCGAACGTCCTCTTCTCGAATGGATGGATTGCCGATGAAGATGGAACGGTTTATATCTATTATGCTTCGAGCGATACGCGGATGCACGTGGCTGTCTCGGATATTCCGCGCCTGGTGGATTATTGCCTGCATACGCCATCCGACGGGTTGCGCTCGGCAGCTTCCGTTGCCCGTATCAATGAATTGATTGATAAAAATACCCGTTTCATGTCTAAAAGTCTTTTGCTATGAAGTTGCAGTGGTTGGATATTTTCATTATTGCCCTCTACCTGGTGGCCATGGTGGTTATCGGTTTAATCTTGAAGAAGAAGGCTTCTCGGAACATGGATTCCTATTTCTTGGGAGGAAAGTCGTTGCCCTTCTATATGCTGGGCCTGTCTAATGCTTCCGGACAATTCGATATCTCTGGGACGATGTGGATGGTGACGCTTGCCTTCGTCTACGGCCTGAAGAGCGCGTGGGTGCCTTGGCTCTGGCCGGTATTCAACCAGGTGTTCCTCATGGTCTACCTTTCCGTGTGGCTTCGACGTTCGAATGTATTGACGGGGGCAGAATGGATTCAGACTCGCTTCGGGACGGACCGTGGGGCGCGGCTTTCACATACGATTGTGGTGGTTTATGCCTTGATAGGTGTACTTGGTTTTTTGAGTTATGGTTTCATCGGCGTAGGGAAGTTCATGGAAATCTTCTTTCCGTGGGATGTGGTTTCGCAATTCGTTCCCTTCGACATACCAGCGGAATATGTACCCCATGCGTATGGTATTTTCTTTACAGCCATTGCGACGGTATACGTCATCTTGGGCGGTATGTTTAGCATTGTGTGGACAGATGTCGTGCAGTTTGCTATCATGACGGTGGCCGGCATTACGATTGCCGTCATTGCGATGCTGAAAGTCAGTCCCGAAACGCTCTCGGCCATTGTCCCGGCGGGTTGGGACAGCCTGATGCCGACGTGGACCTTGGATCTGCAATGGACCGATGTCTTCCGCGATGTAAACGAGAAAATCGCGAGCGACCAGTACGGACTCTTCGGTATATTCCTTATGATGATGCTTTTCAAGGGTGTATGTGCCAGTATGGCCGGACCGGCTCCGAACTACGACATGCAGAAGATTCTCTCGTGTCGTACTGCCAAAGAAGCTGCCCTGATGAGTGGTTCCGTGCCAGTGATTCTTCTGATTCCACGTTATTTGATGATTATGGGTTTTACCGTCTTGGCCTTGGCGTTCTTCTCGGACTTAGACCTGACGACCGGTCGGGGCACTATCGACTTCGAACTGATACTGCCCAATGCCATCACGCAATTTGCCCCGGTGGGCATCTGTGGTTTGTTGCTGGCCGGACTGCTGGCAGCTTTCATGTCTACGTTTGCCTCAACGGCCAATGCGGCTCCTGCCTACATCGTGAACGATATTTATAAGAAATACATCAATCCGCAGGCCGACGACCGGACGATGATTCGCATGAGCCACCTTGTGACGGTACTCGTCGTGGCGGTCAGTGTGGTGATTGGCTTTTTTGTGGAGAGCGTCAATTCCGTATTGCAATGGATTACCTCCGCGTTGTGGGGTGGTTATATTGCTTCCAATCTGTTGAAGTGGCATTGGTGGCGTTTCAATGGGAACGGTTATTTCTGGGGCATGATTACAGGTATTCTCGCCTCGTTGGTTTGCCCGCTCGTCTTCGACCAGTACACGATGGTCGACGGGCAATTCGTGGAACGGGTGGGCGTTTATGCCCAGCAGGCACCGTTGCTGCCTCTTTTCTACTTTCCACTCCTGTTTGTTATCTCGCTTGTGGGTTGCGTGGTAGGAACTTATACGGCACCGGCTGTAGACGAGGAGACGTTGGAGCGCTTCTATCTCACGGTTCGTCCTTGGGGCTTTTGGCAACCGGTTCATGAGCGTGTGGTAGCCAAGTACCCGCAGATAAAGGCCAACCGGCATTTCAAGCGCGATATGTTCAATGTATGCGTCGGCATCGTGTGGCAAATGTGCCTGACGGTTATCCCGATGTACCTGGTGCTTAAAGATGGTATGCCGCTCGTCTCCAGCATTCTTGTTCTTCTCATTACCAGCTTTGTCTTGAAGAAGAACTGGTACGACAAAATGTGTCGAGACGAAGCGCTCTATCAAACCGAAATGTCCGCCTGCGAAAAGAAATAAGGCATAAATATTCTCATACCACAGATGGCGTCTGGAGCAAAGCGTTGCGAAGGACGCCTTCTCTGTATGGTGAACAGTGCTTTCGCGTATTGCGAAGCAGGTCTTCGCTTAGTTACGAATGCATCTTCCCATTCATTTTACGTCATGCCGACCGGAGTGGAAACATCCCTGCGGAGTATTCAGAGGCTTTTCGACTGCGCTCGAAGTGCCACTTCGCCCAATACGGCGTATTGACACGCTCTTTCCGCCGTATTGACGTTCTCGATACGGCGTATTGCCGTTTCCTCTGCAAGGGCTTTGCTTGCCGAGCCTCAAACGATGTCGTTGAGGAGGCGCAAGCGAAGCCCTTGCAGTGTTGCAAGCGAAGTGTGTACAGCGCAAATTAATGAAGGGCTTGCAACTTTTGGATATGGGTTTTTATGTGGATTATTTCTTCATATTGCTCAAGGGCAAGAGCAGATTTGAGGATGTTCTGTTCAAAGTCGATGCCTGTATTTTCGCATAGTTTAGAGCCAATAGTATGCAAAGCATTGTAAAGGCAATGCCCGCGTACATATAAATAGGTGTTTGTTTCATGTAATCCGAATGGCGCATAGTATGCTTTTTCTGTTTCGAAATTGAAATGGCAATCTGCTTCTTGTTCAGTGGCGGTTGTTAAGCGATGAGCCATGCGTTGCAAAAAGCTAAAGCCGTTGTCTTGTTCATCGCCTTGTTCGTATTGGAGCGTGATGCACTGACGGAATTTATCCCGTTTAAACGTACCTTTGTTTTCCCGCTCATGATACAGCATAAGTAGGAAGGGGCGATACGTAATTTGGGAATATTGCCGCAGAAAGGAATCAAAATCGAACCTTTTCTCCTTTTTGACCAGATAGTCGAAAGTCGTTTGTAACTTTGAGGCAAAAGCGCAATGGTTTTCCCAAGAATAAGCATACGTTTGCAGAATACCTTTTTCGGCAGCTAATTCTTCTTCCAATAAATAACGTAAATCACTGTCTATGCAGATAAAGAATCTGGATGAAAGGAAATCTTTGTATTTCAGGCATTGGGTGCATCCGGTGGTGAGATTCCCTTTTTCATTCAGCGTAGCAGGCTTGAATTTGTAACGCCCCGGTCGATATTTGGATAGGAGTTGTTGCCAAAACCAAATATCGTCTTTGTTTTCCACATGGACTACAGCATTTACACCATACAAACGCGTAGAAGCCGCTAATCCTTTGGCTGCTTTTTCATAGAAATCCCGTTTGTTCATATTTTTTCCTCTAAGTCTTGCATGAATATGATTTTGTCTTCCCAGCCGTTGGCAAAGATATTGGGAGAGTGCGTGGTGAGTATTAATTGGCAATTAGGGTTCAGTGTGCGTATCCATTCGATCAACCGGTCTTGCCAACTGATATGCAAGGAAATCTCAGGTTCGTCCATCAATAAAATAGTAGGCTTTTCCTCTTGCAAAAAAGCAGTAGTTAGGATGAGCAACATTTGTTTTTCGCCAGACGAAAGGTCTTCTAATTGGATGATCGTATCTTGTTTCCCGCGTATCACAAACTGTAATTGGTTGTTGTGGGGATTTATCCAGATTTGCTTGTCTGTTTCTTCAAACAAACGATTGACCAAGCAAAAGAACTTGTCAATACGTTTTTGGATATGTGCCGCTTTCTGGGGAAAATTAAGCATTTTCATCCGATAGTCGAAGAACGATGTGCCTTCCCCGTTTTGATTCACGATGTGTTTAAGCTCTTGTAGCAAGATGCTTTCTGTCTTTTTCTTCACATTGGCGGGTACGTCAAACGAACGGATGTATGTGACAGGACTGTCTATCGCTGTTCCCTTCACGGATTCGGCCATACTTTTTTTGATTTTCTGCCCCGTATAGTAATCCGATATCAGATTAAGCAGGGTTGTTTTTCCGCATCCGTTGATGCCGACGAGGATATTCACATCTTCGTGGATTTGCGACCAAGCCAAATCAACTCTGCCCCACATTTTCTTTATTTGGAATTGCGTTATGTATTTACTTCTTTTTTCTTCCATGGAATTTCCTTTTGCCTACAAAGCTACCATTTTTTGAGAAAACAAACAAGAAAAAGCCCCTTCCCGTCAACGGAAAGAGGCTCTTAAGAGTTTCACGCCCCGGTCTTCCCAGAAAGGAGCGCCTTGAATAGAATTTTCTACTAATATTAATACTAACGCTGCTGCGGTTCTCGCGAAAGGCTTACATGCAGCTTATCAACTATTTATTAATAACTAAAATTTAAATGTTATGAACAATATTCTTTCTTAATGAAGAATGAAGAGGTAAGAATGAAGAATTTGCCATGCAGGGATTCTTCATTCCTCATTCTTAGTTCTTCATTTATTTAACTACTACTTTGAAGCTTTCGCCGTCCACTGAAACGACTGCGATACCTGCCGGCACAGCGATCGTCTCGTTATCCGAGTTGACTGTCTCGTTAGCGACAACCTTACCCAAGATGGTAGCGATGACTACATTCTTGCCTTCTGCGCCCTTGATGATGACGGCACCGTCGGTAGCAACTACAGAAACTGCACCTTCAGCGGTGATGGATTCGTTAGCGGTCGGAGCTTCCGTTGTCTCGTTATCAACTGTAAAGATATGAGCATCGTCATAGCTGCTTGTTACAACCGGAACGCTATTCTGGAATTTCAGATAACCACGAACTGGAGCGACGTTGCCAGTCGTCGTGTTGTAACGAGTTTCGATAATGACACCTTCACGGTCAGCATCTACATAACGGAATGCGAACGTGCAGAGTTTATCGTTGTTGTCGCCGAGGTTGATAGTTGTCTTTGCATCTTCTGTGTTCAGAATCAACTTGTCGCCCGTGTGGATACCGTCGATGAACGCAAGACGATAATAAGCATTTGTATCCCAGATATACGGGTTGGTGTTACGGTTGATACCGTATGCATAAGCCGAATCCACCATGTTCACCAAGAAGCGGCCGTAAGTAGAATCTGCATGGAGCAAGTGCGGAATTGTCTGGTCTGGATGACTATCGTAAACCGGTTCCACATGATAAGCATCTACAGCTAACAAATATTGCGGACGATAAGTATTGTTGCGAACGTATGCTGTGTCCACGAAGAGTGCAGCAGCCATATCATCCACGTCAGCTACATGTTCCATACCTAAGAAGTTCGTACCGTTAGTTCCTTGTTCATACAAATAGTAGTTCGGACGAGACTGTAATGCAATCTTCACGGTATCTTGCGAACCTGTGATGTACATATATTCAGTCTGGTCTGTATTCTCCATTGTGATACGGTCGTTATCGTTGTAGTTATACAGATAAGCCATATCTGCCAAGAATCCGCCATTCTGAGTACCCATATATGCTTTGTGAGCATAGCCATTTGCATATTCGCTTCTGTTTACATCTTCAGGAAGATAAGCATCAGCACCGAAGTTCACCTCAAAGATGTTGTCGAATGTAGCAGCTACGCCGTTCCAGTTATTCTGGATAGCATGATTTGCTGATGAATTGCAATAGTCATAATCAATAGCATAATTACGAACTAAGACATACGTGCCATCTTCTTTTTCCTTAACTACGAAAGCATAATTTGCAGCATACAAATCGAAGTCTTCGTGTTCGTTATTAGCTGGATTCCATTCGTCTTCTGCATTATCGCTCAGTTCGAACCGTTTCGTATCAGCATCATATTTCAGATATCTTTCAGAGAAGTTCTCATACAATGCATAGTGGAAGAACTGCAACGTATCAACATCAGAAATGACATTGTTGTTGCTATCATAGTTCAAGAACGTAGTATAATGATGCAACGTATCTGGAGCTTCCACACCATCGTGGTCAGTGAAATCGTGGCTCAATTGTTTAACACGGAATTCAATAGCTTGGCTCTTGTCTGTAGTCAAGATTACATTGTCGTCTGCATCCTTGCCTACATAAGCTGTCAAGCCTAAAGAAGTTTCGAACGACAGATACTTGCCATTGTTATCTTCCTCGTTCATATCAAACTTCACATAACCGTTTTCAGTCTTACCCAGTTCAGCATTAGCTGCTTCACGAATATAAAGAGAATTCCATTCTGTACCTGCAAATTCATCTACATAAACTTCATACAAATCTGTTGTTCCCGTTGTACGCAATACACCACCATGACCGTATGTGTTATTCAAGTAAAAACGTTCGCCGGATTCACGGTTTACGAAATAATAACCATTTACATCCTGGTTGAACAACCACTGACCTTCTGGCTTACTTAAATCTACTTGTTCAGCTGGTGCAAATAATTGGCTCCAAGAATCGATATCTGCAGTCCATTCTTCAGGAGACATTACATTGCCGTTTCTGTCTGTAATATTCCAAACCTTACCGATGAAGCGGCTGTAATCGATGATGTTTGAAGCACCCAATGCGATATTAGGAGCTAATGCACCCATTTGAGCATTTCCGTATGCATTGTCTCGAACGGTTGCCAACATGTCATTTGCTTTTGTATAAGCAATAGTCGTCAATAAGTTGCTTGTTACACCAGCCACATTTACAGTAGATACGAATACACGAAGACCGCTTTCATTGTTTGCAGCTTTACGATTCAATCCATTTTGGATTGTACCGATCTGATTAACAACTGGTAAAGATACAATCAACGAGTCTGTATTATTGAAATCGTAAGACTTAAAGATAGTAAACGTACCATTATCTTTATTTGCCGAACTCCAAGCATGTTCACTAACTGTCTTGAAGTTGTATCCACGATAAAACGCACTCTGTGTGCCATTCAACGTAGCATCTGCTTCGCCAATATAATCATCTTCCAAAATTACGTAACGACCATCCGATGTTCTCAAATAGTACTGTGTTCCGGCTGTATTGGCTGCCACAGCCGTCAACTTGCCCGCGAAAGGTTCAGCACCGGTCAAGTTTTCGTAAGCCTCGCCTTTAGAAGTAAAGTTTAACTCAAAACCACCATTCAATTCTGAATTCAATTCATCCGCAGTGATAGCTACTTCGTTAATAGCTTCGACTTGAAAGTCAACGAAAGTTCCACCTCCTGCAGTTGCATTTTCAGCAACACCTTGCAATTCCCATCTGTCGGTGTAAGTGCCAAGAGTAGTTCCTGCATCACCCAAAATGTATTTTTGCCCGTTTACTTCATAGCACAAAATAGCATTGTTATTACCATTGCCATCTACATGAAAGCGTGTAATTTTGTCTGCATCTGCAGTGGTAGCTGTTGCTAATTTGTGTGTATTGGCATCCAAAGTCAGCACTTCATCATTGTTGCCATTAACTAAACGAACAACTCTCTCTGCTCTATCAATCATAGGTTCGCCAGCAACTGTTACATCTTCAATCTTCCAATATGCCGCAGGATTCTCGGATAACAAAGACGTATTGCTTGTCCAAACTAATGCGCCATCAGCCATTACTAAATAATTGTCATCGTTTGAATTCCAACTATTAGTATTAGGCGCAGCCTTATATTCAGAACGGTGAATCATGAAATATTTACCTTCACCGATAGCGTGTTCTTCTCCTGCGGCAAGAGCAGTTTCTTGCACATTTTTTGCCACAAAAGTAACAGCTTCTACACCATTAAACAATGCGCTACTTAAGAGTAACGCCACTGAAAGCGTAAGTACTTTTTTGTTCATTTTAAATTGTAATTAAAAGATTAATAAATAGAGGAGAGTAATAGGCACGCCGTAGCTTCTTAAGGTCCGGACACAAAAAAAGCGCGGGCGTTTCTATTATCAATCTAAAGGCTCTAGCAAAACCCGTTCGTCAACAATAGAACAATAGCCCGCGCTTTATACGATTATATTTTAATTCCCCTGCAACCATATAATATGGCATAGGAAACCCTCAAATAATCTGTACTACACGCAAGCATTTACTGTCCATTATTCCGACGAACTTAAAAATTTGCTAGATTTTTTAGATTGGAATAATCTCCGTAGTAAATACTTGTCAATATTTCGTTTGATTCCCTTGGATGGAACGCTCTCCATTGCGGAATCGATGCAAAGGTAAGGAGGAAAAATGAAATAGCAAGAGTTTTAAGCAAAAAAATTTGAGTTCTTATCCGAAAGCGGGGGATTTAAGGGCGAAATCCCTCGGTTTGGAGGATGAAACCGAAAATGTTTTTTGTATCATTCCTTTCTCAATCCAGAGAAAACTTCCAAAGACGGCGTAAATTCTTCCTTTCCTAACTATATTTTCTCCGCGTATCGTCGATGTTTATTTATCTTTAGGCTAAAGATATACAAATATCGTCGATACGTGTACAAATATCGACGATATTTATAGAAATTTCCGTAGGGAAAGAAAGTTTTCTTCGGCAGGAAGGAAAGTTTCCGGCGGGGAAAACGAGTTTTAGATGGGTTTACCGGATGTGAGGTGGCGGACCTCCGAAGCCTCTTTCGCGCGAGGGATGCATCGGGCGATTACGGTCGGGCGTGTCATTCCCGCCTCCTTTGAAAATATTGAAACGGTAGATAAAGTGGAACATAAAGTAACTATTCAGGGTGTTAGTCTCTGAATCGCGTATGCTGCTGGAGGTGATGGTACGCGAAATGTTGCTTCGTTGCTGGAGGATATCGTATATTTTGAAACGGAGCGTGCCTTGGTTGTTCTTGAGGAACGATTTGGAGAGGGACGCGTTCCAAAGGATGGCTTTCTCCTCATAGCCTTCGGCATAGCCGGAATTGGCCGACCAAGAGATGTCACTCTCCACTTTAATATCCCAAGGTAAGTAAATGGTAGTATAGCCACCCGCACTATAATTGAACGTATTCAAGTCGTTTTGTCCTTGAAGTGTATTGCGCGTCAGACCGTAACTGAAGTTCCCATTCACGCCGATGTCTAAATACGAGGAACGGAAATCGATACCTGCCCGTTCGGTAGCATTCAACCTTTTGCTGAGGTTCTTTTCGCCATTGACAAAGCTGTTCGTATTGCTGAACGAGACCATACTATTGGTATTTACCGAAAACTTCTTATTGCGCAAAGGCATATTGACCAAGAGGCGGCCATTCAGGTTGTAGTTTCCATTTACGTTCTCGTAAGTCGTCCGCCTTCCGCCGGTAGTTCCATCATAAATGGTCTTGCTTACGATGTCGTTGATTGTGAAACTTCCGCCTATCATTGCCATCAACGCGCGTTGCTGCTGGGGATTGAATTGGTTGAAATGGATGTTCATGCTGTTGGTATAACGCGGTTTCAGGTCGGGATTACCTACGATGATGTTGAGCGGGTCGGAATTATCCTCGACGGGTTGAAGTTGCGTCATGCTGGGTTGGCTTGTCCGTCCGTTATAATTGATACGAAGATTCGTTTGTTTGTTGAAGCGATAGTTAAAGCGCAACATAGGTGATACGTTTACAACTGAACGGCTCAGGTCGGAAAGTGTCGTGTCTCCCACAAAGTTTTCACTCCGCGAATAGGAAGGGTCGAGGTTTATACCAATCATATAATTGTACTTTTCGCGTTGTGCTTTGAAGCTCAAACTGGCGCGTTGATTGATATAATTGTTTCGGTAATTGCGACTATAGGTCGTGTCGAGAACAGTGTATTCTCCCGTAGTCTCGTCGGGCGTGTAGGCGTTTTTCAATGATTCCTGTTTTTGTTGGGAAATACTATAAGTAGCTTGCAAGAAGTTGTTGTTCCCCAGAGGTTCGACCCACGAAACGTACGCCCGGTAGTTGAAGCTGCGGTTATCATATCGGATATGTTGGTCGATAAGTTCCGAACTGTTCTCTTGTAGGTATTCCGTGTTCGAATAGTTTACTTCATTGTTGTACGAATCGCTGACGCCTCCCGAGAGCGAGAAGCTGATGACGCGTCCCCGGTCGTTCAGTTTGCGGCTGAATTCGAGTCGGGCGCTTACATCGTATCCAGCTCCGTCGGAGAATACATCCGAGGCGCTTGTGTTCAACGTATCATTGTTCATACGTGTATTCGTGAATTGCGTTTGGGCAGAGTGGCTTCGGCTATATCCGAAATCAGGCGTGAAGAAGATTTGAGTAAGCGTATCCGGTTTCCAATCCAATCGGAAGTTGAACCCGACATTATCGCTCCGGTTGTTTGAAATCGTCCGGTTGTCTGAATAAGAGATGCTATCGCCAGGCAGGAAGGTCTGCTCACTACTGGTTCGCTCCGCGTTGTTGTCGGAGTGGGAATAACGCGTGTTGCCTCCGAGCGTTACCTTTTCGTTAAACTCTTTGCTGAAGTTTACGCCTCCGTTGCCCGACGATGTGATGCCAGAGCCAGCACTTCTGCTACCCAATCCGCCCCGCATTCCGGAGAACATCGAAGAGGCCATATCCGAGAACCCCATATTGTTGGTGTTGTTGGCACCGCCCATGAAGGTGATTTGGTCGTTATTATAAAAGCGGTTTACCATGGCATTGGCCTCGTAGCGGTCATGGCTTCCATAACCTGCATAAGCATTCCCGAACCAACCCTGCTTCATGCCCGGTTTGACAGTAAGGTTGAGGACGGTCTCCTCTTCGCCATCGTCAAATCCAGTCATTTTAGCCATATCGCTTTTTTTGTCTAATACTTGTACCTTGTCAATCATCTTGGCTGGAAGGTTCTTGGACGCAATCTTGGGGTCGTCGGAGAAAAACTCCTTTCCATCCACCATAATCTTTTTGATTTCTTTTCCGTTGACCGTTACATTGCCTTCACTATCCACTTCTACTCCGGGCATTTTTTTCAATAAATCTTCTAAAACAGAACCTTCGGCCACTTTAAAAGAATCGGCATTATACTCGGTTGTATCATTACGGACAACAATCTCTGGGGCTTTTCCTGTAATGACCGCAGTAGCCAATTGGATTCCCTCTTGAAGCATCAATGTACCTAAACGGACCGGTTCCCCTTTCACTTGAATATCTCGATATAAAGGTTCGTAACCTATATAGGAAATATTCAGAATGTATTTCCCGTCCGGTACATTTACCAAACGAAACGACCCGTCCTGTTTGGTGGCTACGCCGCCCCACATGCTGCTGTCTTTGGGCGAAAGCAGGCGGACACTCGCTTGCTCGATAGCGATTTTGGTTGCCTCTTCCTGTACTTTTCCGATAATCTCTACACCCCGTTGTTGGGCAAACATCGGACACGCTGCTATCCAGCAGACCATCCAGATCATTCTCATCATCATCCTTTTCATCATGTTTCTATCTGTTTCTATCGTTTTTTCAATTAGTCTTGAAAGGATAGACCGTAAACTGCCTGCGATGTTTAAATCCTCTGGATGTTAATTTGCATTATTTAGCGAACCTTTTGGTCGAACTCCTTCATCTTGTCCATGACAATCTGGAATAAATCGGTGTTGTTGTGCTCGATGAACAATTGCTTTTCCGGATTTGCCATCTTGTTGAGCAATTCTTTCCGTTCGAAGTCGGTCGTCCGATCGCCCTTGGGTTTTCCATACAAGAGCAAATCGGTATATTGCTGGAAAAGCCTGTCGCGTTGTTGTTTGACTCCCTCGTTGTTGTCCAATGCCTGGGTATACTCTACGATCGAATCCCACTTCTTGTCAAATTGTTGGATAGCCTGGTCCAGTATTTCGGCATCTTCCGGATGACGCACTTTTCCTCGTTTGAAGAAATCAATCAACAGTTCTTTGGCATTGGGTATTTGGATAAGTTGCTTCGCGATGGAATACCTCTGGATAGGATCGAACTTGTTTTTGGAATGTACGCTCAAGTTGATGTACTTCTGGAATAGTGCGCTCACTTTTTCGGATTGGAATATATGCGCTTTGTATTCCGTAAGGCAAGTTTCGTCGAGGAAGGTAATGAACAAAGGGAAATCTTCCCGGAGCCAGCGCAAGACGTACAATCCATGAGTGCAATAGTACACGCTCTTGTTTTCTTTGTCTTCTGCGGTCCAGTTCTTCGGATAGTAACTTACCAATTGCGCGCGGCGGTTTTTCATGAAGAAATAGGCTTGGGGAGACATGCCGCCGGTGTTTATATGATGCAGATCGAGGTATCGTTCGCGGTAACGTTGCAAGAAGTGCGACGACATGAGCATGGGGAAGAACTGGTTGGGCGTGCCCAACAACGCATAGTGTGTTTTCCCGGCCCGGTCCACGTAAGTCGTGTAGCTGAGGAATAAAACCGAAAGGTCTTGATTCTTGCTGTAACTGATGATATGCCATTCTATCGTCCAGTTGTTTTTATTCTTTCGCGTCGTATAGGTTTTCTTTGAGCCGGTCGGAGGAATGAAATGATGGCGGTTTTTAAGTGTTTTATGGTCGCGGATGCATTTTTCTGCAATGTTTATCATAATATTACGAAGTTCCCAATACTCTTCTTTCAGTTCTTTGTATATTTCGTCGGCTGTCATTGTAGATATCAACATATCGTTTTTCTATTTTTAGATTTAACATTAATAATTGCATATGCTTGCAAATGTACGAAATATTTTCAGACAAAAAAGCGTATCTTTGCCGCCTGTTACCAATCAAGAGTTATTTCGTATGAAAGATTTCCTACGCATATTGCGGCGCTTTGTCCCGCCTTATAAGAAATATCTGGTGTGGAACGTGGCGTTCAACATCTTGTCGGCTATTTTGAACCTGTTTTCGTTTGCGCTGATTATCCCGATTCTTCAGATTCTTTTTAAAATCAACCAAGATGTATATACGTATACGCCTATCGTCTGGAATGGAGGCGATTGGGAAACGCTGAAAGAAATCCCTGCGCAGCTGAAGGATAATTTTTTCTGGTTTGTAAGTGATTTGATTGCACGGCGGGGCGGTTCCTTTACTTTGATTGTATTGGGTATTTTTCTGGTGGTCATGACATTCTTGAAGGTGGCGACCATGTATTTGGCTTTTTATTGCATGATTCCGATTCGTACCGGTGTGGTCCGTGATATCCGGAATCAGATTAATAGGAAAATCACCCAACTCCCGCTGGGTTTCTTTTCGGAAGAGCGGAAAGGTGATATTTTAGCCCGCGTTTCGGGCGATGTGAATGAAATCGAGGCATCGATTATGAGTTCGTTGGATATGCTCTTTAAGAATCCGATTCTGATTTCGATTTATCTGATAGGCATGATTGCCATCAGTTGGCAACTGACGTTGTTCGTTTTCATCTTGCTGCCGTTTGCAGGTTACGTCATGGGGCAAGTAGGAAAGAAGTTGAAACGGAAATCTCTCGAAGGGCAGCAACAATGGGGCGGATTGATGAGCCAAATTGAAGAAACGCTGGGCGGATTGCGTATCGTGAAGGCTTTCAATGCTGAACGGAAAATCCAAGCACGCTTTGAGCGGGCGAACGAACAATTCCGCCAGACGACCACTCGCGTTTATCGACGGCAACAGATGGCGCATCCGATGAGTGAATTTCTCGGAACAGCTACCATCGCGATTGTTCTTTGGTATGGCGGTTCGTTGATATTAGCCAACCATAGCACTATTGATGCGCCTACTTTCATCTATTATCTTGTCATTTTCTATAGCATTATCAATCCAGCCAAGGATTTGAGCAAAGCGGCCTATGCGATCCAAAAGGGATTGGCTTCGATGACGCGTATCGACAAGATTCTCATGGCGAAATCGGACATTAACGACCCCGTTTCGCCTCTTCCTGTCCGTTTCGAACAGGCTATCCATTATAATAAGGTATGGTTCCGATACCAAAACGAGTGGGTATTGAAGCATATCGATTTGGAAATTCCGAAAGGTAAAACGATTGCGCTTGTCGGGCAGTCTGGGTCGGGCAAGAGTACGCTGGTCGACCTTTTGCCGCGCTTCTACGACGTGACGGAAGGGATGATTACCATCGATGGCGTCGATATCCGCGATGTACGCCTCGTCGATTTGCGCGGCTTGATGGGCAACGTGAACCAGGAGGCTATTCTTTTCAACGATACCTTTTTCAATAACATAGCCTTTGGCGTAGAGGGGGCGACGCGCGAACAGGTCGAAGAGGCGGCGCGTATCGCCAATGCGCATGAGTTTATCATGGCGACGGAACAGGGGTACGATACGAACATTGGCGACCGAGGTGGAAAACTCTCCGGCGGGCAGCGGCAGCGCATCAGCATCGCCCGCGCCATCTTGAAAAATCCCCCAATTTTGATTCTCGATGAGGCTACATCGGCGCTCGATACCGAATCCGAACATCTCGTGCAGGAGGCATTGGAGCATTTGATGCAGGGGCGTACCACCATCGTCATCGCCCACCGTTTGTCTACGATTCGCAATGCCGACGAAATCTGCGTCTTGCACGAAGGCGAAATCGTGGAACGCGGCACGCACGACGACCTGCTGCGCCTTGGCGGCTATTACAAACGGCTTTGCGATATGCAAAGTTTCTAATCCGGGGCATTTCCGTGCTGCAAAATGCGATTTTTGAAAATTCCGGGGCATTTCCGTGCTGCAAAATGTGATTTTTGAAAATTCCGAGGCTCTGCAAGCTGCAAAATGCGATTTTTGAAAATTCTGGGGCTCTGCAAGCTGCAGAACGCGATTTTTGAAAATTCTGGGGCTCTGCAAGCTGCAGAACGCGATTTTTGAAAATTCTGGGGCTCTGCAAGCTGCAAAATGTGATTTTTGAAAATTCTGAGGTTCTGCAGAAATGAAAAAGAGAAGATGAAAAAGAAGAGGCACAAAAACGCAAGGAAAAACAGCGTCTTTGTGCCTTTTCTTTATCAGAAGCCGTCCGGCGGATTACTTCAAGTAATTTTCCCACCGCACATTGTGCATGTCGCCACTCGCGGCAAACTCTTCGTGGAAGGCAAAGCAGCACTTCAGGTTTTGCGGCGTATGGCCCTTGATACCCATTTGCAGGTATTCGTTTAGCAGCGGGCGATAGTCCGGATGCACGCAGTTGTCGATGATACACCGGGCGCGTTGTACGGGCGATTTTCCGCGTAAATCGGCCACGCCATATTCCGTAATGATAACCTTCACCGAATGTTCACTGTGGTCGAGGTGTGAAACCATCGGGACAAACGAGCTGATTTTTCCATCCTTTGCCGTAGAAGGCGTGGTAAAGATAGAGAGCATGGCCGCGCGGGTAAAGTCGCCCGAACCACCGATGCCGTTCATCATCTTCGTACCCAATACGTGCGTAGAATTGACATTGCCGAAAATATCCGCTTCCAGAGCCGTGTTCATCGCAATCAAGCCCAAGCGGCGAGCTACTTCCGGATTGTTTGAAATTTCCTGCGGGCGGAGCAGGATTTTGTCTTTGAAGAAATCTAGGTGCGAATAAATATCGTGGATGACCTCGTTGCTGACCGAGAGCGAACAACCGCTGGCGAACTTCACGCGTCCCTCTTTCATGAGCTTGATGACGGCATCTTGAATGACTTCCGTATATACGTCAAACGCCGGGATGGCTTCGTTCTCGCCCATGCAACCCAATACGGCATTGGCCACATTACCCACACCGCTCTGTACCGGGACGAATTCCTTCGGCAGGCGGCCTGCCTTGATTTCGTGTACCAAGAAGTCGGCCACGTTTTTACCGATAGCAAGCGTGACATCATCCAGCGGGGCAAAAGGTTTGTTTTCGTTCGGTTCACTGGTACGTACGATGCCGACAATCTTCGCGGGGTCTACTTTTACGCAAGGCGTACCGATGCGGTCGGATGCTTTATAGATAGGAATCTCTCGGCGATAAGGCGGATCGGCCGGTTCGTAAAGGTCGTGCATGCCACGGATTTCTTTCGGATGTTGGTCGTTCAGTTCGATGATGATACGGTCTGCCATCCGGCAAATTGTTGGCAAGATACCCACGCCACATGTTGGAACGATTTCGCCGTCGTCTGTGACTTCTGCCGCTTCCACGATAGCCACATCCACCTTCCCTAAAAAGCCATAACGTAAATCTTGCGCTAGTTCCGAGAGGTGTAAATCGAAATATTCCGCGTCATGGGCATTTAAAGCCGCGCGCAAATCCTTGTTGGATTGATAAGGTGTGCGGAAAAGGATGGCATGGGCGCGAGCCAGTTCGCCGTCCAGTTTGTCTCCGGTAGAAGCTCCGGTAAACATACCGATTTTAAAAGGATTTCCCTTTGCGTGTTCTTCCATTGCCCGTTTGGCGATGGCACCAGGCACCACTTTGGGGCATCCCGAAGGCGTGAACCCGCTAAACCCTACATGGTCGTTGTGGTGAACATAAGTAGCAGCTTCTTCTGCTGTGATGAATTTAAAAGTCATGATATGATAGTTTTAAGTAATACTTGCTATTTATATTTTGTGCTTTAATTGTATTTCCGATGCAATATTTCCGAATAAATGAAAGCTCTTTTCAAATCTTCTGGATTCTCGAAAAGTGTTTCTTCTTTTTCTACGAAGGACTGAATATCTTTTTCCTGAGTCGAATCGGATGACGGAGTCGGCTGATGCGCCTTTCGTCTGTTTTTCCGTTTTACAGGTTGAGGCGCCGGTACTTCTTCTATTTCTATATCCTTTTGTTCGGGAGTCTCGAGTATCGGTGCCGTTTGTGGTTGCTGACGAGGGTCGAATGGCGGAAGAATCTCGTCTTCTTTCGTTTTCGATTTGCGAAAAACACTCCGTAATCCGTTGAAGATTATGGCTGCTATAATAATTATGTAAATGAAACTACTTAGATTATCCATAACTTTGCTTACATTTGCATCCCAAATGTAGTAATTAATTCCGAATTAAAAGCAATTAACAGGATAATAATGAAAGAAAAGGCAAAAAAAGAAGTTTATATAAAAAGAAATAAGGGCAACTTCACAGCCGCCCTTATTCAAAAAACCAAAACCTTAACTATGAAAAAATTTACGTTTTTCGTGTTGCAAATATAGAAGAGCTTTTTTATTTGGACAAGAGAAATGCGGATTATTTCGTGATATAAGTGTTTTTTAACGATTAAAATAGATTGAAAATGATGCTAAAAGAAAAGGATGTAGACTTAAAATCTACTCTCCCAACAGAGGAAACGAGCAAGAAATTGTTTATTGAAACATATGGCTGCCAAATGAACGTGGCCGATAGTGAAGTTGTTGCATCGGTGATGCAAATGGCAGGTTATGAGCTTACGGAACATATCGAGGAGGCGGATGCTATCTTCGTGAATACTTGTTCTGTACGCGATAATGCCGAGCAAAAGATTTATGGACGCCTGCAATATTTCAATTCATTGCGAAAGAAAAAGAAATCACTTTTGGTAGGTGTCTTGGGTTGTATGGCCGAACGAGTGAAGGATGATTTGATTCAGAATCATCATGTTAATTTAGTGGCTGGCCCGGATTCTTATATGGATTTGCCAAATTTGATTGGGGCAGCCGAGCAAGGAGAAAAGGTGATGAACGTAGAATTGTCGACGCAAGAAACATACAAGGATGTGATGCCCTTGAAGTTGCCAGGGGTGCATATTTCGGGTTTCGTTTCTATCATGCGCGGATGTAATAACTTTTGTACATATTGTATTGTCCCTTATACGAGAGGACGCGAAAGAAGTCGGGATATTGATAGTATTTTAAACGAGATTCGCAATATGAATGCAAAAGGTTTTAAGGAAGTTACCTTGTTGGGGCAGAATGTAAATTCATATTTGTTTGAGAAAAACGGCGAACGGATTAACTTTTCGATGTTGTTAGAGAAAGTAGCACAAGAAGTACCCAATATGCGTGTTCGTTTTGTGACGTCGCATCCTAAAGATATGAGCGATGAGACGTTACATGTAATTGCTAAATATCCAAATATTTGTCGTTATATTCATCTCCCTGCTCAATCTGGAAGTTCACGTATTTTGAAGATAATGAATCGGAAGTATACACGTGAATGGTATTTGGATCGCATTGCCGCTATTCGCCAAATTCTTCCGGATTGCGCGATATCGACCGATTTGTTCTGCGGTTTTCATTCTGAAACAGAGGAGGATTACCAAGAAACTCTTTCGTTGATGCGCGAAGTAGGTTACGATAGTGCTTATCTTTTTAAATATTCAGAACGACCGGGAACGTATGCGGCGAAGCATTTAACTGATGATGTTCTTGAAGATGTGAAGGTCAGACGTTTACAAGGATTAATCGACTTGCAAAATAAATTGTCGGAGGAGAGTAACTTGCGTGATGTAGGGAAAACTTTTGAAGTCTTGGTGGAAGGTTTTTCGAAGCGTTCGCGTGAGCAATTATTTGGACGGACGAGCCAAAATAAGGTGGTTATTTTCGATAAAAAGAATTTTCATGTTGGACAGTTCATACAAGTGAAAATCGTCGACGCTTCCTCTGCTACGCTTTTTGGTGAGCCTGTGGTTTGATTTAAAGTTAATTCGCAGATGTCTCCTTTTATATTAATGTATACGCTGGAGAGTGTATATTGGAATGCTCGCTTTCTTTCTTGATGAATCTAACGAACATCGAAAAGGAATCCAATTATAAACGGAATCGATTCCCGTTATAAACGGGAGGGGATATAGTTGTAAAAAAGTGGGTTTGTAACTATCTTAAAATGAGGGGTAATTAAAATTTCTCACAAAAAAGTTGGCAAAATATTTGGTGGGTAATATAAAAGTGTCTACCTTTGC
>NZ_NFJB01000047.1 GCF_002159645.1 Parabacteroides sp. An277 | reverse complement strand
AAATAGTTAATAAGCTGCTCAGTGCCCCTCGCGAGAGTCGCCGCAGCCAAAGAAATACGTTAGTATTAATATTAGAAAATTCTATTCAAGGCGCTCCCTTCTGGGAAGACCGGAGCGCAAAACTCTTAAGAGCCTCTTTTCGGTTTCGGCCGAGAAGGGGCTTTTTTAGTTGCCGCTCGGCAAGGACATGGCTTGCGCCTCCTCAAAAGCATCACTTGCGCCCTTGCAAAGGGGATGTCAATACGCCGTATCGAGAACGTCAATACGGCGGAAAGAGCGCGTCAATACGCCGTATTGGGCGAAGCGGTACTTCAGCGCGTTCAACAGAGTATATTTACAAAGGTATTTCTCAATAACAAAAAAGGCTTGCAAATCTTGATTTGCAAACCTTTTCTCTATCTCTATGTACTTATTAGCGGAAGCTGGGGGATTCGAACCCCCGGTACGGAAATCCGTACGGCAGTTTAGCAAACTGCTGGTTTCAGCCACTCACCCAAACTTCCTAATGACCACTTTTGCTTGAACAGCGATGCAAAGGTATATCTTATTTTTTAATAAACAAGGGTTTTTCCGCTTATTTTTCCAAGAAAAGATGTTATTTTTGCACCTGATTCTGAAAATCAACCGTTTAAAACAGTATGAATAAACGCTTTTTCATTCAACATCGCACCTGGATCTGCGGCGTCGCATTGGCGCTCGTCCTTTTTTTGTGTGGCGTCTGGTGTTATCGCATCGTATGGATGCCCAATTTCTTCCCCGAAAAGCCTACTTACATATATATAGATGAAAAGACACGTTGGGACGACGTTTGCCAATTTCTACAAGATTCTACTGCCTGTCAACATATCAGTACGTTTAAACTATTGGCCCGATGGATGAAATATCCGCCACACGTACGGACAGGACGTTATCGCATCGACCCCCGTATGGACAACCTGACGCTCGTGCGCAATCTTCGAAATGGCCATCAAGAAGCCACACGCCTGACCTTCCATAACATTCGCACCAAAGAAGAATTAGCCGAGCGGATAGATAAGCAGTTGATGCTGCATGGCATCGACCTGTTAATCCGGATGAACGACTCCACTTGGTGCGATTCGTTAGGTTTCACCCGAGAAAACATTCCAGCTCTTTTCATTCCCAATACGTATGAAATCTATTGGAATATCTCACCCGAACGTTTCATGGCACGCATGAAGCAAGAATACAACCGTTTCTGGACAGAAGAACGCCTAAAAAAGGCCCAAACAATAGGCCTAACACCTATCGAGATCTCCACGCTGGCTTCTATTGTGGAAGAAGAATCGGCCATGACGGACGAATATCCCCTCATCGCAGGCCTTTACCTCAACCGCTTAAAGGCCGGGATGCCGCTTCAAGCAGATCCAACCGTGAAATTTGCAGTAGGTGATTTTACGCTTCAGCGCATTCTCGATAAACACCTTACCGTCGATTCTCCCTATAACACATATAAATATGCAGGGTTACCCCCCGGCCCTATCCGTATCCCTTCTATTTGCGCTATCGATGCGGTATTAAACTATACCCACCATCGTTATTTCTATATGTGCGCCAAGGAGGATTTCTCGGGTCGCCACAACTTTGCCGCTACACTTGCCGAACACAACCGCCATGCGAATCGGTACCGTGCAGCTTTAAACCGGAGAAAAATCTATTAACAAGAAGCATTCGTTATATGTTTCAAGAGGGCTTTCAGTTCTACAAGCCTTGCCGGTTGTTGCAACCTTATATCAGGTATTATTGGGTATTCCGGAGTAGTTGGTTGCTGAAAACCCTTACGTTCCCTATCGGTTGTCCCCAGCTCATCTTCCACAAAGGGATGCCGCTCTATATTCCGGAACTGGGAACGCGCCAATCCATACTGACAGTCAGCGGGCAGGTTAATTACCCGGCTCATTTGTATTCGGAGGGGGAAACAGAGATGATTGTGGTTGTCTTCCAGCCATACGGCATGAGGGCTTTTCTGCATCTGCCTATATCTGCCTTGCACAATCTGGAGGTCTCCGGCTTCGACCTTGAATACAAACGGCTGGAGGAATTGGCCGCTCAGGTTTTCGAATGCAAGGATACGGATACCTGTATCAACCTAATAGAGGCATGGCTGCTCTCCCTCTTATCCGAGGTGCAAACCCCAAAGCTCGCACTTAACCAGAAAAGGATAGCCGCCGCTATAAACCACCTGTTCTCTACTCCGGGAACTTCCGTGACAACCCTGGCCTCCATCGCTTGTCTGAGTAAGAAGCAGTTCGAGCGCCTGTTTAACGATATGGTTGGTACCAACCCCAAAGAGTACGCAAGGATTGCCCGCTTCCAAATGTCGCTGAAGCTCTTGCAGGAGTGCCCGGCGGGCATCAGCCAAGCACAACTGGCTTACCAGTGTGGCTATGCCGACCAGTCGCATTTCATCCGGGAGTTCAAGCAATTCAGTGGTCATACGCCCGTGGCCTTATTGAACATCTGCCAGCCTTATTCCGATTTGTTCACCAACCCGGCATAATGTCCCTTTTCTTCTATCCGAAGCCACACCACCAGCTTACCTTTGCGCATATAAACAATTGATAGGATGAAAGAAGTAAATCCCCAAAACACGACCCGTGCATACGCATTTGAAATGTGGATAGATGCCCCCATGCCCATGCTCACCTTTTTCAAGACCATAGATGTAACCCGCCTTGCCTGCATCAGCAAACGGACTGGATTAAAGTTCAATATGCTGATGTGCTGGTGCATCGGACGGGCAGCACGCCATATCAAAGAGTTCTATATGCTTCCGGTCGGGCGGAAGCTGATGCAATATGACCGTCTTGCCGTCTGCACCATCGTAGCGAATCGGGAAGGTGAGGTTAGCTCCTGTGACATCCCCTACTCTAATGATTTAAGCCAATTCAATGAGGATTACTTACGGCTTACCAAGCAAGTTGCCCACACTTGCTGCAACCATGACCTGCCGGACCACATGGTGATTGGCACATCTGCTCTTGTGCAATATGAAATAGACGGAGCGGTAGGTATGTACAGCGGAGTGTTCAATAATCCGTTTCTGATTTGGGGCAAATACAAACGGCATTTATGGAAACTGAAACTGACTGTTTCTTTCCAGTTTCATCATACACAAATGGATGGGGCACATGCTTCGTGTTTTTTGGAGAATCTGCAAAAAGAAATCAACTGCCTGGTGGTATAATCAAGAACAAATGCTATCTTTGCGGAACTAACAGAAAAATACCAGTTGTTCAACCCACATGAAATGGCAAGTGTGCATATAGCTGCGCTTAACGGATAGCATTTCAGTCATAGCTATTCAGCAACGGACAGGCTTATAACAGGTTTGTCCTTTCTTGTTTTGCCATTATTCCGAATTTGTAAAACCGCGATAGCTTGTGTTGCCTTGTGCTACAGGATTTGTCGTATTATATCAACTTGAGCAATGAATTATACTTATAAAAATATCTGGCTCATCGCTTTTCCAGTAATGATGAGCATCCTTATCGAACAACTTATCAATATCACCGATGCCATTTTCTTGGGGCATGTGGGAGAAATAGAATTGGGCGCATCCGCCCTTGCCGGGATTTGGTATCTGGCTATCTATATGCTCGGCTTCGGTTTCAGTTTAGGGCTACAGGTAGTAATCGCCCGCCGTAACGGAGAACAACGGTATGAAGAAACAGGAAAAACGTTCTTTCAAGGACTGTTTTTCTTGCTGATGCTAGCGGCGTTCCTTTGCCTGTTGTCTCAAATACTTTCTCCAGTCCTGCTGAAACATCTGATAACTTCAGACGATGTCTACAACGCAACTGTATGTTATCTGAATTGGCGTATTTGGGGATTGTTATTCTCTTTCCCACTCCTAGCCTTACGCTCGTTTTTAGTAGGCATTACGCAGACAAAAGCCTTGAACATGGCGGCTTTCACAGCCGTACTGGTGAATATTCCGATGAATTGGCTCCTGATATTCGGATTCGATATGGGCATATCAGGAGCAGCCATAGCTTCTTCGTTTGCCGAAATGTGTTCGCTGGTAGTATTGACAATATATCTGTTCCGGCATATTGATGAAAAAGTATATGGCTTACGCTGGCACATTAAGATAAAGATATTAAAAGAAATATTTTCTATCTCGGTATGGAGCATGCTCCAATTCTTTGTCAGTGTAGCCATTTGGTTTCTGTTCTTCTTGGCTATCGAGCATTTGGGAGAAACAGAATTGGCTGTATCGAATATTGTAAGAAGTGTTTCCGCCCTGTTTTCCGTTATCGTCAATGCGCTGGCTGGTCTTACCAGTTCTTTGGTGAGCAACCTGATTGGAGCAGGTGAAAAGAGAAAAATCTTCCCGCTTTGTCACAAAATTATCCGTTTAGGATATGTGACAGGTATCCCATTGATTGTTCTTGCCTTGGTCTTTCACCAACACATTATCGGGGCTTACACAGAAAATCCGGTTATCGTACAAGTTGCATGGTTGCCGTTTATGGTTATGCTGCTGAATTACTTCTTTGCACTTCCCGGCTATGTTTATCTGAACGCAGCGACAGGAACAGGAGCAACGCGGACTGTATTTGTCTTTCAACTGACAACAACCATTGTTTATCTGTTTTGCTTATGGGGATTAAGCCATCGTAATGTTCCGTTAGCAGCTTATTGGGCAGTGGAATACCTGTTCGTGCTTGGGCTTGGGGTGCAGTCTGTCATTTATCTTAAATATAAACACTATTAAAAGCTGAATCTATGATGAAAAAGATATATCCACGCACAGGTGACACGCAGACCGTGTACCTGAATGCAGTCGTAAAAGACCCCTCTATCATAGTGGGTGACTATACCATCTACAACGACTTTGTGTCCGATCCGCTGCTTTTTGAACAAAACAATGTACTTTACCATTATCCTATCAATCACGAAAGGCTGGTAATCGGCAAATTCTGCTCCATCGCCTGTGGTGTGAAGTTTCTGTTCAACAGTGCCAACCATACCTTGAAGTCCTTATCCTCCTATACCTTCCCTCTCTTTTATGAAGATTGGGGTTTGGAAAAATCCAATGTAGCAACGGCTTGGGATAATAAAGGAGACATTGTGATAGGCAACGATGTATGGATAGGTTACGAAGCGGTTATCATGGCTGGTGTACATATCGGTAACGGAGCAATCATAGCTGCCCGCGCCGTGGTGACGAAAGACGTTCCGGCCTATACGATAGTCGGCGGTGTTCCTGCCCGACCGATAAGAAAGCGCTTTGATGAAGATACGATACACAAACTGGAAGCCCTGGAATGGTGGAACTGACCCGCAGATAAGATAAGCCGGTGCTTACCTAGCCTTATGAAGGGAGACATCGACCGATTATCCGACTAAATACAGGGCATTTTTAGAAACTGAATCCTTGTCCTTTAGAAGATTCTCATTACTTTTGTCGGTAGGAAACTAAACATTTCCCGGAGGTATGAATACTCTATCGGAAATTTATTCAAAGAACAAGATGAGAATGAGATTAACAAAAGAAATCGACAAGGATAAGCGAACAACCGAGTTCATCGGTCAGTTATGGCAAGTATGGGAGGCGTCTGTCCGCGCCACCCATCACTTTCTGACGGAACAGGACATCCAAAGCATCAAACAGCAAGGGAAAGCTGTATTATATGACATTGACATTTTAGTCGTTGCCTTTGAAGAGAATATTCCTATCGGTTTTATAGGCATACAAGAGAAGAAGATAGAAGCACTGTTCCTTTCTCCTGACCAGATAGGAAAGGGATGGGGACGACTGCTGATAGACCTCGCCATCCAACAATATGGAGCCCTTTACATTGATGTGAACGAACAAAATACGCAAGCGGAAGCGATTTATCGTCATCTCGGTTTTGAGACCTACCAATATGATGAAACCGATGAACAGGGCAATCCGTTCCCGATATTACACATGAAGTTAAAACGACATCCCAATATTCACCACATTCCTACCGACAAGAAACAATACCTCTCCCTGTTGCTTCTTGCCGACGAACAGGAGTCGATGATAGACCGTTATTTGGAACGGGGAGAACTCTATGTCATGCAGGATGAACAGATACAAGAGCCCCTTGCGGTGGCCGTCGTTACCATGGAAGGCGAAGGCGTCTGCGAACTGAAGAATCTGGCCGTTTCTCCATCCTATCAGCGTAAAGGGTTGGGCAGACAGATGGTGGAATATCTCTTCGACCGTTACAAGGACAGTTGCCATACGATGTTCGTGGGGACGGGCGATAGCCAGCAGACGGTAGGTTTCTACCGGAGTTGCGGCTTTACCTATTCGCACACCATTCCCGACTTTTTCACGCGCCATTATGACCACCCTATCGTGGAGGAGGGCAAAGTGTTGCGGGACATGATCTATTTTCGGAAGGAGCTAAAGAGATAATCTTTTCCTGAATTCGGTGGGGCTGACACCTTTGTATTTGCGGAATAGCTTGTTTAAGTGGCTTTCATCAGTAAATCCGAGTTCTGCTACAATTTCATTGATTCGCATGTCGGTATGTAGAAGCCTGCTTTCTACCATCTTCATTTTATAATTCAAGATATATTGCTGCATGGTTTCATTGGTCTGCTTCTTGAAACATAAGCTTTTTACTTATGTTCCCGCAGGATTTTCTATAAAAATATCTCGGATAGTGCCAATCCTGTAGGATTTGTGCTGTCCCCAGCGGGGACGGCAGTTATCTCGCAGGATTCAAATAATTTGACTATCACGTAGTCGCTTTCATACAGATAAAACACCAAATCATACAGGAAATCCATGCGGGACATGTATATTTTTGCCCCCGAAGAATAGTAAAAGCAACGCGTATGAACGATGAATTGAAGAAATGTCTGTCCGGCGAGTGGTACGATTGTCATGCACCCGTCTTTATCGAATTTAAGAAAAAGACCCACAGGTTGTTATTGAGGTATAATGCACTTCCCTATGAAAGCAGGGCTGAAAGGCTGGCTGTCCTGAAAGAAATGCTTGGAAGTATCGGTGAGAAAGTCTCCATCGGCAACCCTTTTGTTTGTGATTATGGTTGCCATATCCATATCGGCAACAATGTCAGCATCAACATGGGGTGTACATTGGTTGATTGCAACAGAATCACCATTGGAAACAATGGCTTGATTGCTCCCAATGTACAAATTTATACGGCAACTCATCCCATAGAATTGAACGAACGTCTGACGCCCGTAGAGACACCCGCCGGCACGGAATACGTCCGGCATACCTATGCCTTGCCCGTCAGCATCGAAGACGGATGCTGGATTGGGGGAGGTGTCATCATCCTGCCGGGCGTCACCATTGGTCGGGGGAGCGTGATTGGCGCGGGCAGCGTTGTGACTAAATCTATTCCTGAAAACAGTCTGGCGGTAGGAAACCCTTGTAAAGTTGTTCGTAAAATCAATATCCCCATGAACAAGATTAGATTGGTAGCTTTCGATTTGGATGGCACTATCGGTGACACCATTCCCTTATGTATAAAAGCTTTTAAAGAAGCGGTTGCGCCTTACATCGGGCATGAATTGTCGGACGACGATGTGATACGGACTTTCGGCCTGAATGAACAGGGAATGATAGCAAGCCTTGTAGATGCTCCATACAAAGAATGTGCGTTGGCAGATTTCTATACCTTCTATAAAAATCTACATGAACAGCTGTGTCCCCGACCTTTTCCCGGAATACGGGAACTGATAACCGACTTGAAACAAAGCGGTATCATCGTGGCTCTTGTAACGGGAAAAGGGGCAAAGAGTTGCGACATCACTTTGCGGCAATTCGGCATGAACACTTTGTTTGACAAAGTTCTGACCGGCAATGCCGAGAGGAATATAAAGGCTGCTTCATTAGAATGGTTGTTGCAAAGCTATCATCTATCTGCTTGCGAGGCGGTATATATAGGCGATACCATTTCCGACATCATGGTCTGTAAAGCTGTGGGGATAGATTGCCTATCTGCCGCATGGGGAGTATCTGGAAAAGCGATATCGGATTTGGAGAGACATAATCATAACCATGTTTTTTACTCCATACAATCTATATCCGACTTCCTTCCGTCTTTAATTACTGGATAGATTTCCGTAACTTTGTTTCCCGAGAAGCACATAAATTAGAATAACGAATGAAACACAGAATATTATGTATATGTTGAATAATCTATAAAGCATTTTAACATGAAAAAGAAATGGTTGATATGGGCTGCACTACCTATGATATGGATAGGTAGTTTTTCTTGTTCCGCTCCTGAACATGCGGGTCAAAAGGAGCATTTATCTGATTATGTGAACCCATTCATCGGGGCGAGTACAAATGTGGAAGCGGCTGGGGCTTATCATGGTTTAGGGAAGACCTTCCCTGGTGCTACGACTCCTTACGGCATGGTTCAAGTAAGTCCGAATACGATCACGGGCGGAGATAATGGTCCCGGATATAGCTATGAGCACGAGACAATAGAGGGTTTCGCCTTTACGCAGATGAGCGGCATCGGCTGGTATGGGGATTTAGGGAACTTCCTGGTGATGCCTACGGTGGGGAAACTTCATACGAACTCTGGCAAGGAGAACGGCGTAGAGGGATATCGTTCTCGGTATGATAAGTCCTCTGAAGAGGCGCAAGCCGGGTATTACAAGGTGCTGTTGAGTGATTACCAGATTCAGGTGGAGGCGACGGCGGCTCCTCGTTGCGGGATGTTGCGCTTCGTCTTCCCGGAGCATAAGCAATCGCGTATCCAGATAGATTTGGCACGTCGGGTCGGGGGGACTTCCACGTATCAGTCGGTCCGGGTAGTGGATGAGCATACCATCGCGGGGCGTATGGAATGTACGCCTGAAGGCGGAGGATGGGGGAATGGAGACGGTCAAGCGCGGTACACGGTCTTCTTCTATGCCCAGTTTTCTAAGCCTCTGACAGATTATGGAATATGGAGTGTAGATATCCCGGATGGGCAGGACCGTCATCGGCAGTTCGTGGAGAGTCCGGAGTTTCAAGCGCTCACGGCCGGTGCCCAGATTATCGAGAAGCCACAGGCTTATGAGGGGAAACACATCGGGTTCTTTACGGAGTTTGAGACGGCTCCTCAGGAGGAGGTCTTGATGAAGGTGGGCATCTCCTTCGTGAGCGAAAAGGGAGCCGAGAAGAATCTAAAGGCAGAGATACAGGACTGGGATTTCGACGCAGTGCGCGACAGAACCCGTTCGCTCTGGGACAAGGAACTGGCGAAGATGGAGGTCGATGGCGGTACAGACGACCAGAAGGTTATCTTCTACACGTCGCTTTATCATACGATGATCGACCCGAGATGCTTTTCGGATGTGGATGGACAATATGTAGGAGCGGACGGCCGGACACATCAGACAAGCAGCTTCACGCGCAGGACTATCTTCAGCGGTTGGGATGTGTTCCGCAGCCAGATGCCTTTGCAGACGATTATTAATCCGGTTCTGGTGAACGATTTGTTGGCTTCGCTCACCGCGATGGCCGAGGAGAGCGGACGGGAGTATTACGAGCGATGGGAGTTCCTCAACGCATATAGCGGTTGCATGGTTGGTAATCCGGCTATCTCGGTCTTGGCGGATGCGTATGCCAAAGGTATCGTCCGAATCGACATGGAAAAGGCATATCGCTACGCCGACAACACGTCGAAGCGGTTCGGGAATGCGCACCTGGGCTATTCCCCCAATAGTATCTCTAACACGCTCGAATATGCGTACACGGAGTGGTGCATGGCTCAGCTGGCCCGAGCTTTGGGGAAGGAGGCGGATGCGGAACATTATGCGCGGCTGGCTCAATCGTATCGGAACATTTACGATGCGGTGAAGCATAGCTTCCGCCCTAAGGATGAGCAGGGGAACTTCTTGCCTTGGCCCGAGAAGGGTAAACTGGAGGAGGGATATGGTTGTGTAGAAAGTAACGAGCTGCAGCAGGGCTGGTTCGTCCCGCATGATATCGAAGGAATGGTAGAGCTGATGGGAGGAACCGAGCGGACCATTGCGGACCTGGACTCGATGTTCCAGCATACGCCCACGGATTTCTTATGGAACGCCTACTACAACCACGCGAACGAGCCGGTGCATCATGTGCCTTTCCTCTACAATCGGTTAGGACAGCCCTGGAAGACGCAGCGCTGGTCGCGGTTTATTTGTCAGCATGCGTACAAGAACAGCGTAGCAGGACTGGTCGGGAACGAGGACGTGGGCCAGATGTCTGCTTGGTATGTGCTTGCGGCTTCTGGCTTACATCCCGTCTGCCCGGGCGAGACGCGCTACGAGATTTCTGCGCCGCTGTTCGACCGGATTACCCTTCGGCTGGACGGGGGCAAGACGTTCACCATCCAGGCGCTTCATAATGCGCCGACGCATACTTACATACAATCCGCCCGACTGAACGGGAAGGAGTATGCGAAGTGTTACCTGGATTATAAAGATATCATGGCAGGCGGCACGCTGACGCTCGAGATGGGTCCGGAGCCCAATCGGCAGTGGGGCGTCGAGCCTTGACGAGGAAGCAGCGGGAGGATGGGCATGCGTCGACGGGACGATACCCATCCTTCTTTTTTGCACGCACGTGTGCAAAACTTTGCATACATGTGTGCAAGACCTTGCAATGCTCATTGCAAAACGTTGCACTCATGTGTGCAAAATCTATACTTCATGTTCTCCAGACGTATTCTTGCTCATAACGGTCGAACAGGATGGGCACGGACAGACCGTTTGCTTGTAGGATAGTGCCTATCTTCCTCTGCATGTCTGGGAGGATAGGTTTCGTTCCGTCCATCAGGTAATAGTAAGTACGCTGGCTGACCATGCTGCAGATGGCGTCGCGTATATGCCTTATGCGTCCGGCGGGAACATGATCCATCATCCACTTGAAGCCGTAAGCTACCTTTACCTTTTCTGAACTCTGAAAAAACCGGCAGGTATTTCCGCCTTTGGGATTCACTAAATTGGGGTTGATAATATAGAGAGTACTCCGCTCCTTTCCCAGGTCGCGTGCAGCCAGACTTCGTAAGCAATGGTCCGCCGATACACAATCTGTCCGGAAGCAGAGAGCAAAGGAAACAGGAGCCTCTTTACTAAAGTTAACCTTGTCATTCATAATCTATCTATTTATGGATTAGGTTTAATATAATTATTTCACAGCAATCTTTGCAAAGATACACATAAAAAGCCAGACTACCTTATGCCTAAGCTGCATTTTACACAAGCTCAAATCCAGACGGAAAGTTTGGTATTCTAGCGGAAAATGCTTTCCTTTGTACTATTATAATATAAGATATAAAGACGCAGACATATCATGAAAATCAAAAGACTACTCCCTGTTTTAGTGGCAAGTTTATCGGCTTGCCTCGCCGCAACGGCTATCGAGAAGCAGCCCGTAGATTATGTAGATTTGTTCATTGGAACCTCAAACTCCCGCTGGATGCTCGGACCGTACGCCCAGCTCCCTATGGGGATGGTGCAGCTCGGACCGGACAACCAGGGCGACGTATGGATGGGAGGCTATGAATACTCTCTGAGCAATATATCCGGCTTTAGTCATCTCCACGCCTGGACTATGGGAGGACTCATGATGATGCCCACTACCGCCGACCTGGCATTAAGTAATCCATCCACCGACTCTCCCTATTTGGGGGCGAATGCCGGATACCATTCTCGCATCCTAAAGGAACGTGAAAAGGCATCGCCTGGATACTATTCGGTCTATCTGTACGACCATGAAGTCCAAGCGGAACTAACCGCAACGACCCATTGTGGCGTGCATAGGTACACTTTTCCCGAACGTAAGGAGTCTCGCATATTGATGGATTTGCTCTTCCCGACAGAATGGGATTACGGATTCCGTCTAACGGATGCACGTATCCGACGGGTAAGTAATACAGAGATAGAGGGATACGCACAATGCCAGTCCGGCCCCTGGAGCGATTGGAATGAATATATGCTTCACTTCGTCGTACGCTTCAGTAAGCCCTTTCGGCAACTTAATGGATGGAACGCGGAAGGAATATAAGAAGACATCCAAGCGATAAGCGGCTCGGGAAACATCGGTGCTTATGCTCTCTACGAGACTCAGGCAAACGAGCCCATTACCGTCTGTACCGGACTGTCTTTAGTTAGTATCGAACAAGCCCGGCTCAATATGGAAGAGGAACTGGCCCCACTGGATTTCGACTTCGACAAAACAGTACAACAAGCCCGTGCCCAATGGAATGAATTGCTGGGTAGAATCACAGTAAAAGGCGGGACCGAGCAGGACAAGGTAAAGTTTTATACGAATCTATACAGAGCCTTTGCCGGAAAGCAAACCTGGAGCGACGTGAACGGGAAGTATGTCGATGCAGAGGAAAACGTGCAGACTTTAGGAAAAGGAAAGATGTACGGCGGCGATGCCTTCTGGAATACTTACTGGAACCTCAACGGCTTATGGTCAATCGTCGCCCCGGAGATTATGGACGACTGGGTGACCACTCAGCTTGAAATGTTTCACCATACAGGATGGACCTGCAAAGGCCCCGCCGGATTGGAGTACTCCGGTATTATGGAAGGCTCGCACGAAACCACATTAATGGTCGCAGCCTACTAGAAAGGCATCCGGAAAGATGGGGAAGCCATCTATGAGGCGGTACGTAAGAATGTGACGGTACCCGGTATAGAACATCCCGGAGGAGGCAGTGCAGGCAATCCGTTGCTCGATATCTACATCCGATACGGTTATATGCCCCGCGAATACGGCGTAGTGTCGAAGACACTGGACTATGCCTACGACGATTGGTGCGTTTCCCAATTAGCCTACGCCATCGGGTGCAAGAAAGAGGCGAAACAACTGGAGGGACGCTCCCAAAATTACAGAAACGTATTCCACCCGGAAACGAAGTACGTGACGATGCGTGATACAAGCGGCCGCTGGGATTCCGCATTCGACCGCTTCTCGAATGCCGGATTCATCGAGGGAAATAGCTGGCAATACTCCTGGTACGTACCTCACGACATCCCGGGATTAGTGCAATTAATCGGAAAAGAAACCTTTAACCGCAGACTGGAGGAAGGCTTCGAGAAATCGGAGAAACATAAGTTTGCCGCGCACATGTTCGATCGGACCATGGGACAATCCGCCGAGTTCTATATTAACCATGGGAATGAAGTCAATATGTGTACGCCATATCTATTTAACTACTCCGGCAAACCTTGGTTAGCACAAAAGTGGAGCCGGGCCATACTCAATACTTTCTATGGCGATACTCCATACCATGGCTGGGAGGGCGATGAAGATGAAGGACAAATGAGCGCCTGGTTCGTCATGAGTGCAATAGGTATTTTTGAGATGGACGGAGGCTGTTCGGCCCATTCCAAGCTGGATATAGGAAGCCCCCTTTTCGATGAAATCACGATCCACTTAAACCCAACTTATTATAAAGGGAAAACATTTACTATTGAAGTAAAAAATAATACACCTCAAAACGTATACGTTCAACGCGCCTACCTCAACGGCAAACGGCTGGTATCGCCAAGGATTCCGTTTGATGCCGTCAAGAATGGAGGCAAGTTGGTACTTGAGATGGGAACAACTCCAGCTTACGAATGTTTTCCGAATGCGGAATAGAGATGAAACAACACCTCTTTCAATTGGCTACATTCATATAAATAAAAAGTATTATGTAGTTCTCTATTATTTACCCTAATGATAAATCCCAAACAAAGCCAAAGTCCTACTTTTGCAGATGAAATATAAAATCTTATTTATATGCATCTCACAAAAGAAGAACAATTATTGGCTACAGGAAGAATTACTGTGCTGTTCAGGAAATTTGCCATACCCGGAGTGGTCGGGCTGTTGTTTATCGGCTTGCAACCGATGATTGACGGCGCGGTGTTGGGAAACTTTGTCGGTACGGAGGCATTGGCAAGCATAAATATCTTTGTCCCGATATATACATTCATGAGTGCGTTGGCTGTCGTTGTGGGCGTGGGTTGCCAGGCGATTGTCGGCATGGCGCTGGGAAGCAAGGATTATGTCAAGGCGCATAGCGCTTTCAAGACAGCCTTCTGGTCACTGCTTGTGCTAGCTCTTGTCATGGGATGCGCTTTTGTGCTTGCGGCAGAGCCGTTGTGCCGTTTCTTGGGCGCGAACGAGGTGTTGCTGCCTTATACGGTTTCCTACGTACGGGCTTTCTCCCTGTTTTTCCCGTTCTTGTTGCTGGCGTTCCTGTGCGATTATATGCTGAAAGCCATGGGACGCCCCTACTTTGCCATGCTGGTGCTTGGCGGAACAGTAGTGCTCAACTTGCTTCTGAACCTCCTTTTTGTCGGTGTGTTTGGGTGGAGCACGGCAGGTTCGGGCTTGGCTACGGGCATCGCATTCACAACTGGTTTTGCGGTCATGGCTCCCGCTTTGCTGAAAAAAAGCAGTCTGGTCAGTCTCCGGAAAGGACGTTTCTCTTTCAGGTTGCTGGGTCAGATGACATACAATGGCTCATCGGAAGGCTTGTCGGAGTTGTCAGCCGGCATTACGGTATTCCTCTTCAACTGGGTGATGATGAAGAACTGGGGAGAAGTGGGAGTAGCTGCATTTACGGCCATCAATTATATGCTGAATCTGGGAGTGCAGATGTTCGTGGGGCTGTCGGACGGCATTGTGCCTATCCTCTCGTTCAATTACAGAGCCGGTCATCTGAACCGGGTGAAAGAGACCTTGTTTCTGGGTTTCAAGACGAATGCGACCATTGGCATCATCCTATTCTGCATCATGTTCTTCGGCAACGAGTTCATCGTCTCCCAATTCTTTGCGGACGGGGGCAGCCATGTGCTGAAGATAACCTCCATCGGAGCGGCAGTCTGCGCCTTCGCTTTCCTGCTGAACGGCTCGAACATTCTGTCGTCGAGTTTCTTTACCTCGCTGGGCGATGCACGCACCTCCGTACTTGTGTCTTTGCAAAGAGGGCTGTTGTTCGTTGTGCTTGGAATCATGATATATCCGCTTATTTTAGGAGATAACGGCGTGTGGCTGACGGTTCCGTTGGCAGAATTCTTTACCTTTGTCT
Organism: Parabacteroides sp. An277; assembly: GCF_002159645.1. Classification (GTDB taxonomy): domain Bacteria; phylum Bacteroidota; class Bacteroidia; order Bacteroidales; family Tannerellaceae; genus Parabacteroides. The sequence continues at coordinate 7,538 of NZ_NFJB01000047.1, read as the reverse complement.
CCACCATATATCTGTTGAGAAAGAGATTGAAGAAATGGAGCGTTAGTATTCACGCATAATCATAGTTACCGGTATGAAAGAATGGACAGATTGAAAGCATGTATCCCGAAACAAAGGTGTGGGAATTGGTAACGCCTTGTTTCGAGAAACGGAACATCCATTTCTATGTCAACAAATGCGGATTCCACATTGTCGCATACTTCAACGCCCGCCACAAGGACCCGGACTATCCTGACAGCGGGTATGAATACCGGGCGGAATACTTTAGGTTTGAAAAACAGATGAAGCCATAAGGGAGAATAGCATAAATAGGTTTTATTCATATATTCCGTTCCGGTAATCCTGCAAGTACTGCGTGAACGTCTTCCCTGTCTGCTGTTTGAAAAAGCGCATCAGGTGGCTGGGGTCGGAGAAATGGAAATCGTCCGCCAGTTCGCTGACGGTGCGGTTGGAGAAGAGCAGTTCGTTCTTCAGTTCTTCCAGCAGGCGTTGTTTCAGCAGATGGGCAGCTGATACGCCAAACTGCGCCATGACCGAAGTATTCAGCGTGATGCGACTGATGTGAAGCTTGTCGGCATACTCCTGGACCCGCTGCATGATGCGGATGTTCTGTTCCAGCAAATCCTTGTATTGGAAAGCATAATTGTTCTTCGCGATTTCTACGGGCAACCGGTATGCAGCGGCATACGCACGGTTGATAATCAGCAACAAGTAATAGAGTACGGACACAATGAGGTTGTACGTGTCCGCCACTGGGTGTAGCAATTCCTGTTTGATTTTGCCGAGCAGGCGCATGTATTCCGCCAGTTCTTCGGGCGAGGCATACAGGTAAGGCGGCGTATCGGTCTGATAATAGTACAGCAAGCGATAGACAAAGAACTTGTCGGCAATGAACGTGCGCATGAAGTCTTCGCGGAAAATGAGAAACGTATAATCCAATGCCGCTTCGTCTACATGCCATTCCTGTTGCTGGTGGGGCGAGAGGAGCAGCACCATACCGTCATGCAATTCTATCTTGCGGAAGTTCAGCAGCAAGAAACCGTTTGCCTTCCGAAGAAAATAAAAACTGAAGAAGTCCGTCTTGAATCGTTTGTATTCGGTCAGCACAGGACCGATGTCCTTGTTTGTGGCCGTATTGATGTAGAAGTCTACACCGCAATCCGTCTTGCTGAACGGTACGCTGACTAGTCGTTCGGGGTTGATTATCTCATTCATACGCTTATCGTTTTCGCAAAGGTAATGCTTTCTTTTATCAAAATGGCATAAATCCGTCTATTTTAGGCATAACACTATCGGAGGGTATTACTGACCTTTGCAACCGGAAAAAACAGGAAGATACATATATTATGGTAGCAAAAGAAAAGATAGACTTGTTAAGAAAGAAGATTGACGAGGCCGATGCCATTGTCGTGGGCGGCGCGTCGGGGATGTCCGCCGCTTCTGGATTCGTGTTTTACTATCAGGACGATGAAGTATTCCGCAAACTGGCAGGCGGGTTGGCGAGGAAATACGGGATACACAACATGTTCGATGCCTTTTACGACCGTCGCCTCACACGGGGCGAGCATTGGGCCGTGGTGTTGCGCACCATTAAATACATCTATGATTGCCACACGGGCGATACGTATACGGACTTGGCGGAACTGTTGGAAGGCAAGGATTACTACATCGTCACCACCAATCAGGACGCGCAGTTCTATCGCGTGTTCCCTGCCAACCGCATTACGCGTATACAGGGCGACTGGCGTTACTGGCAGTGTTCGCAACCCTGCCACGACAATATCTATGACAATCACACCGAGGTGATGTGGCTCTGCGACGCCATCCAGCAGGATGCCTTGCCCGACAAGCTGATACCCCGTTGCCCGCATTGCGGCCGCCCCATGGCACCTTGGGTGCGTTCACGCGAGTTCCTGCAAGGCACGTTCTACCACCGCGAGATGAAGCGTTATATGAACTTCCTGCAACGTAATGCCAACCGCAAGACGCTTTTCTTGGAGTTGGGCGTGGGCATGATGACCCCGATGTTCATCAAGGAACCGTTTATGAACATGGTGTATCAATGGCCGAATGCCTTTTACGCCACGCTCAATCCGCAGCATGCTCTTGTGCCGAAAGAGATTGCAAAGAAAAGCCTCGCCATTAGCGACGACATTGCCATTATCTTGAAACAACTGCTCAGCAAGTCCACCGCCGGAATGAAGGAGTTTAATGTAAAGGAAGCGTTTAACCCTGCAAGAGTATATTGAACTGGCCGTTTGCCTTGGCTGGACGGAGGCATTGCCTTGGCTGGATGGAGGCAAAAGCTTGATTCAAGCCTGATATTTTTAACAATTAACTATGACGACAATGAATGAAATACAACGGGCTGCCCAAGCCATAGCCCAAGCTGATGCCCTGCTGATAGGAGCCAGCAACGGGCTTTCCATCGCCGAAGGCTACCACGTGTTCGCCAATAACGAAATGTTCCGTCGCCAGTTCGGCGACTTTGGACAGAAGTACGGTATACGGAATGTCATCGAGGGGTGCTTCTTCCGATACCCGACGGAATGGGAAAGGACAGAGTTCCTGCAACGCCTCGTGCAATGCTGGGTGAAGGAGTATCGTCCCTCGCAGGTGATGAAAGATTTGCTCGCCACCGTGGGCGGCAAAGATTACTTCGTCCTCACCTCGAATGCCGACACGCATCTGGAATTGTCCGGATTCGAAGCGGAAAAGGTCTTCGAAGTGGAAGGCACTTTTGAGGATATGCTGGAGCACCGCACACCCACGGACAAAAGCCGTCAGGCAAATGAGTTCCTCCGGCGTTACAGCGGCAAGTACATCGTCATCCTGGAATTGGGCATCGGTAAGCACAATCGCTTCATCAAGCAGCCCTTGATGCAACTGGCAACCCACGAACCACACGCCGTTTACATCACGCTGAACCTGACACCGGAACTGTACATTCCCGATGCCATCGCCCACAAATCCGTCGGACTGGCAGGCGATATCGCCGTCACACTCAACAGACTGAAGAACGAACTTTATCAAAATGGCATTTATTCCCCTGTTTTGGGCATAGAGGTGCGGGAAGATTCTGCCGAACTTTGCAACCGTAAACATTAAAACATAGAAGATAATGGAAACAACTATCCGTTTGGTGCGCAATGCCACCTTGAAAATCAATTATGCAGGGCATAACATCCTTGTTGACCCGTTCTTTGCCGATAAGGGAAGCATGCAGTCGGCAATCGGCGTGTATAAGACCCCACGTGTACATCTGACCATGCCCGTCAGTGAAATAACCGAAGGGCTGGACATGGTGTTGCAGACCCATATTCATCCCGACCACTACGATGAAACCGTGAAACAACATCTGCCTAAAGACATCCGTTATTATGTTCAGCCGCACGACAAGGCGACGGTGGAGCAGGACGGCTTTACCCGGGTGGAAGTAATCGAAGACAAGATGACAGTGGAGGGTATGGCCATTCATCGTGTGAGCGGCCATCACGGTTTCGGCAAGATTGGCGAGATAATGGGACCTGTGTCGGGCTATGTGCTGACGGCAGAGGGCTGTCCTACGGTCTATATCATGGGCGATTGCAAATGGGAAGACTGCATCCGCGAAACGGTAGAACGGTTCAAGCCCGACTATATCGTGGTGAATAGCGGTGGAGCGGTCTTCCCGGAGTTTTCCAAGGTAGACGGCTGCATCATCCCCGATGAAGCCGAGGTAATGCAAATGCTTGATGAACTGCCCCTGCAAATCAAGCTGATAGCCGTCCACATGGATGCTACGGACCACGGGCAGACCACTCGCGCCATCCTGCGCAACGAGGCACTGCACCACGGTGTCGATATGTCTCGCCTGCTTATCCCGGAAGATGGAGAAACCATTAACTTATAAACCCTATAAAAAGAATACAGAAATGAAAGAAATTAAGAAAGTGGCAGCAGCCAAAAACTTCAACGCAATAAGCGTTGGCAAACTGAGCGAATTGAGTGACTATGTATTGGAGATTGCTCCCGAAGTGAAGATTCCGGGAAAGGTGTTCGGAGGTGCGGCACTTCAAGCCACCGGCAGCGAGTTCTCCTTCCAGATGTTCCAGCCTGGAACGGAAACGGGATTCCTCCATACCCACAAGAACCATGAGGAACTTTATTTCTTCCTTGCGGGAAAGGGTGAATTCCAAGTGGACGGGCAAGTGTTCCCCGTTGAAGAAGGCAGTGTGGTGCGCGTGTCTCCCAACGGCAAGCGCAGCGTACGCAACAACGGGACAACTCCGCTCGTAATGCTCTGCGTGCAGTATCGTGGCAACACCTTCACGGCAGAAGACGCAACCGACGGCGTGATTCTGAATGAGCCGGTGAAGTGGTGAGAAACGAAATAGGTCGAGGCAAAACAATTTTAGGTTTAACCCGTCTTCCTGTCAAGAATTATCCAAGCGACAACCTGCCCGAAGACACCCCAATTTCCCGTGTGGGACACACGACCTCCTCGTCGGGGACAAACGGGGTGCTCGTCGGGGACAAACGAGACCCTCGTGGGGGACAAACGTGGTACTCGTCGGGGACAAAAGTCAACCGCTTGTCAGTCAATCAGTTGCAAAGGCGTTTGATAAGGAGGGACGAAAGACACAAAAAAGGAGGTTTGTATGATATTTTGGAAACGAGTAAAGCAAGCTATCAACGACCTGTGGTATCCCCGCAGCGTCACCGTGGGCAAGCCTGTCGAGACGCAGGAACTTGCCAACCGCATCGCACGTGAATCGACCGTGTCGCCCGCCGACACCCATGCCGTGCTCCGTGCCCTGCCCAACATTATGGCAGACTTCATGAAAGAAAGCCGTGCTGTGCATTTTGAAGGACTGGGCTGGTTCCGCTACACCACCGTTTCGGCAGGCAACGGCGTTGCCACGAAAGAGGAGGTGAGCAGCGACCAGATTACCGGCCTGCGTGTGCAGTTCACTCCCGACCGTACCCGTAACATGAGCGGCGGCTACACCCGCGCCCTCATCGCCGACGAAGGCATCACCTTCATGGAGTGGCTGGGCAAGGAAAGCGACGAGACGCAGGTGCCGGAGGAAGATACGGAAGAGGGAACTGGTAGCGATGGGTCCTTCGGATAAAGTCCACGAATCGCGCATAATCAGATTTCCCGCAACGATGTGTCCCCGCGTTGCGGGATTTTTTGCGCACAATTACTCCCTACGAATGGTTGTGCGCGAAAGGACTGGACTGATGTTATTCGGACGTTTTCATGCGTTTTCTGTATATCGCTTCTTGTCTTCTTCTGTAATCTCACGAATCACCCGGCAGGGATTTCCCGCGGCCAGTACCCGTGGCGGAATATCCCGGTTCACCACGCTGCCCGCACCGATAACCGCACCTTGGCCTATCGTCACGCCCGGCAGCACACTGACACCGGCTCCTATCCATACGTTATCGCCTACCGTGATGGGGCGTGCATATTCCAGTCCCTGGTTCCTGCGTTCTGCATCCAGCGGATGCCCTGCCGTATAAAAGCCACAGTTCGGAGCCACGAACACATTGTCGCCGAACTTCACCGGGGCTTCATCGAGGATGACACAGTTCATGTTGGCGAAGAAATTCTCACCCACTTCGATGTGATAGCCGTAATCGCAGAAGAAAGGAGAGACAATCGTGCAGTTGCCCTTCACTTTACCCAATATGCGCCTTACCAACGCATCCCGTTCTTCCGCTTTGGAGGGGCGTAGCTGATTCAGTTCGTAAGTCAGATCGGCACATGCCGCACGCTCCGCCAACAGTTCTTTGTCATAGTTGGCGTCGTACAACTTGCCGGCCTTCATTTTCATTTTTTCTGTTTCCATGTTTGCTTGGTTTATATCCGGGGCAAAGATAACTTTTTCGTGTTACAATTGTATATAAAAAACTATTCTGCCATTCCCGTTTTTTCTAATATCCGCACCATCTTCGGGCGGAAATCATTTCCCCATTGTTCCAGCATCCGGATAATGGGCATAAGGCTCCGTCCGTCGTCCGTGATGGAATATTCCACATGGGGCGGAAGTTCGGGATAGATTGTTTTCTCAATCATGCCGTGCATTTCCAGTTCTTTCAACTGCTGATTGATGACACGGGGACTGGTATCCTCAAAATGCCGGTGCAGTTCACTGGGACGTTTGCAGCCTTTCTCCAGTTCGTAGAGGATGCACGATTTCCACTTGCCGCCCATGACTTCCATGGCTATGGCCACACCGCAATCCAGGTCTAAGGGTATTTTCTTCTTATACATATATTTGATATTGTCAATTCGCAGAACAAAAGTACACATTTTATGACGAGAAACGGATATAGGGACAAATTTATCCGTATATGAATAATTTGCCCGTACTTGCGTCCGTGCTTATAGAATGCTATCTTCGCACACAAAAAAGGGGAATATGAACAGAATGTTATTAGTAGTAACCGCCTTGCTATGCGGAACGCTGTTTTCCGGCAAGGCACAAAATAATGTATTAACAATGGATAATCAACGTACAAAAACCATCCGGCTGGTTTATCCGCAGTGGCAAGGTGGCAACATCGCCCACTGGATAACGGAAGTAAAAGACCCGGAACAGGCTTCGAGGGGATATTACCTTGGGGCGCAGTTGCTGAATTTCCTTGCACCGGACAGCGGGCAAGAAACCTACATGGTTCCTGTGGCAACCGACAAGATAGAGCGTAAAGTAACCGACGGCGTTTTGGACAAAGAGGCGCTCATCGCACAGACCCGAGCGGCTTTGGATATTTTGAAGATAACCCATCCCGATAAAATCGTAACACTGGGCGGAGAATGTTCGGCAAGCGTCGTTCCGTTTACCTACCTTGCGGACAAATACAAGGATGACCTTGCAATGGTCTGGATTGACGCGCATCCGGACATTACCTTGCCCGGCGATGCCTATGCGGGCTATCATGCCATGGCGGTAACAGCCTGCATGGGCTTGGGCGACAAACACATTGTTTCAGAACTGCCGATGAAGATAGCCCCTTCCAAAATCCTTTTTGTCGGATTGCGCGATTGGGAGCGTGACGAAATCAAGGAGCGGCAGAAGCAATACGGCATCCAACACCTGACACCGGAAGATGTACGCGAGAACAGTGATGCGGTACGGCAATGGTTGCAATCGTGCGGAGCATCCAAGGTTGTCATACACTTTGATATGGATGTACTCGACCCGGCGGAAATCATCGCGGCGGTCGGTGTGGTCCCGGGTGGAATGAAAATCGCGGAAGTGGTGCGTGTGATAAACGATATCGGGCAGGAAAAAGATATTGTCGGGCTGACCGTAGCCGAGCCTATGCCCCGCACAGCCATCCGCATTAAGAACATGCTGGAGCAGCTTCCGCTATTGAAATAAGGATTTGTATCTGTTGTTGTGATACACAAAAGAGGGTGTATCATAATGGGTATATAGCACACAGAATTCTAAGACCTACGCAAGCAATCGGTATTAACTTTATCGTTAAATAATTCTAACGGACTGGGACAGACGTTTCAGTCCGTTCAATTTCTATAGTTTAGT
>NZ_NFJB01000046.1 GCF_002159645.1 Parabacteroides sp. An277 | reverse complement strand
GCGTATCTTCAAAATTACTTTATGGTCGCGTATCGGGAAGTCCGTCACGCTTACCGCTTCCATAAAACCTTTGGACTCAAAGTGCACGTCCTCGCTTAGTTCCGGATTCCTCCTCTCGTCCAAACTGATGTGTATTTCCGTGGAGTTCTGCTCAATGCCAACTATAGAAAAGTATTCCAATATCTGGGCTGGGAGTACAATACCGGCAAGTATGTTCAAATAATCGTTTTCCATACTGCAAAATAAAGGTTTGTTCTTCATACTAACAAATTTATCCCCACTAAATTTCTACTGAGCCCATTAAATTTCTACTGATCCCCAAAAACTCAAATGATAAACAAAAATAGAGGTTACCTCATACTTATCATGAGATAACCTCTTCTTCGTTGCGGAGGCCTGACTCGAACAAGCGACCTTTGGGTTATGAGCCCAACGAGCTACCACTGCTCCACTCCGCGATGTCGCGTGAACCACATCTTTTGTGATTACGGGTGCAAAGGTAGAGGTTTTGTTTTTAATATGCAAGTCTTCTATTGCAAAAAAAGCATAATCATTAATTCTTTAAACTTTATTCATACAATCGAAGCCGTTCTTTTAAGTCGAGCACTTCCTCTTGCAAGGATTCTATTCGCTTCAGTAAATGGCGGATAGCGTCGATTCCTTCCATATTGATAGACAAATCGTAATACATGCGCGTATACTGTTCTACATCCTTCAATTGGGCAACTGGCAAATAAGATTCGTCTCCGATAACTTCCAAATCTACTAACCCGCTTTCATCCAGCAACAGGATAAATTCCGGGTCGATATGGCACTTTTCGCAATATTCACTGACGATGATATAATTTGTATTCATATTTTTCTTGCTTTAATATTATGAAAGACTCTGAATCTGGCGGAACAGGTTCTTTTGTTGTTCGCTCAGATTCGTTGGAATCGTAACGGTATAAGTCAAAATCAGGTCGCCAAACACACCCTCTTGCTTATAGACAGGAAATCCTTTTCCTTTCAATCGTACTTTCGTCTGGTTTTGCGTGCCTGGTTGTACTTTCAGTTTCACTTTGCCATTCAGTGTCTCCACGATTTGTTCGCCACCCAAGACCGCTGTGTACAAATCGATAGGAACCGTTTCATACAAATCATCGCCCTTGCGTTTGAAGCGGGCATCATCGGGAATGACGAAAGTGATGTATAAATCGCCTGCCGGACCGCCGTTCATGCCCGCCCCGCCTTGACCAGCCAACTTGATGGTTTGTCCGTTTGCCACACCTGCCGGAACCGTGATGCGGAGGTTCTTCCCATTGACCGTAAGGACTTGTTTGTGCGTTTCAGCTGCCTCTTGTAACGTAAGATGCAACTCCGCCGTATAATCCTGTCCGCGATACCCATACGCTTGTCTCCGTCCGCTTCCTCTGCGCGAACCGAAGAGCGATTCGAAGAAGTCGGAAAATTCGCCCGCATCCGCTTCCCCATCCGACGAACTCCAAAACGAAGTATGGAAACCGCCCCCTTGCGAGTTGGCTTGCTGCCTCTGTGCCTCAAACTCGTCGGCATGTTTCCAGTTCTCGCCATACTCGTCGTACTTTTTCCGTTTTTCCGGGTCGCTCAACACCTCGTTGGCCTCGTTGATTTCCTGGAACTTCCGATGCGCATCCGGGTCATTCGGATTCAAATCTGGATGGTACTTCCGCGCCAGTTTCTTGAAAGCCTTCTTGATGTCTTCTTGTGAAGCATCCTTGCTAACTCCCAAAATGTTGTAATAATCTATATAAGCCATATTCTTCTTTATTTAAATCCTTTCTTTTAATGACAGTCTCCCACAAGAAATATTCCAAAACAAAATGTCCGCTTTTATGGCAAAAAGAGCGACACCCTTTCCTCCTTTCTGGCAAATGGTGGACAAATTGGCAGATGTTTTTGCGACATTTCTAACCGATTCTAAAGGAAATTTTTGTTTTTGGCTTTCCAAGTCGCACTCCCGTCGGGAGGAGTTTTTTCCGAAGACTCATTTTGACCTTCATCGAGGGTTCCACCCGAAAAATAAGTGCTTTTATCCCTATCCCTTAGCTATTTTATAAAACTGCACCGAATGATATACCCCCGTTTTACCGTGGATAGAGAAGACAAGATTTCATTTTTTATCGTATCTTTGCCGCGCACAGTGTACATAGAACGTTCTTCGTTTATGAGTTTAGTTGCCCATTAATCTAATGAACCATTCGATTTGCACACTATGTTCTATTTTGTGACGAGCTAAAAGGCTAACATCACTTTAAATCAACTTAGAATTTAACCTACAAAAACGACTTAATAAAATGAGAAAAAATGTAATTTATTGGATGTACTTCTTGCTTCCAACACTCTTATCGGCAACGGAGTACCACGTTTCCCCGTCGGGCAATGACGCCGGGACGGGACTTAGTGATAATCCTTTCCGGACTATCAACCATGCGGCACAAATCGCCCTGCCCGGAGATACGGTAACGGTACACGCCGGGACTTACCGAGAATGGGTCAATCCATTGAATGGAGGAGAAAGCGATTGGAAACGTATCCTCTATCGGGCGGCAGAGGGCGAACGGGTCGAACTGAAAGGATCGGAATTGGTCACTGGTTGGAAGAAAGAAAAAAACGGCGTATGGAAGGTTGTACTGCCCAATCGCTTCTTCGGAGATTACAACCCATTCAACGACAAGCTGTATGGCGACTGGCTTTGGTCGGAAAACACATACCATACGGCAGATGTTTACTTGAACGATGTTTCGCTCTACGAAGTGACCAGCCTGGAAAAGGTATTCACGCCGGATACCATCCGGAGCATCCGCGACCCGCAAGGCTCTACGCAATGCTGGTTCGCCCAAGTAGATGCAGAGCAAACTACCATTTATGCAAATTTCGGGGAGGCGAATCCGAACAAAGAGACTGTCGAAGTGTCCGTCCGCCCGACTTGCTTTTATCCGACTCGCGAAGGGCTGAATTACATCACCATCCAAGGATTCCATGTCAGCCAAGCCGCAACCCAATGGGCTGCCCCCACGGCTGAACAGGTCGGAATGATTGCGACACATTGGTGCAAAGGCTGGATTATTGAGGATAATGTCATCAAGAACTCGCGAAGCAACGGTATCACGTTAGGAAAAGAACGAAGCAGCGGGCATAACTTGGAATGCAACGACAAGCGATTAGATGGCACGCTTCATTACATAGAGGTTATCTTCAACGTACTACGCCGGGGCTGGAGCAAGGAGAATATCGGTTCGCACATCGTACGCAACAACGTGATTTCAGATTGCGAACAGACCGGTATCTGCGGAAGCATGGGTGGCGCATTCAGCGAAATCTATGGCAACCACATTTATAATATCTTGGTCAAGCAACAATTTGGGGGCGCGGAAATGGCCGGCATCAAGCTGCACGGTGCCATCGATACCTACATCCACAACAACCGCATCCATAAGACCGGGAATTATGGTATCTGGCTCGACTGGATGGCGCAAGGGGCACACGTCTCTTCCAATTTATTTTATGACAATGCGACTTCCGACCTCTTCTTCGAAGTGGACCACGGGCCTTATATCGTAGATAATAACATTGCCCTTTCTGCTTATTCTGTACACGAGAATACAGATGGAGGTGCCTATTTGCATAACCTCTTCGGAGGAAGTATTGGCCGGTATGATGACGCACGCTACACGCCTTACCACCTCAACCATTCCACCGAAATAAAAGGATTCCGCACCATCACGGAGGGAGACCACCGCTTCTATAATAATGTATTCGTCGGCGGAACGAACGAAAAGCAACAATATGGATTAATCATGTTTGATGCGTCCCAATGGCCTATTTATGCGGAAGACAATCTCTTCTATAATGGAGCGAAACCAATGACCGGGAAAGAACAGGGGAAAGTAACCGAATCTATTAATCCGAACCTCCGTATCGAGGAGACTGCGGATGCCGTCTATTTGGTATCGGATGTCGACTGGCAAACATTGCTCGCTGGAAAAGGGAAAGGTATTGATGCGGCACGGTTGGGCATCACAAAATTGACAGGATTCCGGTTCGAACATACCGACGGAACACCGTATGTTCTTCGGATGGATTATTTCGGGAAGGAGCGTGCTGCCCAATCCCCAGCGATTGGTCCGCTTGAAAACATTCCATCCTCAAACCGATTGAAAGTTTGGTAAAAAGATATAGCAGATATAAAAAACACGAAATCAACAGACAAATGAAAACAACCAAGATTCGCCTTTGGGCGATTATATTATTCGTGTGCAGTTGGCTGATAAACGTAGGTCATGCGCAGACCAACAACTCGGTAGAGAAAGTGTATGTCGTATTCAAAACCCATTTAGATGTCGGGTTTACAGATTTGAGTTCCGTCGTAACGGCGCGCTATATGCAGGATTTTATCCCCAAAGCCTTGGATGTGGCCGACCGTCTGGAAGCTGACGGCAAAGGTGAACGCTACGTCTGGACGACCGGTTCGTGGCTGGTTTGGAAATACCTCCAATCCGCCTCTCCGGAAGAGGTCGCACGTTTGGAGAAAGCCATCCAGCGGGGCGATATCGTTTGGAATGGAGTTCCCTACACCGTAGAATCCGAGACGATGAACCTCGATTTATTCAATACCAGCCTCTTGGTTTCCCATCGCTTGGACGAGAAGTATGGCAAGCATACCATCGCGGCCAAGATGACGGACGTGCCGGGGCATACGCGCAGCATCATCGCTCCGATGGCGAAAGCAGGTATCCGCTTCTTGCATATCGGTGTCAATCCTGCTTCTCCGATTCCGAACGTACCGGAGTTTTGCCGTTGGCGCGACCCGGAAGGGAATGAATTGATTTTGGCCTACCAACAGGATTACGGGACGGAGAGCCTCCTACCGGGCGGCAAGGTGGCTATCTCCATCAATTTCACGGGTGATAACCACGGGCCTCACTCGTATGAGCAAGTCAAAGCGATTTATGCAGATTTGCGGAAGCGTTACCCCAAAGCTCAACTGATTTGTGCCTCTTTCAACGAGATAGCCAAAGAGCTTTTGGCCATCCAAGAGAGCCTGCCGGTGGTTACGTCTGAAATCGGCGACACGTGGATTTACGGATACGGGGGAGCTCCGATTCGTATGGCGAAATTCCGCGCGCTGTCGACCCTCTATTCGAAATGGCTCAAAGAGGGCAAGTTGGAACAGGCAAGCGATGCGTCGCTCAATTTCGCCTTGGAGCTGGGCCTGATAGCCGAACATACGCAAGGAATGGACATCAAGACGCACCTCCGCAATTGGGACAAATATGACATGGACAAATTCATCGCGGCTCGCCAAACGGAACCGTTCCGCAAGGTAGAGGCATCCTGGCGAGAAATAGACCAATACCTCGAAAGCTCCCTGCAATATCTCCCGCTTTCTTTGCAGGAAGAGGCACAGGCGGCCTTCGACATCATCGACCATCCGGAGCAACCGCGCTTCTCAGCCAAGAGCGAAACGGCGGATGAGTCTTGGAGCCTCCCGTTGCTGGGCGGCAAATTGAAAATCGGTGGACTGCTCTATCAAATGTATGACAGCCACGACTATGACCGCTATTTGGATCATTATCTCCGGGCGCGTTACGGTTGGGCTTTGGATGATTTAGGCAAAACCGGATTGGATAGTTCGAAAGCCGTCAGCGTCTCTCTTCCGGCGAAAGTGATTCAAAAGGAGACGACTAAGAAAAAAGGTGGGACGGACTATCTGTATGAGTTGGCCTTCCCTGCACGCGAAGGGGTCGACGCACGCGCCTATCCAGAGAAAATGTACGCCCACGTCTTTGCCGACAAAAAGGGACGAAAAGCGGAAGTGGAGGTGACGATTTGGAACAAGCCTGCCGTCCGCCTGCCCGAAGCCTACTGGTTGTCGTTCGAGGCCGACGATATCCTCTCGCTTGTAGCCGAGAAGATAGGCCAGCCGGTGGATTTGTTGGACGTCGTGGAGAAGGGAAACCGGCAAATGCACGGCATCGACCGGTATGTGGACCTCATCACTTCGGCCGGGACGATACGCATTTGGAGCGAAACTGCCTTCCTGGTGAACGTAGGTGAGGCGCGGGGCATCAACTACTCGACAAATTACCCCGACAAGCGCGGCGGTATCCATTTCAACCTCAATAACAATCTTTGGGGAACGAACTTCAGCATGTGGGACGAAGGTTCGCTGACGTACCGCTTCACCCTCGAATGGCTCTAACGAAGGTAGAGAGGGTGTCCCGACGACGTGGCGAACGATTCTGACATGTCGGAAAGCTTCCCGACGACGTAGCGAACGATTCTGACATGTCGGAAAGTCTCCCGATGACGTGGCGAACGATTCTGACATGTCGGAAAGTCTCCCGACGGCGTGGCGAACGATTCCGACATGTCGGAAAGCCTCCCGACGACGCAGCGAACGATTCCGACATGTCGGAAAGTCTCCCGACGACGTGGCGAACGATTCCGACATGTCGGAAACTTTCAACCCCGGAAACGTATCCAGCGTAAAATCTCCATCACGCCCGGCTTCTTTCCATACATCAGGATACCAATTCGGTATATCTTCCCGGAAACCCAAATGCACGCGAAGGCCGTCCCGTAAAGGATGACGAGCGAAAGGAGATTCTGCCACATCGGGATGTCGTAAGGCAGGCGCACCATCATCACGATGGGCGAAACGAACGGAATCCACGAACACCAAAACGCCAGCGGCCCGTCCGGATTGTCTACGCTATAAATACCGGCATAAAGGGCAAAGACCATGAGGAGCATCATGGGCGTCATGAACTGCGACGAATCTTCCGGCTGGTTCACCGCACTCCCGATGGCCGCGAAAAGGGAAGCGTAAAGCAGGTAACCACCCACGAAATAAAGGATGAAATTGATAGCCAGCGAAGCGATAGGAATGGAAGCCACAATCTCGTGCAGTTTCAACGCGGTAGAATCAGAGGGAACAGCCGCCATGGCATTCGCGTCCATCGCGCTCGACACCTGCATCAACTCGGCCGTGCTCGTATCCCCGCCCAAGATGAAAAGCGTGCCCGTCACGAGGACGAAGGTCAAGATTCCCCAGAGAAAGAATTGCGTCAGTCCCACCATGCCGATGCCAATCACCTTCCCTATCATCAACTGGAAAGGCTTCACCGACGAAACTATTAACTCGATAATGCGGTTTGTCTTCTCCTCCATCACGCCTTGCATCACCATCGAACCATAACTGGTAATAAAGATATAAATCAAGAACGTAAGCAAGAAACCGGCAATCGAAATCACCTCGGCGGAAGTGGCGTTCTGGCTGCCGTCCGCCTCCCACTTCACGGTGCGGATATCAAACGAGATGTCGCTCTCGGCAATAATCTCTTTCAGGTTCGGAATATGGAATGAGGCCATCTTCTCATCCCGCAAGATATGCTCAATCTGATTGTTCACCTCCTTTTTCATGCTCATCGGAATTTGCTTCTCCGAATAGAGGATAGCCGCTTCCGGATGCTCCAACAAATCGGCGCTAATCGAGAGGAAAGCATAGATCTCACGATCCTTGTCCGCTCGATACGATTCCATATCTCCCGTTGCCGGAACAAACTGGATATCTTCTGTATCCTTAAATAACGGGGCATATTTCCCGACGTTGTCTAACACAGCCACCTTTTTTACCTCGTCCCCCTTGATGCTCGACAACCAAAGCGGTACGAATATCAAAGCGGCAAACATGATGGGCGCGAGGAAAGTCAAAAGCAGGAACGACTTCTTGCTCACCCGCTGTATGTATTCTCTTTTTACGATTAATCCAACCTTACTCATGCTTATTCCGTTTTTAATGTTTTATTTTCTACTACTTGGATAAAAATATCGTGCATCGACGGAATCTCTTCGGCAAACGAAAGGATTTCATATTGCTTACCTAACTCGCCAAGCAGTTCCGAGTTCGACACTTCAGGACGTTTCCCTATGCATAAATTATAAACGCCATCACCCTCTGCCGTGCGAGCCAACTCCGAATAAAGCGCACCTTCGAGTTTGGGAAAATCCATGGCAGACTGGATGCGGAGATTATACCGATGCGTACGGAAACGACGACGCACCTCGCTCACCGCCCCTTTCAACACGACGTGCGAATGATTGATCAATGCAATATGGTCACAAATCTCCTCCACCGACGACATGTTGTGCGTCGAAAAGATAATCGTGTGCCCCTTCTCCTTCAGTTCGAGGATTTCCTGCTTCAGACGTTCGGCATTCACCGGGTCGAAACCACTAAAAGGCTCGTCGAGAATCAAAAGCTTCGGTTCATGAATGACCGTAATGATAAATTGCACCTTCTGCTGCATTCCTTTCGACAACTCTTCCAACTTACGATTCCACCATTCCACAATTTCGAATTTCTCGAACCAATACTGTAATCGTTTCTTGGCATCCGCATAACTTAACCCTTTCAATTGCGCCAAATAAATAGCCTGCTCGCCCACTTTCATTTTCTTATATAAGCCGCGTTCTTCCGGCAGATAACCAATCTGATACACATCTTCTGGTCTCGAAAGATGCCCATCGAAGAGTACCGTTCCACTATCGGGTGCCGTGATACGATTGATAATGCGAATGAGCGTTGTCTTTCCCGCCCCGTTCGGCCCCAACAGACCGAAAATCTTTCCTTCAGGCACTTGGATGCTTACGCCATCGAGAGCCAAATGATTGGCATACTGCTTGACGACATCATGTGTCTCTAATAAATCCATCGTTGTTCTATTTATATTGTTTTTCTTTATTCTTACATCTTCAACACAATCCTCTCTCCCAATTCTTTGGAAAGTACTTTCTTGATTTCATTCAGCGAAGCGATTTCCTGCATGAGATTCATCATGCCATCTACGTCGTCGGGCGGTAGTTGTTTTAAAGACTCTTGCTTTTCGCGGATTCGATAAAGAATGTAAGCCTCCTTCAACGCATAGAGGTCTCGAACCACGTATTGCACCAAACGACTCTCCTCAGTCTCAATTTCACGAAACTTCGAATGGTATTTGCTCAACTGATATTTATCACTCAACAAATCCGCAGCCAGACGACTTACCAACGGATCGGGATGTGAAAGGAAATAACGATGCGCTACGAACTGTTCCGTTCCACACCGTTCGGCCGCCTCGTCGAGCATTTGCTTGAAGAGCGGCGTATAGAACGTCAAATCGTCGCGCGACAAATCATAACGAATATAATCAGCCACATGCCAAAAGACATGTTCGTTTGTCTCTTCATCCGTATAATCATAAAGAATGCGTTCGCCATAACGCACGACATAACGCAGCAAAGCCCGTTCGAACGACTCGAAAGGCGAACGCTTCGGACGAACAGATACGGTTGGAGCAACGGATACAGTTGATTCGGTAGGCATTACTTCGTCTGGAGACAAAGCTTCGGAAGGAACCTCTTCTTCCATCGGAACAACAGGAGGCATTTCCGCCGTTCCCGTGCTTTCGGAAGTTGCCCCTTGCGCAGGTTGCGGTGTATGCGCCTCTTTCTCCAGTTTGGCGAGACGCACTTTGTTGACTTCATTCAAGACGACTTGTTCGTCGATTTCCATCTTCGCGCTGCATTCCCGAATGTAAATCGTCCGGGTAATATCGTTTTGGACAATAGCGATTGTACGGATGATATCACCGATAAGCGCCGCCCGCTTCACGGGGTCGTTGCCAGCTTCGTCCAATAAAAGCTGCGTCTTAAAACGAATGAAGTCGGTTTCGTGCTGACGGATAAACTCGGCAAACTCGCTGGCACTATGCGAACGGGCAAACGAATCAGGGTCTTCTCCATCGGGAAGCAATACCACCTTCACATTCATGCCCTCTTCCAAAAGCAAATCGATGCCGCGAATGGCAGCTTTGATGCCGGCCGCATCTCCATCATACAGGACAGTGATATTATTCGTAAACCGATGTATCAAGCGAATCTGCCCATGCGTCAAGGCCGTCCCGGAAGAGGCCACGACATTCTCCACACCAGCTTGGTGCATGGATATCACATCTGTATAGCCTTCGACCAAAAAACAGCGGTCGGCCTTCACGATAGCTTGTTTGGCAAAATAGATGCCATACAATTCATTGCTCTTATGATAGATTTCACTCTCGGGCGAATTCACATACTTCGCGGTCTTCTCGTCTTTCTTCAAGACGCGTCCGCCAAAAGCAACCACCTTGCCACTGAGCGAATGAACCGGAAAGATGACGCGTCCCCGGAAACGGTCGTTTACCCGCCCGTCCTCATACGCGATAATCAATCCCGTTTTTTCCAAATACTCTTTCTTATACCCTCGCTTGAGCGCCTCTTGGTAAAGCGCGTCGCGTTGTTCCAAACTATAACCCAGTTGGAATTTTCGGATGGTATCTTCCCGAAATCCTCGCTCGGCAAAATAACGCATTCCGATATTCTGCCCGTCGACATGTTCGTGGAGCATCGACGTGAAATATTGCTGCGCCCACGCATTGACGATAAAAAGGCTCTCGCGTTCGCTCCGAATCTGCTTTTCGCGGTCGGTCAGTTCGCGCTCATGGATTTCAATATTGTATTTCTTGGCCAAATAACGCAAGGCATCCAAATAGCCCATTTGCTCGTGCTTCATGATGAAATGCACCGCGGTCCCGCCCTCGCCGCATGCAAAACACTTGCAAATATTCTTGGCTGGCGATACATAGAACGATGGCGTCTTGTCATCGTGAAAAGGACAAAGCCCCACATAATTCACACCTCGCTTGCGAAGTGTGACGAAATCAGACACCACGTCTACTATGTTCGCAGCATCCAATATGCGGTCTATCGTCGGTTGGTCTATCATTGTTTTCCCTGTTTAAATGGCGCACCATTTTCTTTTTTCCAAAAAACGGAAGCAAATGTACGATAATTCCGGCGATTTGTTATATGTTTGCAACGAAAAACAAACGAATATCCAAATGGAAACAAACGAACATCCAATCGGAATCAAACGAATATTTAATTGTATTGCCTCATGAAAAAGCTGATTCTATCCCTCTTTCTCGGCATGGCATGCCTCCTACAGGCCGCCGCGCAAGATTTTTCTTTACCCCAAATCCCCGACACGCTGCGCACGCCCTCCGCACGCGCTTCGTATCTTGTCGCCCATTACTGGGATAATTTCTCGTTTGCCGACAGCCTGCAATACATGGACCGGGCGACGGAACTCGAACAGGCTGTGGTGAATTATGTCGACCTTTTCCGCCTCGTCTCGCCCGAAGAGGTGACACGCTCGCTGACAGACGTGATGCAACAGGCCTCCGTTTCGCTCAATGGACTCTATTTCTTCTACAATATCTTTGAAAAATATCTGTACGACCTGGCATCGCCTATGCGAAACGAAACGTGGTTCATCCCCGTATTGGAACAGATGAAGGCCTCTCCTCGCCTTTCGGCCGACGACAAAATCCGGCCGACCATGTTGCTTGAATCGGTCTTGAAGAACCGAGTCGGCTCGGTAGCGGCTGATTTCACCTATACTTTGGCCGACGGGACGCCGCACACGCTCCACTCCCTGCCGTCCGAACAGACGCTTCTCCTGTTTTTCGATCCGGAATGCGACGAATGCCACGCCCTCATCGAAGCCTTAAGCTCCGACGAGGCATTGAACCGTTTGATAACTGCCGGAAAGCTTTCCGTCCTGGCCGTCTATCCCGGCGAAAATCTTCGTTATTGGAAAACCATGCAGTCCCATATGCCGAAGAACTGGACCGTAGCCTACGATGCTTCCCAGCAAATCTACGGACAAGCGTTGTATGAAATCCTGGGCTTCCCCGCGCTTTACCTGTTGGATAAAGATAAAAAGGTGCTGCTGAAAGACACGTCGCTTGAGAAAATCCACGAAATCTTGCATACATTATGAATGTACTCATCCTCAATGGCAGTCCACGAAAAAAGGGGAACATCGCTCGCCTCTTGGACTGCCTCCGCAAAGAAGCGGAACAAAAAGGAGCACACGTGACCGTGTTACACATGGCGGACCTGCACATCCAGCCCTGTACGGGGTGCATGGCGTGCCGCACGCGCCGGGAATGCGTGCTTCCGGCAGACGATTCGCTCCTCGTCGGGCAAAAGCTCCGGGAATGCGATGCGCTCATTGTCGGCGCGCCCTGTTATTGGGGCAACATGCCGGGTACGCTGAAGGTACTCTTCGACCGCCTGGTTTACAGAATGATGGGAGAATCGCCGCGCGGCATTCCCGTCCCGCTACTTCGAGGGAAACGCGCCCTGCTTGTCTCGACCTGCACCACGCCTTTTCCCTTCAACATCTGGTTCCGACAATCGCGCGGAACGATTCGTGCCCTCCGCGAAATCCTGAAATGGAGCGGTTTCCGCATCGTTGCCACTTATGAGCGCGGAGGCACCAAAACCTATCCGCTCACCGAGAAAGACCTGGCCCGATGCCGCAAGAAAGCGCAAAAGTTATTCTAACCCCGCTCCCCGCCCGCTTCATTCTCGAAAAAATTCTACTTATTTTTTCCACGATGGCGAGATAGAGACTGCGATTCGTTTACTTTGATCATGGATAACGAAACAGAGCAGTCGATTCGTTTACTTTGGTCATGGATAACGAAACAGAGCAGTCGATTCGTTTACTTTGGTCATGGATAACGAAACAGAGCAGTCGATTCGTTAGCTTTGATCATGGATAACGAGATAGAGTGGTAGATTCGTTAGCGTTGATCATAGCTAACAAGATAGAGTAGTCGATTCGTTTACTTTAGTCATAGCTAACGAATATACCGGATAAATTCTATACGGATATACGAGAATGACGAATTATCGGGAATTTTTTCTACTTTTGGGCGGGAGCGCAAATTTTTCTAAGGGAAAATGGCAGGCGGCCGCCGCAGGAGGGCTTCCGCCGGGAGGAAACAGGGAGCGGGGGTTACCACTCGATAAACTTCCCACGCTGCCGCCTCTTCTCCAGCTCTTCCTCCAGGAGCCGACGACGGTCTTTGGCAATGTAACGGCGGGCAAAGATATTCGGGACGGCTACACCCAACGAGATGCAGAAGATAATCATAGCCGAATTGACGCCGTTGTAGAACGCACTCGTCACTTCGCCCACCACGCCATGCATATTGATAAATCCCAAAAGCGAACGATACATCAACACGCCGGGAATCATCGGGATAACGGAAGGAATCGTCAGCACGTGGTTCGGCACATCGAACCAATATACCGCCTTCACCGCCACCAAACTGACGACGAAGCTACCCATAAACGAGCCCACCACCGGGCCATATCCTAACTCGAAATTTACAAAATTGCGCGTACAAACAGCCAGAATACCCCCCAACGCCACTACCCAAAGCAAGCGCCGCTGTATGTTGAATATCATCGAAAAACCCATGGCCGAAATAGCGGCGGCAATCGCGTAAATATAATAAGGGTCGTGCGGCACCATGCTGAGTTCGCTAAACTTATGGTCGATGGTCACATCGTTCATGACAAAAAGGCGCAGCGCAAACGCAATACCGAACGCCATCGCCCCAATCATCATCACGGTATTGGCAGCCCGCGTAATGCCGACCAAGAGGAAATTATCCAACATATCATCTACAAAGTTGATAAGCGGCACGCCGGGGACAATAAAAAGCGCACACGCGAGCAAGGCATGATAAGGCGTAGCGGACCAATCGGTCAGCGACGTAAGATAAGCCAAGCAAGTGGAAACGAACGCCGCAATCGCCATGCTCATATAAGCATTAATCCCAAACTCAATACAGCGCGCCCGCAGACGGAATCCCGCAAAAGCACAAATAGAGGCAAACAGAAACGCAATCCAATCGCCCCCAAACAATTTACAGAATCCACCGCAGGCAAATCCGGCACAGATAGCGACCACATAAGGCTTATAGTTTCGAGGCTGGCGAGCAATCCGGTCCAGTTCCTCTTCATAACGGTCGAGCGAATAATCCTGCTCGATGGCACGCCAGGAAAGTTTGCTGATTTCCGTGATGGCCGTCATGTTGATGCCATGCTTCTCGCACTTTTGGAACTTAGAAAAGGAATGCGCCTCGTCGCTCACGTTCACCATAATCATCGACCAACGGATATCCAAGTGCAATTTATCTTCCGGAATACCCAGGAAAGCCGCCACGCGCTTCATGTTCCGATCGATTCTATTCGTATCGGCTGCACTCTCTACCAATAACTTGCCCGTTCGCAACAACAGGTCCAACTTACGACGAAGCAAAAGGACATCTTGCTCGCTCATCTCTTTATAGTCTGCCATTCTTTACGCTTTATTTTTTTCGGGCGCAAAGGTACAAAAAAAGCCGGGAGCTAAAAGCATCTGCCTTTAACTCCCGGCTTGATATAAATCCAAAAACAACAATTAATAGAAACGAATCCGATTGTCTTCCACATCGGCTTCATTGATTAATTCTTGAATTGTCTGATAAGAGAGACGATACATATTCGTTGCATCCAGAGAACGTACTGTAGCGGCCTCGTCAAATTCCTTTCCATCCTGATTCTCGGCATATACCTTAAATACATACACGCCGCTATTTCCTTGCACGGGTGCGCTCACTTCATTTACTTTAGCCAACGAAACGGCCGCATTCAACTTCGGCTCTACGCCAATTCCCGAGATACGACGCGTACCGAAGGAAATAAACTTCACGCTATCGACGGATGAACTCATCGCATCAGCGTATGCTTCAATCGTGGTGAGATTTTTAGCAGCCAATTCAGCCGCAATCTTTTCACCCTTCTTCTGTGCGATAATTTCCGCTTTCAAACCAGCAGCTACACGATCGACCGGCGTATAACCAGCTGGTATACTACTTTCGACCGCAGCGATGACAAATTTATTATCACATTCAAAGATTTCAGATACGGCACCCTTATCATTCTGGAACGCCCAACGAATTACCGGACGAGAGTTACGAATCGTTCCCAATACTTCATTGTCTGGAGTAATCGAAATATTCGATACAACCTGATAACCGGCAGACTGAGCGGCAGTATCCAACTTCGCAATGTCGCGATTCTTCGAGATGAATTGATTCAACTCATTGTAAATATTACTATAAGTCTTCGAGCTGGGTGAAACCGTCATATCGATATCAGCCACTTTGTATTTCGTCACATTGGCCGTTTTTTCCAACACCTTTACCAAATGCGTGCCATACATCGACTTCACTACGGCAATCTCATTGACCGGCGTCGAGAAAATAGCATTCTTAAAGTCTTCGTTTACCCCACGCAAAGCCGTAATTTCTGTAAACCATCCCAATTCACCTCCATTTTGGGCAGCTTGATCGATGGAATGTTTCTTAGCCAATTCCGCAAAATCCGCACCTCCTTTGATAACACCCATCAAACTATCCACCAAAGCTTTCGTTTCAGCCTCCGATGACCGCGTCACCATGATGTGAGCCACTTTTACTGAATCCGGTGCTGATGTCTTATCCACAAGCTTAAACATACGATACTTATCGTTTTCAAAAGCCGGACCGTAGACATCTCCCACATTAGCAGTTGCTACGAATTGCTTCATTTCCGGGTCGAACGATTTCTCGGTAAAGAAAGCATCCATATAAGGTACTTCCGAATTTTCGTTGACAATATCCGCTACATTCTGGCTTGTAGTGAACTCCTCCTTCAACGATTCGATATCTTTCTGCACATCGTTATAATCGTCTTGGCTCGGACGAATATCCACCGACACATACTTTACCACCTTCGTTTCCTTCTGCTTGAACATCTCCTTGCGTTCGTTGTAGAGTTTTTCAATCTCCGACTTACTTACTTCAATCGTCGAATCCGGAATCGTAGTATAAGATTGCATCGTATAGACAATGTCGGCATTTTTCGCATTCTCGTCGAATGATTCTTTTGCATCCAACTTATTGGCACCTACAGCCTTCGCAAGTAACGTCGTATACTTCTGCTCCAAACGTTGACGTTTGATATTCTTTTCCCAGAACAACCAGAAATTGCGTGCTTTCTGGATTTGTTCCTGCTGATCGAGAGGCATCGTAGCGATATTATCATCTTCAATCGTCTTCAAGAATTGCAACAACGCATTGCGGTCGAAGGCACCCGTCTGTTGATTGACAAACATCGGCATTTGTTGAATCAACGGAGAAATATTTTCACCCTGCACCATATCGAACAATTCTTCCGGCGAAACAACCATACCTATCTTTTCAGTTGCTTCCCCCAACACGATGTCCTGCACCATCGTATTAAATACGTTCTGGCGGATTTGAGCTTGATACTCATCCGGAAGGCTCGTTTGTCCGGTCTGCATCTTATACATTTCCGTCATCTCGTCGATTAACGATTGATAATCCTGAATATGAATTACCTGACCGTCTACCTCAGCCACCCGCTCCTGGGATTGTCTGAAATAAGTTGAACCTGAATTCAAAAAGTCTCCAATGATAAAAGCGAACAATGCCACTCCCACTACCAGGACCAGCAGTCCAGCTTTGCTTCTAATTTTTTCCAGCGTAGCCATTTATCGTTTCTTATTTTATGTTTATACTTATCTTTCTTTTCATTTCCGCAATTTAGGGTGCAAAGATAATAAAAAAGAAAATGTTACGACACTTTCTCTGCTTTTTTTCAGAAATACAACGATAATCTCTTCCAAATATAGGCATAAACCCAAACGATTCCGCCTATAATCGAATAGGATTCCGCCTTATTTTTCATCCGCTTCAAGGACTTTCATGCGCACCAGTTCTATCTTGGTGGCCGTAGCCCGGATTATTTTGAAAGAATAATTCCCGCATACCACCGTCTCATTCGGTTTGGGGAAATCTTCATAATAATGCAGAATCATACCCGCAACCGTCACATATTCATCCGATTCAGGCAAATCCAAATCAAACATTTCGTTCAAAGAATCTATTTCAAGCCTTCCGGACAAAATATACTCGTTATCGGCTATTTTCTTTGCTACATGCATCTTTACATCATGCTCGTCTTCAATCTCCCCGAATATCTCTTCCACCAAATCCTCCAACGTCACCATGCCAGACGTTCCTCCAAACTCGTCCACCACCACGGCCAAGCTTTTCTTCTCTTGCATCAAAAGACGCATCAACTTATTGGCGGTCATTGTTTCCGGAACAACCGGCACAGGACGTATTTTAGTAGTCCAATCCGTTGGATGCTTAAACAACTCCGATGAATGGATATAACCTACAATATCATCAATATTTTCATTATAAACCAATATCTTCGATAAGCCCGTTTCAATGAACCGTTCCCGTAACTCATCGATACCCAACTGTTTATCGCAGGCTACAATTTCCGTCCGAGGCACTATGCAATCCCGCAAACGGACATTCGAGAAGTCCAACGCGTTTTGAAACATTTTCACCTCCGTATCCATTTCTTCGTCTTGAGGCGCCTCTTCTATGCTTTGCTGAATAAACGAATCCAACTCAACCTTACCCAATGCATACACCCGCGAAACCTTCACTCCCTTGACACCAAACAATTTCAATAACAAAAAAGAACAAAAGGCAAACAACTTCGCAATCGGATAAAACAAGATATAAATAAAGAATAACGGAATAGCAAAGAGCCGCAATGAGAAATTCGGATTCATTTTAAACAACAAACGAGGGATAAACTCTCCCACAAATAAAACGACCAAAGCAATACAAAAAGCCTGGCAAATCACCACTCCGACAGGATTTCCCCACATCGAAGTAAGCCAATCCGTCGATTCAATTACGATTTGTACACTCAACACCACCAATGCAATCGCATTCCCCACCAACATGGTCGCAATAAACTGATTGGGGTTCCGGAAAAAGAGATCCAAAATCCAACTCGTCAGACTCCGGCTATTCTTATCTAATTCATAACGCAACTTATTAGCCGAAAGATAAGCGACTTCCATTCCTGAGAAGAAAAAGGAAAAGGCCAAAGCAATCCATATATTTTCCTGCATATCCATATTATCTGTGCTTTAATGTATCGGTAACAGGCTTTTGCATGATAGAGTCAGTTTCCATTTGCAACGTATCCGCAGGTGTTTGCGCCCGTGCAGTTTCCTCCACAGGAAATACACCTTGCGAATTAAATATCTTATACTTTGTCATGTTTTGGTTGGACTCAAAACCGATGCCTGTTACAATCTGTTCTTCTTGTTGAATTCGGATGTATTTATCCGAATAAACCTTCTCTTCTTTCTGATTCCAAAACAATTCGGAAGTACTGAATTGTTCTCCTTCCAAACTCTCTACTTCCACATGGCCTATCAATCGCCACAAACCTTTTTTATCATAATAATAAGCGGTATCAGCCTTAATGCTGGCTTCGGTATGAAACAACGTATCAAACTTTTCTACATAAATTCCTTCTGGAAAATACCAATAGGGCTCTTTTGCCCGATCAAACACCAACCACGTCTGAGCAGTTAAGCGATAACGCGTAATGCCTGAATCCGAAATCAATGTATTCACCTCGGTTGCCTTCATTGTATAACTTTTCTCGGGATCCGAAGGAACCGCCACCCATTCCTTTTTTTCTTCCGAACAAGAAAGATTTATACACAAAAGAAACATAACAACTACCACGAAAGTAGTTGTTATGTTCTGTGAATGATTCGTTTTACTAAGAAAACGTTTGTTCATACGAATCTTTTATCGGATAGTCGTTGTCTCGCCAATCCATCCACCTACTGTAAATGGTTTACCTTTTTCCAAATCCGGGTGCATGAAGATTTCCTCTGTAGACGGCAGGTGAGCTTGGTATGAACCAATCAAGCTCTTAGCTTCTTCCGTGCAATTTTCAGGATCTACTTGTATTGCCTTCTGGAATTTATCGATAGCAGCATAGTAAACGGCTCTCTGTAATACGGGATCGTCCGGATAAATTGATTTCGCCGTAGCAGCATACATCTTACCAATCAACATGTAAGGAGCACCATAGTCTGCTTTTTCACTCATGGCTTTACGGCAATATTCACGAGCTTGCGTGTACTGGTTCTTGTCGAATGCCAAAAGCGCCATCATATAATAATCTTCTGCTTTAGCCGCTGCATCTGTTTCCAAACCTACCGCTTCTTCGAAGAACTTGATAGCCGTATCATAATCTTCCTTCTTCACTGCTTGCTTAGCCAAACCTACAGCCGATTCTGCAGTCGGTTCAATCTGATGCGCATAGCCAGAAGCCTTAAAGTATACTTCGATTTCCTGGCAACGAGACTTTCTCAACAAGGCAATTGTCTGCTTTAAGAAAGCCAAATCGTCTTTTTTCTCGTCTATCTTTGCGCCATATACATTTTCCAATGTTTCGCAATCAGCCGCACCGCTATTGGCAAAGTTGGTTTCCAAGTTCGTCTGATAAGCTTCCAATGTTTTCAACTCTTTCTGGTTGTTGGCAGCTTTGGCAGCTTCAATCTGTGTGTTGATGATATTCGAGCAAGTCAGATAATTCTGGATGAACTGGTCTTTAAAGTTCGGGTCAGCCTGCATTTTTTGTCGCGAAGCGAACAAATAATACGCAACAGCCTTTACTTCGCACTTATTGCCGAATTCATCGATGACTTCTTTCAACCAACCATACAATTTATCGGCATCCAAATTTGCACCTGCATACTTTATATAGTCTTCGGCCTTATTGCCAACAATCCAATCTTTGCCATAACGCTTATCGTTACCAAAATACTTCACACGCTTGTCGTAAACACCCATCAATTCATCTATCAACTGAGCCTTTTTAGCCGGATCTTTTTCATTTTCGATCTGCCAACCGACGATGCGCACGCCATAAAGATAAATGTCTTTTGTTGCCGCCGGACATTCTTCGTAAGCAATCTTCCAAAACTCTAAGGCGTCTTTGTAATTTCCGCCTTTTGCATACGGAGTGAACAAACTAATGTTCGTAATACAACGAATACTGTCCTCACCGTGCCCAAAACGTGTTCCTGTGTCTACGCCTTTCTGGGCATAAGCTCCCAATGTTCCCATTGTACAGCCAAGAGCTAATAATAATACCTTGATCTTCATATATTTTCTTATTAAAGTTAACTATTTATTCCTTTAATCCAATTTAAACTTAAAGAACCAACGTTCGTTGAATGTATAATTCAACGTCACACGAAAATACTGTTCGTCAATCATATACGCTTCTCCGGGTTTCACCTTCACATATTCAAATCCTACGTTCACCATCGAACGGTTATCTAACATCGGGAAGCCAAATCCGACACTTACTCCGTATTCCTTATAACCCGCGCTGTTGTTTCCATTCTCCGGATTTACTGTAATATAAGAGTCGCCATAATGAAAACCAGCACGATAACGAACGGCTTGAAAATAATTCCGACCGCGCGGGTCTGGCAAATATTCTGCACCTATCGCCAAGCGTGTACGATTTTGGAACGCGTCCGTCGCTCCTCGGTACGACGCATTGCTCCAATTTTCATACAAGAAATCAGCAGCCAAAAGCAGCTTGTTTATCTTCGTATAAGAAACACCAAAACCAAACGAATTGGGCAAATCGTATGTGGCACCCTGTATCGTATCCCGTTCATAGGTCACAACCGAACTCCCATTCAACAATTCACGCGTATCGTAAGTCTTCGCATTCAACCGGTTCTTGGGTGAATAGGTCACACCAAACGTCAAACTCTCCGTCGCGCTCAGCGGATGCGTGTATTGCACGCCGAAATCCATCTTCATATCGCGTATCTCAATGCGTTGCGTCCGACTGTTCTGATAAGGCGTGGTCGAGTCATCGCTCCCGAATTGGGTTTGTTGCGTATGTTCTATATTTCCGAACAAGAAACCAAAGTTCGCGCCTATCGCTAATCGTTTCCGCCATACATCTATAGATAAACCACCATACAAATCGTTTAATCCGCCCGAGCCAAAATACGTATTGGCGTAACTTTGCCCATCTACTTGAGAGACTTCGCCAAATTCATATCCCACGAACGAATAGGGCAACAACCCTGCGCTCATCGCCAACCAACGCGTAATCGGGAATTGCAACGCGATATATTCCACATTCCCGTTCAATTTCTTGAACTTGTTCGACGCATCTTTGTAAGTGGCTGATTGGAGCGAGGCCCCAAAATCGAAAATGAACGTCAACGAATCCATACAACTATATGATGCCGGGTTCATCGGATTTATTTGTTTCGGAGAACGCAATCCTACTCCAATACCTCCCATCGCACGCCCTGCGCCAAACGAACGGTCGGCCAATTCCCCATATCCAAAACGGGTATAAGGAGAAGCCGTGTTGTTCTGCGCCTTGGCGGACAGCAGGGTCAACCACACCAATACTCCTAACGAAATAAACTTCTTAATTCTCAACATTATATTCTAAAGATTCTTGTTTATCCTTTTTCAACATCTGTTTCCCGCGTGCAAAGATGAAACTTTTTGCCCAGCTTTCAAAATCATCATCACCTTAAAATGATATTTTTCGCAAAGGAAAACAAAATTTGCGAGACTATAAAAGAATTACACCATTTTCTTTACTAAGTTTCTATCGGTTTGTACCGTCTCAAACTCGGAAGTCACTGCAGTACTGCCCATTGGAACTTGTTCGTTGCGATATTTCATCTGGCTATACACGATACTCCGCGCCGAGGTATGGAACTCTTTCGCACCTGTCTCACGCTCAATTTGCGCGATATTGCCTTCGCGCACGCCGCATCCGGGCATGATGATGATTCGTCCGGCCGCCTTTTCCACCAATTGCTTAATCAGCGGGATGCCCTCTACCGCGTTGGCGCGCTGTCCCGACGTCAGGATGCGGTCGCAGCCCAAGGCAATCAGTTGCTCCAAAGCTTCGAAGGGGTCGCGGCATACGTCGAACGCCCGGTGGCACGTGACCGACAACGGCTTGGCCGCTTCAATCAACCGGCGCATCAATGGCACGTCGATATCGCCCTCAGCCGTCAAACACCCAAACACAACACCATGCACGCCCAATTGCTTGCACAGCTCGATGTCGAGCAACATCGAACCGATTTCGGCCTCGGTGTACAGGAAATCGCCTCCGCGCGGGCGTATGATTACATTAATATCTATGTGCGACGTCAATTGCTTTGCCATCCGGATCTCCCCATAGCTTGGCGTCGTTCCTCCTTCCGGAATGCCGGCACAAAGCTCTACACGTTTGGCTCCTCCGGCTTCTGCTTCCACGCAACTCTGTGCCGAGTTGGCACATATCTCGATAATTCGCATACGTTTCGTTTTTTTCGTTTCAGATGATGCAAATGTACGGATAATCCCTTTTTTTTCCAAATGATGCGGACAAATTGACAATTGAAAATTAGAAATTAACAGGAAGGAAAGAAAACAATGGGGCAAAAAATAGAGCGGATTCACGGCTCTTTCACTTAAATTGGATACCGCAGGCCTCGCTCCGCTTTGACCCACGGCTACCTAAAATTGCGCCTCTTCGAGGCACGATATAGGTAATAAAACAGTCCTCGAAGAGGACTTCTGTGCATAGCTGCCGGTCGAAGCGAAACGAGGCCTGCAGCTACAAACTTTTTTACCAATAATTGTTTCTGTTCTTTTCTCTTGAAAGAAAAGAACCAAAAGTTCAAGGCTGCGTCTGCTGGGCTACTCGCTTCCTGCACTCCGCTGTTCACGTCGCAAACTCGCG
>NZ_NFJB01000045.1 GCF_002159645.1 Parabacteroides sp. An277 | reverse complement strand
GTGTTTGAGCGAAGCGAGTTTTCCGAGATTTCAGCTCCGCGCCGTGAATTTGTAGCTTCTGGAGTGTAAGCCTTGATTTTTTGGTTCTTTTGCATCAAGGCAAAAGAACGGAAAACAACTTGGTTATTTTCTTTCAAGAGAAAAGAACAGAAAATAATCTATTAATGTGAACGAGTATTGATTGCCCGTACAATCAACTGCAACGTCTGCACCTTCAGAAGCTCCGTCGGAATGGTGCGGATGACGAGCCAACCGCACGCCGCCGCTTCATTGTATTTCTCCAGGTCTCTACGCCAACCCTCTTCGCGGAAGTGGCGACCACCGTTCCAGATGCCGCCCTCTACCTCGATGGCGACGCGCGCCGCGGGGACGGCAAAGTCGAACCGCCATTCGCGTGTCGGGTGGAAACGATATTCTGCAACTGTTTCTAATCCTGTATATTTTAGGATAGCGCGTTCAAGCAGGGAGATCGTTGGGGCCATCGGTCAGGAATTTAATTGCCTCGCGCTCGGTGTCGAACCGTTCCACGAAAAACTCGCGTGTTCGGTTGTCGAACGCAATCCATTGCTCACTGTTCGTATCGTAAAAATATCCATGTTCGCGGGACAGACGCGTGCGGTAATTCCGGGCATTCCGCCAGCCTTCTACCAAATGAAAGAACACCTTCGCGGCGGCTTCGTATTGCAATCTGCAATCTATATTATATAATTTATAATTCATTTTGTTTGTATTTTTTAGCACAGAATTCTACATTAATTTATTTTACGCTGCAAACTGTATAAACATTTCACATCCAAATCGTTTGTCTTCGTGGATATACTTCAACGCCTCCGCCTCGCAGCGGGCGAGGTCGTCCAGGAGTCGGTCCATGTGCGGATAATCCTCGGCGCCGAGATGCACGCGGACGGCGAAGTTCAGCCGGCACACCCGCTCGCTACGGATAGCTGCATAGATGGTCAGCAACTCGGAGTCGCCGCTTGGTTGGCGGTAATAGCCCTCCACGGCGAGATGCGGGATGGTTTGCCCCAAAAGCTGTTCGACGTGGAAGCCGAGGCGCGACACAGTATCCGTAAATTCCTCGTGTACAGGGGCGTCGTTCCGATAGGTATATTGGAATGCGTCGTTCGTCTCCGGCTGGTAGACGTTCACAATCGCCTTCAACTGGTTGTTTTTAATCGAAATATGCGCGAATTGCGCTTCTGTTTTATTTATATCTAGTATCATGTTTCTATTATTTGTTATTCTTTTATTTAAAATATTTTCTGTTCTTTTTCCTTGATGAAAAAGAACAAAAAAATCAAGGCTTACACTCCAGCGGCTACAAATTCGCGGCGCGGAGCGGAAATCTCGGAAAACTCGCTTCGCTCAAACAACCGAGATTTCTTTTCGCTCCGCTTGGAATTTGCTTTACGCCGCTTCCGTTAGGCCAATCCAATTGACAATGGACAATTAATATCCGTTCGTAGGGGCGGACCCGCGTGTCTACCCTATGGTCTGACCTTTTCTTTTCTTTTGTGTATCAACAATATATCGAGATTTTGAGACATCAAGGCAGACATGTGGGTCTACCCCTACGGACAAGGGGAAAATTCTCAATTGTCCATTCTCAATTGTCAATTAAACCGGCCTCTGTCTGGTGGGCGTAAAGAGAGCGAGCGGAACGGAGCGGCCGAGAGCGTCGCTGTTTGAGCGCGGAGCGCGAGTTTGCGGCGCGAACAGCGGAGTGCAGCGAACGAGCAGCCCAGCAGACGCAGCCTTGATTTTTTGGTTCTTTTTCATCAAGGAAAAAGAACGAAATATTTACGCTACTTTAGGTTCTTCTACATAATTTACATTACAATCCTTAATAAAGACACCTTTAGCCGCTTGCTTCTTCGCGTACATCAACATCGGGTGGAAGATGCGGTCGAGGTCGTCGGTGGAGAGGTTTTGCCCCACGTTCTCCCACCAGAACTTGAAGAGCTCAACGTAGCCTTCGGGCGCGGCGGGACGCGGAATCAACTCGACCTCAACTGTTTGCTGCGAGAGCGAACGGATGCCTTCGGCGTATCGCTCCTCGGCGCGGCTGAGGGCGGCCTGTCGTTGTACTTCGTTCCAACCCTTGCGCGATTCAGCCCGTTTCTGCGAACGCACGAGGTTCTCTTCCAACTGTTTGCGCGTGGTTTCCGCTTCGGCGCGTTTCGACTTCAGGTAGGCCGTCAGTGCGCGGTGGCAGCGATGCGCGGGCGACGCCTCCTTCTTCGGGTCAATCGCGTTCTCGAGCGCCGTAAACTGCGTGCACACAGCCCGTAAGCGGTCGGTGAACGGCTTTCGCGCCGCCATCATCTGCTGCACTTCGTTCGCCGCACGGAACATATACGCACGTACTTCGTCCGCTGCGATTTCGTCCACGCCGTTTTGTTCAATCCGTCGCCAAAGCGCGCAGCCCGCGGCTTGGCAATCCTGACTCACTTGTCGGTTTTTCACCAACGTCTCCTCGATGTGTTGGGTGGCAGGAATGGCAACCTGGGCCATCTCGTCTGCCTTTGTTTTCTTTTTCGTCATATTTTAAAATTTACAGTTGTATGAAATAATTCGTTTTATTTCGACGATGCAAAGGTAGGTGTAATATTTCAGGTAAGCAAATAATAATCAACAAAAAATCAATGTTTTACAACATAATAAATTATTGCTGAGAAGTCAATAAAAACTCCCATCTTTGTAAATTTGTCCTCTTAAAAATAGGCAATTTTATACAGAAAATTAAAAACAGGACGAAGTATTCTAAAATAAGGACACGCAGACACAGATACGACAGATAACCAGAGATTTTTTGGGGAGCTAAATACTTCGTATCCAATTAGAATCAGCTGAAATCTATGCCGTCTGCGTGCCCTTATATTATAATAATAGGTATAAATCGGCGGCGTGGAGGGCGAAGATTATAGTTATAATTGGAGCGGTTTGCAGGCGCGGATGCGCCTTGTGGAAAGGAATAAAAAAACACAGAGGCACGGAGACACGGAGTTTTCTTATTCTATTAAGTGAATTCTCCGTGCCTTAGCGCCTCTGTGCGTAAAGGTCGTTTACTCTATATTAACGAATGAAAAGCAGTTCGCGGTATTTTGGGAGCGGCCAAATCTGGTTGTCGACCATCAGTTCCAGTTCGTCGATATGATAGCGGATTTCCTCCAGATAAGGAGCCACGGTGTCGTGGTAAGCGATGGCCTTCTCGCGCATGTCGGCGATGCGGTTGGCCTTCTTGCGTGCCTCGACCATCTCGTCCACCTTCTTCGTCACGGCGGTAATATGTCCTGAAATCTTGCGGATCAGGCGGCGCGGTTCTTCCGCCATGCCTTCATATTCCTCTTGCCCGAACGTTTCCTTAAGGCGTAAAAGATTCTCCAACAAGACCGTCTGATAACGGATGACTACGGGAATGATATGGTTGAGCGAAAGGTCGCCCAAGACACGCGCTTCGATTTGCACCTTCTTGATGTAGATTTCCCACTTCACCTCGTTGCGCGCTTCCAACTCCTTGCGGCTCAGGACGCCAGTCGCTTCAAACATCCGCACGACATCCGGCTTCAGGTAAGCGTCGTATTGCAACGGAACGCTGCGCTCGCAATCCAGTCCGCGGCGCTCGGCTTCCGCTTCCCATTCCTTGCTATAGCCATTGCCGTCGAAGCGAATCGGTTTCGATTCTTGAATATAGCGCTTCAACACCTCGAAGATGGCCGCTTCTTTCGAGCTTCCCGCCTCGCGAAGCGTATCGACATCCGCCTTAAACTGGCGCAATTGGTAAGCCACGGCCGAGTTCAACGCCAACAACGCCGAGCCGCAATTGGCCGACGAGCCCAACGCGCGGAACTCGAAGCGGTTGCCCGTAAAGGCGAAGGGCGACGTGCGGTTGCGGTCCGTATTGTCGAGGAGCAATTCCGGAATCTGCCCGAAGCCGAGGTGGAGGCGCTTCTTGTCGTCCACCACGATAGCGTCTTCGATGGAGGCGTTCTCGAATTTATCCAGCACTTCGCTGATCTGCGTCCCGAGGAAGGTCGAGATGATGGCAGGCGGTGCCTCGTTGGCCCCCAAGCGGTGGGCGTTCGTCGCCGAAGCGATGGTCGCCTTCAGGAGGGCGTTATATTTGTATACAGCTAATATCGTATTGACTATAAAGGTAATAAAACGCAAGTTATCCTCGCGGTTCTTTCCGGGCGAGAAGAGGTTGATGCCCGTATCCGTTCCCATCGACCAATTGCAATGCTTGCCCGAACCGTTCACCCCTTTGAAGGGTTTCTCGTGCAAGAGGACACGGAAATTATGATGGCGTGCGACGCGCTTCATGACCGACATCAGCAACTGGTTATGGTCGTTCGCCAGATTGCATTCCTCGTAAATTGGCGCAAACTCGAACTGATTCGGTGCCACCTCGTTATGACGCGTCTTGACGGGAATGCCCAGCTTGTAGCACTCGGCCTCCAAATCCTTCATGAACTCCTGCACCCGCGAAGGAATCGCCCCGAAATAATGGTCGTCGAGCTGCTGGTTCTTCGCGCTCTCGTGCCCCAAAAGCGTACGTTCGGTGAGCGACAAGTCCGGGCGGGCGGAATACAAATCCTCGTCAATCAAGAAATACTCTTGTTCCCAACCCAAGTAAGCAATCACCTTGTGCACGTCATCACTAAAATACTGGCAAACGTCGGTCGCCGCCTTGTTCAACGCCTCGATGGAGCGGATAAGCGGCGTCTTGTAATCGAGCGCCTCGCCCGTATAAGCAATAAACACGGTCGGGATGCAAAGCGTATCGTCGACGATGAAAGCGGGCGACGAAGGGTCCCACGCCGAATAACCGCGCGCCTCGAAGGTGTTCCGCAAGCCTCCGTTCGGGAAGCTCGACGCGTCTGGCTCTTGCTGGACAAGCAACTTGCCGCTGAATTCCTCAATCATGCCCCCGTTTCCATCGTGCTCCACGAAAGCATCGTGCTTCTCGGCGGTGCCGTCCGTAAGGGGTTGGAACCAGTGCGTGTAGTGCGTGACGCCCTTTTCGAGCGCCCACATCTTCATGCCGGCAGCTACATGGTTGGCAATCTCGCGGTCGATGGGTTCGCCTCGGTCGATAGATTGCGTCAAAGCCTTAAATGTCTCTTTGGATAAATATTTCTGCATCGTTTTCCGGTCGAAAACGTTCTCCCCGAAATATTCCGATACTTTTCGGTGGGGCGTGCAGGCTTCCACCGCCTTCCGGTTGGAAGCTTTCTCTACTGCATTAAAGCGGAAGATTGACATACGTATTGTTTATGTTTGATTCAAGCGGCAAAATTAGCTAAAAAACGGGACATAGCGTTCGCTCTTTGCATTTTTTACAACACATGTTTCGATTTCCGCATTTGGATACAAGCCCAAATTCCTGCCACAATAGCAATGCAACTGAATACAGACAAAAAAATAATAAGTTCCATAATCTTTACTCTTTAGATTTCGACAAAGCTATAAATGCTAATCCGGCAAAGGCAAAAGCTACGACGGATATGCCTCCCAAAATGAAAAGCAAAGGCTTATTTACTTCAAGCTTCATAATACTCGCTAAAATGATGCCGCCAAACACCAATTTGGATATATCAATGAAGAATTTTCCAACCTCTGCCAGCACGGCTTCTTTCCTTTCTTTTTCCTTACTGCAAATATACAATAAAGAAATAAAATACCTCCTATTTTATCCAACAAAACAGGCTTCCAGCACCTATTCTTTTATCTTTTCCTGAATCCTCCTTTACACCGGCAAAAAAACATAACTATATTTGCTTCCGGTTATAGTTAGATTTGTCCGCGATTATAACTATCTTTGCAATCGATTCATACTTTAAAAAGGAAAAAGTAAATACCATGTGGAAATCATATTTCAAAATAGCTTTCCGGAATATTTGGAAACATCGAACACAATCACTCGTAAGCATCTTCGGACTGGCTTTTGCCATTGCTTGTTTTGTTCCAGCCCTTTATTGGATGAAATACGAAACCTCGTATGATGCCATTTACCCCAATGTGTATCGAGTATATGCAATAGATAAACAATCCGGGCAAGTAAACAAAGGGCTTTCGAAAGTATACGAAACAACCCTACGTGCGCAATTTCCGATGATAGAATCTTCTACCGTGTTTATTAATGGAGAAGAAAATTGTCGGACGGACCGAATTCCGTATATCCATTTAAAAATGATTTATGCAGATAGCTCTTTCTTCCAGGTCTTTCCACAAAAGTTTCTTTTAGGCAATTCCTTGCAACCTTTACCGGTATTGAATAACATCGTACTCACCGAGAGTTGTGCCATTCGTCTATTTGGAAATATAGAACAAGCCATGGGGCAGAAAATACAAAATACCATTCGAACAGACATGGAGCCTTATACCGTTACGGCAATCGTGAAAGACCCTCCTGCCGATACGAATTTGCCATTTCAAGCCATTGTCAATCATGGTATGTTGAAGTCTTTCAATAGCATTCCAGCAGAAGCTCAATGGGGTATGTTTCTAATGGATACTTATATACGTTTAAATCCTCAAGCTCATAAGGATGAACTCATCGCTCAATTACCGACTTTAATTTCCCAACAAGGCATCCAAAAGGATAGGGAGTTGCGCATACTGCCGATTAAAGACGTCCGTTACCAATTGGATTCAGAAACACCCTTCACCATGAACTTCATAAACTTGTTTGTGGTTTCCGGTGTTTTATTAATTTGTACAGCGCTTTTCAATTTCTTAAGCCTGAATTTCAGCCTTTTCAAATTGCGAGTTCGAGAAATACATTTGCGTATGGTAAACGGGGCAAGCGCAAAGCAATTAATTAGCCAATTGATGTTTGAGTTAGGATGCTCCGTAATGCTGGTTTTGCTTGCTTCCCTCTATTTTGTTTTAGTGATACGTACGCCTTTTGCTTCGCTTTTAAACATCCGGATTGAAGTCCATTCATTATTATGTCTTTTTGCAATCTGTAGTTTGGCCTTAATCCTCATAGTCGGCATATTGTCCTTCTTTATTTTCAGGAACTTAATTCATTTTGCAACACTTCCCATTTCACAACGAGAAACGATAAGACACCAATCGCTAATTAAAAAGACAGCAATAGTTTCACAATTAGCCATTAGCATAACTTTTATCGTAGCAACGGGAGTCGTAACCATGCAGATGCACTTTATCAATCAAAAAGACTTAGGGTTCGACCGCCATGGCATCATCCAATTAACAGGTTTCCAAGATTACTCTGGAAAAGTCGAATCGGCATTAATAGATAAACTGGCCGCTATACCTCAAATAGAGAGCATTACAGATGCCAGCTTTAAACCGCAACATCATGCCGATCCTTTTACGGTAATGACGGATATCACATGGGAAGGAAAAAATCCACAGGAAAAAATTTCGTTCGATTGCGTCTTAACGGACGAACATTTTGCTGAAACCTTCCATTTAAAGATGCTTCAGGGTTCGTGGTGGAAAGAAGGTCAACCTAAAAAGATAGTTCTAAACGAAGAAGCCGTACGCACGATGGGGTTGCAGGATCCGATTGGGAAAGTGATCCGGATGCCTTCTCCAAGCGATGGTACTTCAGAAGAATATGAAATAGCCGGTGTAGTAAACGACTTTCACATGCTTTCTTTCCGAAACCATATCCGCCCGAATATATTTGTTCCTTCTCCTATGCAAAACAACACATTATATATACGCGTAGTGCAAGGAGAAGAATGGAATGTAATTGAGCAAGTAGCGAAGCTTTTGCCAACGATTGATGCATCATTAGGCGATACAAGCGTGACCTCTATCGATAATTTGTATAAACAATTAAACCAGTCAGAACAAGTCGGTTTGAAAATGTTTACCCTCTTAGCGATAGTTTGCTTGCTTATCTCTTTGATTGGTATTTACGCCTTATCAGTAGCCACGGCTGAACAGAGACAAAAAGAAATAGCCATTCGCAAAATATTAGGTGCATTGCCTTCTACGATCTTGGGAACATTTGTTCGGGAATATATGCTGTATGTTTTAATCGCTTGTGTGCTTGCATTTCCTATTACATTTTGGGGAATGAACCTATGGCTACAAAATTATGCGTATCGGATTAATATTCCATGGTATTTATGGATTGGCATTACAATCAGCATTATAGGGCTCGTATTAAGTACGATTTGGATACAAATAACCAAAGTCGCAAATGAAAATCCTGCAGATGTCATAAAGCGTAATTAGTTAATTGTCTTGCTTGAAAAAGAGGAAGCCAACCCGGTCATTGTGTTGTTAAAACGTAAGAAGTAACCTAAAAGAGAAATAAGGGCAAAGATTTTTGTGTCATCTCCATACGACATATCCCTATTTATGCGTATCTTTGCCTTTGATTATTTAAACAATAAATATGGAAAAGATTAGAGCCGCCATCGTTGGGTATGGCAATATTGGAAAGTATGTGCTGGAAGCATTGGAAGTAGCTCCAGATTTTGAAGTAGCAGGTGTCATCCGTCGGGATCCGACGCAAGTTCCTGCCGAATTGCAAGGAATCCCCGTAGTAGATAGCATTACAAAATTAGAAAAGGTAGACGTAGCCATCCTCGCCACGCCGACACGCCAAGTGGAACATTATGCGAAGGAAATCTTAGCCATGGGTATCCATACGGTAGATAGTTTCGATATCCATACGAACATCGTGGACTTGCGCCGTTCGTTGGACGAAGTAGCGAAGGCACACAACACGGTAGCTATCATCTCAGCCGGTTGGGACCCAGGAAGTGACTCGATTGTACGGGCATTGCTCGAAGCCATCGTCCCGAAAGGAATCACGTATACCAACTTCGGTCCGGGTATGAGTATGGGACATACCGTAGCCGTAAAAGCAATCGAAGGTGTTAAAAATGCCTTGAGCATGACCATACCGCTGGGGACGGGCGTACATCGCCGTATGGTGTATATCGAAGTGAAAGAGGGATATGACTTCAACCAAGTGGCCGCTGCTATCAAGGCTGATGATTACTTTGCACACGACGAAACGCACGTCATGCAAGTCGAATCGGTCGATGCGTTGAAAGATATGGGACATGGCGTGAACCTGACGCGCAAAGGCGTATCGGGCAAGACGCAAAACCAGCTTATCGAGTTTGATATGAAAATCAACAATCCGGCATTGACCGCCCAAATACTTGTATGTGTGGCGCGTGCCAGCTTCAAGCAAAAACCGGGTGCCTATACGATGATTGAACTCCCTGTCATCGACATGCTCTACGGAGAGCGCGAAACACTTATCCGGAGACTGGTTTAACTTAATTAATTGACAATGGCGAATTGACAATTGACAAACTTGTTGATTTTCAATTTTCCATTGTCTATTGTCAATTGAAAAAGTATGTTGGATTTTATCACATGGACTGCCGACCCGGCCATCTTCACCATCGGTTCGAGAGAAATACGCTGGTACGGATTGGCCTTTGCCATCGGGTTTTGGATTGGTTATTTAATCGTCCAAAAGATGTGGAAACAAGAAGGGTTGAAACAAGAATGGATTGACTCGCTCTTGATGTACACCATCTTGGGTACGGCCATAGGCGCCCGGTTAGGACATTGCCTTTTTTATGCGCCGGACTATTATTTAGCCAATCCGGTTGAAATCCTGAAAATATGGGAAGGAGGCTTGGCCAGCCATGGAGGTACGTTGGGAATCATCATTGCCATCTATATCTATTCGAAGCGCGTCTCCCACCGAAGTATGCTTTGGACATTCGACAAGCTGGTGGTACCTACAGGATTGGTGGCGGCCATGATTCGTTTGGGGAACTTGATGAACCACGAAATCTATGGGCATCCCACGGATTTGCCTTGGGCGTTCCGTTTCATCGAAAACCTCCATCAGTGGAAAGCCGGTGCCGAGCCTATCTTTTCCGCACCCAGTCACCCGACGCAACTCTACGAAGCTGCTTGCTATTTGGCTACATTCGCCCTTTGCTATTGGCTTTATTTCAAAAAGCAGGCGTGGCATAAGGAAGGGTTTATCTTTGGCGTGTTCATGATTTGTGTCTTTGCTTCTCGCTTCTTTATCGAATTCTTGAAGAACGACCAAGAGGCTTTCGAAGCGAACATGCTCTTGAATATGGGGCAGCTCTTAAGCATCCCCTTTGTGTTGGCGGGCATCTACTTCGTATGGCGTGCCCAGGAGAAAACAAACGTAAAATCAGGTATATAAAGAGAATATGTACAGATTAAAAGAAATCGCAAACAAAGTATATTACGTAGGGGTAAACGACCGGCAAAAGGTCTTGTTCGAAAACATGTGGCCTTTGCCCTATGGCGTCTCCTACAATTCATATTTAATAGCAGATGAGAAAACCGTCCTGGTCGATACCGTCGATGTATGTTACGCGGATATCTTCCTGAAGAAGATTGAAGATGCGTTGGGCGGACGTCCGTTGGATTACCTCATCGTAAACCACATGGAACCCGACCATGCCGGAAGCATCCGCCTCTTGCGCCAGACTTACCCCGAAGTGCAAATCATCGGCAATAAGCGTACGTTCGATATGTTGGAAGGTTTCCATGGCATTACGACAGGCTTGGTTGAAGTCAAAGAGGGCGACACATTGGAAATCGGACATCATAAGCTCTCTTTCTATCTCGCGCCTATGGTGCATTGGCCGGAAGTCATGGTGACATACGACCAGACGGACCGAATCCTCTTCTCGGCTGATGCGTTCGGCACGTATGGCACCCTGGACGGAGGCGTGTTGGATACGGAATTGAACCTCGACCACTTCTGGGACGAGATGCGACGCTATTATGCCAACATCGTAGGAAAATACGGAAGCCCTGTGCAGAAAGCACTCCAAAAACTCGCCGGGTTGGACATCCGCACCATCTGCTCTACTCACGGGCCCATATGGACCAAACACATCCCGGAAGTGGTCAAGATATACGACCAGTTGAGCCGCTATGAGGGAGAGGAAGGCGTAGTTATCGTCTACGGGAGCATGTATGGAAATACCGAACAAATGGCGGAAGCTATCGCCTCTTCGCTTTCGGCACATGGCGTGAAACGCATCGTGATGCACAACGTAAGCAAGAGCCATGCCTCCTACATCTTGAAAGACATCTTCCAATATAAGGCGTTGATTATTGGGTGCCCGACCTATTGTAACCAGCTTTACCCCGAGGTAGATTCGCTTTTACAAAAGATAGAGTTACGCGAAGTAAAGGGGCGTCTCTTCGGGTATTTCGGCTCTTTCTCGTGGGCAGGAGCAGCCGTAAAACGTTTGGCGGCTTTTGGAGAGAAAATGAAATGGACCATCGTGGGCGAACCTGTCGAGCAAAAGCAAGGCTTGAAACCTGCCCAATACGAAGCATGTTGGGCGTTAGGAAAAGCGATGGCGGAACAAATTCATAACGGACAAGCCAAGTAAATACAACGATAATCAGACAAAAATATAACTAACAATTAAAATATTATATATCATGAGATTAATTATTGAACCGAATTACGAGAAGCTGTCCCAATGGGCGGCTAATTACGTAGCTGCCAAGATTAAAGCGGCTAATCCTACACCGGAAAAACCGTTTATCTTAGGTTTACCTACGGGTTCTTCGCCTCTGGGCATGTACAAGAACTTGATTGAATTGAACAAGCAGGGTGTCATCTCGTTCCAAAACGTGATTACGTTCAACATGGACGAATACGTAGGGCTTCCTAAAGAACATCCTGAAAGCTATCATTCGTTTATGTGGAACAACTTCTTTAGCCACATCGACATTAAGCCAGAAAATGTGAATATCCTCAACGGTAATGCCGAAGATATCGAAGCAGAATGTGCAGCCTACGAAGCAAAGATGAAAGCCGTAGGTGGCGTAGATTTGTTCTTGGGTGGTATCGGTCCGGACGGACACATCGCGTTCAACGAACCGGGTTCTTCCTTGGCTTCTCGCACGCGTATGAAGACCTTGACCACGGATACTATCATCGCCAACTCCCGTTTCTTCGACAATGATGTGAACAAAGTACCGAAAACGGCCGTTACCGTTGGCGTAGGTACGGTATTGGACGCTAAAGAGGTGCTTATCATGGTAAACGGACATAACAAAGCACGCGCGTTGCAGCAGGCTGTAGAGGGTGCCGTCAATCAGATGTGGACCATTACTGCGCTCCAGCTCCATCCAAAGGGTATCATCGTATGCGACGATGCAGCTTGCGCCGAGTTGAAGGTCGGCACGTACAATTACTTCAAAGACATCGAAAAAGACCATCTTTGTCCTTGCTCTTTACTGAAGTAATCCCTATATAAAAAATACAGAGGCACGGAAGAATTAAAAGCTCCGTGCCTCTTTGTTTTTCATTCCTCATTCTTCATTTTCCCCTTTCCAATATGGCAAGAATTGCCTGTTAGAGAAAGAAATTCAAAAAGCACTGAGATTAAAAACAAAAAGAACCCTGAAACACAGACAATCGAATAAGTCCTATGTCCCAGGGATCTAATCAAAATCTTCCTTCAAGAGATTCTACTTCTCATTGAATATTAAATCAAGTCCTTGACAGCGATAGAAATCAAAGCGTGTATCACTTGATATAAGCGGTAAATGCTCTGTAATCGCATGAGCTATGATTACATGGTCTGAAGGATCTTTATGATCTTGCCGTACATTAATTTCTAAGCGAGCATACGTAAATATGTGTTCTCTTTTCACAGGAAGAATCTGAATAAAATATTCATTTTCCAAGGAATAAAGTACATCTTCAGGTGTTTTCCATTTCTTGGCAAACAACCCTTTGTTCCGATAAGCAATCACTAACTCTTTTGCAGATTCTGCACTTATATATAATAAGGAATCCGAATCCGCGATAAGGGCTTTTACATCTTTATCCAGACTATCCGGATCCCCCATTATATATTACAATATTAGTGTCAATCAAATACCTCATCTCCAAAACAAAGTGGGGTCGTTGATGATTACTGTTCCTTTCAGACGCTGGGCGGCTTCCCACGTCTTACTCACCTTCCGTTTAGGTTCCTGTTTCCTCGTTTCCACCTTTACTTCTACTTTTCCTTTTTCTTTCTTTTCCATAGCTTTTCTATTTATCAGATGAATCATGTGGCAAAGATAGCCCTTTTAGTTGAGAATAATAGCAATTGATATGGAAAAACTTCCTTCAAAACGGTTCAGCCTCTAACACACAAATTCCTCCTTTTAAGCCTAAAAATAATTCCTCAACTCACTGATTATAAAAAGAAAAAGCATTTCACTTTAAACGTCCCTTTAAAATGAAATGCTGAATCCCGAAATCGAGGTAAAGGTAACTCTTTATTTCGAATTACAAAACCTTTGAGATAGAAATATTTGGAGAAATATAGAAATATTTTTTACAGACAAACCATATTTCATTTTAAAGGGACGTCTAAAATGAAATATTTTGCTTCCCGAATCAA
This sequence comes from Parabacteroides sp. An277, assembly GCF_002159645.1. Classification (GTDB taxonomy): domain Bacteria; phylum Bacteroidota; class Bacteroidia; order Bacteroidales; family Tannerellaceae; genus Parabacteroides. The sequence goes on along the minus strand of NZ_NFJB01000045.1, from coordinate 9,709 downwards.
AAAGTTAACGCCACCGGAGTGGTTATTGTTAAACTTAAAAGTTTTATTCCATGAGTTTTAAGTATAAGTTGGTACAAAGAAAAGACTTCAGCGAAGGAGCCAGTGAAGATGCCAAATTGTATTACGCACAAGCGTTGAACAACGGCACAGTCAGTTTCGAAGAACTTTGCGAGAACATCGCAGAGGAATCCGCGCTCTCGTCGGCCGATGTGAAGGGCGTGTTCGACCGCCTCGTCCGCCAGTTGAAAACCCATCTGCAAAACGGACGTACGGTCGTCATCGACGGTTTTGGCTCGTTCCGCCAAACGGTAGGCAGCCGAGGTTCCATCCAAGAGGAGGATTTCGACGCGGCGACCATGATGAAAAAGCCGCGCATCGTATTCACACCAAGCAAGGATTTAAAGTCCGCCTGCCAAAAGGTAACGTTCGAACGCATCTCCGTAAAAAAGGGAGAAGAGTCTGAACAACAAGGATAAAGCGAGCTGCAGGGAAGCCCTCGCCGGATGTACCCGAGAGGGGCTCTCCTATCTGCCCGAGATAAGGTCTGACATCTCGGGCAGATAACCAAGGTAGTCTGCCCGAGATAGCAAAGGTAATCTGCCGCAGATAGGAAACCCTATCTCGGGCAGATGTCGGAAGGACGCTCCGGCAGCCAAGAATTAAGACTGGAGGACAGCGTAAAAAAACTGTGCCTCTGGCCTCTAAAAGAAACAAGGAATCTATTCACTAATGGGTAAAGGAGATAAGAATATGCATTTAGCCTATCAAGCATTCTGTGATTGGACAGAAGAACAACATGGCGAGGAATATGAGAAACCGTGTATAGGTAGAATATCTCTACCGACTAAATAAAAGTAAATATGCAGAAATCAAGAAACATCGTAAACAGACCTCAGAGAGGTCCAACTATGCTTAACTGCGGATGGCGCGAATGCGACACACAACGGCTAAGCATAGTTGGACGGTTTCACCGTCCGCTTGCACATGTTTCTTGACGAGCTAAATAAGGATATTAATTAATCTATTCACAAATAAATCATTGTATTATGAAACGAAAACTTTTTACTTTTTTGATGGCGTTCTTGGCAACGCTTAGTGGTGCGGTTTGGGGGCAGGATGCTCAGACAACACTAACAATTAGTTCAACAAATCCAACAGTTACGGTAACCAGTGCGGATGTTACCATTACACAGGAAGGATCTGAACAAATCGAAAATGCTAAAATCTCTTTTGGGGGTACAGACATTACAGAGTATAATGTAACTATTAATGCTTTAAACCTGAAAGATAATGGGAATATTGGCTCAGGTGAAAATCCGGGACGTGTGATGGATATTCCGAATGATGTAACAGTCAACTTGACGGTTATCGGCGAAAACAATTTTTATAGTGAAAAGGCAGCAGCTATTTTCTTGCCGAATAATTCGACATTGACTATAACTAAAGAAAGTACCGGAAGTTTGACTGTAGATGGATTTAGAGGAATTGGTAACGGAGAAGGATCAGGAGGAGACGAATCGCTTGGTGGATGCGGAACAATTACTATAAAAGGAGGCACCCTTATTGCACAAGGACACGATGATGGAAATGGTAATGAAGGAACTTCAATCGGCGGATCTTTGGCTGAAGCAAGTGGTAAATTAAATATAGAAACGAACACATTTGTCGTGTTGAAGAATATAGACATCACAGAATTGGATGACTTTAATCCGACAAACTGCGTAATACAGATGCCTGACAATAAAGAAAATGAAGCGACTGTTTATGGGAGTGTAACATTGGGCTCTTATATTCCGCAAGAATATTCGTTGGTTTTAAGTAATGAATCATCAACTTTGACGTTAGGTCAGAATGTATTTATTACTAAGGATAGATTGGCAACAAAAGAGGGTGCTGGTGCTATCTCATGGGATGGCAAACTCAATGCTTATCAGTTAACATTAGAGAAAGGCGAACAGATGAATGCCGAAGAAAGAGGAACGGAACATAACGTTACAATACCTGACAAATTCCAAGTAAATGATGTAGAAGGACAATCTTTAAATGAAACTTACTTTGGAGCAGAATCAAGAATTACAATAGGCGCCGCAAGTTGCACCCAAAGCCATCAATTCATCGGTTGGTATAGACAAGAAGACAACGGAACTACAACGGATGTATTCTTACCCACTGATAATACAACGAAGAGCACCACATTTACTGCTCCTATGGGAACACCAAGCGGAATCCAATCCGCCACTTATTCCCCCATCTGGGCAGAATCTAATCATGAGATATTTGTGGTAAGCGGTACAAGTTGGGATAATAATGAAGATAGTCCTGAAATTATTATCGTTCCGGATGAAGTGGCAAGCAAACTTACTTTTGAATTGAGTGGTATTACGGATTATGGCGTAAGTTTGTCGCAGAATAAATTAACCGGTACGCCAACATTGAAAAGTACAGATAACGGCTTAGCTATCCTGCATAATGTAAAGGTGATTATCAAGAATGGTGAAGACACACAAATCGGTGAAGTAACACTTGACCCATTTATTATTTCTGAAACAGCTTCGTTGAAGATTTATGATGTAAATACTACCAACGTAGACCATATATATAATGGTACATCGCATAATGATATTCGAGGAGCGTATGAAAGCCGTCACTTACTGACACTTAAAGCCAAGCAAGAGGATTACGATGGCGACTTTACAGCATTATATGAACAAGTACACTATCGTATCAAATCCTATACTTACAAAGCTATTGGAACGGAAGGTGAAGGTACAAAAACAGAGGCGACAGGCGATAAAGAAACCTTATTAATTACAAAAGCTGGAACTTATTCCAATATTGTATTGGAAGCATTGACCGGAACGTTTGTAGATGGGACAGACCATATTAGTGATGCAGGTACTACTGAGAAAACATTAACAGGTTCTATAACGGTTGCCCAAAAAGAATTGAGTTTAGTAGCAACGGAGAAGGGCACATCCGTAAGTTATACTGTTGGCAGTACTGAACCGACATGGAGCAAGTATGCCAAGATTGATGGTATTGTTAATGGTGATGAGGTATCAGGTACAATCCCAACACCGACCATTGGTGACGGAACAGATGCGTGGAAGAAAACGCCTGGCACTTATAACGTTACATTCAATCCAAGTAGCATGACCACCTTGACTGGCGATGATGCCGGCAATTATAAGATGGGCACTAACCCACTGCAATTAACGTTGACGGTTAAAGGCGATGCCGACAATGTGGATATTCAGCCGGGAACAGATTCGGAATGGAACATGTTGAATGACGGAACATTCAGCCATGTTTATGACGGGAAAAAGCCGAACATCGGTACTATTATCATTACCGTTGCCGAAGACGTTACTGAAACTTTGACAGAAAACGAAGACTTCACGGTTGATTATGATAATGTCGGAGTAGATGTGAAAGAAGGTGGCTATACGGCTACTATTACATTCGAAGAAAATGATTATATAACAACAGGCGATACAAAAGAGGTTTCCCTGAATATCAGCGCGCGTCCGTTGAACATCTCTTTCAAAGACAAAGTGGCAAGTATCGATGGATTGACGGTGGCTGATTTAGTGGTAGCAGATAATTTGGTAAATGGCAAAACGCCGAAGTATAGCGGCACGATTAACGCAGATGTGGTATCTGGGAAAAATAATGTTTACCACATTACAATCGAAGGATTCAAGATGGAAGATAGCGATACTTTCAAAAGTACAAACTATGCCACTAAGGTAAATGGAAAGGATTATAATGTGGATGGTGAAAATATAGATTTAGGTGAAGTAACGGAAGACGACGATAACGACCCCAACCACGGTCACGGTGGAAACACTCCAGGCGGAGATGGCAAAATCGACTATTATAATATGTATGTAGACACCGCAGCAACGTGCGACGGCGTCGAGCTCTCCTTCAGCAAGAACAGGGTGCGCGAAGGCAACCAAGTCAGCGTCTATGTCGACAAGATTCTGGAAGGATATAATGCCGACGATATGAAGCTCTGGTTCAAGCGAAGTCTCTACGGATACTGGGAAGAGCTCGAAGAGGGCGTGCAGCCGGGCGAGTATATTATATATAATGTATATACGGATATCTACGTGAAGGCGACGGATGTAGAAAAGAACCCGACGGGCATCGAAGAGATCGAGGGCGTGAAGGTCTATGCACAAGACGGCAGCCTCTATGTCTATACGCCGAAACAAATGCCGATATGGATTGTTAGTATGACAGGAGCGATTGTACGTCATGAAGAGCAAATCGGTCTCCACCAGTACGACCACCTGAATCAAGGCATCTACATCGTCCGCGTAGGAGAACAGGTATTTAAGATTAGGCTTTAAGCCCAAAAGAAAAAGGCCGATGTGATATCGCCCGATAAATATGTTTTATTAGTGATGGCGGAAGGGAGCTTTCGGGCTTACCTTCCGCTTTTTATATACAATATATTATAGTCGCTCTATTCTCACCATGCTGCCTCTTTCTTGATTGTCATCTCCTCGCCCGTTGCTGGATGACGGAACGTGAGGCGGGCTGCATGGAGGTAAAGGCGAGTGGAAGAAGTGCCATACAGAGGATCGCCTACGATGGGATGCCCCAACCCCTCGGGGTGCGCGGCATGGACGCGAAGCTGATGCGTACGACCAGTCTCCGGATAAAAAGCGACCAGCGTACGTCCTCCTTCCCGACGGAGCACCTCGAAACGAGTGACGGCTGGTTTACCTTGTACCTTATCTACCAGCTGGCGCGGGCGGTCGAGCGGGTCAGGACGGAGCGGAAGGTCGACGACTCCCTTGTCCGTTTGGACGCTCCCCTCCAGCCACGCCACATATTGCTTCCGTACGGCGCGATGCTTGAATTGCGCCTGCAACGCCTGATGGATATCTTTCCGCTTGGCAATGAGGAGCAACCCCGACGTATCCATATCGAGGCGATGTACCAAAAGCGGTCCGGTAGCCTCCGGATAACGCCTCCGCACTTCAGCATACACCGACGTACGTGCACCTTTGCCCGGCACGGAAAGCATACTTGCCGGTTTGTTTACCACCAACAGATAGGCATCTTCGTAAAGGATTTCCAATGAAGGAGTAAGTACAGGCTCCTTCGCCAGCGGATCGTCGTCCACCTCCAAACCTTGGAGCATGAAACGCAGTATCGGTCCGCACTTTCCTTGACAAGCCGGATAGAAATGCCCCGCATGGCGTACCTCCGAAACGGGTGAAGCGCCCCACCAAAACTCGGCCATCGCCCGCGGACGGAGATGGTGCAGGTAGGCGTATTGCAAGAGCTTAGGGGCGGCACACTCCCCTGCTCCGGCGGGAGGCACGCGGGTTGGCGTATCCGCAAAAAGCGTGCAAAGGTCCGCCTGTTCTCCACGCGCATTGAGAAAACGAAATTGGGAAAAGAGGCGAAGTTGGAGAGCGGCCGAGCGTCTTTTCCTTTCCGCCTTTCCAGCTTCTATCCGCTCGAGGAGAGGACGCAGGCGGGTTTCGAGCGTATCCAGCTCGGCTTTCCACTTCCGTTCCAAGCGTTTGTATTCTGCCTTTTGAAATTGGCTTTCGCGCACAAGGTTTGCCTCCTCTTCGTCGGTAAGGGACTGCTGCCGAAGCCTATCACGCTTAAGTTTGGCCAGCTTCATCTCTTCTTTGAACGTCTGCAATACACGGGCTGATTCTGCTTGGGCCTTTTCATACGTCAGGCGAGCTTCGAGGTAAGCAGGAGATTGCTTCCACGACGCAATACGATGGTTAAGTGCCGAGATTTCCTCCTCTTCCTTTTTAAAGAACCCATCGGGCTGGAGGAGATCGTAGACGGGTGGCACGAAAAACTCATGCTGGTTGCTATGGACAAGATTGCCTGAAAAAGCCGCCAAATAACCCACTCCGCCCGCCTCGTCCTCCACAACGAGGACACCGAACATCTTCCCTTTGGCTAATTCATCCGCCCAATCCACCCGCGAAGCCACGTAATGCTGCACCTCTTCCGCGGCCAAAAGGCAAAGCGGATGGGGCGTATAATGGAACGGATAAGTAAATCGTCCGGGCAAAAGAATCCCTCTCACGTCCGTCCCGAACCGATGCAACTTCTCGTCTTCCATACCTTATTATATATACGAAAAAACTGTGCAGGCAAATCCATCGGATTACCCACACAGCTTTTTTACCAAAAAATCTTTGTGCAGAGAAGCTATGCTTATACTCTCTTCTCTTTGATTCGCGCTTTCTTTCCAGTCAACGCCCGGAGGTAGTACAACTTAGCACGACGAACACGGCCTACCTTATTGACTACAATGCTCTCGATAAACGGAGATTCCAACGGGAAGATACGTTCAACACCAACGTTGTCCGACATCTTACGTACCGTAAAGCGTTTCTTGTCGCCATGACCCGAGATACGGATGACAACGCCACGATACTGCTGGATACGCTCCTTGTTTCCTTCCTTAATACGATACGCAATCGTCACCGTGTCGCCACTTTTGAATGAAGGATGCTCCTTTTTGGTAGCAAATGCTTCTTCTGCAATTTTAATTAAATCCATTTTTTATAGCCTTTAAAATTGTTGATACTATTACGCAATTAACAGGCTGCAATATGTCCTGCCAGCGTTGCGTAAGAAAACGGGTGCAAAGTAACGAAATATTTGGGAGATACGCAAGCAGCCTGCCTCTTTTCTCTCATTTTTTCGAGAGGAATCAACCCCAAAGCCTCTCAATCCAACCTGCTTTCTCCCCAGCGAAAGTTCGCCATACCCCTTAGAAAAAAGAAAAGCATCCAATGAAATCTCTATCTTTAAGCTAAAGATATATATCTTCAGCCTAAAGATATGTATCTGCAACCTAAAGATACGTATCTTTAGCCTAAAGATAGAGAAATACTCCTATCTTCGGAAGTTTTGGAAAGGGGAACATGCTCTTTTCCCCAAGGTCTTGGTGCTTTTCTCCGCTACTCGGGAGGAAGGCGTTGCGGACATGCCGTTTTTTTGTTACCTTTGCACGAATCAAATAACGAAGGAACGAATGATGCTGAATCGCTTTTCCCGCTTGCTTGCCCCGTTTGCTTTCCTCTACGGCTTGGGCGTAAACATACGTAATGCGCTGTTCGATTGGGGCGTATGGAAGCAACAAAGGTTTGATGTGCCGGTCGTTTGCGTCGGGAATCTGGCGGTAGGCGGGACGGGCAAGACGCCTCACGTGGAATATCTTGTACGGCTTTTGGGGGAGAAATACCGCGTGGCCGTTGTGAGCCGGGGTTATCGGAGGCGGACGAAAGGCTTTCTTCTGGCCAACCTCCAGCATACCTACGAGGAGATAGGAGACGAACCCTATCAAATCCTCCATAAATTTCCCCACATCCAATTGGCGGTAGATTGCAACCGGTGCCGCGCTATCGAACAGCTTTTAGCGCAAGACAAAGCGATACGCCCTGAGGTTATCCTCCTCGACGACGCCTACCAGCACCGACACGTGCAGCCTTCGCTCGCGATACTCCTCACCGACTACGCGCGGATGTTCAACCAAGACAAGCTCTTACCCGAAGGACGCCTGCGCGAGCCTGAACAGGCGAAAAGAAGGGCAGACATCGTCATCATCACCAAAACACCCTGCGAACTGAAACCCATCGAGTATCGCATTGCCGAGACGAACCTGCATCTCCTCGCCCACCAACGGGTCTTTTTCACCCATATCGGATACGAGGAAATAAAGCCTGTGTGCTCCCCAAAGGTAAGACAGGAGGGAAAAGAAACACCGGCACAAAGCGAACAACTTACGAAACAAGCGGTATTGGCGCTTTGCGGCATCGCTTCGCCCCGTCCCTTCATCGAGGAAGTAAAGAGGCGGTATGCAAAGGTGCATGTCCTCACCTTCCCCGACCATCACGCCTTCTCGGAAGGAGACATCCGACGAATCGAATCCGCCTTTGCCTCTATCCCAGAAAAAGACAAATGGATATTGACCACCGAAAAGGATGCGACCCGACTCGTTTCCAACCCCTATTTAAACGAAGCGACCCGCGAACGGCTCTTCTACTTGCCTATCCGCATCGACTTTGCCCAGGCACGCGAAAAGGAGTTCGACCAAAACATCCTTCGGCATATTGAGACATTCCAAGCAAACAAAAGAATCACATATAAATAGAAATATGGAAAAGAAAAGAACAGAAATATCAACCATCGGCGAATTTGGATTGATCCGACGCCTGACGGAAAGTATCGTCATCCGAAACGAAAGCACCCTGCGGGGCGTAGGAGACGATGCCGCCGTGATGGATTATAAAGACAAACAGGTGCTGATGACGACCGACTTGCTCCTCGAAGGCATCCACTTCGACCTGACGTACGTTCCCCTGAAGCACCTCGGCTATAAAAGCGCAGTGGTAAACTTCTCCGACATTTACGCCATGAACGGGACACCCCGCCAGATAACCGTTTCGCTCGGCATCTCGAAACGTTTCTCCATCGAAGACCTGGAAGAACTATATAGCGGCATCCGCTTAGCGTGCGATGTCTATGGCGTAGACCTTGTAGGAGGAGACACATCCGCTTCGATGACCGGACTCACCATCAGCATCACTTGCTTAGGAGAAGGCGAACGAGGAAAGGTAACATACCGGAACGGGGCACGCGAGACGGACCTTATCTGCGTATCAGGAGACTTGGGAGCGGCTTACATGGGCCTCCAATTATTAGAACGCGAGAAGAGCGTGTTCAAAGGAGAAAAAGACTTTACGCCAGACTTTGCCGGGAAGGAATATCTCCTCGAACGCCAATTGAAACCCGAAGCGCGTAAAGACATCGTCGAGGCACTCCGCATAGCGGGCATCGTGCCTACCTCAATGATGGACATCTCCGACGGACTCTCTTCCGAGTTGCTCCATATCGCAAAAGAGAGCCATGTGGGATGCCGCATCTACGAAGAGCGCATCCCAATTGATTACCAAACCGCCGCCCAGGCTGAACAATTCAACATGAACCTCACCACCACGGCTCTTAATGGAGGTGAAGATTACGAATTGCTCTTCACCGTACCCCTTGCCGACCATGACAAGGTATCGGAAATGAAAGGAATAAGCATCATTGGATACATCACTAAACCCGAATTAGGGAATTATCTCCTCGGACGAGATGGAGGCGAAGTTGAGCTCAAAGCCCAAGGTTGGAATTCCCTCTCTTGATTTTTTTACGTGAAAAAAGTACGCAAAAGTTTGCAGATTCAAAAAAAGTCCTTACCTTTGCACCCGTAATCGAAAAAATGATGTCGGTTACGAATGTTAAAGAAAGGAAGGTACCATAGCTCAGTTGGTAGAGCAAAGGACTGAAAATCCTTGTGTCCCCGGTTCGATTCCTGGTGGTACCACTCAGAAGAAATAAAAGCCAAAAGGTGCCATAGCTCAGTTGGTAGAGCAAAGGACTGAAAATCCTTGTGTCCCCGGTTCGATTCCTGGTGGCACCACTTTAGAAAATGCTAATTGATTAAAACAAAATCAGTTAGCATTTTTCTTTTATCTCTACTTTACCGATTTGCTACCACTTTGCTACCACGCATAAAAAAAGAAGCCCTTCATCCGCACCCGGACAAAAGGCTTCATTGGGCTCAGTAGAAATTTAGTGGGGATATGCATATAGTTTTGCAATACGGAATAAGAAGAACTTCTTGTCTGCAACCCCTCTGAGGTTTGCTCTGAATAGTTTGATT
>NZ_NFJB01000044.1 GCF_002159645.1 Parabacteroides sp. An277 | reverse complement strand
CGTTGATAGACGAGGTAAACAAGTATTTGCACCAGTTGCAAAAGACGCTTTCGCGTGCGGGACTTGGCAGCAAACCGTCGTATGATTCGGACGACGAAGAAGAGGAGCCGACTCCCGAACCCGTTACCCCGGCCATCACCGCCGTCTACCAGAAGGAGGGAGGCGACCCGGAGAATCCTCATCGCATCGAACGGGGCGAGCAAACCGGCGTAAACTATAAAGGATTTACCCTGAAGGGACAAGATGGAACGTTAGAACACGTCATCGGACTCGTCAATGATCAGGATTACATCGAATGGATTAATCCGGAGACCATCAGCAACGTCACAGAAACCAGCTGCGAATTTACGATGGTCCCGGATTTGACGGAAGGACAATACAAAGTTCGCATCGAAACCTACGATGGCGGCAGTCCGCTGGTGGTGGAATATCCGGAGCCCATCACGTTGTGGTAATTGACAATGGACAATTGAGAATTGACAATGGACAATTAATATGCTTGTAGGGGCGGACCTGGGTGTCCGCCCTTTTTGTGCCCCATTGTTTTCCATAAATAATCTATTGAAACGCAGAAGGGGGTGTGTCATAAATAAGAAAATGTGATCAGAAAGTAACTGAAAAGCTCCCCTGCCCTTAGGGGAACTCCCCGCAGGGGTGAGGGGTTGTTTCTTATTATGAGAGATTTAACCCCTCAGTCTCGCTACGCGAGCCAGCTCCCCTAAGGGCAGGGGAGCTTTTCAGATAGCATTTTGATACATCCTCCTACGAACGAGGGAAATTGTCAATTGTCAATTGTCCATTCTCCATTGTCCATTGAACCGGCCTCTGTCTGGTGGGCGTGAAGCGAGTGAGCGAAACGGAGTGGCCGAGAGCGTCGCTGTTTGAGCGCGGAGCGCGAGTTTGCGACGTGAACAGCGGAGTGCAGGAAGCGAGTAGCCCAGCAGACGCAGCCTTGAACTTTTGGTTCTTTTCTTTCAAGAGAAAAGAACAGAAACAATTATTTGTAAAAACGTCTGTATCTGCAGGCCTCGCTTCGACCGGCAGATAAGCAAAGAAGCCCTCTTCGAGGACTGTTTTATTACCTATATCGTGCCTCGAAGAGGCGCAATTTTAGGTAGCCGTGGGTCGAAGCGGAGCGAGGCCTGCGGTATCCAATTTAAGTGAAAGAGCCGTGATGGAGAAAGGAAATTATAACTATGTCGCACAAAAAAGTGGAGCGAAGCGATACAATTTTATTTCTTTTTCTGTACTTTTGTAAAGTCGAAAGGCAAAAAAACATATAGACAACTAAAACACACAACGATGTTAACGCAAATTATAAATGGTAAGATTCTTACGCCACAGGGCTGGCTGACGAACGGCTCTGTGCTGATCCAGGACAATAAGATCCTGGAAGTGACAAACTGCGATTTGGCCGTGGTCGGCGCTACGCTGATTGACGCCAAGGGAATGTATATCGTTCCTGGCGGGGTGGAGCTGCACGTGCACGGCGGTGGCGGCCGCGATTTCATGGAAGGTACGGAAGAGGCTTTCCGGGTGGCTATCAAGACTCACATGCAGCACGGGACGACTTCGATTTTCCCCACGCTCTCTTCTTCGACTATCCCGATGATCCGCGCGGCGGCCGAGACGACCGAGAAACTCATGGCCGAACCTGATTCGCCCGTGCTCGGTTTGCACCTGGAGGGACATTACTTTAATCCGAAAATGGCGGGCGCGCAAATCCCCGAATGGATTAAGAACCCCGACCCGGAAGAATATATCCCGCTCTTGGAGGACACACATTGCATCAAGCGTTGGGACGCGGCTCCGGAGCTTCCAGGCGCGATGCAGTTTGGCAAATACATTACGTCGAAGGGCGTGATGGCGGCAATCGGGCATACGGCGGCCGAGTATGAAGACGTCTTGACGGCTTATGAGGTCGGTTATCGCCACGCGACGCACTTCTACAACGCGATGCCGGGTTTCCACAAGAAGCATGAATATAAATATGAAGGAACGGTCGAGAGCGTGTACCTGATCGACGACATGACGGTCGAAATCATTGCCGACGGCATCCACGTGCCGCCTACTATTTTGCGCTTGGTTTACAAGATCAAAGGCGTAGAGCGCGCTTGCTTGATTACCGATGCGTTGGCTTGTACGGCCACAGACAGCCAGACGGCCTTCGACCCGCGCGTGATCATCGAAGACGGCGTCTGCAAATTGTCCGACCGCTCGGCCTTGGCAGGAAGTATCGCGACGATGGACCGCCTGATCCGCACGATGGTACAACAGGCAGACATCCCGTTGGCCGACGCTGTGCGCATGGCTTCCGAGACGCCGGCCCGCATCATGGGCGTGTACGACCGCAAGGGTTCGCTCCAGCGCGGCAAGGACGCCGATATTATCGTATTGGACAAAGACCTGCAGCTCCGCGCCGTTTGGGCGATGGGCAAGCTCGTGGAAGGTACCAACAAGTTGTTCTAATTCATTTTTCATTTCATTCTAACTAAAAAGACGAAGACGATGTTAACACAGATAATCAACGGAAATATCCTGACGCCGCAAGGCTGGTTGAAAGACGGTTCTGTATTGGTAAGCGACGGAAAGATCCTGGAAGTGACCAATAGCGACTTGGCGGTGATCGGCGCGAAAGTGATCGACGCCAAAGGCATGTGGATCGTTCCCGGATTCGTGGCGATGCACGTGCACGGTGGCGGCGGATATGATTTCACGGAAGCCGACGAAGCCGGATTCCGCGTAGCTATTATGGCACATTTGCAGCATGGCGCCACGACGATATTCCCGACCCTCTCGGCTTCTCCTATCGCTAAGATTCGGGAAGCCGCTGGCATTTGCGATCAATTGATGGCAGAAAAGGATTCACCTGTGGGCGGATTGCATCTCGAAGGTCCGTACTTGAACCCGAAGATGGCAGGCTCGCAATATGCCGACGCTGTGAAGGAAATAGACGAGGCAGAGTATAAATCCCTCGTGGAAGAGACGCATTGCATCCGCCGGTGGGATATCAGTCCCGAACTTCCCGGCGCGTTGGACTTTGCCCGCTATATGAAACAGAAAGGCATATTGGCGGCAATCACGCATACCGAAGCGGAATTCGAGCAAATCCGCGAAGCCTACGAGGCCGGTTTCACCCACGTGGCGCATTTCTACAACGCGATGCCGGGCTTCCACAAGCGTCATGAATATAAATACGAAGGGACGGTCGAGAGCGTCTACTTGATGGATGGCATGACGGTCGAGGTCATTGCCGATGGGCGCCACCTTCCGTCTACGATCTTGCGCCTTGTGTATAAGCTGAAAGGCGTGGAACGCACCTGCTTGGTAACGGATGCGATGGCGTATGCTGCTTGCGAACATCCGCAAGTAGACCCGCGTTTCGTCATCGAAGACGGCGTTTGCAAGTTGGCGGACCACTCTTCGCTGGCCGGCAGCTTGGCGACGATGGACGATTTGGTGCGTACGATGGTCAAGGCGGCTATTCCTTTGGCCGATGCTGTCCGGATGGCTTCCGAGACGCCGGCGAAACTTATCGGCGTAAGCGACCGCAAGGGAACGTTGGAGCGCGGCAAAGATGCCGATATCCTCGTACTCGACCGCAAGTTGAACGTTTGCGGTGTCTGGTCGATGGGCGTAGAGGTACCGGGGACCAATAAACTTTGAAGTTTTTACCTCGAACTATAATTAAGGTTAAATCTTGAAGAAGAATGCGGTCGAAGGTGTACAAGTAAAGAAAAAACACTTATCTTTGCACCGTGTTTTTCATGGTATTAGATTTAAGGTTAACAATGGAGATTGGTTGTCGGGATGACAACCATTTTCTTTTTATAGACATTCCTGCAGGGAACCCTCTTTTCTAACCTCTAAAAAATCCGATTTTTTTTGTTACACTTTTCTCTTGTTTTCGTTTCCCTTATAGAAAGCAAATTTTGAGCGATGAAGGAAGAGACGCTGACAACAGCATTTACGAAACTACGCGCACGTTTTACGCATTTGGCGAAACGCTATTTGGCGGATTCGGACGAAGCGGACGACGTGTTGCAGGAAGCTTTCTGTCGGTTGTGGCCTAAACGTAGCCAGTTTCAGACAGCACAAGAGGCAGAGGCGATGGCCACGACGACGGTTCGGAACCTGTGCATCGATTCGTGGCGTCGGCAGCAGAGCGTCTTGAGGGTCGAATTGGATGTCGAGCGGGATAGTCCTTTGTCGGAAGCAGCCGATGAGGCGTTCGAACGGTCGGAGCGTTTCCAGCAAGTGCAGGCGATTATCGCGCGGGAATTGACGCCGTTGCAACAATCCATTCTGCAGCGGAAAGAATTTGACGGGGAAGACATCGCTACTATCGCGCGGGATTTGCAGATGCAGCAGGCGGCTGTCCGGATGCATCTCAGCCGGGCACGGAAAGTAATTCGGGAATGTTATCAGCAATGGGAGGAAAAAAGATGAAACGGAATAAAGAACAGGCAAAAGAGTTGCTCCGTCGTTATTTCGAGGCGGAGACATCAGACGCGGAAGAGCGTTGGCTGCGTGCTTTTTTGGCATCGAAAGAGGCCGTAGGGCCGGAGTTCGACGAGGCGCGTGCGGTGATGAGCTTCTTGGTTGTCGGGCGTCGTCGGCGTCCGTCGCGCCTATCAATCGGGAAAATGACGGCGTGGGCGGCCTCTTTCATAGCGGCGATTTCGTTGGGAATCGGTTGGCTTGTCTTCCAAGAACGCAACGAATGCGTAGCGTATGTCTATGGCGAGAAGGTGACGAATACGGAAATCGTCATGGGGCACATGCAGGAATCTTTACAGGAAATGAAGCAAGCCGAGGCGGTAGACGTCGCGTCTCAGTTGGGGACTATTTTGAATACATTGGAAAATGAGGAGGCACAATGATATGAAACGAATCGTATGGTTACTAAGTTTCTGCCTTTGCTGCATTTGGGCGGAGGCACAAGAAGGGTTGCAAATCGCGCAATTGTTCGACGGCCGGTATGCTCATCGGAAGGATGCGGTCGAGGTCTTGGTGAAGGGACGAAAATTGAAACCTTACCAGTTAGCGCTTTTCCGGAGCTTGACGCTTCAGGCGGATTTAGCCGAACAACGCTTCATCGAACGTTTGGTCGAAGCGGATGCGGCCCGGGCCACCGACAAAGAGAGCGGGAAGGTGGGCGGCCGGTTGTATTACGGCTTCTTTTGCATCCCGGGCGAGAAGTCTCCTTTCCGCTATATTTTCTTCAAGAATAAGGCGCTGACCTCTCCGGAAAATCCGGAAATCACCTTGGTCTATATGGAAGGCGAAGCGACGCTGGAGGAATTGAAACGTATGTTTGAATAATATAAAAAATGAGGAATATGAAAAAAGTAGTAATTGCAGTCTTAAGTCTTTTGGCTGTGTTTGAAGGATATGCACAGGCAGATACGGTGCAGGTAAATCGTCCGGAAAGCGTTACGATTATCACGGGCGAACAAGAACAATCCATCGAGATAAAAGGAAGCGCGGAGAATCCGGACTATCATTTCTCGCGCACGACGGCGCTGGAAGCCGGGGCTTCGTCCGTTACGAAAGAGAGATTAGCCAATGTGGATTTCAATTTTCCTTTTAAAAAGAAACGCCACTCGCGCGACCGTTTTGAAGTGGGTGGCATCGCGCTTGGACTCAGTACGGCCCTCAGCGCGCCTGAACGCCTGAACGTAAACATGGGCGCGTCTTTCGAAATCCTGGCAGACCATCT
Organism: Parabacteroides sp. An277; assembly: GCF_002159645.1. Classification (GTDB taxonomy): domain Bacteria; phylum Bacteroidota; class Bacteroidia; order Bacteroidales; family Tannerellaceae; genus Parabacteroides. The sequence continues at coordinate 17,495 of NZ_NFJB01000044.1, read as the reverse complement.
TTTGAACTGGGTTTATTATCCGCAAAACAACGGGCATTCCTTCCAAATCGGCGCGGGAATTGCTTGGCGTAATTTCCGGATGAACGGGCGGAACCGTTTCATCAAGCAGAACGAGAACGTCGTATTGGGAGGCTATCCGGAGGGTGCAGATATCCAATTCTCTCGAATCAAGCTTTTTAGCTGGACGATTCCCCTGATGTATGGATATGATTTCAACAAAGATGTCAGCCTCAAGTTGGGGCCGGTGATTTATTTCAACACCTATGCGAGCCTCAAAACCAAGTACACGGAGGCAGACGGCACGAAGCAGGAGGCGTTCGACAAAAATATCCATCCCAATCCCGTCACCATCCACTTGCAGGGGCAGCTGACGTGGAAAGCCATCGGTGTATATGTAAAATATTCGCCGTGCCATGTGCTGAATACCGACTTCGGTCCCGAGTTCCAAGCGTTCTCGGCCGGGCTTTCGCTTTTCTATTGAGCGGAAATCCGGAAGATATTCTGCCTGTTTTTTTACTCTTTAGTAACGAAAGTAAAATTGTAGTGCTGGATTTTACTACATCTAAGATTTAATAAAATCCAGATTCAAGATTTTACTATCTATCCAATTTAGTAAAATCTGATGCGAGATTTTACTATTTATGAGATTTAGTAAAATCTCGATATGAGATTTTATTACTTATAAGATTTAGTAAAATCCAGCACGAAATATTTACTGCTATGAATAGTTAGTAAAAAATGGATTTCATTTTTGATTAGAAAGAAGTTTGGGCGAAAATGGGATTTTTTCAGCCTTCCACGCGGAGACGGGAAGGCTGAAAATCCTTTTCTACTGCTCCGAATACGGAAAGTTTTGTATCTTTGCACGGTTATTAATCTGAAAAATAGAAAATGAAACGTGTATTTTGCCCCAAATGCGACCATCAAATTACGTTTGATGAAAAGAAATATCAAGACGGCCAGGTCGTCCCGATGGTTTGCCCGCAATGCGCTTCGCAATTCAAGATAAAAATAGGCCGGAAAGTAGTCCGGAATAAGGCAGGAGAAGAAAAAGAGGTGCGCGAAACGGATTTCTCGTGCGGCTCGATTGTGGTGATAGAGAATGCCTTTGCGTTCAAACAGGAATTGCCGCTGGCGATGGGGGAGAACGTGGTCGGGCGGCGCAACAAGGATACAGATGGCGTGAACGTCGAAATCATCACGAGCGACCCCAGCATGGGGCGCAAGCATTGCGTCATTACGGTAAAAGAAAACAAGGCAGGCGGGTTGGATTATTTCCTGCGCGATTATCCCAGCCTGACGGGGACTTTCCTGCGGAACGAATTGCTGGGAGAGCGCGAGACGGTGCGCCTGGAAGACGGCGATGTCGTCACGCTCGGAGCGACGACGTTCATCCTCCGCGCCGCCGAAAATAAAAATGAAAACTCTAATCTTTAAAATGGATATAGGTAAAATGATTATGAAGAGATTCCTATTTATAATTTGTATCAGCGGCCTCGCGCTGTATGCGTTCGCCCAGGAAAAGGCGCCGAAATGGATGGACAAGCAGAAGAAAGCCGTAGTGACGGTCACAACGTATAAAGCAGACGGGACGACGCTGCACAACGGCACGGGCTTCTTCATTACGGAAGATGGCACGTTGCTTTCAGCCTATTCGCTTTTCCGCGATGCCCACAAGGCGGTAGTGACGACGGGCGAGGGGAAGAGTTTTCCCGTGGAGCGCGTGTTGGCTGCCGATGAGTTGTACGACGTCATCCGCCTGCAGGTGCGCGTGCCGAAGAAAGTAGATTATTTGGAAATGGCCGAGGCTCCGCTGGCGGTGGGGGCAGAGGCGTATCTCATGCCCTTTGTCAAAGGGAAAGAGAAGATCAAATCGTATGGAAGCGGGAAAGTGGAAGAGGTGACAAAGCTGAAAGATGCGTACCATTATTACAAACTCTCTTTCCCGTTGCAAGTGGATTGGAAGAACGCGCCCGTGCTGAATGCGGAAGGACAGGTATTTGGATTGGCCCAAGAGGATGCTTCGGGAAAGAACGAATGCTCGTATGCCGTCTCGGCAATTTATGCAAATAGCTTGCAAATAACTTCGACCGATGCCTTCAATTCGGTCTATAATGCCATCGGGATTCGGAAAGCTTGGCCTGCCGACCGCGAACAGGCGCGCGTGGCCACATATATTATAGAGAACACCCAAGACGCGAAGACTTTCCTCGAGACTTTGAACGATTTTGTGGCGACTTTCCCGGATTGGTCCGAGAGTTATGTGCGAAGAGGCTCCTATTATGCTCAGCATCGCAAAGAGTTAGGAAAGGACGTCGACGAGTGTCTTCGCCGTGCCACCGAGGATTTAGACCGCGCCATCGAGCTGGCCGAGCGGAAAAGCGAAGCGATGTATGCCAAAGCGCAATTGGTCTATCAAATTGCCATGACAGATTCGACGATTCAAAATCCGCAGTGGAACGCGAATTGGGCGCAAGTCTTGCTGACAGAAACCTTGAAGGAAGAGGACCTTCCGATTTATCATCAACTCCAAGCCGACATGTATCTGGCGAAAGGCGATTATGAATCGGCCTATAAAGAATATATGATTGTAAACGGAAGCGATGCTGCCAATGGCAACTCGTGGTATATGGCGTCGAAAATGAAAGCGTCGATGCCGAGCGTCAATATGGGCGAGATTATCGCCTTGCTGGATAGCGCGGTGGCTTGCTGCGGCGACCCCGTCCGCGAGGAGGCGGCTCCTTATATTCTCGACCGCATCAATTGGCGGCTCCGTTTACGCCAATATCCGGAAGCGGTAGCGGATTATGACCTTTATTATAAGGTAGTAGGCGGACGAGTGGATGATAATTTCTATTACTATCGCGAGCAGGCGAAGTTCCGCATGGACGACTTCGAAGGCGCGTTGGCCGATATTCGCCAAGCCATCTCGTTTGCGCCCGAGCAGCCCATCTATCCGGCCGAGGAGGCTTCCATTTATATCCGACTGGAGAAATATCCGGAGGCGATGCAGAGTATCGAGAAAGCCTTGGCCCTGGCGCCCGAGTTTGCAGCTTGCTATCGCCTGCGCGGCATCTGCTATCAGCGGACCAATCAACCCGAAAAAGCCCAAGCGGATTTCTTGAAGGCCAAAGAGCTGGGAGACCCAGCCGCCGAGCGTTTGCTTAAATAGGCGGTTGCTTTAAGCTCTGTTTGAAGAGCGCGGGTTTGTCGTTGAGGATTAAGGCTTCGGGGAAATCCGCCTCTTGGAGCAATTCATAAATGTAGCTGTAATCAGCAATGGCAAACGAGATGTGGGCGTCGCTCCCAAGGATGACCGGCATCTCGTATTGTTTGCAGAGTCGGAGCAACTCCAGGTTGTTGGCGCGCGCCTTCTCTTTGTGGCGTACGGGATTCAGCGAGCTGTTATTGATTTCCAAAAGCGTATGCGCCTCTTTGGCGGCTTGGACGATGGGCTCGAACAGCAAATCGGCGGTCCCGTCGCCCGGATGGCTGATGATTTGGACATACGGATGGCGAATAGCCCCCATCATGGCCGCCGTGTTCTGCTCTTGCGAGCCAGGCGTATAACAGAGCGAATGGATGCCGGCAATGCGCAAATCCATCTTTTTCCAATAAAATTCGGAGAGGTCGATATTTCCTTTGTAATCAAGAATATTCAATTCGGCGCCGAGCATCAGTTCCACGCCATACATCTGGCGCGGGACGACATGCAGGTTCCGGAAATAAATCGGGTCGCACGAGCCCGGAATACCCGGCGCATGTTCCGTGATGCCTAATATTTCGAGTCCCTTCTCGGCCGCGGCATGCACCATTTCTTGCAGACTGCTAAAGGCATGGCCGCTGGCAATTGTATGCGTATGTACGTCTAATCGTATGTTCATCTTTTTCTTTTTCTCTTTGTTAGTTTTGTTGTCTTCTGTATTCATTGGGCGTGCATCCCGTGTTTTTCTTAAAGATGCGATTGAAATGCTGGGAATATTGGAATCCCAATTCGTAAGCAATTTGGGAGACGGTCATGTCTGTGCCGAGTATCATCTCTTTGGCTTGGTCCATGAGCTTATTTTGGATGTATTCTTGCGCCGTTTTGCCCGTCTCTTTTTTAATTAAATCCCCGAAGTAGTTCGGCGAGAGGCAAACCTTGTCGGCAAAGTAACGCACGGTAGGCAGTCCGTTCTCCAGCGCTTTCCGGTCTTGGAAGTAATCGTCCAGTAGGGTTTCGAAGCGCGTCAGCACATCTTTGTTGACGGCTGTGCGGGTAATGAATTGCCGGTCGTAGAAGCGCATGCAATAATCGAGCAGCAGTTCGATATTGCGGACGACCAGCCGGCGCGTGTGCCCGTCGATAGGCCGTGCCAGCTCGGTATTAATCTTGGAGAGGCAATCCGTGAAAATCCCTTTTTCCTCTTCCGAAAGGTGCAGGGCTTCCGTCGAAGCATAAGAGAAAAACGTATATTGTTTAATCTCGCGCCCCAATGAAGTCCCTTTGATGAAGTCTGGATGAAACAAGAGTCCGCGTGCTTGGGGCTTCACATCGGGAAGGAGTTCCGTCTCCGTCACTTGTCCGGGCGCGAAGCTGACCACCGTACCTTCTTGGTAGTCATACGTTTGCTTCCCATAGCGGATGTCTCCGCACTTGACGTCTTTCAGGAAGAGCGCGTAAAGACCGTAGTTAATGGTGAAACGGGTGGGATAATGCGTCGCGTTTTTCAAGTCGACGACAGCTACGAGCGGGTGGAACGTTTCCAGTCCAAACAATTCATTGTATTGTGCTATCTTGTCTAATTTAATTACATCGTCCATAGGGCTTATTTTTTAGTGTGCCTGCAAATATAAGGCTTATTTTCGGAATGCGGATGCGTGCGGGAAAAGAAAACGCGGTCTCTTTTTTCAGAAATGCGGGACAGAAAACGGTTTTGCCGGGAGGAAAACATCGAAAGTCCCTTCTTAATTTCTATCTTTAGCTTAAAGATATGTATCTTTAGGCTGCAGTTATGTATCTTTAGGTTGAAGATATGTATCTTTAGGCTAAAGATAGAGATTTTGTCGGATGTTTTGCTTTTTTCCTCCGGGGAAATCAAGTTTCTCTCGGAGGAAATGCCTTTTCTCAGGGAGATTCCGTATATTTGCCTGCGGAGAAAAAAGGCAGACGGCTAATACATATATAATATGGTATACGATTTTGATACGATTGTCCCGCGGTGGCAAACGAATTCCTATAAATGGGATTCGGCGGCGGACGAAAGGGTTCTCCCGATGTGGGTGGCAGACATGGATTTCCGGACAGCTCCGGAGATTGTGGAAGCGTTGCAACGGCGTGTAGCGCATGGCATATTCGGCTATACGCATGTGCCAGATGCTTATTATGAGGCGGTGCAGGATTGGTTCGGGCGTCGACATGGATGGCAGATTGCGCGCGAATCGATTTTGTACACGACGGGTGTGGTACCCGCGCTTTCGGCGTTGATTAAGGCATTGACGATGCCAGGCGAACGAGTCCTGGTGCAGACACCGGTCTATAATTGTTTCTTTTCGTCGATTCGGAATAATGGATGCGAAGTGGCAACGAGTCCCTTGAAGCGCGTGGGCGATACCTACGAAATGAACTTTGAGGACTTGGAAAAGAAGGCCGCCGACGAGCGGACGCGGGTGATGCTCCTTTGCAATCCCCACAACCCGGTGGGACGTGCTTGGCGGGAAGAAGAGTTGCGCCGCTTGGGCGAGATTTGCTTGCGACACCATGTGTTTGTGATTTCCGACGAAATTCATGGTGAGTTGGTTCTGCCGGGTTATCATTATACGCCGTTCGCTTCGTTAGGCGAAGCGTTTGCACGTCATTCCGCTACGTGCGTTTCGCCCAGCAAAGCCTTTAATCTGGCGGGGTTGCAGATTGCGAATATCATCGTGGAAGACGAAGTGGTACGCTATCGGACGGACCGCGCCATCAATATCCATGAAACATGCGACGTGAACCCATTTGGCGTCGAAGCCTTGATAGCCGCCTATCGCTATGGGGCTCCTTGGTTGGAGGCGTTGAATGCTTATCTGGCTGAAAACTACCAGTTCATGAAGGCGTATGTCGAAGAGAAATTGCCGCTCTTCCCGTTGGCGCGCTTGGAGGCGACTTATCTGGTGTGGATGGATTGCCACGTTTGTGGCCTTTCGTCGGATGAGTTGGAAACGAGGTTGTTGCAACAGGAAAAACTTTGGCTGAACGCGGGTTCGATGTATGGCGAGGTAGACGGATGCTTCCTGCGTTGGAACATCGCATGCCCACGGCAAGTGCTACGGGAAGGATTAGAGCGTTTCGTGCGTTTTGTTCGTTCTTAGGCATCCTTCTTCATTTTAATTTTGTATTTTTGCCCTTGCTAAAAATAAGATAGGAAAATATGGACGAGATAACAAAGAAGAGTATTTTGTGCCTGATTCACCAGGAGGTCATTCCGGCCATTGGCTGTACGGAACCAATAGCGGTGGCGTTGGCTGCAGCCCGAGCAGCAGAATTGTTGGGCGAGAAGCCGAAACAAATTACCGTATTGCTGAGTGCCAACATCTTGAAAAATGCAATGGGCGTGGGGATTCCCGGAACAGGTATGGTCGGACTCCCGATTGCCATAGCGCTGGGGACTTTGATAGGCAAATCGGCTTATGAACTGGAAGTGTTGCGCGACGTGACGCCTGAAGCGTTAGAGGCCGGGAAAGCCATGATTGCTGCAGGCGAAATCCAAATTGGCCTGAAGGAACAAGTCGACAAGCTCTATATCGAAGTCGTTTGCCGGGCGGAAAGGCACGAGGCAACTGCCATCATTGCGCACGAACATACGCATTTTGTCTATTTGGCGAAGGATGAGAAGGTCCTTCTCGACGAACGTGTGGGAACGGAAACGAGCGAACAGGCAGAGACCGAGGAGCTGAAACTCTCCTTCGATTTGGTGTACGAGTTTGCCATGACGACACCCCTCGACGAGATTCGTTTCATCCTTGATACAGCCAAGCTTAATGAGCATGCAGCTAAGGAATCGGTGAAAGGAACGTTCGGGCATGAGGTGGGAAAGACGATTTCCGGACCGTACGGACATAAATATTTAGGCGATTCGCCCTATACTCACATGCTCATGCTGACGGCGGCAGCTTGCGATGCCCGTATGGACGGTGCCATGATTCCGGTCATGAGTAATTCTGGGAGTGGCAACCAAGGTATTGCAGCTACGCTTCCGGTTGTTTCCTTCGCACAAGATATGCACGCTTCGGAGGAGCAGCTTATTCGTGCCTTGATGTTGAGTCATCTGATGGTCATCTATGTGAAGCAGAGCTTGGGTCGCCTTTCGGCTCTCTGTGGGTGTGTAGTAGCGGCGACAGGAGCCAGTTGTGGCATCACTTGGTTGATGGGCGGAAACAAAAAGCAGATTACGTATGCCATTAAAAACATGATAGGAAATATTACTGGTATGATATGCGATGGCGCAAAACCGAGTTGTGCCATGAAAGTGGCCAGCGGCGTCTCGACGGCTATGCTTTCGGCTATGATGGCCATGGAAAATAAGGTGGTGACGTCGGTAGAGGGTATCATCGACGAAGATGTGGATCGCTCTATCTACAATCTTACTTCTATCGGTTCGAAAGGCATGGAGACGACCGACAAAGTGGTACTCGATATCATGACACATAAAAAATAGGACACAAAATCGGCCTAAAACCGCCTTTTAAGGTTAAAAATCCAATAAATAGAATACACAATAAAAGAAAGTATTATTTTAGCGGCGTAAAAACAAATTACTAACTAAAAAATAAGAATGAGTATGAAGAAACTTTTTACATCCGTAATGGCAGCTCTCTGTTTGGCTGCTCCGGTAGGTACTCTTTCGGCCCAGCAAACGCAGCTGACAGAAGCGCAGAAAGAGGCCTTCAAGAAGGAAGTCTTGCCTGTCGTATTTGAACAAATCAAAGAACAAGCAGGCATCGATATTTTGGGTTGGGCAAATCCGCAACTGAGCAATACGTTTGCCGGTATCCCGGTATTGGAATCAAGTAGCTTGCGGGCAACTACTACAGACCCGATGACGGTTCATCCGGATAGTGTGGTGGTTAGCTTGAGCGCATTAGGGATAAACGCGTCAAGTATTCCTGTGATAGGTTCTATGATTGGTGATGAAATGACAATAACCTTTGAAGGCTATGAAACAAAGACGTTACCTTTTATTACGGCAGGAACTCATCCTATTACTATTGATTTGCCTCAGACAATCAATGTGGTTGGAGCTACGGGTGCGTCAGTCGCCTCTGTTAAATTTGAATCTCCAGAAGGAAGTACCAAATTAATAGATGTGAATGTTAGTGTATCTGCTTTGAATGATATGATGAATTTTGACCTGTTAGGTTGTACTTTGGAACAGAATGAAACAACAGATTTAGTTGCAAATGTGGATATCAAAGATGGATTGAGAGATTTAGCAGATGTCATTGCTGGTTTTGCGGGTACTTCAGTTCCTTCTACAATTAATTATGATTACCAAATCACAGTTGGTTTAAGCGGATTGGTAACTGGTGCTATTCCTGCTACATTATATGCTGTTCCAGAAAATGTAACAGGCACTTTAGTTCCAGTAGGAAATGCTGTTGTTCATTTGAATTTGCAGAATACAATGATGCCGATAGAGCAGATTGATGTGACAAGTTATCAGAATAATACTGTTGCTTATTCCGTATTATATTTGGATATGACAAAAACAGAAAGCTCTGCATCTACAGTCTCTTCATTGGTGATTGATAATTGGAAATATGGAAGTGAAGCGAAGACTGATTCGACTTTGACGAATAAGACTTTCATTACAATGACAGATAACACTCCGTCTATTCCGACAACATCTCGAGCTGCGGTGAAGAGTGTTATTGATCGTGTTGTAACACAATTGGCTGAAGAAGGAGAAGCTACTTGGTATGAGTTAAGTATTGCTCAAACAGGTAATAAGGATGCTACAACAGCGGAAGATGCAACACCTGTAGTTGATATCACAGTTTCTCCATATACAGCAGGCACAGAAGCTATCGCCGATGTAGACATTACTACATATAATAATGGTGAAGCTGCTACAACTTACACCATCCGTGCAACTGCCAATTTGACAAGCCAAGTTATTTCTGTAGATGTAATGAATGGCGAAACAATCTACGGTACTGCTTACTTCACTTCGAATGCAGCAGGTATCATCACAGCTAACGAAGACATCGCAGAAGAGGCTTCCGCTATCCGTATTATCCCGACAGACAATGGCGTGCGCGTTTTGAATGTAGACCGTGCGGAATATCAGATTGTCAGCATGACGGGTTCGACTGTGGCTCGTGGCGTAGTTTCGGGCGACGAAACAATCTCGACGGCCAACTTGCCGAAGGGTATTTACGTCATCGCTGTAGACCAGAACGGCGACCGCGAAGTCGTTAAATTTGTACGTTAATTCGTATAAGTTTTTTATCAATTAATAATAATGGGGTGTGTCGAAACGGCGCACCCCTTTTTTTTAAAACAGGTAAGATATGAGAAAGAATTTGTTTTTGGTTTTATCGATTGTGGGTCTTTTGGGCTTATTTTCGTCGTGCGAAGAGGACTTACCGGGCTTGGGTAAAGAGGCGAACACGACGTTTAGTGATGACAATTTGACGCTTACCTATAGCGGTAGCGAGATGCTGGGTAAGCAAGTTGAGTTCTATACGACCGATGGCGAGACGGCGACGCTCACGCTGACGGGTACATTGGATCTCAGTCTCTTGCTTTCTTCCGAGGAGATTCCAGAGATTGCCGGCTTGGCTCCGAGCGCCATCCCGGGGGAGGTAATTACGACGATTTCGAACGTGCCGCTCACGCTGAGCGAGAATGGCTCGACTTATACGTTCTCTGGGACGGACACGCAGTATGGCCGCACGTTGACTTACAGCGGCGAGGTCTCGACCGAACGCATGACGCTCGCCTTGGATGTCGTGATGCCGGAGAACGAGCTTACTGGCACGTGGAACTTCCCGCAGGCAAACGGTATCGGCATGGTGTGGGAATCGGACGCGACTATCAACGTTGGCGGCATGGAAATCCCGACTAGTACGGCTGCCGGATTGGTTGGGACGGTGCTTTCGCCGGTGTTGTCTGGCATGGTGCAGTCGTTCACCTTCGGCGAGGATGGGAATATCTCCGTTTCCTACCTGAAGAGTGGCGCGACGGAGTGGCAGTCTTCGCCGCTCAACCTCGCGATGTATTACGTGATGGACGGCCGCATGTATTTGCAGCTCAACGTGACGCAGATTGTTGCTACAGCTCAGTCGACCCGCGCCGACATCTCGTCGCTTCTCTCGATGCTCGAAGGGTTGATGGGGTATCTGTCGGAAGGCATCCCTTTGACTTATAGTGCCGATGGGAATGAATTGACGCTCACGCTCGGTACCGAAGAGACCAAGGCGATCCTGAACCTCCTGACCATCGACTTCGTCCGGGAGAAGGTGCAAGGCATCATCCCGGAGGATTATCAGATCTACGTGACGCCGATTCTGGAGAACCTGCCCGAAATCCTGGACAGCACGACGACGCTCGAACTTTCGTTGCATTTGCAAAAATGAATATTCCCGCTCAAGCCCTATTTCTTCAGAAAAATAGCTATATTCCGAAAAACAAGGGCTTGGAATTATATAAAATAGCTATATTTTAGAAGCCAAAGCGGAAAAAATTCGAGAAAGTCCATTTTTTAGGAAGAAAGTATGGTTTTTCTTCTTAAAAAATGGACTTTTTATGAAGAATAAGTACTTGTTCTTCGATAAAACTTGCATTTTATAGAAGTTTTAGGGCTTGTTCTTCTAAAATATAGCTTTATTTAGGAAGAACAAGCATCTTCCCTTCCTAAATAATTGCTTTTTTAAGAAGAATAGGGTTGTGTTTCTTGTTCTTTTTTCAAGAGGGAAAAAACGGAAAGTTTCGTAGGTGGGAAAAGGGATGATTTTGAAATCCGCGAATCTGTCCGTATCTTTGCGCCGTTTTTTGTTGAATCATTTATCCTATAAATAATGTATATAAGCGAAGAAGAAATATTGGAGCACATCAGCGCGCGGCCTTTCCGGCTGGTGTCGGAGGCGGCAGACGAGATGGGCGTGGAAACATATGTGATTGGCGGCTATGTGCGGGATATTTTCCTGAACCGCCCGTCGAAAGACATCGACATTGTGGTCGTAGGCAGCGGTATCGAGCTGGCCAAACAGGTGGCAGCGAAGCTCGGACGCAGGGCGCAACTCTCGGTGTTCAAGAATTTCGGGACGGCGCAGGTGAAATGCGGCGATCTGGAGCTGGAGTTCGTGGGGGCTCGCCGCGAATCCTACAGCCACGATTCGCGTAAGCCGGTGGTAGAAGACGGGACGCTCGAAGACGACCAGAACCGCCGCGATTTTACCATCAATGCCTTGGCTTTGTGCTTGAACAAAGCGCGTTATGGCGAATTAGTCGACCCGTTTGGCGGGCTGGACGACATGGAGGAGCTGACTATCCGCACGCCGCTCGACCCGGACATTACCTTCAGCGACGATCCGCTCCGCATGATGCGCGCCATCCGTTTCGCCACGCAGCTGGGCTTCTTTATCGACCCGCCCACGTTCGACGCCATCATCCGCAACCGCCAGCGCATCGAGATTATTTCGAAAGAACGCATCGTGGATGAACTGAACAAGATCATCCTTTCGCCCAAACCCTCCGTCGGTTTCCAGCTCCTCGACGCCAGCGGATTGCTTCCGCTGATTTTCCCTGAGCTTTGCGCCTTGAAAGGGATCGAGACGCGCGAAAGCATCGGACATAAAGACAATTTCGCGCATACGTTGATGGTACTCGACCGCCTGAGCCGTACGACCGACAATCTTTGGCTCCGCTGGGCAGCCCTTTTCCACGACATCGGTAAGCCGGCCACGAAACGCTTCGACGCGCGTCTGGGCTGGACGTTCCACAACCACAACTTCATTGGGGCGAAGATGATACCGAATATCTTCCGCAAGATGAAGCTCCCCATGAACGAAAAAATGAAATACGTACAGAAGATGGTAGACCTGCACATGCGCCCCATCGTCCTTTCCGACGAAGAGGTGACAGATTCTGCTATCCGCCGGCTCTTGTTCGATGCGGGCGACGACATCGACGACCTCATGCTCCTTTGCGAGGCCGACATTACCAGTAAAAACCCCGAAAAGGTGCGTCGTTTCCTGACCAATTTCCAAATCGTACGCGCGAAGCTGGCTGAAATCGAAGAGAAAGACCGCATCCGCAATTTCCAACCGCCAGTGACAGGCGAAGAAATCATGCGCACGTTCGGGCTCGAGCCCTCGCGTCCCGTCGGCGTGCTGAAGGAGGCCATCAAGAACGCCATCCTCGACGGTATAATACCCAACGAGCACGAGGCCGCCTATCAATTTATGCTTTCACGGGCGCAAAAGCTGGGTTTGACGCCGGTGAAATTAGACCCGAAGTGTTAAAAGTGAAGGTAAATCTAATTTTAGGTAACTTATTGTTTGTTTATTTAAGGAAATATTCATACTTTCGCGTTGGTCTTAGAAAGCCATGGAAAGAGGGGGTGAGTCTATCAGTTGGTTAGGCTCACCTTTTTTGTAAAAAGAAGGAAGTTTTTTAGTAAACAGTATTTTACTTATAAAATTGGGATTGTATGGATTATACAAAGACGTTATTAGGTTCTAAAGTGCTTTTAGCCTGCATGTTGGCAACCCAATTGGGGGGGGTAAATCAGGCCTCCGCAGCTACAGGAATTAAAGCCATGAAAACAGACTCACCCATCGTGCAGCAGAATCAAATCACGGTGACAGGTGTAGTAAAAGATGCAAACGGCGAACCTATTACAGGTGCGGCCGTAGTAGTGAAAGGTACCACCAACGGTACGATAACGGACATCGACGGAAAGTACTCTATCAGCGTGCCGGAAGGCAGCATGCTTTCTTTCTCGTTCGTCGGTTTCAAGACGCATGAAGTCCGTGCCAACAAGACGACCCTCAATGTGGTCATGCAAGAAGAAGCCATCGGCTTGGACGAAGTCGTGGCGATCGGTTATGGTTATGTCAAGAAACGGGATTTGACCGGAGCCGTTTCCTCTGTCTCGGCAGACGACATGGTGATGGGTGGTACCGTTTCGAATGCCGCGCAAGCGTTGCAAGGAAAGACGGCTGGCGTGCAGGTGCAGCAGACTTCGAAAGCGCCGGGTGGTTCCATCTCGGTGCGTGTGCGTGGTAGCAACTCTATCAGTTCGACCAACGAACCGCTTTACGTGGTCGACGGTTTCCCCTCGACGGAAGGTTTGAACATCAACCCGAATGATATCGAATCTATGCAAATCCTGAAGGATGCCTCCGCGACGGCCATTTACGGAGCCCGTGGTGCGAACGGCGTTGTGTTGATTACGACCAAACGTGGTAAAGCGGGAGAGAACAAGATTTCGTATAATGGATACGTCGGTGTGCAGCAGGTTCAAAATCCGTTCGACTTTATCAGCGCAAAGGATTATATGTACTTGCAGAATGCGTTGTATCAGGAAATCGAAGGACAGGAAGGAAACCCGTACGGAAACTATACACCGTCTCAGTTGGAATCGAATGTGGATACAGACTGGATTGACGTTTGTACGCAATTAGGTATCGTACATGACCATACGATTTCGTTCCAAGGCGGTACGGAGAAGACCAAGGTGATGACCAGTTTAGGCTTCTACAATCAGGAAGGTGTCTTAAAGAATACCGACTTCAACCGTATTTCTGGACGTGTGAACGTAGACCAGACCATTACGGATTGGATTAAGGCAGGCGCTTCGTTGTATGCACATCGCGAGCAATCCAACTATCAGGCATATAGTGGTAATATCGTTTCTTCGAACGTATTGAACGGTATTATGACTTACGACCCGACGGTGAAACCTTACAACGACGACGGTTCGTATGGTACGGTTCCGGGCGGACGTGGTGATAACCCGTTGGCCAACTTGCTGGAACGTCAGAACGACGAGACGAATGATAAGTTCAACGGTACCGCTTTCGTAGAAATCAGTCCGTTGGAAGGATTGACGGCGAAAGCATCGGTGGGTGTGGAAATCTTGCATCAGTTCCAAGGAACTTATTTGCCGAAATCTACTTATCAAGGAGGTATTGATGGTGGTGTTGCTACGACATACGATTTTTCAGATACGCGTCAATTGTTTGAAGGAACTATCAATTATATGAAGACCTTCAACGACGTGCACGACTTTAGTGCGATGGTAGGTTACACGTATGAAAAGTATACATCTGAATATCGTTCTCAAGAAGCAAAAGGTTTCTCAACAGACCAGTTTACCTATAATAATATGGGAGCTGCTTCTACGATTTCAAGTATTGCATCCAACAAGACGGAGAATATCTTGATTTCATTCTTTGGTCGTGTGAACTATACCTATAATAATAAGTATTTGGCTACGGTAACGGTTCGTCGAGATGGTTCTTCTCGTTTCGGTGCGAACGAACATTGGGGAACATTCCCGTCTGGTTCGTTGGCTTGGCGTGCAAGCGAAGAGGACTTCATCAAGAATTGGGGCGTATTCAGCAACTTGAAGGTGCGTGCCGGATTTGGTGTTACGGGTAACGAACGTATCGGTGATTATGCTTCGTATGCGTTGATGGCAAATACACGTTATACATTCGATGGCGCTACCAACTCAGCCGGTGTACACATGAACCAAAGTAGTGCAGCCAACCCGAACTTGAAGTGGGAAACTACAAAGCAGTGGAATATCGGTATGGATATGGGCTTCTTGGATAACCGCATCTCTGTTACATTAGATGGCTATTGGAAGAAAACCGATGACTTGTTGTTGGCGGTAAGAATGCCATATTACACAGGTTTTACTTCAGGACAAAGCAATGTAGGTTCTATTTCCAATAAGGGTTTTGAAGTTGACTTTACTTCGCATAATTTGACTGGCGATTTCCAATGGGATACGAAGTTTAATATTTCTTATAATAAGAACAAAGTATTGGATTTGGGTGATAATGGAGAGATTCCTATTAGATCTTCTAAGCCGATGGGTTCTGTATCAGAAGAATATTATGCTATCGTGCGTGAAGGCGAAGAATTAGGATCTTTGTATGGTTATAAATACATTGGTGTATTACAACAGGGCGAAACTTACGCGCCGCAACCCAACTCGAAGCCAGGTGATCCGAAGTTCGAAGATGTGAATGGCGACGGTATTATCGACTCGAACGACCGTACCATCATTGGCCATGCAAGTCCGGACTTTATCTTTGGTTTGACTAACAACTTCGCATGGAAGAACTTCGACCTCTCTATCTTCTTCCAAGGTTCGGTGGGCAACGATTTGTTGAACATGACAAACATGAACCTCGAATGGAACCGTACAGAAGAGGCTTTGAACCGTTGGACTCCGGAGAATACCAATACCAACATTCCGCGTAATGGATTCTATTATTCACAATATGGTGGATACATCAACGACCACTTTGTAGAAGATGCTTCCTATTTGCGCTTAAAGAATTTGACGTTGGGCTACACCATTCCGTTCAAGAAGTTCATTAGCTCTTGCCGTGTGTACTTCTCAGCTGAAAACTTGTTTACCGTAACAGGTTATTCAGGTTGGGATCCGGAAACCGATACGAAGGCTTACGAACAAGCTAAACAAGGCGGTTCGCAACAGACAGCCAACGCCGGTGCCGGTTTGGACTTCAACTCATATCCGAGTATGCGTACCTATACATTCGGTGTGAATATTACTTTCTAAGTTTATGAATCTATAAAACAATATCTATATATGAAAAGAGTATTGCTGGGTTTTGTGATGGCCGCCGGTCTTGCGACTGGATTTTCAGGCTGTACCGATTTGGAACCTACTTTATATAGTAACTTGACCAACGAGAATGCCTATTCTACGGAAAGCGACGTAGATGCTGCGTTGGTGGGACTTTATGCGGATTTGAATCCGTATCCAGGTGATGCGTGGAAGTATTATGCGGGTCACTTTATCATGTTGACGGATTATGCTACGGATATGGGTTATTCTACCGCGGCGGGCGACCCGACGAAGATGAGCAACATGACGTATGACGCCAATAATATGTATTTTGAAACGAACTGGCAATGTATGTACCAAGTGATATCGAATGCCAACGTTTTGTTGCAGAACATTGATGCCGTCGATATGGACGATACGAAGCGCGAACAGGTAAAAGCACAGGCGAAGTTCCTCCGCGCATTGTGTTATCGTGATTTGACAGATGCGTGGGGACCGGTACCTTTGATTACGGAATTGGTCGATCCTTCAACCGCAAAGGACATGCCATTAGCTACGGTCGAAGAGATCAACAACTTTATGATTACCGACTTGCAAGAGTGTATCAATGTGTTGCCGGAAACGTGGACGGGGCAGGATTTGGCGCGTGCAACAAAAGGTGCTGCTGCTACGTTGCTGGGTAAGATTTATCTTCGTAGCCATGATTATACCAATGCGCAGACTTATATCGATATGGTCTTGGATTTGCGCGACAAGGGTGTATATGCATTGGAGTCTGATTTTAAGAATGTATGGTCGGAAAACAATAAGTTCAACAAGGAATTTATCTTCTGTATTTTGCATGAATCGGGAACAAATGGCGGTGAGATCTCGAACCACTTTGGTCCGTCTGACCACCCAGATGTACCGAACCGTTGGCAGTATTATGCCGTGTCGATTCCCTTCTGGCGTAACTACAACGACGCCGATCCGCGTAAGCAGTTCTTCTATTATGATTATACGGGTGTAGACGCGCGTGACGATGTGTCGGACTACGGTTTCTTCTATAAGATGCCGGACGAGGGCGAAGTAGCTCCTCCTAATGATACGACGAAGCTCTTGGTGAATGTTGCTACCATGAAGTATACGTATGACATGGTTTCAGAGGCTTACTACGATGGACGTACGATTTCTATCTTCCGTCTTTCGGATGTCATCTTGTGTAAAGCGGAGATTGAAAACAACCTGAACGGTCCGTCGGCTGCCCTTCCTTACCTGAACGAAATCCGGGCGCGTGCGGGTGCTCCAGAGTATGGTTCGAGTGCTGAATTCCCGGTTCCGGCTAGCACGGAAGAGATGAATCAAGCCATCTTGAACGAGCGCGGTTGGGAATTGGTATTCGAGTTCCAGCGCCGTGCCGATTTGATTCGCTTTGGCAAGTATGATGAAACGATGAACAACTATTTGCAAACGTTGGATATGCCGAGTCCTCCTGTCATCAGCGAGAAGTATCATTACTTCCCGTATCCGTTGAACGATGCACAGTTGAATACGTATATGAACGCGGCGAATCCGGATCGTATTCCGCAATAATTGGTTTGGATACATAAATAAGTTCTGCCGTAGTCCGTGGCTTTGTGCCCGGCTGCGGCGGATTTATGTGGAAAAGAGGCGTCTGTGCGTTCACAGAAGCCTGAAACACGGCGTTTGGATCGTCTGTGC
>NZ_NFJB01000043.1 GCF_002159645.1 Parabacteroides sp. An277 | reverse complement strand
GAATAGAACTTTTTATTATACTAATTTATTTACAATCTGGCTGCGGCGACTCTCGCGAGGGGCACTCTTGCAGCTAACTATTTACTTTATTAAAAACTAAATTTATATGTTATGAACTTTAGTTCTTTACTTTACGACTACCTTGAACGATTCGCCGTCTACCGAAACGACTGCGATACCAGCCGGTACTGCGATGGTTTCGTTGTCGCTATTGATAACTTCATTAGCTACGACTTTGCCAAGGATAGTAGCGATAATCACGTTCTTGCCTTCTGCACCCTTGATGGTTACGGCACCGTCAGTAGCAACTACAGAAACTGCACCTTCAGCGGTGATCGTCTCGTTAGCGGTCGGGTCTGAAGTTTCAGCACGGAGGTTGAACTCTTCGCCCTTTGTATAACCCTTAGCAACCACAACTACACCATTGACAGTTTTCAAATAACCATCTTCTGCTACGCTCGGACGCTGGCCATTTGCGATGTAAGCATCGTAGTCGTAGTAACCGGTCTGGATCTTGAACGCACTTTCTTCGCCTTCATTAATTGAGTTCACATAACGGAATGCGAACTTAGCTACGTTGAAGTCACGTGTGCTCAAGTCGATTACGTCTGCCGGATTATTAGACTTCTGGTAGTTCTCATCTGTGATGTAGAGTTTGTCGCCTGTATGGAAGCCATAAACGAATGACAACTTAGCATACGGTTCATCAACTTCTTCTTCGTTAATGTACTTATTTGTATGGATAGCGCCCTTCGTATAAGCCATATAAGCTGTATCAATCATGTTCACCAAGAAGCGACCATAAGTAGTGTCCGGATGAACAGCCGGATGTCCAGGAATGTCGCAAGGCAATTCGGGAACATACTTCGGATTCACTACAAGCAGATATTGATAACGGTTGTTGTGACCACGGTTTACATAAGCTGTATCTACATAGATAGCTGGAGCCATATCTGTTACCTGAGCAATATTACCCAAGTTCAAGAACTGGCCATTTTCGTACATTACTTCGTAATCGTTCTCAGCACGGAACAAGCGAATTGTATCACCACGATCTACCAACTTATACTCCGGAGCATCTACGATCTGAAGGTCGAACAAGTCGTTCGAGTTTACTTGGTCGTATGCTAATTCTACTTCAACAGCACCCTGCTTCGTAGTAGTTGCACCATACAACTTATTATTCAAGTTCAATGTATAGCAATGGTTCTTTTCATCAAACTTAATACCTAATACATTATACAAACCATCCTGCTTTTCCTTCAATACGAAACGATAAGCCTCTTTTAAATCCTTCGTAGATGAAGTAGTTGAGTTCGGATCACAAATCATTGACAAGATATCCAATGTTTGCGGATTTTCGTAAGTCAGGTATTCACCATTCTTCTTATTCTGCAGCACATAGCTAACCATGGCCAATGTGTCTGTTGCTTCCTGATATTTGCCTTTCGTATCGTAGTAACCCACAGTATTGAATACATAAACAGAGTCTGTCGGAGTCTTCACGCCGCCAAATGTGTTATAAGTTCTTGCAGCCGTCATCGGAACTAAGCTCCAAGTCGCAGCGTCACCAACTTCTTTCGTCAAACCTAACAAGTGTTTGCCTGAATGGTTTTCTGTTACATAGAAGTCAGTTTCTTCCGTAGAAGCTACAGCCAAACGATATTGCGTATCTAATACGTCTTCAGCCTTGAAGTTTGCATAACCGTCCATCTGAACACGGTCATTCTTCAATTCAGAAGCTGTGGAAGTTGCGATAATCAATGTGTCACGAGTAGCTGCGTTTCCATAACCGCTGAACTTAGCGTTGCCATTATCATAGCTTACTGCATATTGGTCGTCGCCCAAGTAATACATATTCTTTACACTGAACGACTCGCCAGATTCACGGTTCGTGAATGTGAATGCATATTTATCAAACGCTTCCGTTTCTTCATCGATTGTAGCGTCTGTAGCTGTTACAGCCCATTGTCCTTCCGGTTTACTAAACAAGAACTTACTTGCCTGAACAGCAGCCACCTCGCCATCTTCGTCCATGGCAATTACTTTGCCGTTATTACGAACGTGCGTAGTCTTCAATGAGATGTTAACATACTTATCTAACAACGGATTGTTCTTTTCATCTGTAGTCTGAACTAATGCACGGCTTCCGAATACAGCGTATACAGGATCGCCAATGCCCCAATTGTGCATGCCTGCAGACAAGAAATAGCCAGCATCGTTGTTATAAGAAATTACACGATATTCAGAAGTGTTGATAGCGTCATTATTCGAATCGCCCTTCACCTTAATCAAATCGATATCACGTCTATGTGAATCTTTATAAGTGATAGTGAACAAATAAGCAACATTTTGTTTTGTTTCAAACGCATCGTCACCACTTTCTGCATTCAGAATTGCCACCATGTCTGCATTCGAGAATGTCTTGAACTTGAAGCCGCCGCCCCAACCTTCGAATTCATTAATGCCTTTTACAGACCACTTATGATCTTCATCCAAATCCAATACGATAATGCCGCTTTCATTTGCTAACAAATAAGTTTCATCTGTAGAAGTTTCGTCTGCAGAATAAGCTTTGAAGCCTGCAACCTCGCCAGAATAAGCATCAACTTTCTTTCCATTCTTATCTACAGGATAAACCGGGTTTAACTTACCTTCAAACGGATTACCTTGCAAGTTTGTAGTAGCTTTATCTGAATTTTCATTCTTAATAGTCAAATAGAAGCCGTCACCCGTCATAGCAGCCAAACGCTGTGCTGTGTAAGCCGAAGATGCTACGATTGCTACGCCGAAGGCTGAAGCACCACCTTCTTCCGAGATAGAAACCCAAGAGAATGTTTGAGTAGTGGCATCATACTTAACAGCTTTATCTTCATCTTTGGCATCTACCAAGTAGAAAGCTCTTGCATAAGACATCGAATTGCCTACTTCTTTAATCTTAAATTCATAAACATCATCAATAGACAACTCTACATTCTCATTGTTCGTGAATTTGTAAACGTCCGGATTCTTCTTATCCTCAGAAATAGTCCAGTAAGCATTGTTTGCAGCTTCACCCAATACGGCATCGGAACTCTTATCTTGAGCTACTACATCCGTTTCGTTGCCAACCTTCAATAAGAAAGTGCCGCCTACTTCAAATGAAGTGATATTTGAAGGAATAGCAACTCCTGTGTTGGCTACGCCAGATGTTGCTTTAGCAAAATCAGTTTCAGTTTGGCCTACATACAACTTGTCATTGTAGATAGAAACAACAGCACCTGTTTCTCCCAAAGTAAAACCACCTTCTTCTGAATAAGCAGCAATAGCATTGTCATTCAATTCAGAAGTTACGATGCCGTCTTTAACTGTCCACAGAGCTGTTTCAATCTGGTGGCTATTCAGATAGATTTTCAACTCCGTAGCATTCATCAACTCTACAACAGCTTCGCCTTCTGCAGTGGTTGTTACAACCAAGAAGTCATCGTCTACTTTGAAGTAAGAAGGCCTTTCGGTATCTGCTACATTAGCTGAAACGGCATATAATGAGAGAGTCGTTTTACTTGCATTTGCCAAATTAGTCTGAGAAAGATCGATATATCTTCCATCTGACGCACTGGCTGCATAATAAAATCCATTATTTTGCCATTTGAAGTTAGAACCAGTAGCTGCTAATACAAAAGCAGAATTATTCCATTGAATAGATTGTTCACCATTCTTTAAAGTAACACTATTTGTCGTCTTTCCTTCAACGCCAAAAAGATAGTCAGCAGCATTCTCCTCGCTTGCAGTAGTAAAATCAGCCAAAGTTTTATCTACTACCTTCAATGTGCCATCTTCAGACACCAAGACTTTTACATTCTCTGAATTCAGATCTGCTGAAGCAATTATAAAGGAACTATTCACTGTAGGTTTAGTTACCTTAATTACTCCTGCCTCTGCCGTCAGAGAATAACCGGCCGCCACGAAAGCAGCCAGCATTAGAGATAATTTTTTGTTCATAAAACTTGATTTTTAAGTTATTAATAAATAGATAAATAAAACTCAATCTCAAATCTTACGAAGGTTTAGCACAACGTTCCCGGCTTTGATTACGAACATAAAAAAAGCGCGGGCTTACGTTGTCTATCATTGTATTTGAGGTACCTAGGAAAGACCCACGTGTCAATAATAGAACAACAGCCCGCGCCTATACGATTATATTTCCAGTTTCCCTGTACAGATACATATATATATATATGTATGAATGATAGGAAACCTTCATCAGTCCCGTATGTAGCGCAAGCATTTACTGTCCATCATTCCGACACGTATTGAAAATTTCCTAGGTTTTCAAATACGGAATAATCTTCGTAAAATGCTTGTCAATATTTCGTTTGATTCCCTTGGATGGAACGCTCTCCATTGCGGAATCGTTGCAAAGGTAAGGAGGAAAAATGAAATAGCAAGAGTTTTAGCGAAAAACTTTTTGGTTTTTATCCGAAACCAAGGGATTCGAGGACGAAAGTCCGGGGTTTGGAGGATGAAATCCGTTTCTTGCCATCGTCTGCACATTCGAGAAGAAAGAGGCCAGCGATTAGTCCTATAATCGTTTGCCATTATAACTATTATCGTTTTCGTTTATCGTTATAATCGCTGGGGATTCTCGTTATCTTTTCCGCCAACCATAAATCCCCCGGGAGAGGAAGTCTGTGTATTCTTTGATGGAAATAGCGATGTTTAATCGACAAAATAGATACAAATACGCGCGGATTTATTACTTTTGCACCAAAATTCCTACGATATGGTTTACAATTGGAATACACGCACGGAGTTGTTGTTGGGAAAAGAGCGGATGGAGAGGTTGGCGGCAAGCCATGTGCTGGTAGTCGGACTGGGAGGCGTCGGTGCTTATGCGGCGGAACAAATCTGCCGAGCGGGAGTCGGACAGATGACGATTGTGGATGCCGATGTGGTCAATGAAACAAACTTGAATCGCCAGCTTCCCGCATTACACTCTACTTTGGGGCAACCGAAAGCGGAAGTGGTGGGTACGCGTCTCTTGGATATCAATCCGCAAATGAAGCTCGATGTGGTGAATGAATTTATCCGCGACGAACAGACGGAGGAGTTGCTGGCATTGGCCCCATACGATTTTCTGGTAGATGCCATCGATTCGCTCAGTCCGAAGGTCTTCTTGTTGTATCATGCATTTCAACGGCAAATACCCCTTATCTCGTCGATGGGAGCAGGAGCCAAGATTGACCCGACGCAAATAGGGATAGCCGACATCTCCAAGACGACCCAATGTGCTTTGGCGCGTGCTGTGCGGAAACGCCTTCGAGGATTAGGCATTCAAAAAGGCATACCGGTGGTTTATTCGAAAGAACCGGCACGTGAGGAAGCCGTAATAGAGGTTGATAACGAGCAATGTAAACGTACTACGACAGGAACAGTTTCATACATGCCCGCGCTCTTCGGATGCCATTTGGCGGCGTATGTAATTAATCATTTATAAAAAGAATATGATTATAGCAAAAGGGATTACAAAGAGTTTCGGTTCGCTGCAAGTATTGAAGGGAATCGATTTGGAAATCCATGAACGGGAAATCGTCTCGATTGTAGGACCGAGCGGAGCAGGGAAGACAACGTTGCTCCAAATCCTTGGGACGTTGGATAAGCCGGATGGCGGTAGTCTCCTGATTCATGGAAACGATGTGTTACACCTTCCCGAAAAGCAACTTTCTGCTTTCCGGAATCAGCATATTGGTTTCGTCTTTCAATTTCATCAGTTGTTACCTGAGTTCACGGCTTTAGAGAATGTGATGATTCCCGCTTTGATTGGAGGCGAAAAAGCTTCGGCCGCCGAGCAACGAGCCCGGGAAATATTGGATTTCCTCCGTCTTTCCGATCGGGTGGCACATAAGCCAGCTGAACTTTCAGGGGGAGAGAAGCAACGGGTGGCCGTGGCGCGTGCACTTATTAACCATCCGCTTGTGATATTGGCTGATGAACCGTCGGGAAGTTTGGATACTCAACATAAAGAAGAACTCCATGCATTGTTCTTCGAGTTACGCGATAAAATGGGGCAGACGTTCATCATCGTGACGCATGATGAACAGTTAGCAGCCCACACAGATAGAAGAATTCACATAAAAGATGGTATGGTATGGCAGAAACAAATAGAGTAACGTTTGGCAGTAAGCTGGGTGTGATATTGGCAACTGTAGGTTGTGCGGTAGGACTGGGAAGCATCTGGCGTTTCCCGTATATGGTGGGCGAGAATGGTGGCTTCGCCTTCTTGCTGGTGTTTATGGTTTGCACTATTTTCCTTGGGCTTCCCATTATGATTACCGAGTTTTTCATCGGGCGGCATTCCCGGAGCAATGCGGCAGGTGCATTTAAGAAGTTGGCGCCAGGGAGTCGGTGGAGCATTATCGGCTATAATGGCGTGTTGGCGGCTTTCCTTATACTGGGATTCTATTCAGTTGTATCTGGTTGGACATTGGAATATATCTGGCAAGCCCTGAGTGGCTCGTTGGATGGAAAAAGCACGGCCGATTTTACACAAGACTTCGAGACTTTTTCTTCCGGTGTATGGCGGCCTATCTTCTGGACAATCGTATTTGTCGCCCTGACACATTATATTATAGCAGCAGGTGTAGAGAAGGGTATCGAGCGAGCATCGAAAATTATGATGCCGGCTCTATTCTTTATTCTTATTGCCTTGTGTATTCGTTCGGTAACGTTGCCCGGTGTGGAACAAGGATTGGCCTTTTTGTTTGAACCGGATTTCGAGAAAATCACTTCGTCGGTCATACTGAGTGCGATGGGACAGACCTTCTTCTCGATGAGTATTGGTATGGGATGTCTTATCACGTATGGGTCATACTTCGGAAAGGATACGAATTTACAGGTAACGGCTTTGGAAGTCATTGTTATTAATACTTTGGTGGCGCTTTTAGCAGGAGTGATGGTCTTTCCGGCCGTGTTCAGTTTTGGCATCGAACCTACGGCAGGACCGGAACTGGTGTTTATTACTTTGCCGAATATCTTCGAGCAGTTGCCTTTTGGAAGTGCTTGGTCGTTTGTTTTCTTTATCCTTTTGGCATTGGCCGCTCTGACATCTACGATTTCTTTGCATGAAGTGGCTACGGCCTACATTCACGAAGAATACCATACGACGCGAGGGCGGGCAGCTTGGATTGTCTCGATAGGCGTTGTCATCTTAGGAACGTTGGCATCTCTTTCATTCGGCGTGCTGAAAGATTGGACTATTGGCGGATTGACTATCTTTAATGCGTTGGATTATATAACCGCTAAAATTATGATGCCGCTTGGCGGTATGTTTATTTGTATCTTTGTAGGGCGAAGAATCGACAAAAAGATACTGAAGGCGGAGTTGACAAATGAGGGAACCATTCCGTTTTACTTCTTCAACACCTATGCGTTCTTCATTAAATATATTGCACCCGTTGGTATTGGTCTTATATTCTTGAATGAATTAGGGTTGATTGACCTCATTCGCACGTGGCTTTAAAGAATACAGCGATATGGAAAACGAGAAAATGTTGTCGCCAAGTTTTTGTTATATCTTGACGGCTAACTTCCTCCTCTATTTTGCCTTTTATTTGATTCTGCCAATTTTGGCATTCTATTTAGAGGAAGAGTTCGCAGCAGGAAAAGGAATGATAGGCTTTGTGTTGTCGTGTTATACAATTGCCTGCATTTGTATTCGCCCTTTTTCAGGTTATTTGCTGGATACTTTTGCCAGGCGTCCGCTTTATCTGGTGGCTTATATCCTCTTTATTGCCATCTTTGGCGGTTATATTTTGGCGACAAGTTTGACGCTTTTCATCGCGCTCCGTATTGTACAAGGATTCGCTTTTGGCATGGTAACGGTGGCCGGAAATACAATCTTAATCGATATCCTTCCTTCGGCTCATCGCGGAGAAGGCATAGGTTATTACGGATTGGCGAATAATATTGCCATGAGTTTCGGACCCATGATTGGTTTATTCATGCATAATACGTGCTCGTATGATACGATATTCTTGTGTGCGTTAGCTTCCGGTGCGTTGGGTCTTTGTGCTGCTTATTTGGTAAAAACGCCCTATAAAGCGCCGATACAACGGATGCCCATTTCCTTAGATCGCTTCTTTTTGAAGAAAGGTATTTGGGCCGGCATTGCGTTGTTGATGCTTTCGATTCCGTATGGCATGACAACGACTTATGTAGCCATGTATGCCAAGGAGATTGGCATCGAAGTAAATTCTGGATTATATTTTACATTTATGGCTATTGGTTTAGCTGTCTCGCGGATGTTTTCTGGAAGGCAAGTCGACAAGGGGCGCATCACGTTCGTCATTTCGTTGGGTATGTATTTAGCCACGCTCACTTTCTTCCTGCTTTCCGCCCTACATCTTTTGATGGCTTGGAATCCGGAGTTTACATCTTATTTGTATATAGGTATAGCTTTGGCACAAGGCGTGGCGTTTGGTACGATGTTTCCGGCATTCAATACCTTGTTTGTGAATTTAGCCCATCATAACCAACGCGGGACGGCGACATCTACTTATTTGACCAGTTGGGATGTGGGTATCGGAATAGGTCTCATGATAGGAGGAAGCTTGGCGGAATCATGCGGAGGATTTGAGTATTCTTATCTCTTAGGAGCTTGTCTGGCGCTGGTTTCTACGCTCTTTTTCCTTTTGAAAGCTGGACCTCATTTTAACCGGGAGAAATTAAGATAACGATTATACAACGAAACGGAATGAAAATTGTAGCAGATGATACGATTCCTTTCCTCAAAGGAATTGCCGAACCTGAGGCCGAAGTAATCTATTTGCCGGCCAAAGGATTTACGCCGGAAGCTATTCGCGACGCGGATGTGCTGATTGTTCGAAGCATAGATAAATGTACGCCGGCACTTTTAAGCGGGAGTTCGGTTCAATTGATTACGACCGCCACTATCGGTTTCGACCATATCGATACGCATTATTGCGAAACACATGGCATCGCCTGGGAGAATGCGCCGGGATGTAATGCGCCTTCGGTCGGACAATACGTGTTTGCTTCGTTGTTGGCATTGGCCTTACGTCGGGGAGAAACGTTGGAAGGCAAGACGCTGGGTATTGTCGGTGTGGGACATGTCGGGCGGGAAGTCGAACGATTGGCTTCCACGTGGAACATGCGCATACTTCGAAATGATCCGCCCCGCGCTGAGGCGGAAGGGCAGAAGGGGTTTGTTTCGTTAGAAGAAATAGCGACTGAGTCTGATATAGTCACGCTCCATGTGCCTTTTACTCGCGAGGGGCGTTATCCTACCTATCATTTGGCTCACGCAGAGTTCTTCCAAATGATGAAGCGGGGTGCTTGGTTTATCAATTCATGCCGGGGGGCTGTGCATGATACCGAGGCGCTTATTCAGGCTAAAAAGAGCGGCATCGTGGGCGGAATTATACTCGATTGTTGGGAAAACGAACCAGATATCTCGCCTGAATTGCTGGGCTTGTCCGATCTGGCTACCCCGCATATCGCAGGTTTCTCGGCGGATGGGAAAGCGACCGCTACCCGCATGTGCCTCGAAGCCATTGAACGTTTCTTCCATATTCGCTTTAGTCGGTTGGCCGAAGTAACGCCACCTGCTCCTGTCTGTCCGGAGATTGATTTGAATGGCTTTGCCGACCATCGCGTCGCCCGTGCTTTTCTTCAGACATTCAACCCGGAAATCGTGGATAAACGTTTGCGAAACAACCCGTCTCAGTTCGAATACTTGCGGAATCATTATGACCATCCGCGCGAACCTAAGGCTTATCGTGTGCGAAATGCCACGACCGACGAACAGAAACTCTTGGAGAAAATGGGATTCCATGCCGGATAAAACTTCTTTTCTTGCCTAAGAAAACTTGCCAGCATAGGCATGAAATCTTCGCGTATGGTCGATATTTGTATATCTTTAGCCTAAAGATACACAAATATCGTCGATACGTGTACAAATATCGACGATATTTATAGAATGCTTCGGCAGGAAAGAAACTTTTCTCGCCTATATGGAAAGGTTTCTGAGGGCATCTGGACATTTATCTCCGCATTTTTTCGATTTTTATACATCGATTTAGCTGATAAAGCATTACATTTGCACCTTGAAAAATAGAGAAACGTAAAAATATGGACAAAGTAAGTTACGCGCTTGGATTAAGTATCGGGAATAACTTCCTGAACTCGGGCATCAAGGATTTGCAAATAGAGGATTTCGTGAAAGGATTGTCGGATGTCTTGAAAGAGGCAAAACCGGAAATTACTTACGACGAAGCCAAGCAAGTCATCAACGATTTCTTTCTGAAACTTCAACGGGAAAAGTTGGAAATCAATAAGAAGGCGGGCGAAGAATTCCTGCATGTCAACAAAGGAAGAGCTGGTGTGGTGGAACTTCCCAGCGGGTTGCAATATCAAGTCTTGAAGCAAGGGACGGGCGAGAAGCCAAAAGCAACGGACAAAGTGAAGTGCCATTACCACGGAACGTTGATTAATGGTACCGTGTTTGATAGTTCAGTCGACCACGGAACACCTGCTGTATTTGGTGTGAACCAAGTGATTCCGGGTTGGGTAGAAGCGTTGCAACTGATGCCCGTCGGTTCGAAATGGCGTCTTTTCATACCGTCTCAGTTAGCGTATGGCGAGCATGGCGCAGGCGAAATGATAGAACCGAACAGTACACTCATCTTTGATGTGGAATTGCTGGATATTGTGAAATAAAACGAATGTAACTCTTTAAAATAGATAAGAATAAGAAATGAAAAAAGCAAATGTTTGGGTTGTTTCCGCATTGGTAGCCATGGGATTGGCGGTTACTTCATGCGGTCCGAAGACCAACGTAAGTTTGAAAAGCGATGTAGATAGCGTGAGCTATGCCATTGGTGTGAATTTCGGTGCCGGACTTCACGAAAACTTGAAGACTTTGCCGGGCGGCGAAGCCAATGTCGATGTATTGATTGCCGCTTTCACGCAAGCTATCAAGGGTGATTCTATCCAAATGACGCCGCAAGAAGCGCAACAATTCATGCAAACCTATTTCATGGAAGCTTCGAAGAAAGAGGCTCAGAAGAATAAGGAAGAGGGCGAAAAGTTCTTGGCTGAAAATAAAACCAAGAGCGGCGTCATCACGACAGAAAGTGGTTTACAATATCAAGTCATCAAAGAAGGTGACGGACCCAAGCCGACCGAGAAAGACCGCGTGAAGGTTCATTATACAGGAACGTTGCTCGATGGCACGAAGTTCGATAGTTCTATCGATCGGGGCGAACCGGCTGAGTTTGGCGTGACGCAAGTTATCAAAGGTTGGACGGAAGGTTTGCAATTGATGCCTGTAGGGTCGAAATATATCTTCTGGATTCCTTCTGATTTGGCTTACGGAAGCCGTGGTGCGGGTGCCGATATCAAACCGAACAGCACGTTGAAGTTTGAAGTCGAATTGCTCGAAATCGTAAAAGACGACGCGAAGAAATAACGTATCGTTTGCGAAATAGGTACGAAAAGCAGGTAAAAGTTATGTTGTAAAGCATAATTTACCTGCTTTTTTATGTTTTCAGCTGTTTTTCTCTTTCAAAATGTTCGTTAATCCAAGAAATATCCATATATTTGATACGGGAATAAAGAAACACAAATATCAAAGTCATATATGGAAAAGATAGACAAACTGGATCGTCAGATCCTAAACATTATTTCAAAGAATGCCCGCATCCCGTTTAAGGATGTGGCGGAAGAGTGTGGCGTTTCGCGTGCGGCCATTCATCAACGCGTGCAACGCATGATTGATATGAATGTGATTGTCGGGTCCGGCTATCACATCAATCCCAAGATATTGGGCTACAATACGTGTACCTACATCGGCGTCAAACTGGAAAGAGGTTCGATGTATAAAGATGTGGTACCGGAATTCGAGAAAATTCCAGAAATTGTGGAGTGTCATTTTACTACAGGTCCTTACACCATGTTACTCAAGCTCTATGCCCGCGACAACGAGCATCTGATGGAGTTGCTCAATTCCAAGATTCAAGAGATTCCGGGTGTGGTCGAGACAGAGACCTTGATTTCTCTCCGTCAAAGTTTGAAACGGGAAATCCCTATCTATAAACCTATCGAAGAATAAGCCCTGAAGTCAGGACGGCATACGATGAAATATGGGTTGTTATTTCTAAGTTTATGGCTGGCAAGTACGGCTTGGAGCGGTTCGTCGCCTTGTTTTCGTTTTCGAGTTTATCTTCACGAGAAAGGGAAGGTTCCTTTTCGTATCGACCAACCTGAACAATTTCTTTCGGACGAAGCCATCGCTCGCCGGGAGAAACAGGGCATTCCGATTACGGATTCAGATTTGCCCATCTCGCCAACCTATTTGGATAGTTTGCGCCAGCTGGGATGCCGCATCGTTACACAAAGCAAATGGATGCGTACCGTCGTGGTGGAACATGCCGATAGTTTGATGGTGGAGCGGCTGTCTCGGTTGCCGATGGTCGATTCGGTCCGATGGGTGTGGAAGGGCGTTGCCTCGCTTCCGCCTGTGCAAGCGGATACGAGCCGTTTGGTACTCGAAGAAGAACCGCTCAAGTCTTATTATGGTTATGCCGAGAAACAGATTCGTTTGTTGAAGGGGGATAAACTGCATAAGGCTGGATTTCGAGGTGCAGGGATGACGATTGCGATTCTGGATGCGGGTTTCACGAATGCCAACCGGATGGAGGCTTTCGCGGCGACCCGCATTCGGGGGACATACAATGTGGTTTATCC
Source organism: Parabacteroides sp. An277 (assembly GCF_002159645.1). GTDB lineage: Bacteria > Bacteroidota > Bacteroidia > Bacteroidales > Tannerellaceae > Parabacteroides. The sequence continues at coordinate 14,087 of NZ_NFJB01000043.1, read as the reverse complement.
GGGTCATACGGTTTTTGCCGGAGACGATCATGGGACGAAAGTATTTTCTTGCTTGGCTTCCCGTTTGCCCCATCTATTGGTTGGTACGGCGCCAGAGGCATCCTATTGGTTGATTAAAAGCGAAGAGACGCGGACGGAGTTTCCCATTGAGGAAGATTATTGGGCGGCGGCCGTTGAGTATGCGGACAGTGTCGGGGTTGATGTGGTATCCTCTTCGCTGGGGTATTTCGCTTTCGATGATTCAACCTTGAATTATACACCCGAACAGCTGGATGGACAAACGGCTTTTATTTCTCGCGTCGCTTCGTGTGCTGCAGAGAAAGGATTGTTGGTCGTGTCGAGCGCCGGTAATGAGGGAAATTCGGAGTGGAAGAAGATTACAGTTCCGGCCGATGCGGCAGATATCTTGACGGTTGGTGCGGTGACCGAGAAGCGCAAGCGCAGTCCGTTTAGTTCTTTGGGCTATACGGCCGACGGGCGTGTGAAACCGGATGTTGTTTCGATGGGGAGCGGATGTTATGTGCTTGAAGGCGACGGTTCGCTTCGCACGGCTAATGGCACCTCTTTCGCAACTCCGATTTTGGCTGGATTGGCCACTTGCTTGTGGCAAGCACTGCCTCATTTGGATGCCCGGGCGATTCGGTTGCTTGTCTGTCGGTACGCTTCGCAATATCGCCGTCCCGACGCGGAATTGGGTTATGGTATTCCTAATATCTACCAATCCTATAAGAAAGGATCCAAATATGGAAAATGATAAACAGGCAGGCTATTCACTGGCGGAACTGTTGGCGCACGTGCGTTTATCGCTCGCCGATGCTTTTCCTGACAGTTATTGGGTGCGTGCCGAGACGAGCGATGTTCGTGTGAATGCGGCTTCAGGTCATTGCTATCTGGAATTTGTCGAGAAAAATCCGCAGACGAACCAATGGGTGGCCAGGGCACGAGGTTCCATTTGGGCGAAGACGTTCCGGATGTTGAAACCCTATTTCGAAATGGAAACGGGACAGGTGTTTACGTCCGGACTAAAGGTACTTGTGCAGGTTAACGTTGAGTTTCATGAGTTGTATGGCTTCAGTTTAAATGTGTTGGATATTGACCCGGCTTATACGGTGGGCGATTGGGTGAAGAAACGGCAGGAGATCATTCGGCAGCTAAAGGCTGAGGGTATTTTTTCCCTTAATAAGGAGTTGCGGCTCCCTCGTTTGCCGCAGCGGATTGCCATCATCACGTCGGCTACAGCGGCTGGATACGAGGATTTCCTTCACCAACTGCGCGATAACCGGGCGGGCTATCCTTTTTATACCTGTCTCTTCCCGGCGGTCATGCAAGGTGAGCGGACGGAGGAATCTATCATCGCGGCATTAGAGCGTATTGATGCGCATCGCGAGTGTTTCGATGTCGTCGTGATTATCCGGGGCGGTGGAGCGACTTCGGATCTGAACAGCTTCGATTCCTATCTGCTGGCGGCTCATTGCGCTCAGTTCCCGCTACCTATTATTACCGGTATCGGACACGAACGGGACGATACGATTGTGGACCTCGTGGCGCATACACGGATGAAAACCCCAACGGCGGTCGCCGAATTCCTTGTCGGATGCCTGGATCGGGAGGCGGAATGGTTGGCTGCTTGCCAACAATCGCTTGCCGCGACGGTGCAACACCTCCTTGCGGTGCAGAAAAGCGGGTTGCAGGCGTTGGGCGCCCGGTTACCGGCTGTAGTGGGTTCGCGCATCGGGCGGGAGCGTTCGTCGCTGCAGGTAATGGGAGGGAAGTTGCCTCTGCTGGTGACTCATCTTTTAGCGCAACGGCAAAACGAACTGGATACAGCCAAGCAACGGATGCGGGTCGCTATCGAAAGCCGCATATCCAAAGAGACACGTGCGTTGGAACTCCACGCTCAGTTCATCCGTCTGGCTTCTCCGGCGTATATCTTGAAGCGCGGCTATAGCTTAACGCTTCGCGAGGGGAAAATCCTGAAGTCGGCAGCCGAGGTAAGGCCGGGTGACCGGTTGACGACTCGTTTCGCGGATGGAGAGGTGGAATCTACCGTGTAACCTGTCTTTTATTCTATCGCAAATCTTTTAATGACTCCTATTATTATGGCAAAGAAAACAGAAACATACACCGAAGCGGTCGAAAAGCTGCGCCGCATTGTGTCGGATATCGAACGTGGGGAGTTGGACGTGGATGTCCTCTCCGAAAATGTGAAAGAGGCGACGCGCCTGATTCAACTCTGCAAAGAGAAATTGTTTAAAGTGGACGAAGAGGTCAAAAAGGTATTGGAGGGTCTGGACGCATGAAGCGATATGTCATCATCGTAGCGGGCGGGAAAGGATTACGCATGGGAGGCGATTTGCCGAAGCAGTTCATCCCCGTAGCGGGCAAACCGATATTGATGCACACGCTCGAGAAGTTCGCCCAATGGGACGTGGAGGCTCGGCTGCTGCTCGTCTTGCCTGAAGCACATCAGGCTTATTGGCAGATGCTTTGCCGGGAAATCGGCTGTCGGGCGGCACATCGTCTCGCGACGGGTGGCGAGACGCGTTTTCATTCCGTGCGTAATGGGCTGGAACAGTTGCGTAGCGAAGTAGAGCCGGGTGATTTGATCGCGGTGCACGACGGTGTGCGTCCATTCGTCTCCGAGGAGGTCATCTCCGCCTGTTTCCAAGAGGCGGAAAGGGGAGGGGCGGCTGTCCCGGTGTGTCCTGTCGTCGATTCGTTGCGGCGGAAAACGGCAGATGGGAAGAGCGAACCGGTAGACCGCAGTCTTTATTATGCCGTCCATACGCCGCAGGTCTTTCGCGCCGAACTCTTGTATCGCGCGTATGGGCAACCTTTCCAAACCACCTTTACCGACGATGCTTCCGTGGTGGAATCGCTTGGCGTGGAAGTGGCGATGGTGCCGTCCAACCGCGAGAACATCAAAATCACCACACCGATGGACCTGGCTATCGCCCGCTCCCTTTTAGGGTCTGAATAAAGAGGGATTCCGCCGGGAGGGGATGCCGAAATAGGAAAATATCAAAATGAGAGGGTATGTCATAATGGATATATAGCACGCAGACGACGCAGACTAAAGCGCAGATAAACGCAGATTTTTATTTTTTTGTATTAAATATCGCGTAGCCATTAAAAAATCTGCGTTTATCTGCGCTTTAGTCTGCGTTTATCTGCATCCCATTTCCGATTTTGGTACGTTCTCTTTATCTTTTATTCCAACGTGATCAGTTCGGGGAATTCGACCACCAGCGGACTGCCGCCATCGTAGGTTTCGATATGGACGGTATATTTCCCACTTGCCAAATCGGGCACCATGGTAAATTCGCAACTCGTATCCGTCACGTTGCTGATGGCAGACGCTTTAATCCATTCCGTAAATCGTCCGTATTCTTCTACCAACGCGATAACGTGTTCCAGCGTCTCATCCTGTCCCTTCAGCAGGAAGCCCTCGAATTCCATAATCGCTTGCGTACCCGCTCTAAATAGTAATGGATTTTCCGGGTCAGCTCCCTCTTTGGGGTAAATGGCCGTAATGGCAGGCGTCGGGGAAGTCGGTTCCTCCTCTTCGTCCTCCTTCTTATTGGTCTTCTGACCTAAATAATAAAGTTTGTAACGCTTGATAGACTCGTTTTGCTGGTCTACGAATGTTTTGTATTCCGTCTCGCCCTCCACCAAGATAAATGCGTTGATAACTTGCATCAGCTTGCGGTAGGCATTATCCACTTTGGTACGTGCATTTCGCAGCGCACCCAGCTCACGTGTCGCATAGGCATTATTTCGTTCCTCGATTAGTTGATTTACCTTCTCATTCGCCGCTTCCAACTGCTCCACCACTTCCGTCAGTCCCAATGTCGCAATAGAAGCCGCATTCTTCTCCTTCAGATCCGTTACCAAATTTTTTACTAACCCTGTCTCCTTATCCATCGGAGCTTTTGGGTCGATATTATAGTCCTTGATATTTTGCGCCACGATTTTTGCCGCCTCGGCTAAAGAGGCTATCGGCAGCATAGCCATACCTTTAACCGTATTTTTCAAGCTGCGCAAAATATCCCCACGCAATTTATCCGTTTCTAAAATCTCGTCACTTAGAAAATTCTTTTGTGAGATTTTCAACGCATTATCCTCCGTCTGGAACGAGGCATCATACGGAGTAAGAAGTTTAGCAAACTTAGTGCGCATAGTTTCATTCGCCTTAATTCTTTGTATCGTATTATCGTGAAACGTATAATGCGCACCATTTGGTAAATTCACCAATTTGAGATTGTCTATTTCTAACATAAGCGATATATTTTAAATTTAACATCTACAAAGTTACGCATATTTTTCTTGCTTTTCAAATATGCAATAAATATTCTGCTTTAATTTTTTTCTTTTTTCTATTTCAAAGTAGATTTGCATCGTGTGATGCAATCCTTTTTCCATTCAGAAATATCCTTGCATCGCGTGATGCAACCTATTTTCCATTCAGAAATACCCTTGCATCACATGATGCAACCTATTTTCCATTCAGAAATACTCTTGCATCGCATGATGCAATCCTTTTTCCATTCAGAAATATCCTTGCATCGCATGATGCAACCTATTTTCCATTCAGAAATACCCTTGCATCGCATGATGCAACTATCTTTCCGTTCAGGAAATGATTTGCATCAGCTGATGCAAATCACTTTTCAAATTGATAATATACTTATTTCTACGTCTCCATCTATCCGCCAAATAAAAACAAGCCCCTTCCCGCACGTAGCGGGAAAGGGCTGATTGTCTGAAACTATTTACTTTTTGTTTTTTACTTCTTCGGCGCCCAGTCGCGAGGAGCAGGCACGTTCGGAAGGGATTTCCGGTGCTGGAGTTCCTTCATAACCTCCTCGATGGCACGGTCGAGTTGTTGGTCCTCCCCATTCCATTCCTTAATTGGGTCGTTGTCTACCACGATATCCGGATCTACACCATGATTTTCGATAATCCAATCGCCCGTCTTTGCATCAAAGCTGGTAAAGAAGGGGACGCGAATATCGGTACCATCCATATAAGGCAGCGGACCACTGATGCCCACAATGCCACCCCATGTGCGCGTACCGATGAGCTTGCCCAATCCCAGCGCACGGAATCCCCACGGGAAGAGGTCACCGTCCGATGCCGAGTATTTATTAATCAAGCAGACTTTCGGACCTACTTGCGTTCCGGATGGCACGGTCCCGATGTGCGACGAACCACGACGCATGGTGAGACGATACGGCTCACGAGCCAACCTTTCCAGAATCATGGGGGATACATTGCCACCACCGTTTGCCCGGTCGTCTATAATCAGACCCTCTTTGTCCAGTTGAGGATAGAAATAACGCGCAAATTCATTCAGGCCTGCCGGACCCATATCCGGTATGTAGATATAGCCAACCTTACCATTCGTTGCTTTTTCCACCTTGCGCAAGTTGTTTTGCACCCAATTATAATGGTAGAGCGAATACTCCTCGGCGAGCGGCGTAATCACCACCTTATGTGCCCCCTCGAGCTGCGGGCGGCTATTCAGCATCAGTTCCGTCGGGACATCCGCTTTGCCGACTAAGAGTTGAAACATATTCTTCACCGAGTTCGTCGGCACTCCGTCGATGGCTACAATGTAATCACCCACCTTCGCCTCGATGCCAGGCTCCGTCAGTGGCGAACGCAACTTCTCGTTCCAGTTCGCGCCTTCCAATATCTTCTCTAATTTGAAAAATCCGCTCTTGTCCCGCGAGATTTCAGCGCCCAAAAGTCCCATCGAGATACGTGGCGGACGCTCCGTTTCGCCCGGATTGACATAGGCGTGGCCACACTCCAATTCTCCAATCATCTCACCGATGATGTAGTTGAGGTCGATACGTGTCTTTGCGTAAGGAACAAGCACCTCGTATTTCTGCTTAATAGCCTTCCAATCCATTCCATGCATATTCGTCACATAGAAACCATCGCGATACGCCCGCCAAGCCTCATCGAAGATTTGTGCCCATTCCTGTGAATAGTCGACCCGAATCTGCATCTGGTTCAAATCAACCGCATCTCCCAGGATAGCTTTCCCCTGCGGAATGTCGGTAACATACAATTGACCGTGTTGATAGATGCCCGCCTTCTGACTTCCCGGTGTCACAAACATCGTACCTTCCGCGACGGTCTCCTCCTTTTGCGTAACCAAGTCAAATACCTTGGTGCCACCCTGCGTGAAGTAATATACTTTGTTGCCCTTTGCATAGAAGTTCGTATAATAACCCGGCGCGACGGGAAGCTTTACAATCCGGAAAGGAAGACCCTCCGGATCTACTTTTATAGGTTGTTCCGAGTCGGTCGCATCCGCACTTTCCGCATCTTGGGTCTGCTTCACTTCCGCATCTTTCTCCAAGAAAGGAGAAGGAGTCTCCTGACTCAACAGCGCCAGGTATACCCCGTTCATTTTATTATATACATGGTTCCACTCCAACTGTCCATATATCGGATTGAAGTCCCGCGCCGACGAAAATACCACATATTTCCCATCTTCGCTGAATACCGGCGAATCCGAGCTATACCATTTATCAGTTACGGCATATTCCTTTTGAGCGGCTAAATCATAAATATAAACAATAGAGAAATCATTGTCGGCGATACGCGAATAGGTCAGCCATCGACTATCCGGCGAGAAGGAAACATCACGCGGTTCGCCGGCCGGGTCTTGCAGCATCACGTGCTTTTGCTTCGAGGCAATGTCGACCACGACAATCCGGTTCTGTCGGTCCGTATAAACAAGCTTTTGCGCATCCGGACTCCAGGCGAAGGTACGGATATAGGTGTCATTATCCTTCGTCAGTTGGACGGATTCCTTTCCCAATCCGCTTTCTTGCAGATACAGTTCCGTTTCACCCGTCCGATCGGAGATATAGGCAATATACTTTCCGTCGGGAGACCAGGCCGCCTCACGCTCGTGTGCTCCCGGCGTGCGGGTCAGGTTTTTCGTGACGCCTTTCCCTATCGGCACATTGAACACCTCGCCACGCGTCGTGACGGCAGCACGTTCACCACCGGGCGAAAGACTGATATTCGTCACATAATCTTTTCCTGCCTTGATAGCCTGGCGCGCATAAATATTATCCGAAGCGAGCGTGATATTTACCTTTTGTGCTTCGTTACTTCCTGCCTTCAGCTTATAGATATAACCTCCATTCTCGAACACAATCCAATCGCCATGCGCCGAGGGGAATTTGACATCATATTCGGTAAAGTTCGTCACCTTCTTCGTCTCTTTTGTTTGCGTATTATATACGAAGAGATTCATCGTGCGGTCCCGATCCGAAATAAAATAGATCTCCTGACCTATCCACATCGGAAAAATATCCTGCGCTTCATGGTTCGTTACATTCGTAACACTTTTAGCCGACGGATTATAAATCCAGATATCATCCGCCTGTCCCCCTTTATAATATTTCCACGTGCGGAATTCCCGCATCACACGATTATACGCCAACTTTTTCCCGTCGGGAGAATAACTACAGAACCCACCTTCCGGAAGCGGAATCGCCTCGGGTAAGCCACCCTCCTTATCAATCGTATACAGTTTACCGTCAAATCCGTCGCTGATACGATTGCGATATACGATACGTTGCCCATCCGAGGTCCATCCCATCACGATATTATTCGGTCCCATACGGTCTGCCACATCATCCCGTTCGTTCGTGGCAGTATAGCTGACGCGGAGCGGCTCACCCCCTTCCGACGGCATGGTAAACACTTCCGTATTGCCATCATACTGTCCCGTAAAAGCAATCGTCTTGCCATCCGGCGAGAAATGCGGAAAGATTTCATAACCCACATACGAAGTGAGGCGTTGCGCTTCCCCTCCGTTAATAGACACTTTATACAAGTCGCCAGCAAATGAGAAGACGATATCTTCCCCATTCGTAGCCGGGAAGCGCAAAAGCCTCCCTTCTTCTGCCGAAACCGCCAGCGTACAACCGGCTAATGCAGCTAATAAAAATCTTTTCTTCATGGTGCTTTTCTATTTATATAAATTTTTGCTTGCAAATATACGAAAATTGCTTCTTTTTCCTTACCTTGCAGCGCAAAACAGAAAAGCAGCATATGGAAAACAACGTAAAAGAGCCCGCGCGGCTTTGGAAAGTATTGAAATCCGAATATATATACCGTGATGCGTGGCTGACGGCGCAAAAAGACACCGTCGAACTGCCCAACGGAAATCGGATTCCCAATTATTATATTTTGGAATATCCTGATTGGGTACATACGATTGCAATCACCAAGGAGGGAAAGTTTATTTTCATTCGGCAATACCGCCACGGCATTCAAGAAGTGCGCTACGAACTTTGTGCCGGCGTATGCGACGCCTCAGATGCCTCTCCCCTGGAAACGGCTCAACGCGAATTAAGCGAGGAAACAGGTTATGGAGGAGGCGTATGGAAGGAATATATGAAATGTTGTGCCAATCCCAGCACGATGAACAACTGGACCTACACATTTGTGGCTACCGACGTAGAGCCTATCTCCGCTCCCCACCGGGAACCGACAGAAGACCTCTCGGTTCATTTCCTCACCCGCGAAGAAGTCATTGAGCTCCTCCAACAGGATGAAATCAAACAATCGCTCCACGCAGCTGCCCTATGGAAATACGTAGCTGAAAATCATTTAATCTAAGTAGACAAAATAGATTCGAATTAAGACAGATGAAACAACTAATCGTAAATATGCTCTGTAGCCTGGCTACCCTGTTTGGAGCCTGCGCGCAGCAAGAAGGATATGAAACGCTCCCAGCGCAAGCCTTTGACCAGAAGCTGAAGGAAACTCCCTCGATACAACTCCTCGATGTCCGCACGGCCGACGAGTATAATCAAGGACATATAGACCATGCCCTGAACCTGGATGTCAAACAACCCAACTTTATGCAGCAAGCCGATTCCCTGCTCGATAAAAAATATCCCGTGGCGGTCTATTGCCGGAGCGGCGTAAGGAGTCAGCAGGCAGCACGACAGTTGGTAGAACAGGGATTTATCGTTTACAACCTAAAAGGTGGGTATTTAGAATGGAAAGCATATCAACCCTAAAATAAAAAAGGGAACGGCTGGAAAGCATGAGCCTGTGAGACTTGGTTTGGGGATGTCTTTAATTCGTCCGATGCTTTAGCACAAAAGTTTGTGTTCCTGTTCGGACCTGTATCAAGAGCATCTCATGGTGTAAAGGCAATGCCACTCGAACCGAACCAGACGAAACGGACAACTTTCGAAGCAGTTTCCCCTGTAGGTTATAGATAACTACCCATCCCGGCGAGTCCAGCGAAGGAAGCACCAGCTCATTCCCTTCTATCCGATAAAGTAGGGAAGGAGCGGGAGATTCAATCCCAGTTACAGGACCCCGCTGGAGTGCCAGCGAAGAAAGAGCCGAGGAAGTGATAAGGGAGCGCGTATCCGTTTTCTCTTTATAAATAGTCAACTCCGTATTTCCTGTAGCTTTGACGAAAAAAGCGGCATGAGGAGGAAGGCTATGTTCGCTTCCGATAGCGTATGCTTCATATCCGGAACCGTCATAGACATAGACATGCCCATCTAAGTAAGGATTGGGTTGAATCTCGCTTAGAGAGAGCGAAGAGGGGTAAGGATTGCCACAGAGGAACCAGCCATTATCAGCCTCGTCTCCCATTTGAGCTTCATCCGCTTCAATGGGAATGCGCATTTCCGTTGTGAACTCCAGTGTCTCACCCGAAGAGGTGAAGGCGAGTGTCGAGGTATCGGATGTCTCGTCGATGGCGACTAAATAACCTTTCCCTTTACGAAAGAGAGGCTGAGATGCGTCAAACGAATCCGGAGAAAGAACCCGCCAATTAGCTTCGGATTCACCACCCGCCGAACGTGACACGCCATCATATTCACGTACATAAAAGATGTTCGCTGCTTTGGAAGATGTATCGGTCGAGGCATCGCCCCATTCGAAATCTTCGTCCACACCCTCAAGATATACATCGAAAGGGAAAGAGAGGAAATACCATTTCCCCTTTTCGGGAAATGTATAAAGTGAGGTCATTCCAGAAGTCCGCAAAGCGCCCTGCGAAGTAAATTGGATATCGGCGTGGTAGGTCATGAGGGATTGGCAGATGGCAGGTCGGTCGATAGTGACTTCACCTTGGATTAAACCAATCCGATGCGGAGTGGGGTAAAGATGCGTCCAATTATTCCAATCAAACCAATTGCCCGAAGAAGTAAGGAGCGTGTATAAAGGTGCATAGAATTTCCAAAGTACGCTATCTACGCAATAATAACCAGTATCGGATGGATTCGTGCCTTCATAAACCATGAGGGCTAAACTGTCTGGTTCCGTATATTGAAAATGAGCAAGGCATTTGGAAGTTTGCCTAAAATAATATGAGACATCATCTTTGCCAATTTTCAAAACATCAGTTTCAATTTGTTCATTTCTATAAGCCCAATTGCCAAAATAATATAGATGTTCTCCTGTATTTACGTGTTGAACAGCAAAAGGTATATTAATTTCGGATCTTTTGCTCGCAGTTTTGTCATAAGGCAGCGATTCGAAATTAAAAGATAAGGTACTTCCTGGATATAAACGAATGGCTCGGCTATCTGATGCGCCCCGAATGCCTTCCTCTTTCGGGTAAAAGAAATCATGCTTTCCCGTCACGGTATAATCCCAAATATTATACTCTTCTTCATCGAAACCTTGCAGGAAAATCGTGTCTTTTACGGCTTCAGTAGGATTTTCTCTCTTGTTTGACACTAATGTCTCCCAATCCTCCGGATTTGTCCATTTGGATTGTGCAACACTCACGTTTACTACTAATTGAAATGCGGCGATAAACGCCCATGGATAATACTTTCTAGTTGTCTTCATAGCCCTTTGATTTTGGGTGATTACTAATTTGCCGGTAAAGGTACAAAAAAGATTTGAAATGATTATCTTTGCGGCATGAAAGAATTTATTATTAGCGAAGCACAAACAGAGAAAGCCGTGTTGGTGGGGTTAGTTACCCCGCAACAGAATGAGCAAAAGGTCAAAGAGTATTTAGACGAACTGGCATTCTTGGCGGATACAGCCGGGGTGGAAGCCGTGAAGAGTTTCACACAGAAGCTGGATGGACCGAATTCAGTTACATTTGTTGGAACGGGTAAACTGCAGGAGATTAAGGCGTATGTTGAGGAAAATGAAATCGGGTTGGTGATTTTCGATGATGAACTCTCGGCCAAGCAACTCCGTAATATCGAGAAGGAACTTCAGGTTAAGATATTGGATCGCACGAACCTGATTCTCGATATCTTCGCCCGCCGCGCGCAAACGGCTCATGCGAAGACGCAAGTCGAGTTGGCGCAATATCGCTATATGTTGCCGCGGCTGACAAGATTGTGGACACACTTGGAGCGGCAACGCGGTGGCGTCGGCATGCGTGGACCAGGTGAAACGCAGTTGGAGACCGACCGTCGTTTGATTATGGATAAGATTGCACGCCTCAAACGGGAGTTGGTGGAAATCGACAAGCAAAAGAGTGTCCAGCGAAAGAACCGCGGTAAGCTGGTGCGCGTGGCCTTGGTGGGTTATACGAACGTTGGCAAATCGACGTTGATGAACTTATTGAGCAAAAGCGATGTGTTTGCTGAAAACAAATTGTTTGCCACGCTGGATACAACGGTTCGAAAAGTCATTATCGAGAACTTGCCCTTTTTGCTTTCCGATACGGTTGGGTTCATCCGTAAGTTACCGACGGAATTGGTTGAATCCTTCAAATCGACACTGGATGAAGTACGCGAGGCCGACCTCTTGGTACACGTGGTGGATATTTCGCATCCCAGCTTTGAGGAGCAAATCGAAGTGGTCAATAAAACCTTGGCCGAAATAGACGACCGCGAGAAGCCGATGATTATGGTTTTCAATAAAGTGGATGCTTTTACGTTTGTGCCTAAGGACGAGGATGACCTGACACCTCGGACGCGCGAAAACATCAATCTCGACGAACTTAAACAGACTTGGATGGCGAAGCTCCAAGATAATTGCATCTTTATCTCTGCCAAGGAACGTACGAATATCGAGACATTGAAATCTTTGCTTTATGAACGCGTGAAGCAAATCCATACCACGCGTTTCCCTTACAATGATTTCTTGTTCCAGCATTATGAAGAGGATTTATAGTCCACATGCAAGGAAAACCATAAAAAACCGTCCTTCTGCCTGAAAACCGGAGAAGGACGGAAAAATGATACAAAAAAATGAAAATTTGATTCAATAACGATAATGCTCCGCTTTGTAGGGGCCTTCTACCGGCACACCGATGTAATCAGCCTGTTTCTGCGTTAGTTTCGTTAGTTTTACACCAATACGTTCCAAGTGCAGGCGTGCTACTTCTTCGTCTAAATGCTTGGGTAGGCGGTAAACACCGATTTCATACGGTTTCTGCCATAAATCCATTTGTGCCAGGACTTGGTTGGTGAAGGAATTGCTCATGACAAATGAAGCATGTCCCGTAGCGCATCCCAAATTCACTAAACGTCCTTCGGCCAATAGGAAAATCGAATGCCCATCGGGGAAGGTATATTTATCAACTTGCGGTTTGATGTTCAAATGGCGGATGCCAGGGTAGTTTACCAGTTTGTCTACTTGGATTTCGTTGTCGAAATGTCCGATGTTGCAGACGATGGCTTGGTCTTTCATCTGTGCCATGTGTTCGATGGTGATGATGTCGCAGTTTCCTGTCGTCGTGACGAAGATATTGCCTTCTTTCACCGCCTCTTCCATTGTGGTGACTTCAAAGCCTTCCATGGCGGCTTGAAGCGCACAAATCGGGTCGATTTCCGTCACCAACACACGGGCGCCATACGAACGCATCGAGTGCGAACAGCCTTTACCTACGTCTCCATAGCCAGCCACCACGACCACCTTTCCGGCAATCATCACGTCGGTCGCCCGCTTGATGCCGTCGGCCAACGATTCGCGGCAGCCGTAGAGGTTGTCGAACTTGGATTTCGTGACGGAATCATTGACGTTAATCGCCGGGATGAGCAGTTCGCCTCGTTCCATCATCTGGTAAAGGCGATGTACGCCGGTTGTGGTCTCTTCCGAGACGCCACGCATTTCGCCGACGGTACGATGCCAACGCTGCGGGTCCTCGTCGAGGATGCGGCGGAGCGTATCCAAGATACATTGTTCCTCGTGGTTGGAGGCAGCATATTGGAGTGTTGTCGGGTCCTCCTCTGCCCGATAGCCTTTATGGAGCAAGAGCGAGGCGTCACCGCCGTCGTCTACAATCAAGTGCGGCCCTTTGCCATCCGGGAAACGGAGCGCCATCTCCGTACACCACCAATACTCTTCCAGCGTCTCGCCTTTCCAAGCAAATACAGGCACACCGTCTGCGGCAATCGCGGCTGCGGCATGGTCTTGCGTAGAAAAGATATTGCAACTGGCCCAGCGGACTTCCGCACCGAGCGCGACGAGCGTTTCAATTAATACGGCAGTCTGGATGGTCATGTGCAACGAACCCGTGATGCGGGCACCTTTCAGTGGCTTCGCATCCGCATATTTATGGCGCAACGCCATGAGGCCGGGCATTTCATGTTCGGCAATCTCGATTTCTTTTCTTCCGAAGTCGGCCAAACTCATGTCGGCTACCTTGTAAGGCAAATTCGTAGGAAATAGTTGTGTTGTCATCTTAATTCGCTAAATTATTCGGGCGCAAAGGTACGAAAAAATCTTACATGGAGCGTGTGAAGGGCAGCTAAGATGATGGCAAACGACTACGGCTATCGACCTTTCGCCGCCCGCCCTATCTATGCTTCGTATCTCATGTGGAATACGAAAATATCTAATATGGGATATAAAAATATTCCACATGGGATACGAAAATATCTCTGGTTAGATATGAAGCATGGATAGGACGGACGGCGAAGCACCAACAGGGCAGGCGGCAAAAAGAAACGCGCCCCGGTCTTCGCAGACGGGAGCGCGCTTTGAATAGAATTTTCTACTAATATTAATACTAACGTATTTCTTTGGCTGCGGCGACTCTCGCGAGGGGCACTGAGCAGCTTATTAACTATTTATTAACAACTTAAATTTATAATGTTATGAACTTT
>NZ_NFJB01000042.1 GCF_002159645.1 Parabacteroides sp. An277 | reverse complement strand
AAGGCTTCTGGATGGCGTCCGTATGAATGTAATAGTTTGCCTCCATTCGTTGTTTCGTAGCGAAAGCCTCGCGTAACTCATGGCGAGACCTTCGCGCAGCCTATGGCGATACCCTCGCACAGGCCGTGGCGAATCGCTCGCGCAGCCTATGGCGAAGGTCTCGCCACTCCCGTCACACCAAGGAGATGAGAAGCTCTACACTGCGCGGTGTCTTTAAAAGATTGCTGCTCGAAAAAGTTAACTGTTCTTGGTTTGTTGATAAAGACAGAGGGTGAATCGCGTATTACGACACACCCTCTTGCCCTTACGGTTAAAATGAAAGGACCATATCCTTTAACTTACGCTCATTTAAAGTATGATTTCGTCCAAGTATATACTTTGGGTTCTTCTTTGAGATAAGCCCGCAATTTCTTTTGCGTTTCTTGGTCTGTATATGCCGGCGTGGTATAAGTTTGCGTCAAGGTATAATCGTCCGAACTCAATTGATAATAAAACAACTCCATATCTAACTGATAAATAGCCTCTCCGTAATTAACTGAGGTAGTATCCACATCCGTCCGCCTAAACCAATCAGATGAAACAGGCGACCATAAGTCTTCTGCATGCAACGGTTTCCATTCTGGCGAAAAAAAGGTCACGCGGCTATCTTTCACAGGGCCTTCCAGCGTGACGATTCGACAGATAACAAACGTATTGTTTACCAAAGGCAAGAGTTTCATCTCGACGGTTGTCCGCTCCGTAGATTGCAAAAGAAGATAATCTTTCGTCAATTTCACCAGCTCCGACATGCCATTCATACCGTTTTTCAGCCGTGCTTTCTCGCCCGAACGATACAAATCGACCAAATCCTTTCGCCAAGCATCCTCCAGCTGAGGTAAATACTCATTAGGCATTGCAATAAAGACTTCCGCCATATCTTGCGCACACAAGGAAAATGAGCAAACCATAAAGCCACATACGGCCATTATCTTTTTCAGTTCCATAAAAACACATCCTATTTTAGATTAATCCCCGCTTGTTCCTAAATATAAGAAAATCATACCCATAAGTACTAATAGCAAATCAATGGCCTTACTACGCAGATTTTTCTCGTGAAAGAACAAAGCTCCGGCTACAAAGGTAACTAAAACATTGCTTCGACGAATCATTGAAACAATAGAAATCATCGAATGAGGGTCGCTTAAAGCATAAAAATAAATCCAATCAGCCACACATAAGAAAAGAGAAATAAAAATGATATTCCATCGCCAGGTGAAGGGAGTCGTATGTTTACGCCTGGGATACCAAAGGCACATCAAAACAACCAGCATCATCGCACATTGATAGATATTAAACCATACTTGCACGGTCATTACATCCAAATCACGCATCAAATACTTGTCATATAACCCGCTCAACGATCCTAAAAGAACAGAAAGGATCGTGAAATAAATCCATCTATCATGCGAAAAACGGATTCCCTCCTTTCGCCCTGAAGCAGAAAGAAGGTAGAAAGAAGCTACCGCAAATCCTACGCCAATCCATTGATACACATTCAACCGCTCACCAAAAAGGAGCAATGCCCCCACGAGTGTCAATACAGGTTGCGTCGCCTTAATCGGACCGGATATGGTCAAAGGCAAATGTTTCAAGGCAAAATAACCAAATATCCACGAAGAAAGGACAATAACTGCTTTAATAAATACCGCGACATGAACTTCCCACGATACATGAGGAACGTAAAAAAGCGTGCCATCTAACCAATCTGTCTCATAGGAAAGCAGGATAAAGGGAAAGAAAAGCAAGCTACTTATCAATGTATTAAAGAACAACACTGGAATGACTGCATTCCCATTGAGCGACATCTTCTTGTTCACCTCATAGCAGCCCAAAAGAAAGGCAGACAAGAAGGCCAAAACAACCCACATAACAACCTATTTATTTTTCCGTTTGGGTAATAAAAACATCCTCTGGATAAGTGACTTCTATCAAATAAAGCCCATTTCCTGGTACGGATGAACCTGCAGCACATCGATCTTTAGCTTCGATAATTTGCCGAAAACCTTCGAGTGTCAACTTCCCCCGCCCTACTTCAATCAACGTACCAACTATAGCACGTACCATATTACGCAAAAAACGGTCCGCGCAAATCGTAAATACCCATTCATCATCCACCTGCTTCCAATTCGCTTCATAAATATGACAAATATTCGTTTTAGCATCCGAATGCAATTTGCTAAAACTTGTGAAGTCATTGTAATCGAAGAGGATTTGGCATGCTTTATTCATAAGATCGAAATCCAACTTCACCGGATAATAATAATGCAACGGATATCGAAAGGGATTTTTCTCTTGCGAAAGGTGATATTGGTATTTGCGCGAAAGGGCATGAAAACGAGCATGTGCTCCGTCTGCCACCGGAATAATACGATGAATGGAAATCTCCTTAGGCAAAAAACGATTCAACTTTCGGCATAAATAATCGAAATTATAAAGGGGATTTTCCACTTCGAAATGTGCAACCATCTCTTTGGCATGTACACCTGCATCCGTTCGTCCTGCTCCTACGATGGTTATCGGCTTACGAAGGATGGTCGACAATGCAAGTTCAACGCTCTGTTGCACAGAAGCACCATTGGGTTGTGACTGCCAACCACAAAACGGTGCTCCATTATAAGCCAAATAAATAAAATATCGGTTCACTTTTTTCCTTCAACTGCCTTGAAACTCATGTCCAACCCCTTGACAGAATGCGTTAAAGCACCTACCGAAATAAAATCAACGCCACACTCAGCATACGTACGAAGGGTATCAAATGTTATACCTCCCGACGATTCAATCTCATATCGACCACCTATCATTTCGACTGCCTTCTTCGTATCCGCTGGCGTAAAATTATCAAGCATGATGCGATCGACTCCACCCACTTCCAACACCTGGCGGATTTCGTCAAAATTACGCACCTCTATTTCAATTTTCAAATCCTTACCTTTCGCCTTCAAATACGCATGGCAACGCTCAATAGCCGGGCGAATGCCGCCTGCAAAATCCACATGATTGTCTTTCAATAGAATCATATCAAAAAGACCTATACGGTGATTTACACCACCTCCTATGCGCACGGCCTCTTTCTCCATGATACGCATGCCTGGTGTCGTTTTACGAGTATCCAATACCCGCGTCTTTGTACCTTCCAATGCCCGAACATAACGGCGAGTCATCGTAGCTATACCGCTCATACGCTGCATGACATTCAGCATGAGGCGTTCCGTTTGTAAAAGGGATTGCACTTTTCCTTCTACCACAAACGCTATATCCCCCTTCTTTACTTCCGCTCCATCTTCGATAAACACCGTCATCTTCAACTGAGGGTCGAAAGCCTGAAAGATACGACGCGCCATATCAACACCGGCCAATACGCCATCTTCTTTAATAATAAGCTGGCTACGCCCCAATTCCGTCTCTGGAATGCAACATAATGTTGTATGGTCTCCATCCCCAATATCTTCCGCAAACGCCAGACGGATAAGTTCATCGATTAATTGTTCTTTTGTTTCTTGTACATTCATGATTTATTCAATTCTAATGGATTGTATAATTGCTTTGTTATCTTTCACCTCGTAAGAAATATTCACGCGGTAAGTCTTCTCACCCGCTATGAGTTTCGCCACCACAAATCCGCTCGTAGGCTTCTCTGCATGATGTAAAAGAACAAACGACGAAGGCGGATTGGAGTGGAAGAAAGCATCCATCAATGTTCCTGCTCCTTTTGCATCACATACCTGAGACGCTCCATCTATTGCCACATCTACTTGCTCGCCCCATACGTTTACCAACTCTGAAGCCTTTCCTGACTTCATAGCCGACGTAATTTGCGTAATGTCTGCCGCCTGTAGAAATGAGGCAAATACAAGCCCCCAAAACATTGCTATCAATCGTTTCATAAATCCAACCTTCCGTTTTTTATAACAAAATGTGCCACAAAGATACGATTTTCTCTCCATTTCCCCATTAAATTCTTACCTTTGCTCACTCAAATCAAGTAAAAAGAAAATGAAAATAGCTTTACTCATGATTGGCAAAACAGATACACGCTATTTTGCAGAAGCCATCAACGAATATAAAAGTCGATTGGCACATTATGTACCTTTCGAAATGCAAGTAATTCCAGACATCAAAAATGTAAAAAATTTGAGTGAAAGTCAACAGAAAGAACGGGAAGGGGAAATACTCCTGAAGGCGTTACAAACAGGTGATTATGTCGTCCTGCTCGACGAACGAGGAAAAGAAATGACTTCCGTTCAATTTGCTCATTACCTGGAGAAGAAGATGAACACGACTCCAAGACGCTTGGTATTCATCATTGGCGGACCATACGGATTTAGCGAAGAAGTCTATCAAATGGCCAACGAAAAACTATCGCTTAGCCAAATGACCTTCTCGCATCAGATGATACGAATCCTCTTCATCGAACAATTATACCGAGCGATGACAATATTGAACGGAGAACCTTATCATCATGAATAAAAACAAAAGGAGCCCCCCTACACGCTTGTAGGTCGACTCCTTACACTCGATTAAGCAATACCGATTTAATCTCTATTGAGTTATTTCAAACGTTGATAGCCATAAACGGCACGTTCACCCAACTCTTCTTCAATACGAAGAAGTTGGTTATATTTTGCCATGCGGTCAGAACGACTGAGCGACCCCGTCTTAATTTGTCCGCTATTCGTAGCTACAGCTATATCGGCAATCGTAGCGTCTTCTGTCTCGCCCGAACGATGTGAAGTAACCGTTGTATAACCATGGCGATGTGCCATTTCAATAGCATTCAATGTCTCTGTAAGCGAACCGATTTGATTTACTTTGATTAAAATAGAGTTCGCACACCCTTCCTTTATGCCACGCGAAAGGAATTCAACGTTTGTTACAAACAAATCATCACCTACCAACTGACAACGTTTTCCGATACGTTCCGTTAATTTCTTCCAACCTTCCCAATCGTTTTCGCTCATGCCATCTTCTATCGAATCGATAGGATATTCGTTGATAAGCTTTTCCAAGTAATCAATCTGCTCGTCAGACGTACGCTTTATGCCCTTCTCGCCTTCAAAGATACTATAATCATATATTCCATCCTTATAGAATTCCGACGAAGCGCAATCCATGCCAATCATGACATCCTGACCTGGCTCATAACCAGCTGCCCGAATCGCAGCAAGAATAGAATTAAGCGCATCTTCGGTTCCTTCCAGTGCAGGGGCAAATCCGCCTTCATCTCCTACAGCCGTACTCAAACCTCTATCATGAAGTACTTTTTTTAACGCATGGAACACTTCAGCACCCATTCGTAATCCCTCACGGAAACTGGAAGCTCCTACTGGACGAATCATAAACTCTTGGAAAGCTATCGGGGCATCACTGTGCGAACCCCCATTGATAATGTTCATCATTGGAACCGGCATCACATACGTATTCGTACCGCCAATATAACGATACAAAGGGATATCCAAGTAGTTAGCGGCGGCCTTAGCCACGGCCAGCGATACGCCCAAGATGGCATTCGCTCCAAGATTCGATTTCGTTTTCGTACCGTCCAGTTCCAACATAGCATGGTCAATGCCCATTTGATCTAAAGCAGACATACCGATTAAAGCCGGAGCAATAATCTGGTTGATATTATCGACCGCCTTCAATACGCCTTTTCCGCCATAACGTGCCTTATCGTTATCGCGCAACTCCAACGCTTCATGTTCGCCCGTAGAAGCTCCTGAAGGCACCGACGCACGTCCCATAACACCTGATTCCAATACTACATCTACCTCGACCGTCGGATTCCCTCGCGAATCCAATATTTCCCGTCCTGTAATTTTCTCGATTCTCATATATTTTTTGTTTTTAAGATGTGACAAAAGTAGAAAGTTCTTCACGCTATATAAATAACCATTTGTAGGGATTTTTGTTGCAAGAATACCCATTTGTAGGTATAAAATGAGAAATTCATGAGGGTGTCCCGGCGACGACGCGAAAGATTCCAGCATGCTGGAAAGTGTCCCGGCGACGACGCGAAGGATTCCAGCATGCTGGAAAGTGTCCCGGCAATGGCGCGAAAGATGGGGGTGTGCCATGTATACCCATTACGACACACACACCCATTTAGCACTATATTCCAACTCAGTTATGCCTATAAAACAAAAATGGCATCACACTTCTCGTGCAATGCCACTAAAAAACTTATGAAGTATTGATTCTATGATTTTCTATTTTATTTTGTCGCGTAATTTTTATTCAAATACTCTAAGAGTTCGGCTGTGATATCATATACATCGTTGGCCAACAAAATATTATCACCTGCGGTATTACTGAATACAACTTGGAACCCACGCGTTTGGTTAAATATCTTGAGCTGATTTACAATTGAATCACGCAATTGTTCGTTCAACTTCTGTTGCTCCGCCATTAATTCTTGCGAGAGACGCGTGTCCAAATCTTGCAGTTCTTGCCTTTTGGTCAGGAGACGTTGCTGCTCTTGCTCGGCGCGTTCTTGCGTAAGAAAGGCGTTATTGGAAATCTTCCGTTGGAACTCTTCCATATCTTTCTGCAAAGCGGCTGCCTTTTGATTGACACTTGCGCGCGAATTTTCCGCCTTCTTCAAGATAATCTCATTCAAATCCTTGGCATAATTATAGTTCTCCAGCAAAGAATCCACATTGACATACGCCACCGGGAGTTGTCCAGACGTAGCCTCACCAGCACTTGCCGGTGCCACATTCGCCACATTCGCCTCCTTTTTACCGGAGAATTGCATCACAAAAAGTATCACAATGGCCACTGCCAAGATGCCATTGATAAGGTAATTAATGTTCTTCATACCATGAAATATTTATCTTTCTGATTATTCTTCTTTCATACGATCGTATAAATTCTTATGCATGGCCTGCAGACGTTCTTCCGTCTTCGCACAATAAATCTTCTTTTTGCGCAATGCCGTATTCCCCTCAATATGCGTATTGGGGAAGCGTCCGTTCTTCTTGATAATCACCTTTATGCACAACAAAATCGTACAAATGGCAACAATTATGAGTGTCAATAATAATGTTTTTAGCATTTTTCTCTCTATATTTGTGTGCGCAAATATAAGGGTTTGCTCGATTATAGCGTAGTTTTTCGAGATGAAATTCTACTTTTTTTCGATATAAACTCGGTTTGATAGATATATTAACTTTATTAATACCTCATAAAAGATGAATATAACAGATTTAAAACCGGAAATTGTCTGGAAATATTTCCACGAAATTACCCAGGTGCCTCGCCCTTCGAAGAAAGAGGGTAAAATGATTGCTTACTTAGAGCACTTTGCCGCTCAACATCATCTGGCCATCAAGAAAGATGCTGCCGGCAATATCTTAATCTCCAAACCGGCTACTCCCGGTATGGAAAACCGTGAAACAGTTGTCTTCCAAGCACACATGGACATGGTGTGCGAAAAAAACAATGACACAAAGCACGATTTTGAGAAAGACCCTATCGAAACCATCGTGGATGGCGATTGGATCCATGCCAATGGAACTACTTTAGGAGCGGATAATGGTATCGGCATGGCAGCCGAATTGGCTTTGCTTGCTTCTGACGATGTAGAGCATGGACCGGTAGAATGCCTTTTTACCGTCGACGAAGAAACCGGATTGACGGGTGCGAAAGCCATCCAAGAAGGATTCATGACAGGTCACATCCTACTTAACCTCGATAGCGAAGACGAAGGGCAAATCTTCATGGGTTGTGCTGGAGGTAAGGATACGCAAGCTCTGTTCCATTACCAACCTGTCGAGGCATTGGCAGACCGCCAATATTTTCGCATTGATGTGAAAGGGCTCAATGGCGGGCATTCAGGAGGAGAAATCCACAAAGGATTGGGAAATGCCAACAAAATCCTCTTCCGCTTCCTATATATATTAAAGAAAAATCATACAGACTTCACCCTTTGCTCGGTAGATGGAGGAAACCTCCGCAATGCCATTGCGCGCGAAGCACATGCTGTAATTGGACTTTTACCCGAAGATAAAGAACCCGTGCGCATCCTACTGAACCATTTCACGGCTGATATCGAAAATGAACTTAAGCATGTGGACAAGAATGTACGCATCGTCATGGAATCGACCGACCAACCGGCTACTTATATTGATAACGATACGGCTGGAAAAGTAATCCTCGCCATGCAGGCATGTCCACATGGTGTCATAGGTATGAGCCATGATATCGAAGGTTTAGTAGAAACTTCTACCAATTTGGCTTCTATCAAAATGAAGGAAAACAATACGATTCTTGTTGGTACAAGTCAGCGAAGTTCCATTGAAAGTTGCAAAGAAATGGTAGCCAATCAAGTAGCAGCCACCTTCCTCCTGGCCGGAGCAGAGGTTACGCATGGAGATGGTTATCCAGGATGGGCACCGAACCCAGATTCTCCCATCTTGAAAATTGCCCAAGAGACTTACGAAAAGCTCTTCCATAAACAACCTCAAATCATGGCCATCCATGCAGGATTGGAGTGCGGTCTCTTCTTAGAGAAATACCCGCATCTCGATATGATTTCATTTGGTCCTACGATGCGCGACGTACATTCGCCTAACGAACGACTTGAAATTAAGACTGTAGGTATGTGGTGGAGCCATATCTTGGAGCTCTTGAAGCACATCCCGGTGCGTAAATAAGCTCTCTTTTTCTTAAAAACATAACGGATGTTGGATTCTTTTACAACGATATTCAACATCCGTTATAACTATATTCCATTTCCTTTATAACTCTATCTTGAGAGATTTTCCGCCTTCCGATTAAAATAAAATATCCCACGTTTTCGTTCATAAAAAGGAAGCATTGGATAAAAAAGCCAATAATTCTTCCTTTTCCATGTTTGCATTTGCATTTTTTACATTAACTTTGCAAAGCAGACACGTAAAAAGGACAAATAGAAACAACGCGATTACAAAATTAACACATGAAGAAAGCAACGTTATTCATATCAATCATTCTCTCCGCCCTCAGCCTTTTCAGTGCTTGCAATGGGTTGGAAGAACATTATTCGACGAACCCGAACTACCGGTTGACATTCTCGACCGACACGATATCATTTGATACCGTATTTACCACTATAGGTTCTGCCACAAAACAACTTATGGTGTACAATCCAAATGCGGAAGCGATGAATATCCAATCCATCATGCTCGCCAGTGGAGGCGAATCGGGTTTTCGCCTAAATGTAGATGGGCGAAAAGGAGATTATTTTGACAATGTAGGCATCTTAGAAGAAGATAGCATGTTTATATTCATCGAAGTAACGGTTGATCCAAACGACGCAAACCAACCATTATTGGTAGAAGACTCTATTGTATTCATGTCGAACGCAGGACGACAATCCGTCGTACTCGAAGCCTACGGACAAAATATGCACTTATATAAAGGAGGATTAGAGATTACACGAGATACAACCTTCACGAATGACCTACCCCATTTAGTATACGACAGCATTACCGTCGCACAAGGGGCAACCCTTCGATTGGCAAAGGGTACTACGCTCTATATGCACGATAAGGCGAACCTCATCGTGTCGGGTACACTTCTCTCGGAAGGTACTTTGGAGGAACCCGTGACGATACGGGGAGACCGCTTGGATTTTGTTCTTGACAATATCCTGCCTTACGACCGCACGCCAGGACAATGGGGCGGCATCTTCTTTAAAGACGAAAGTATGGGCAATCGCATGGAACATACCATCGTACGCAATGGGACGACAGGTATCACCCTTGAAACCTCCACCCCTACAGAACAAAAAATAGAAATATCTAATTGCCAGTTTACGAATATGCAAAGCAATGTCTTCTCGGCAAGCAATTGCCAAGCGTTAATAACCAATACAGAACTGAGCAATGCAGGAGGAGCCATCGCTTGTTTGGTGGGCGGACAGTACCAATTCACCCATTGTACGTTAGTCAATTTCATGCGATTAGTAGAACGAAGCTCTTCGTGCGTGGGTTTGGTCAATAGTTATACCCATGAAGGGGAGACTCTCTATACACCACTAAGCGTAAGGTTCGATAATTGCCTCATCGACGGAAGTTACGCTACCGGTACGGGGGAAATCTCTTTTCGGGAAGATGAAACAAATCCGATTGATTACCACTTCAACCATTGTGTCCTTGCCACTGAAGCTCAAACAGACGCTCATTTCGAAGAGGTACTATTCGTAACGGATTCTGCTGCTCCAATCTATCGAATGACGGGAGGAGAAGCAAACCGTTATCAGTTCGACTTCAGACCCGATACTGTTATCTCTTTAGGTGTAGGGAAAGCAGATCCGGAAGTCACGACCCAATACCCTATCGATCGTTTAGGGATCAACCGAATAGAAAGCAGTAACGGACCTACAATAGGTGCGTATGAATATGTACCAAAAGAAGCGAATTAATGATTTATTGACTCCATTAAACACCTATAACTATGAAATCTTTCTTTTACTTTATGCTGATAGGTTACCTCACGTTACCCTCTCTTCAAGCACAAGAAGGAGAACCATTTGTGGTGGTAAGCTATAATGTGGAGAATCTGTT
Source organism: Parabacteroides sp. An277 (assembly GCF_002159645.1). GTDB lineage: Bacteria > Bacteroidota > Bacteroidia > Bacteroidales > Tannerellaceae > Parabacteroides. Next base: position 16,381 of record NZ_NFJB01000042.1, on the reverse strand, counting down.
TGATACGGATGACAATCCAGAAACAGACGATGAGGAATTCATGCCCGAGAGTGCCCGTCATTGGACCAAGGGACGTTATTACCAGAAACTGCAACATATAGCACAAGTTATCCACGTGGCAGGTGAATGGAATACGCCGGCTCTTGTCGGATTATGCGAAGTAGAAGGAGATTCGGTAATGCATGCGCTCTTACATCGTACTTCCCTTCGAACGATAGGGTATCGTTATTGCATCACGCATGGAAACGACCAAAGGGGAATTAACGTTGCCTTATTATATGACCGGACGCAATTCCGCAAATTGGGAGAGGAAGAGCTCGTCGTACCCCTTCCTCATGGAGAGCGATCAACTCGTAATCTCCTGCATGTATGGGGAGAGGTGCGCTCCTCGGATACTTTGGATGTTTTCGTATGTCACCTGCCCTCGCGTTATGGCGGGGAGTTGGCCAGTCGTCCTAAACGACATGCTGCAGCACATCTCCTTCGCTCATGCATCGACTCTTTGTGTCAAGAGAGAAGCAAGTCCTTGTGTCTCATCATGGGGGATTTTAATGACTCGGCTACAGACGCGACACTGACGTCTATCCTGAAAGCACAACCTTTTCCGACAGAGATCCTTAGAGATTCATCTCTTTACAATCTCTTTTTTACAGCAAAAGGATCGCATAAATACCAAGGAGAGTGGCATCAATTGGACCATATTTTAGTGAATGGCAGGTTGGCTCGTCAACTACAGTTAGAAAGTGCAAAGGTCCTTCGTCCCCCTTTTCTATTAACTCGCGATAAGACTTGGCGAGGCGTCCGTCCCTTTCGTTCCTACTATGGTTTTCGCTACGAAGGAGGTTATAGTGACCATCTACCATTACGGTGCGTACTTCTTTTTCCTTAGTATTTTTTCCTTGAATGGCCGATATTCTAAATGTTTTTGTTGTATCTTCGCAAACAGATAACCCTATTGTTCAATATATAAAACTATAAAGTCATGAAGAACTTTGTATTTACTTGTTTAGCTGTCTGCGCCCTGAGTGGCCAGGTCATTGCTCAAGAACTTACGCCTATCTCGCTCCGTGCTCCACGTACATCGGGCGGAACCACTATTTTAGAGGCATTCTTACATCGGCAATCAACCCGTGTTTACACCCCTGAAATGCTCTCCGAACAGGAACTTTCAGACTTATTATGGGCTGCTAACGGAATCAATCGTCCAGAATCCCAAAAAAGGACTGCTCCGAGTGCCTTAAACTATCAAGATGTGGATATTTATGTATGCCTGGAGAAGGGTGCATATCGATATGATGCCATAGGAAATTGTCTCAATCCCATTGTAGCCGAAGACTTACGGCCGTTGGTTGCAAATGGTCAAGATTTTGTGACTTCAGCACCCGTTGTATTGGTATTAACCAGCGACCTTTCGAAGATGCGCGGAGGAGATACGGAATCGAACCGCCTCATCGGAGCTATGGATGCAGGCATCGTCTCGGAGAATATCTCTATCGCTTGTGCTGGATTAGGATTGGCAACCGTTCCCCGCGCAACTATGGACAAAGAAACGTTAGCCCAGAAATTGAAACTAAAAAGCACACAGATATTGTTGCTAAACCATCCGGTAGGACATAAATAATGGATAAAATCAAAATGAAGAATCGATAGGAGAAATCCCTTAGATTCTTCATTTAAATTACCGCTTTGTCAAATAAAAGCAAGAGGTTGTGAAGAAGTTTCGGAAATACTTGTACCTTATATTGGGGTATGCTTTTGAAACATCAAAAAGTTTACTTCCGCTTCTTCCACCAAAGGTAATAACCTGTCAGAGGAAGAGTAGCTCCTATCAAGGCGGCAAAGAAATATATGATCTGCGTAAGAACACCTCCCCATAATCCCGTATGCAGCGAATAAAGGAATCGCTTCCGCTCTTCTTGCGGAACGAAATCGAATAAACTCCAGAAAACTTCGCGCCACCAACTGAATGACCAAACTAATCCCGTAAAACACATAATTAAAAGGAAGAGTGTAGCATAAAATCCTATCGAAACATGACTATCGTGCCCAAATCTCCTCATCCCATTCTTACAGGATACCGAAAGACGGTTCTTCAATACCTTCCGATTACGAGGCCACCAGATAACTATACCAGAAATTAAGACAATGCCCATCGCCAACGTTCCATAACCTACGATTTCCTTTCCGATAGAACGTTCTCCCTTTTTGGCTGGAGGGTCGAGCAACCAACGATGGATAACCAGCGTTTTCTGGAAGAAGGTATAACCGGTCAGCTCCTTCTTGGCAGGGTCATGACGTTTCATTTTCGAGATATCCACCTGGGGATTCATCGCCTGCAACAGTGGTTCTTGGAATACCAAGATAGCCCCTGTGAGACATATTACAGAGAAGAGGATACCTAAAGGAATCGATATCCATAGATGTATGTCATGAAAGAGTTTTCTCATTGTGCAAATAATTGTTTTATCCCGTCGTAGAATCCCGGTATGGAAACTGAGCCGTGGTTTTCGTCGGGGAATGATTTATGATAGAATTGTAAATTGGGGACTTGCGACAGAGATGCCAAGAAGCGGTTGACGGTAGTCAGATGGATATCCACGCGGTCGGTACGCTTCTTCGAGGCAATGCCGATATAGAGCCGCTTCCCTGTATAGTCCTGTTTGGATATCAGCGTGGTAGCTTCACGAGCTAACCGTCCGTTATCCCACCAGAGGCTGGGGTCGAGCGCCAAATAGACATCGAAACTCCCGGCGTGGCGCAGGAACACATCCAGCGTGAAAAGCCCGGCATAGGAATGCCCTACCAACATATTCTGTCCGTTCGTATGATAGAGGCTATCGATGTATGGACGAAGCTCATCAGTCAGGAAGTGGAAGAACGCCTCGCTGCCTCCCCCTTGGGGAACGACCCCAGGTTGCACCTTGCCATCACGTCCGAAGCTGGATGCAGTCGGGGTAAAGTCGCGCGTCCGGTCTTTGCTGAGGATACCCACGATGATGCAAGGAGGGAGATGCTTTCCCTTCGTGGTGGAGAGCGTCCGGCTGATGCCCACCATCACATGAAAGAAAGCCTCGCCATCAAGGAGGTAAAGCACGGGGTAACGCTGTGAAATACCTTCCGCCCCATACCCATCCGGCAGATGAACCCAGCAGGTACGTTCCTCGCCTAAAACCTCCGACGTGAGGACCTGCGGCCTCCCTATACAGATATCCTCCTGGCTCCGCAGGGATTGCGCAAGCAGGAGGAATATCAAGAACAAACTATTTAATCGAAACATCCGTCGCGAAGTTGGGTTAATTAGCCGGTGTATAGGTCAGTTTACCTACCCCTGTAATTTGCGTGGCTTCCACTTCTAATCCTTTCGTAGCTTCAGCGGTCTCCGGATTCACCGCATAGATAGCCGGATTGCCGTCGCTTACCGTCACAGCTACATAGGCTATACCGTTCTCTACATAAGGTGTACTGCCGAAGCTGCTCACCGTAGAGGGCAGACCGGTCACGTAGGTCAGTGTCTGGTCTTCTGCCTTGAAAATAGCGAGGCGGGTCGCTGCGAAATCCTCTTCCGTCAAGGGTCGGTCGTACATCAGCATGAGGAAGTAATCATCCTTGATAGGCCATACGCGGAGGAAGCTGCATCCGTCGCTCTGTGCCTCGATGTTGCAATAATAATCATCGAAGTCTTCCGAGCCGGACGGGATACGTACCACCCCGGCAGGCAACGTGGTCTGCTGGCGCGGGTCGCTCATCGTCTTGGCGTATGACGGAGAGAACACGTACACGTCTCCATTTCCGGCTTCCCATACCATCTGGTAGTATTGCGAACGGTTGCGCCCTGCGGCATAGCTAATCTTACCTGTTTTGATAATCTTCTTCGTGGTCAGAGTCTGGTCGTCGAAGATAGCTACCCAGCAAGAATCCGGATACTGCGTCCATTGCAACTCATCCTTATCGTATGCACCGGATCCAGAACCACCGCTTTCGGTCTTGATGAGGTCTTCATTTCCGGGAAGTACCCATTTATAGCTACCGTCGTCGTTCTTCTGCATACACCCGTATTGGCTTAATCCCATCGGGATGGCTGCCGAATAAATCTTGTTATCATGTTCTAATAAACCGGCCAACGTTACATACTCACCATTTCCCAAGAAGTTCTCCGAGAGGTACGCCTCTTCTTGCGTATTATTGGTCGAATACTCTTCGGCATTCACATCCAGGTAAGAGATGAGGATGGACTGAGGCACATAACCATTCTCGTCCGCCCACTCCGTAGGTCCGTCGCCTGTCGAGGTCGTCAGGATATAATCGCCATACGTGCCATACGTCGTGAAGCGGCGAATGGTATACTCCATCGCGCGTTTCTCCATCGTACTGTCGGTATTCAGGATATAAGAGGCTGTCGTACCGCCACTCCCCTGATTGTAATTCAATCCATAGAGGTATTGCTCGTCGAAGAAAATCCATTGCGTTGCCCCGTCGTTGGTCAATCCGTTATTAACAGCCGAGATAGTACCTTCATCCAACGAATTTGCTGTCAGTAACGTATAAGAGGTATTACCCGAAGCCGTCGTAGAAGTAGCCACTACATAGCGAGAGAAGGCCTCCTCGGTAGGTGTCGTACCGCCACCGTTCTCATTACCACCACCCGTGATAGGGTCGTCATCATCACTACATGCCGTAAATGCACCGCATGTCAAGAATGCAGCCGTACATGCTGCCAAGAAATAGTTCTTTTTCATCTTCTATTTATATTTAATAAGTTATATCTATAAAACATCTTCTTATTTACTCCTTCTAAGGGCATCTGTTACCCTCCGTCAGACCCAATGGTACCCTTTCGAAATACCCAACGGTTCCCCTTTGGAACAACCAACAGTTCCCCTTTGAGATACCCAACGGTTGAGTCTTAATTGCCGAAATAGACACGTACCTTGCCATAGAACGCGCGTCCTGCCTTCTGGAGGCTAAAGTTGTCATACAAGTCCTCGTCCGTGAAGTTGCGGCACTCAAACGAAAGGTTGTACCGCCCGTGCTGCATACTGTACGAGAGCGAGATATTGTGCGAAAACTGGTTCGGCACCCTATATTCATCACTACTGCTGCCGATGATTTCCGAATAGTAGGAGAAGCTATGCAGGTACTGGTTGTCATACGTCAGCGTGAGGGTGTTCCCCTTGCGGAAGAGGTCGTGCCAGAAGAGGGTAACGTCCATATCGGCAAAGCGATATGGGACGTTCGGCATCCGTGCCCCGTATGCAAGGTTGGCCGTTGTAGTCCCGATTTGCGTCCGCTGCTTGTCGCGCACGTCCATCTGCGTGAAGTTCCCGCCGATGCTCAACCAGTTGCTGAAGCCATACCGGAGCGAGAGGTTGTAGCCCTTCGTCTCCACCTTGCCGTAGTTCACGTAAGTAGCCGCCTCCTTGCCTCCGCTCAAGTCGGTAATATTGCGCTGGATATAATCCTTCGTATTGCGATAGACGAATCCCCCTTCGGCATAGAGCGAATGTCGACCGAAAGTCTTGTTGTAGCTCACGTTCAGGTTGATATTATCGCTATTCTCCGGACGGATACTTACGTCGCCCATCTCCAAGTCCTCGTCGCCGAACATCTCCTCGATCGTGGGCAAACGGTACGCTTTCTCGTAAGAGAGCTTCGCCTGCAATTCCGGCAAGACAAAGTAAGTACCTGCCGCCCCGTAACCCATCGAGCTGACATTGCGCGTTGTACGGATATAGTTGCTCTGTGTCGCATCTTCCGCCATAGGACCGGCGACAAACTGGTGGTAATATTTCCCGAACACGGATAGGTTCCACTTCTCGGTAGGCATTAAGCGGTACGACAGCCCGGAGATATTCTTGCGCGTCTCCTTGGCAATGGCATCCTCCTCCTCCTCGATGGCCAGCATAGAGGTATTCTGCCGGTGGAACAGGTTCATCACATGGTTGAACGTGAACGTATGTGCCTTGCCCAGACGATAATTTACCGTCAACGTGCCGTTCCAGTTATCATTATCTGCCCGCGAGAACTGGCGAGACTGTTCGCCCGGCGTATTCATCCGATACCGCTCGCCGTACCAGTTATAATGGTAGTAAGAAGTATCCACATTCGTTGTGGCATTACGGTTATAATTCGCGGTAAAGACTACGTCCAATCCCTTGGTGAGGAGGTCGCGCTTGCGGTATTCGACCGACGGCATAAAAGAGTGCCCATAGCGATGCTTGTCTCCATAGACCGTAATCTGACGCACACCGGTCTGCACTTCCTGATACATGTGCGAATAGGTAAAGCCAAACATCAAACGGTCTGCCCATGCCTTGTCTACGACACCCAGCTTTCCTATGACGGCTTCATTATGATAGGTATCATTGAAACGTTTCACCCGTACCTTGTTGCGCGTATCGATGTATGTCGACACCGAACCATCCGGATTAAAGTTGAATACCTCCACATTGGCGTCCACGTGATAGTTGTTGTCCGAATAGTTCTGGAAAGCATTCATCTCATACGTGAAACCATTCTTAAAGGTCTGCCCGAAGTTCACATACGACTTATGCGTATTAAACGAGCCATACGAATAAGAGGCATCCGCAAACCAGCGGTCGCGCTTCTTCTTGGTGATGATATTCACCACACCTCCAATGGCATCCGTGCCAAAGCCAACCGGTACCACGCCTTTATAGACTTCGATACGCTCGGCAAAGTTCACCGGGATATTGTTCAGTCCAAAGGAACTGCCCACCCCTTCTTGAGGTACGCCATCAATAAACACCTTGATATGCTTCCCGCTGAAGCCGTCCATCATCAATTGCATGTCTGAACCCACGCCGCCCGACTCGCGAAGCTTCATGCCCGGCGTCTTCGCCAACGCATCGCTCAGGCTCTTGGTCGAATTCTCAAACTCCTTCGTATCCAACGCCACGGCATTGAATGCCGAGCGCTTCACACGGCTTACTCCATTCGATACCACCTCGACGGCCGCCAGTTCCGTAGCCTGCGACTTAATTCGAAGATTCACCTCCTTATCCTCTCGTTTGCCAATAACCACCCGTTCTTCCGTCGTTTCAAACCCAACGGCCGATACGACCAACGTATATTCACCCGCCGGTGCCCACATTTCAAAATATCCTTCCTCGTTGGTAACACACCCATAGCTCGTACCCTTCAAATAAACGGAAGCAAAATCAGCTGGCGTTTTATCGTTCGTAACTACTTTTCCGTAAATAAACGACTGGCCATGCCGGGATTCCTTGTGATGTCTATCGTGCCGGCCCTTATGACCCTGTCTTTGTTGTCCCCATACCGTAAACGTCGTGCCTATAAGCAGGAAAAACGTAAGGGCATAATACTTCATATTTGTTTCCAATTGCGTTTTTATTATAGGATTTATATTTTCGAGTGCAAAGGTCGGACAATATCGTCACCTCTACAATCCCCGCTTTTCGGTATTTTACATGCTGCTTGGAAAGGCATATCCCTAAAAATGGGTATTGGATTCCTCCAGACAGACAAAAGGAAAACCGGATTTCCCCCCGAAAGAAACTTTCCCTCATGCCGAAGAAAACTTTCTTTTCTGCCTATCTATTCTTCACGTATCGTCGATATTTCTTTATCTTTAGCCTAAAGATATACAAATATCGTCGATATTTGCACATTCACCGACGATATTTAAAGAATTCCCCATTAGTTTCGCAAGTTTTCCCAGGCAGAAAAAAGTTTTAAGCAGGCGGGAACAGGAAAATCGGTAAGCATTTCTGTAAAATATCTACATGCAGGAAAGAATAATATGCCTATTTTTGTATCGTGATTAAAAAGCAAAATGGAAATAACCCTTTTATTCAAATATAAATAATAGAATATGTTACGAAAAATCAGACTGACGCTTGCTATCTTGTTCTTTGCTGCTATTACGATGCTGTTCCTCGACTTCACAGGAACACTGCACGCATGGTTGGGCTGGATGGCGAAAATCCAATTCCTCCCGGCGTTATTAGCGCTGAATGTGGGAGTCGTCTTGTTCCTTATCGTATTGACACTGGTGGCAGGACGTGTGTATTGTTCCGTAATCTGCCCGTTAGGCGTGTTCCAAGACGTCGTATCGTGGATAAATGGGCAACGGAAGAAAAAGAAATTCCGCTTCTCTTATTCTCCGGCCCGCTCCTGGTTGCGCTACGGAGTACTGGCTTTGTTCGTGGTGGCACTGATAGCCGGGATAGGTTCGGTGGTTGCTTTGTTGGCGCCCTATAGTTCTTACGGACGTATCGCCTCCAACCTCTTCGCCCCGCTCTATGGATGGGGAAACAACCTGTTAGCTCTTTTGGCAGAGCGAATGGACAGCTACGCATTCTACGAAACAAACGTCTGGATGAAAAGCCTGCCTACGTTCCTCATCGCCGCCCTTACTTTTATTATAATAAGCCTATTGGCATGGCGAAACGGACGTACCTATTGCAACACAATATGCCCAGTAGGGACTGTGCTGGGCTTCTTATCCCGTTTCTCTCTATTCCGTGTTTCGATAGATGCCGCCAAATGTAAGGAATGTAGCCTCTGTTCAAGGAAATGTAAAGCGGCTTGTATTGATTTCAAGCACCATACAATCGACCATAGCCGGTGCGTGACTTGCCTGGATTGCTTGGATACATGCAAACACGATGCCATTCACTACACGTCTCGCTTGAAAAAAGCGCCTGCCCCAGCTACTCCGGAGGAGGGAAAAGGCGAATCGCGTCGTGGATTCCTCTCGGCGGTTTCCCTTTTGGCTACAACTTCCCTCCTGAAAGCCCAAGAAAAGAAGGTGGATGGAGGTTTGGCGGTCATCGAAGAGAAGAAAGCTCCTAAGCGAACCACTCCGATTGTCCCCGCAGGAGCTTTGAGCGCACGCAACTTTGCCCAGCATTGCACGGCTTGCCAACTTTGCGTATCCGTCTGTCCGAACGAAGTTTTGCGTCCATCTACCGACCTGAAGAAATTAATGCAGCCTGAAATGTCATACGAACGAGGTTATTGCCGTCCGGAATGTACGAAATGTGCAGAGGTTTGCCCAGCGGGTGCTATCCATCCTATTAGCCGAGCAGATAAATCCTCTATACAAATCGGGCATGCCGTGTGGATAAAAGCCAATTGCGTACCTTTGACCGATGGAGTTGAGTGTGGAAATTGTGCTCGTCACTGCCCTTCGGGAGCCATTCAGATGGTACCATCAGACAGGAACGACCCGGAATCTGTAAAAATCCCTATCATAAATGAAGAGAGGTGTATCGGATGCGGCGCATGCGAAGCGTTATGCCCGGCTCGCCCCTTCAGTGCCATCTATGTAGAAGGACACGAAGTACACCACATAATATAAACGAATACCTAATATAATAGAAAGAAAATATGGAACAAACAAAGAATATATCCCGCCGCTCCTTCCTGGGGAAAATGGGAGCAGCTACACTTGTTACGACAGGTTTATCGGCTTGCGGACCTCGTGAACAAAATAATACAAATCCCCTTGTGCCTGAGGGAGAAATGACTTATCGCGTCAATCCGACTACAGGAGACAAAGTTTCGTTGCTGGGGTTCGGGATGATGCGTCTTCCATCCGTAGGAGGACGAAGCGCCCGTGAAGGAAACGAACCGATTGACCAAGAAATGGTAAACCGCATGGTAGATTATGCTATCGAGCATGGAGTAAATTACTTTGATACATCACCTGCCTATTGTCGTGGATTATCCGAACGGGCAACAGGAATAGCGCTCGCCCGCCATCCGCGCGAGAAGCTCTTCATCGCCACCAAGCTCTCGAATTTCAACGTGTATACGCGTGAAGCCTCCATGGAAATGTACCAAAAATCGTTCGAAGAGTTACAGACCGATTACATTGACTATTACCTGCTCCACTCGATAGGAGGCGGTACAGGAATGCAAACGCTCCGAGACCGGTATATCGATAACGGTATGTTAGACTTCCTCTTAAAAGAACGAGAGGCTGGACGCATCCGGAACTTAGGTTTCTCCTACCATGGTGATGTCTCAGTATTCGATTACTTGCTTTCGAAACACGAGGAGTACAAGTGGGACTTTGTACAAATCCAATTAAATTATCTGGATTGGAAATTCGCCAAAGACATTAATCCGCGCAATACGAATGCAGAATATCTTTATGCCGAATTAGACAAAAGGAATATACCGGCTATCATTATGGAGCCTCTGCTCGGAGGACGCCTATCGAACGTACCAGACAATGTAGTAAAACAACTTAAACAACGAGATCCGGAACGTAGCGTAGCTTCATGGGCTTTCCGCTTTGCAGGTTCTTTTCCGAAGGTGTTGACGGTCTTGAGTGGCATGACGCGCATGGAACATCTACAAGACAACTTGCACTCTTATTCCCCACTCAAACCGCTAACAGACGAAGAATTTGCATTCCTCCAGGAAACGGCAAGGCTGATGATGCAATTCGATACCATCCCGTGTAACGATTGCAAATATTGTATGCCTTGTCCTTATGGCATAGACATTCCTGCAGTCCTTTTACATTATAACAAATGTTTGAACGAGGGAAATATCGCAAGCAGCCAACAAGATGCAAACTACCGCGAAGCACGCCGTGCCTTTCTGATTGGTTACGACCGAAGCGTACCTAAACTCCGTCAAGCCAATCATTGTATCGGGTGCAACCAATGTTCGCCACATTGTCCACAAAGCATCAATATTCCAGCAGAAATGCGCCGCATTGATGAATACGTAGAGAAACTGAAACAAGAGACCTTGTAAGTCATCTCTTGAATGAAAAACAAAAAAGAGGCCGTCTCAAAAGAAAATTAAGACGGCCTCTTCTTTTATTTTTAATGGGTCTTTACAACCTTTCTCAGTGGTCTGATGTAGCTCTATATCCAGACTCTCCGTTTTCTTTCGGCAAAACCCAGCGAAGTAGGAAATAACCTGTCACGCCGGCCAAGAAGGAACCAGCAAAAACGCCGAGCTTGGCTTGGTTCAACAGGTCGGATCCTGCTGGCGTCGTACTGTCGAACGAGAGATTGGCAATAAAGAGAGCCACGGTAAATCCGATTCCACCCAACATCGAGACGGCAAAAAGACGGCGCATCGTTGCTCCTGTAGGCATTTGAATCAAACCCGTGCGAATAAAAGCATACGAGAAACCAAATATTCCCAGCGACTTACCCAATACCAATCCAAGCACCACAGCCATCGGAATATGCAGCAACGATTCGGGTTGGATATCGCCGAATGTCACGCCGGCATTCACGAATGCAAAGAGCGGCAAGATGAGGTTGTTCACCCACGGATGTAAGCGATGGGCAATAGTCTGGAGCGGACTGACAGCATGACTCGTACGGACATGGACATTGTGAAGGACTTGAATCTGATGCGGTGTTAAGACCGTCGCACGAGGTCCGCTTTTCACTTCGGAGGCGTCGAGCATATCTAAATAGGCGTGCATGTCTTCCGAGAAATGCTCCAATTGTATCTTCGGACGAGCCGGCACAGTGAACGCTACCAACACACCGGCGATAGTCGGATGAATGCCCGACTCCAGGAAAAGCATCCAGACGCAAAAACCCAGTGCGTAATAAAACAATTGATTATAAATTTTCATCTTTCCACCTATGTAAAGAACAGCCAGCAACACGAGCGAAAAGAGCAGGGGTTGGAATGCCACATGCCCACTATAAAAGAGAGCAATGATAATAATTCCCCCGATATCATCGACTACGGCCAAAGCAGTCAGGAAAATACGCATACTCAGCGGGACGCGCTTTCCCAACAAACCCAAAACAGCAAGAGCAAAGGCGATATCGGTAGCCATCGGAATTGCAGCTCCACGTGCTGCTGCTCCTTCGGGACAAACCAATACATAAAACAAAACAGGTACAATCATTCCGCCGCAGGCTGCTACAATAGGAAGCAAGGCTTTCCGGAAAGAACGAAGTTCGCCAACCAGCACTTCTTGTTTGATTTCCAAACCAATCGTAAAAAAGAATACCGCCATGAGCGCGTCGTTGACAAAAGCCAACATCGACATCGGCTCACCATGATGCGTGAAGAAACTGAAATCTCCGACGTTAAGTTTGATGGGAAACTTCAAGAACTGATGATAGTTTTCCTGCAACGGACTATTGGCCAGCACCATGGCAATAATCGTCGCAAGAAACAAAAGGACGCTCGCATTGGGCTTCTGAATCGCGAAACGCCCCAGCGGTTTTAAGATTACTTGTAAATGTTTCTGCATAACTGTCTGCCTATTTTATAATTTAACTTATTCTATCAAGCCTTCCAAAAGGCGTTCAGGCACAAAACCCTTTTGTTTCATACAACCAATCAAGGCGGTATAAAGTTCAGGATAATGGACATAATCCGGCCATTCTACCCGCATGAGGCAATCAGCCGGAAGTGACAAATGCGTGCTGGGGCGCAACGTACCGGATTGCCATGCATATTCGGCCTCTTCGGGAGACCTGAATGCAACCATCCGCCACTCTTTCCGCTCGGCCTCTTCTGAAGGGCGCACTTCGAGCACGGCCTGGAGCAGCAGCGAGACAAAGCGGGAATCCGGCGCAAAACCGGTATGTTCTTCATCGAAAAAGACTTTACCATATTCCGCAGCCAAAGCCTTTTTCCAACCAGTTACCGCCTGCGCTGCATCGTATTTACAACGGAAAAGGGATATATTTTCACCGATACAATAGTCGGTTAATGCCTCATAATCGAACACCAGGCGCACCATAGGACCGTCTCCTTCGAAGGGCAAACGCGATTCGAAAAAGGAAGCGACGAAAGGAATCCATTCCGGCCCTACCAACCGCCATTGATGCTGACGGAAGAAAGGCATGGAACTTTTACGTTCGGCCGTCAGAAGATGGTGTTCCGCTTCATATTCACGCATGGCCTGCCGGAAAAGCGACAAACCGTAAGGCTCTGCCTCGCGTCGGCAAACTGCAATCAGGCCATCTTCCAATGGTAAGGAAAGGACGCGCTGCCCGCCGCTTGTTTGAAGCGCGTCGATAAAATCGTGTAATGTCAAATGAGTATATAAATACATAGCTGTTCGAAATTAAGCGTGGCGCGGACGAATACGTTTCATGACCACCGTGAGTTGGTCACGGATACGTTGGCTCAGGATAATTAACACAACCGCTACCAATATCAACGCAATGCCAAATGCTTCGTTCCACGAGAAAACCTCTCCGAAAAGGAAAGCACCGATGCAGACGGCCGTCACCGGTTCGAGCGCACCCAAGATAGAGGTGGTCGTGCCTCCGATGTAGCGCACCGCCAGCAGGAGCGTAATGTTGGAAATCACTGTGGGCGCCACGGCCAACAATACAATATTCAGCACCGAAACCGCGTCGGGAAGGGGTTGTAGACCCTCACCTACTCCGTTTTTCAACGCAAATAGCAACGTAGTAAACACAAAGACGTAAAAAGCCAACTTGCGGCTGTGCATGTCTCGTATCCGCGACTTATTGACAGCAATAATATAGCTCGCATATCCTACGGCCGACAGCAATACCACCATCACGCCCATCGCGTCGAGCCGCATCTCCCCACCTTGCAAAGAGAGCTTCGCCACACCGCCTACTGCCAGTACGATGGCTATCCACGTCACCCACGATGCCCGTTCGCGGAAAAGAACTCCCATCAGGAGTGTCACGAAGACAGGATACGTGAAATGTAACGTAGTCGCAATGCCGGCTCCCATTACCTCGTATCCATACAACAGGAACGTGGCCGAAGCGGTATAGAAGAACGACAACAATACCAGCATCGGCACATCGCGCCACGCAATCCGAAACGATTCCCGCTTAATCACCAACATGGCTCCCAACGCCAACGTAGCCGCCAAGAAACGATAAAACAGTATCGAATCCGAGGTCATGCCTTTTTGCATCAAAGGCAGCGTAAAAAGCGGAATCAAGCCAAACGTCACCGACGTGGCAATGCCATACAAAAATCCTTTCAGTTTATCGTTCATGTGTTATCCTTAAAATCCATACGAAATTCCGATAGCGGGCATAAGGGCATACGCATCATAGTGTCCGCCAAAGACGCGCGTCTTGTATTCGGGTGCCAAATTCGGTATTGTTTTCATCAACATATATTCGTCTGTATAAGAACCATCCCGTCCGAAGCCTGTCACATACGAAAAAGAGAAATCCACCGACAGGCGGTCTATCGGGCGGAAACTGCAACCGGCTGTGATGCCGAGCTTGTTCATGCTGGGGGTTTCTGGATTCAAATAATCTTCCTCCACGGGCGATTCGTCCCAATAGGCACCCAAACGGACATCAAGCCGGGGCGTGGCTGCGTATTCCGCGCCGAGCCGGTATATGCGCGAGTTCTTGTATCGTTTATCGGCATGGATATCGTACTGACTCAACGACGAGGGCGAGAAATGCACGTCTAAAGCCTCATACGCGCCCCACCCCACGAACTGTACTTCGCCGGAAACTGTCCAGTCCCGGTTCGGGCGATACGCGATGCCGACATTCCAATTGCTGGGTAAAGGAAGCTCGGCGGCAAATGTCCCTTCGTTGAGCGGCGGAATACCTATGCCCGCAGGCAATCCCAACCCTTCGGGTAGCTGTCCCAACAGTCCGTTGATTTGCTGCACCAACGCGGCGAAATGCTCTTCATTCGCATATTTTAGGGAGATTTCGCCCTCTTTCACATGGGCCGTCACTTTCGAACGATACGACACACCGACCGTAAAATGCTCGTTCACGTCGTACATTGCGCCCACGTTGAACCCCAACCGCACGCCGGCATCACCTTGCAACGCGACCGAAGCTGCTGACGCATCGTCGTATACCGCCATCTCTTCCTGAATGGGTTCCAAAGCGGGAAGCAACACGCCGACCAGCGCCGGAGGCAACTGCTGGCTCACGCTGGCCAGCATGAAATCGGCCATATACGACAGTTCGCCTGGTCCTATCAACGCGCGGTTCAGCTGGATATTCCCGAACTCCATCATCAATCCGGCCCCGATGCTCAACTTGTCGGTGATTTTCCACGAGATTGTGGGTTGTATGTTGAATGCCTTCAACGCAATATCTTGTACCAGATGTGCGCCGCGCCAGTTATCACCCCAATGGATGCTACTCCCATACGGCGTATTTACCATCACGCCCGCCGCCAGGTTATCATATATCTTAAACCCAGCATACGCATAAAGCGGTGTACTGGGCTGGTTGTCTGTCTTGAACGCATAATCTCCCGTGGAATATTTCGCATGGGCAAAGACACCCGACACGCCGACCGAGACATCCACCCGTTCCTCCATAAATGCCAATCCGGCCGGATTAAAATGCATACTCTCCGCTCCCAACTTCAAGGCGGCGCCCACATGGCCCATACCCGCCTGTTTCGTACTTTGCGCGTTCACCTGAAAACCTTCGGCCGCCAGTTCTGTCCACGGCAAAAGCATCAGGCACGCACCCACCATCCATTTCTTCATAAATAATCTGCTACTAAAATAAAACATGATTTCCTTACAAACGGGCGCAAAGGTACGAAAAATCTCTCATTGGCAAGGCATGAAGACCTCGGAAACGTTTCTCCCGACGGGAGCTGGTTCATTTGATGATATTCTTGATGGAAATTGGGAATTACGACTGTTGATAATAGGCAGAAATACAAAAACACAGCGAATATATCTTTGTAAATTAACAAAAACATAAACGCTGTGCCTCTACGTCTTCGTGCTTACTCCGTTCCGTCCGCCTTCACCACCTCAATGCGTTCGAACTTGGGCGATGCAGCCATGTTCTTCAGCTTCGAGCCGGGCGTAAAGATAATCTTTCCCTTTTTGAAGAGCGAGGTATTGAACTCCTCCTTGTTGATGACTCCTCTCGAACCACAGCTCATCCGGAAATTTCCAAAGTCGCCCATCTGCACGGAGTTCCCGTTCTGGAGCTGCTGGTTGAGCACGTGGATGAGCCCGTCGAGCACCACCTGTACGTCTCCTTTCGAGGCCGTCGAGCGGTCGGCTATCGTTTCACACAACGTATTGAAATCAATTTGTTGTCTTACGCGGACTTGCCCGTAATACAACTTGGCATCTTCTGCGGCCCCTTCCGACTTGTCAGGGCGCTGCACTAAGTGATACATTAACGACATAACATTAAACTATTTATTTATTTTACGCACCACAAAGATACAACACCCCCTTTTCCTCTTTTTCGGTTAGACGAAGATAGGGAAAGATAGAAACTCAATATAGATTATACAGCTTTTTGGTAACGCGCTTCGGAACGCATGATGAGTTTTCGCTCACTATCCGTTACCTTTATATTATGGCACTCTTTGAGGGGATTGAGAAAAAGAAAGGTTATTGCATTAAAGTAAAACGTAATCCTGTAATATGTAATGTCCTTTCGTT
>NZ_NFJB01000041.1 GCF_002159645.1 Parabacteroides sp. An277 | reverse complement strand
AAATCTGTATAATCTGTATAATCTGTGTGCCATTCCGTGCTCATTTTTACTTTTTAACTTTTAATTGAACAACATGAAGATTCAGACATACAGTACAAAAGAATTGGCGGCTATGTATTTTCCAAATAGCCAACACGCGCTGCCACCACACAATTAAAAACGATGGATACAACGGAATCAAGAGTTAAAAGACGCCTTGCATTCCGCTAATTATGAGGTGTCTCAACGAATTTGGACACCGAAGCAAGTAGAATTACTATTTCGGTATTTGGGCGAGCCATAATGCTATAAAGCATATCGAAATAGTTGTACAGGCCAGAAAAAAATATTTTCTTTGCACAGTTTTAAAAAGTAAATAAAGTATAAATACCTATTTGACAAAAAAGAAAATGACTTACAAAAATTCAACATATTGGGGGGGGTAAATTATTCCTATTAATTCTACTATCCGCCAATAATTTATCCCTTTCCGCCCAAGACATAAAGGGGCGCGTGCAGACGGCAGACGAGAACCAGCCGCTGGTTGGCGCGACGGTGCGGGTGCTGGCAACGGATTCGACGTATGTAACAGGGTTTACGACAAACGATGAAGGGCGTTTCGAGCATCTTGTGGATTTGGACAAATTCGGGTTGGAAGTATCTTACGTAGGATATGAAAAGAATTTCGTATGGGTGCAAAACAGCGAACGCAAGGACTTGGATCTGGGGACGATCGCGTTGGCGCTCGATTCGGTCAGCTTGGGAAGCGTGGAAGTGGTAGCGCAAGCGATGGTTCGCAAAACCGGAAAGATATTGGCGTATCCAATTCATAAACAAGTGAAAGCGGCCACTTCCAGCCTTAGTTTGTTGCAAAGCATGATGCTTCCGAAGTTGCTTGTCGACCCGGTGCAGGAATCGATTTCCATCCAAGGCGTTTCGGGGGTTATTTTTCGGATTAACGGCGTAGAAGCCAGCTTGCAGGAGGTAAAAGCACTGAAGCCGGAACAGATTGCGCGCGTGGATTACAGCCAGTTACCTTCGATGCGCGAACTGGATTCCAATTCCGGCGTGCTCGATTTTATTTTGAAAGAGCTGCAAGTGGGCACTTCGTTGGCGGTCGGAGGAACAAGCGCGTTCACGACGGGTTTCATCAATGGGAATTTCAATTTCCGGACAAATTATAAAAAATCCCAATTTTCAGTCGATTATAATGTAAATTACCGCGATTACTCCGAACGCCGGACGGACGAATTGGAAACCTATTCGTACCCGGACGGCACGACGCTAACGCGCGACAAGCGAGGCGAGTTCGCTCCTTTTGGTTACACAGATCATAATATAGCTGTCGGCTATCTTTTTAAGAATGACAAAGATATGATAAATGTGCGGTTTAATAACCAAATTGGTTCGAACTACGACATCAATCGCCAGCAAATGTTTCAAGACCAGCAATTAACAGGACGGCGCGACATCCATTCTTCCTTCTCCAGCTACGTTCCTTCGCTTGATTTCACGTATAGCCGCAAGATTAAGGATAACCAAGGCGTTGAGGTGAATTTAGTTGGTACACTGGCTAATACGGATTACGAACGCACGTTGACAGACCGTTTGGAAGAACAGACGTTGTCGGAAATAAATAATACGACAGACGGAAACCAAAAGTCGCTGATCGGCGAAGTGTATTATTGGAACGAAGGCGAAAAGGTCAATTTTTCGGCCGGCGTGCGTTCGACGTACCAATATGCCAGTAACCTATATGGGGCGGACGAAGAAGTAAACTTGCAGAATTACAATGCGTATCCATACGTCCAACTGCAAGGTAATTTAGGGAAAGTAGCCTATACCATCGGGACGGGCTTGCGATTCCAGCACCAAAAACAGGGGAACGAATCGGTGAATTATTGGCGCAATACGTCGTCTTTGTCTTTATCGTATCAACGGAAATATTGGGACATACAATATTCAATTAATTTCCGCCCATTATTTCCTTCGTTAAGTAGTCTTTCCGAAGTAATACAAGAGATTGATTCCCTTTCTATTATACAAGGGAATCATCTATTGAGTCCCTATAACACGTTGCGAAACCAGATTGATTTCTCCGTTTGGGACAATAAGAAATTCGCATCCGTACTGACGTTGGTGGCCGACCGCAGCTTTCATCCTATCCAACAGGATATTTTTTATTCGCCTGAGCATAAACGGTTTGTTTTTCAAGAGAACAACCAAGATTACGATGTCAACTACGGTGCGCAGCTGATCGTACAAATGACGGACATTTTGAATCTATTTATGTTCCAAGTATTTGGCGGATGGAACTATTACAAATCGAAAGGCGCGGCTTATGAACATACCTTGAACAATTTCTATTATGGCGTTTACGTAGCACTGACGTATAAAGGTTTCAATCTTTATGGCACTGGGCGCAAACCCATGAAATATTTGTCGGGGCAATCAGTCATAACCTCAGAAAATAGCTGTAGCATCGGAGCCAGCTACAAGTGGAAACGCGTAAACATAGGAATGGGTTTAATGTTCCCGTTCACAGACGGTTCCAAGTACCGGACGGAACAGTTGGCAAAAAGCATTTCGTCGGATAGGAGTGTGCTAATCCGCAACAATCGGAACATGTTTTATATCAGCCTTTCGTACAATATCAATTGGGGGCGCTCCCTATTCCAAAGCAACAAACGGCTGCAGAATGCGGATAACGTGAATAGCATCTTAAAAGTAAACGATAATTAAAACAACAAGCATATGAATAAATTAGCATTATTATTAGCCGGATCAGCCCTTTGCGCATCGAGCATGGCAGAAGAACCCGTAAAGGATTTCTACTTTGCAGGTTATAAAGCGATATTCATTCCGTCGGACACTTTCCGCGTGGAAGTTGGGAATCCGGAATTAGGTATTCAAGAAATAAAGGACGGCACGATGTCGTTCACGCTCAAAGACGCGAACGGCCCTGTGCCGAAAGACGTAGTGCGTATTTATACGAACGACGTTCGACGGATTCGCATGATTTATTCCGTATTGCTCATGGACGAACCCATTGCGACTGATTCGTTAAGCCTTTCGTTAGCAGCCGGTTCGAATGGGATTGTAAACGTAAAGACAAAATATTTGCAAGCATCGGCAGGAGCTGGCAGCCAATTGGCCGTAAAAGGAGAAACGGATGTGCTTGATTGCACAACAAAAGGTTATAGCGGCGTCGACACAAGCGGGCTGAAGGCAAAAGAAAAGAAATACGAGGAATCGGAAGTGGATTATAACTGAGAATAGAATACGGTAGAACTATCATTTAGGTCATTTATAATTATAAATTGGAAAGAATATGGAGCCCAAAATAAGCGTTGTGATGCCAGTTTACAATTCGTCCCTTTACTTGAACGAATCGATCGAAAGCGTGCTGAACCAGACGTTGGACGATTTCGAATTTATAATTATAGATGATGGTTCTACAGATAACAGCATCGATGTAATCAAAAGTTATCAAGACAAAAGAATAAATTTGCAAAAGCGATCCCATGATTATATGGCATCGCTGAACTATGGCATGCGTTTGGCAAAAGGGAAATATATTGTGCGAATGGATTCAGACGTTGATTACGATATTGACGTCGATCGGGATGGCGCTCGGCGTCGTGAGTTGCGCTTATTAAATTGAAAATGGGAAGTTGAATATTGAAAATAATATCCGGTGTTGCTATTTTTCAATATTCAACTTTCCATTTTCAATTTTTAATTATACGGCGGTCTTTAACTTTTTTAATTTCATTCGATAAGTAAATCAATTTCCGAAAGCCAGAGGGCGGCAGAGGCATCGCTCGGCATACGCCAATCTCCGCGAGGCGAGAGGCTTACGCTTCCTACTTTCGGTCCGTCGGGTAGGCAACTGCGCTTAAACTGTTGTTGGAAGAAACGAGTAAAGAAGGTGCGGAGCCATTTTTTTATCGTCGTCTTGTCGTATTGCTTTCTGAAAGCCAGGCAGGCCAGGTAATAAATCTTGAGCGGACGCGCCCCGTGGCGCAGGAAGTGGTAGAGGAAGAAGTCGTGCAACTCGTACGGGCCTACCAAGTCTTCCGTCTTTTGCTGGATGTTGCCTGCTTCGTCTGCCGGAATCAGTTCGGGGCTGATGGGCGTGTCGATGATATCAAGCAGGATGCGGCGCGTCTCTTCTTCCATTTGGTGCCGCGCCACCCATTCGACCAGATATTTTACTAACGTCTTGGGAATGCTGCAATTGACAGCATACATCGACATGTGGTCGCCATTGTACGTCGCCCAGCCGAGCGCCAGTTCCGAGAGATCGCCCGTACCGATGACCAATCCGCCCTCTTGATTGGCTACGTCCATGAGGATTTGGGTTCGTTCGCGCGCCTGGCTGTTTTCGTAGGTCACGTCGTGTACTTCCGGATTATGACCGATATCTTGGAAATGTTGCACGCAGGCTTCGCGGATTGGAATTTCGCGGAATGTAACGCCAAGGGAATGAATCAGCCCGACGGCATTCTGATACGTACGGTCAGTCGTCCCGAAGCCCGGCATGGTAATGCCGATAATCCGTTCGCGGGGAATCTGAAGCAAATCGAAGGCGCGGACCGTTACCAGCAGAGCCAGCGTAGAATCCAATCCGCCAGAAATCCCCACCACGGCGGTCTTCGCATGGGTATGCTTCAATCGCTTTGCCAACCCGCACGTTTGTATTTGGAAAATCTCCTCACACCGTTCGCGTAAAGCAAAACCATTAGGCACAAAAGGATGGGGGTCGATGGTGCGCGAAAGGCGATTTGCCTCTTCTCTATGATACTCTGGCAGGTCGAATGGGAGATGGATGTTGAGTTCCGCATCTTTTCCTTTAGGCTGGTACGAAAATTGGCTCTTCACCAACCGATCATGGCGAAGGTATTCCACATCGATATCGGCAATCACCAATTGTTCTTCTAACGAGAACCGTTCAGACTCAGCCAGCATTACGCCATTTTCAGCAATCATCGCGCTACCGGCATACACCAGATCGGTGGTCGATTCCCCAAATCCGCTGGAAGCATAAACATACCCGCAAATGCAACGACCGGATTGCTGGGCAACCAACTGGCGACGATAGGCTTGTTTACCAATCGTTTCATTGCTGGCCGAAAGGTTGACAACTATATCAGCTCCTGCTATTGCCATAGAAGTACTGGGCGGAACCGGCATCCACAGGTCCTCGCAAATATCAACCGCCACAGCCACCTGCTCGGCGTTGAAGATGAATTGCCGGTGCATGGGGTGTGGGTCTTCGCCGATATATACCAAGTCTTCCAGTTGGCGTTCCGACGACGTGAACCAGCGTTGTTCCTGATATTCCCTATAATTCGGCAAATACATCTTCGGAACAACTCCCACGATTTCTCCCGATTGAATAGCCACTGCAGCATTAAACAATTGATTTGCGGAACGTAGCGGCAACCCTACAAAAGTAAGGACCGGCAAATCCTCCGTCTCACGAACCAATTGCAGTAAGGCCTCTTCTGCATTCGAAATCAATGTATCCTGAAGGAACAAGTCTTGGCAGGTATATCCTGTGATACAAAGCTCCGGAAAGACCAGCACCTGCACTCCTTTGTCGGCAGCTTGGCGCATTAACCGTTCAATCTGTTCAATATTATAAAAACAATCAGCCACCTGCACTTGGGGAACTGCGGCAGCTACTTTTACATATCCATAATTCATATTCATCATATCCAAAATTACGACTTTTGAAAATTACCGTACAAATATACAGATTTTTCTCTTTACCTTTGCACCGGAATCAAACAAACAAATATGGAGAAAAAAGAAATAAGGCCATCGAAAAAACAGATGCGAGGAGCTGTATGGAGCTACTTTTTAGCACAAGGATTTTGTTTTTCGAGCTGGGCAAGCCGCATTCCAGACGTGAAGGCCGCATTCGCTATCGAGGATGTATTTTATTGGGGATTGATATTGTTCCTGATCCCCGTCGGAAAGTTTGTGGCTATTCCGTTGGCTGGTTATTTAGTCTCGCGATTAGGTAGCCGGACCATGGTGCAGATCAGTGTGACAGGTTATGCGCTTTCTCTCTTTGCCATTGGAGCGGTACCGTCTATTTATGCATTAGGTGCCTGCCTTTTTAGTTTCGGCGTCTTCTGGAACCTGTGCGACATTTCCCTTAATACCCAAGGCATTGTCATAGAGAGGATATATGGGCGTACCATCATGGCGTCATTTCATGGAGGATGGAGCTTAGCTGCTTGCTTGGGTGCGTTGCTCGGCTTCGTGATGATTATTTACAACGTAACGCCATTCGCCCACTTCCTTATTTCGGCTCTTATTATTATAGGTATAGTCTTATTAGGACGTAACTATCTCCAAGAAGACCGTCTGCAGCCATATGACCAAGTGGAACAATCAAAGAAAACGCACGAAACCCCTGCGTTGTTGAGTTTCATCCGCAAACCAGAAATATTGCTCATCCAGTTTGGCGTGGCGGGATTGTTTGGTCTGATTGTCGAAAGCGCCATGTTCGACTGGAGCGGGCTGTATTTCGAGTCCGTCCTTCAGATGCCGAAATCCCTGCAAATCGGATTCCTCGTTTTTATGATCATGATGACGGCAGGAAGATTTCTGGCCAATTGGGCCTATCAGAAACTAGGAAAGCAGCGCGTCCTGCAATGGGCCGGTTCATTTATTTTCGTAGGATTCTTTACTACCTCCTTATGGGGAAATGCTTTCGAGCCTATCGCCTTGAAGGTCCTGATAAACTCTTTCGGATTCATGTTGGTAGGCTTAGGAATTTCATGTGTCGTACCGACGATTTACAGCTTAGTAGGAGCCAAATCCCATACGCCTATCGGCATCGCGCTTAGTATCCTTTCGAGCATCAGCTTCATAGGTTCGCTCGTCGCGCCCTTGCTGATCGGTGCTGTTTCGAAAGCGTTCGACATGGCTCAAGCTTACTTAGTAATCGGCGTGTTGGGGCTGTGCATTCTGCTGATGGCTACCTTCTGTCAGGCATTTCGGGAAGGAAACAGTCCTCGTTAGATAAGGATGTTCCCCTCCAGGCATCGGGAAGTTTTTGGGGTCATTTTCGCATGGCCAGGCAATATTTTGCTGAATTTTCCGTATGTTTGTAAGGAGATTCATAAATACAGATATGGAGCAAGCGATACGTTTCTTTTGTATAATAAGTATATGGCTCATGGGAGCCGGTTCGGCTTTTGCCCAGCAATACGTCGTACGAGGCGGAACTGGCGACCCCATGCTCGCGGCCGACGAGACGGCCTATAAGTTGAAAGTCTACGTCGTAAACGGAGTAGAGAATGTCTCGATAAGCTACACCTCCTCTTCTACTCAGCATCAATGGTACCGGTACAAGACGAGCCGATTGGGGGATTCCGAGCCTGTCGAATCGACTCAAAACGGAACGACCTCTACCCTTTCTCACGTGGAAGACGGCTATGGATACTATGTAGACGAGGGCGTCTCCGCGTCCTATTATGTCTGGATTATCGATTATGCGCAACACCCCGTGCAGTTCGACAACCTGGCAGTCTCGGAGAATAGCTCCTGCTCGGGCGTATTGTTGCAATCGAGCGCGAGCATCGACAACCTCCGTTACTACTATCCGACCAACGGACTGAGCCGCATGCTCTCGCGGGAGTTTGAGGTTTCGTTCAATACCTTGGAATGGGACGAGGAGAGCCTCCTTTTCCAGGAAGTCCGCCGGACTATCCGAACAAACAACCCCTTCAGCGAGTCCATCGACTCGGTCTTTGTTGATACGGACTTCGTCTTGACGGGAGACCAGTTCGCCTCCCACTTCGGGCAGCCGCAAACCGCTACTGTTGGATTCTACGAGACTTCCATGATTGCCCTCGAGGCCGACACGACCGTCATGGAAGATACTGCTGATAACATGGCCTCCGGAAGCGAAGGACAGCTCTCGGCCCCCGCGACCGTCCGCTTCACGGCTTATGCCAACGACCCGGTCGCCTCCCTTTACGTCTGGAAAATCTACCGCGACGAGGACGGGGAAGATAACCCGCTCGTCCGCTACACCGACGCAGAAGTGGAATATACCTTCACCGAGTACGGACAGTTTACTGCCGTAGTCGAGGTGAGCGACCGCACAGGAAACTGTTACCAGACGCAGTCCTTCGCGCTGGAAGTTGCGGAATCGTTCCTCGACGTGCCGAATGCGTTCTCCCCAGGGACCACGCCGGGCGTAAACGACGAATTCCGAGTAGCCTATAAGTCCTTAGTACGGTTCTCTTGCTGGATCTTCAATCGTTGGGGGCAGCAAATCTATCACTGGACCGATCCGACCCGAGGATGGGACGGGACGAAGAACGGGAAGCTGGTCCTTCCGGGCGTTTACTTCTACGTCATCGAGGCGGAGGGCTCGGATGGTAAACGTTACAACCTCAAAGGGGACATCAATATCCTGCGGGGCAAGCGTGAGCGCAACTTCGAATCTTCCAGCGGAAGTACCGACGGCTCCGATACGACGACACAATAACTACTTCATAGCAGACTTAGATACATGACACGACAAATACTTCTCTTCGCCAGTTCCATCGGACTGATAGGACTGGCTGCCGTCTCCGTTTGTTCGGATGACGCCCAGCGAATCGCCCGCGAAAAGCCGGTGGTTCCTTCCCTTATCATGACGCCCGAGGTACCGCTCTCGGTCTCCTTTTGTGGGCAGCTGCTCGACCTTTCGCGCTATAACATGCACGAAGGCATCGATAGGGAGCTGGCCTCTTTCTCCTATTTACACGCCTCGACGATGCTGACACTCAAGCGGGCTAATCGCTATTTCCCCATCATCGAGCCTATCTTGAAGGCGCAGGGCGTTCCCGATGATTTCAAGTACTTGGCCGTTATCGAGAGCCAGCTCGATGCGCGCGTCCAGTCGCCGGCCAAGGCAGTAGGCATGTGGCAGTTGATGGAGCCGACGGCGAGGGAATACGGGCTGACCGTCACGCCGACCGTAGACGAGCGGTGCGACGTAGCGAAATCGACCGAGGCGGCTTGCCGATACCTCAAGAAGGCCTATGCGAAGTATGGGGACTGGGCTTCCGTAGCGGCCTCCTACAACGCCGGTATGGGGCGCATCTCCCGTGAGCTGGACCGCCAGCAGGTGAACGCATCGACCGACCTGTGGCTCGTCGAGGAGACGACGCGCTATCTCTATCGCCTCCTCGCCATGAAGCTCATCTTCGAGAATCCGTATAAGTATGGATTCGTGCTTCGGCCGCGAGACCTCTACAAGCCGGTCGTGGGGCGCGAGGTGGAGGTTCGGGGCGATATCCCCGACCTGGCCGCATGGGCCCGCCAGCACGACGTCACCTATGCCGACCTCCGTCGGCTCAACCCTTGGCTTCGCGACCGAAAGCTCCAGACGGGCGGGCGTACCTATCGGCTGCTCCTTCCGGACTTGGCGGAGATGTCGTACGCGCAACCCAACGCCTACGTGCACAACAAAAACTGGATTGCTCCGTAAGAAATCGGAAGAAATACACTATCTTTGTGCAAATTTTTAAGGTATGATACAATCAATGACGGGCTTCGGCAAGGTTACCGCCGAGCTTCCTACCAAAAAGGTAACCATAGAAATCAAAGCGCTCAACAGCAAACAACTGGACCTTTCTACGCGGATCCCGCCCATTTATAAAGCAAAAGAAATGGCCATCCGCAGCCTCTTGCTGCAGCAGCTTGAGCGCGGAAAGGTGGACTTCTCCATATTCATCGAAGACATCCACAAGAGCTCTTCGGCGCAGATTAACCAGGAGATGTTCCTTTACTACTATCAACAGATTCTATCCCTCTCGACGCGCCTGGGAGTCGATGCGCCCCGGTCGTGGAACGAATTACAAGGAATCTTCCGCCTGCCCGACGTGATTTCAGCCGAGCAAACCGAAGCAGACGAGCAGGAATGGGCAGTCGTGGAAGAGGCCATCCGCAGCGCCATCGCCCAGCTTCAGGAGTTCCGCACGCAGGAAGGCGCTATGCTCTACCGCCTCTTCCAGGAGAAAATCCGGAACATTACGCAGCTCCTCGCCGAGATTGACCCTTACGAAAAGGAACGCGTCGAGAAGATTCGGGCGCGCATTCTCGACGCGCTCGCGAAGCTCACGGGTGTAGACTACGACCAGAACCGCCTCGAGCAAGAGCTTATTTACTATATCGAGAAGCTGGATATCAATGAAGAAAAGAACCGCCTCAGCAACCATCTGAAGTATTTTCTCGAAACCCTGGAGGCGGCAAGCGGTCAGGGCAAAAAACTCGGCTTCATCGCGCAAGAGATGGGTCGGGAAATCAATACGCTCGGCTCGAAAAGTAACCACGCCGAGATGCAGAAGCTCGTGGTCCGCATGAAGGACGAACTGGAGCAGATTAAGGAACAAGTATTAAACGTTTTATAGCATGAATTCAACTGGAAAACTCGTGATCTTCTCGGCCCCCTCGGGTTCGGGCAAGTCCACCATTATTAATTATCTGTTGAAGCAACCGCTTCGCCTCCGCTTTTCCATCTCGGCTACCAGCCGCGCCCCGCGTGGGACGGAGCAGGACGGTGTGGAGTATTATTTCCTCTCGCCCGCAGCGTTCCGCGAGCGCATCGAGGCGGGTGATTTCCTGGAATACGAAGAGGTCTATCCCGACAAGTTCTACGGCACGCTGAAGAGTGAGGTCGAGCGCATCCTCGCGACGGGAGATAACGTCATCTTCGACGTGGACGTCGTGGGCGGTTGTCATATCAAGGAATTCTACGGAAACCGGGCGCTCTCCCTCTTCATCCAGCCGCCCAGCCTCGACGAACTGCGTCGCCGCTTGGAATCTCGCGGAACAGACGCGCCGGAGGTTATTGAGAGCCGGCTGGCGAAAGCGGAATACGAACTGAGCTTCGCCCCACGCTTCGACGCGGTGGTCGTGAACGACGACCTGGCCCGTGCCGAGGAGGAAGTCTTACGTCGGATACAAAACTTCCTCGCCTTATGAAGCAGCAGGCCGTCCTCTCCCGAAAGTGGCTTTACATCTTCGTGGCCGTCGCGCTGGCGGCTGCGGCAGTCTTCGTCTGGGCTTGCGTAAAGCAAGACGCGACCGTCATGGTGGCGACGGGGCTGGTTGTCGGAGTACAAATCGTAAATATAGTACAATGGATTCGCTCGCACCGCACCGGCAGATAGGCCTCTACGCAGGCTCGTTCAATCCCATCCACATCGGCCATCTGGCACTTGCCAATTGGCTCTGCGAATATACGGGATTAGATGAAATATGGTTCGTGGTCTCGCCGCAGAACCCTTGGAAAATGGACGCCGACCTCATGCCGGATGCCCTCCGGCTCGAGATGGTGCGCAAGGCGGTCGCTGCCTATCCCCGCTTCCGGGCATGCGATGTCGAGTTTCGCCTCCCCCGCCCCTCTTACACGATTGATACGCTTCGCGCGCTGACGGATGCCTGTCCGACGTGCGACTTCCACCTCATCGTCGGGGCGGACAATTGGCTTCGCTTCGACCATTGGAAGGGCGCGGACGAAATCCTCGAACGTTACCGCCTCCTCGTCTACCCCCGAAAGGGCTACCCGCTCGACGGTACGCCCGCCCATCCCCATGTGCAGCGGGTCGACGCCCCCGAGCTGGAAATCTCCTCCTCCTTTATCCGGAAAGCCCTTGCCGAAGGCCGAGATATCCGTTACTTCCTCCCGGAGGCTATCTGGAGTTATTACTTTTAAGTCACCTATTCCTACTTACCCCTAAATTGGTTCATACGTACGAGTCCATCTGTTCGTACGTATGAATAAATCTGTTCGTACGTACGAGCAAATCTGTTCGTACGTATGAGCAAATTTATTCGTACGTATGAGCAAATTTATTCGTACGTATGAGCAAATTTATTCGTACGTATGAGTAAATCTGTTCGTACGTATGAGCAAATTTATTCGTATGTATAAGCTAATCTACCTGTAAGTATGCTACACAAACTTTAACATAATATCTTTGCAAATTTAACCTGAAATATTTGCAGAAACAAAATAAAGTAGTTACATTTGTGAAGAGATAAATAAACAGGGTATTAATTAAAACTTGAAATTATGGCAATTTTAGTCAAACCGATTCAAAGGGTAAATCCATCCGATTTAGAACAACCAAAGAAATGGTACGTTACGCAAGTAACGGCAACCCAAGTAGATGAAAGTCAAATAGCCTTGGATATGGCTGACGGGACTACACTGGATCCGTCGGAAGCCATGATGGCTTTACGCCAGCTACGGAAAGTGTTGCTTCGGCGGCTCCTTTCAGGCGAGAGCGTAAAGATGGGTAATTGGGGCAGCTTTAGTATTACGTTGACCAGCTCGGGAGTTGATTCGAAAGAAAAGGTAAATGCTTCATTAATTAAGAGCGTGAACCTGAACTTCCAGGCGGATAAAACGTTTAAAGAAGAACTTCAGAAGGCAACTTTCGCTTGGGTGGATAAGTTGGCTGGTCTGAGAGGTGATATAGAATATGTCATCACTACTGGACGAGATGGCTCGACTGGTACGGAAAACGACACAGCTACCCGGGGAGGAGACTATATCGTGA
Organism: Parabacteroides sp. An277; assembly: GCF_002159645.1. GTDB lineage: Bacteria > Bacteroidota > Bacteroidia > Bacteroidales > Tannerellaceae > Parabacteroides. Next base: position 15,912 of record NZ_NFJB01000041.1, on the reverse strand, counting down.
AGGGTACGGGCATCCAGCTGGTCGATAAGGACGAAGAGCACAAAGCCTCTATCCAGCTTATCAATTCGTCGGAGTATCCGGAGGTCATTACGGAAACATCGACCAACACGCCGGAATTAGTCATCTTTACCATCCCGAATGAATTGACGGAAGGTACGTATAAGCTCGTCATCGAAACCTATTATACCCCCAACGGGATACTGGACGAGCCGGTTATGATTACCGCTCCTTTTGATTTGACCTTAGTGTGAACTAGGCGTTTAGATTTATGTTAGACAGCCCTGGCCTTCGGGTCAGGGCATTTTTTTTATGCGTAGGAGCCAAGAGATGATTCCGCAGGAAGGAAAAGACAGTCGGGCAGAAGGGAGCAGATACCTGCTGAAAAGGCAAAAGAAATCCGGGCTATCCGGAGCGCGAGACTCACGTCTAGCGCTCGGGAACCACCCGGATGAATTACGGTGTTCTTATGTATATGTTATTTCTTTTGACGCCACAAAGCCGTCATTTCCTCCAGAGAACGCCCCTTGGTCTCCGGTACCCATCGCCAGACAAATAGGGCAGCCAAGAGGCAGGCTACGCCATAAAGCCCGTAAGCGAACACGGGGCTGAAGTCGTAGAGTGACGGGAAAGTGGAGGAGACTAAGTAATTGAACACCCACTGGAATGCGACGGCGATGGCGACGGCTTGGCTACGAATCGTATTGGGGAATATCTCGGCGATAAGCACCCAACATATCGGACCCCACGACATCATGAAGAAGGCCGCGTAGACGATAAGCGACAACACGGGGACGATTCCCTTAACGCCCAGCTGGTCGCACACGGCCACCATGATGGCTCCTGCGGCCATGCCCAGCGAGCCGACGATAAGCAGCGGCTTGCGCCCGCACTTATCCACGGTGAAGATAGCTATCAAAGTGAATGCCAGATTGACGACTCCCATGATGACGGTCTGCATCATCCCGCCGCCTTCTGCGCCCGCGTTCTCGAAGATTCGCGGAGCGTAATACAGGACGGCATTGATGCCGATGGCCTGCTGAAAGACAGAAAGCAGGATGCCGATCGTGATGACCGCGACGCCGTATGCGAAGAGAGGCTCCCGCTTCTCGGTAGCCGTCGCCTTGATTTCGCTAAGGATGGCCTCGGCCCTTACGTGACCGTTGATGCGCTCCAAGATATCGAACGCCTTTTGATGTTGGCCAGTCATGACGAGGAAACGCGGAGTCTTCGGGACGGCGAACAGGAGGAGCCCGAAGAGCGCTGCGGGCACGGCGCCGGAGAGGAACATATAACGCCAGCCCTTCGTGACGGTCCACATGTCGGACTCTGGGCTAAGCGCGTAGACTCCCGTAGCAGCATCCTTCAAGACGATCGGGTTCTGGTGGTCGCCTAATATGGAGTAATTCACGAAATAAACCACAAGCATCCCGAAGATGATGGCGAACTGGTTGCAAGAGACAAGCGTACCTCGGATTTCAGCCGGCGCGATCTCGGCGATGTAGATAGGGCAAACCGCCGAAGCCAGCCCCACACCGATGCCTCCGATGATACGGTAGAAGTTGAACATCAATAGTAACTCCCAGCAAGCCTTCCCCTGTTCGAGCACCAGGAACTCCGGGAAAGAGGCGCCCAGCGCCGAGATGAAGAACAGGACCGCCGCCAGACGGAGCGAGTTCCTCCTCCCCAAGCGCGAGGCGAAAAAACCCGACAAGGCGCCCCCGACGACGCAACCAATCAAGGCGCTCGCCGAGGTAATGCCATGCCATACTTTATTATATTGGAAATCGGTCGCCGTGAGGAAGAAACCCTCTAAACCCTTTTCGGCACCCGATATCACCGCAGTATCATACCCAAACAACAGGCCGCCGATGATGGCGACTAAGGTAATGGAATAAAGATACAGCTTACTACCCTCTTGGTTCATGACGACTTAGCAATACATGTTTACGATAGCTTCATACAATTCCTGCTTACCGCTGATTTGCTTCGGCTCGCCGTGAGCTTTGGCGTAAGCGACGAGGTCTTCGAGCGAAAGCCGTCCCTCTTCGAACTCCTTCCCTTTGCCGGAATCGAAGGAAGCGTAGCGGTCGGCCAACATCTGCCGATAAGGCGACTCCTCCAAGAGGCGGGCTGCACTCTCTAAAGCGCGCGCCATGACGTCCATCCCGGCAATATGCGCGATGAAGATATCTTCCAAGTCGGTCGAGTTTCGCCGAGTCTTCGCGTCGAAGTTCATGCCGCCGTTGCCCAGCCCTCCGTTTCGAATGATGTGAATCATCGCTTGAACCAACTCAAAGTTATCGATGGGGAACTGGTCCGTATCCCAACCGTTCTGGTAATCGCCGCGGTTGGCGTCGATGGAACCTAACATTCCATTGTCGACGGCAACGGCAACTTCATGTTCGAAGGTATGGCCGGCCAGGGTGGCGTGATTCACTTCGATATTCACCTTGAAGTCATCTGCCAATCCATGCGCGCGGAGGAAGCCAATGACCGTTTCCGTATCCACGTCGTATTGGTGCTTAGTAGGCTCCATCGGCTTCGGCTCGACCAAGAAGGTTCCTTTGAAACCTTTCGCCCGGGCATAATCACGCGCCAACGTAAGCATCTGCGCCAAGTGCTCTTTTTCTCGTTTCTGATCCGTGTTCAGAAGCGACATATACCCTTCGCGTCCGCCCCAGAAGACGTAGTTCGTACCGCCCAGCTCGATGGTCGCGTCGATAGCGTTCTTGATCTGGACCGCGGCGCGTGCGACGACATCAAAGTTCGGATTCGTGGCCGCACCGTTCATGTACCGTTCGTGCCCGAAGACATTGGCGGTACCCCAAAGCAGACGGATGCCTGTCTCGGCCTGCTTCTGCTTGGCGTAAGATACTATTTCCTTCAAGTTCGCTTCGTAAGCCTCGATGCTATCGGCCTCGTCGCACAAATCGACATCATGGAAGCAATAATACTCGATGCCCATCTTCTGCATAAACTCGAAACCGGCATCCATCTTCTCTTTGGCCGCTTGGAGCGGGTCGGGATTTACCTTCCAAGGGAAATGTTTCGTACCACCGCCAAACTGGTCCCCGCCTTCGGCGCACAAGGTATGCCACCATGCCATCGAGAACTTCAGCCAATCTTTCATTTTCTTTCCCAGGATGACCTTCTCGGCGTCATAGTAGCGAAACGCCATCGGATTCTTACTTTCCTTTCCTTCAAACGGGATCTTTCCGATACCCGGAAAATACTCTTTCTGTGCCATGCTATTCTTCTTTAAATTTATTGTTTATAATAGATAAATCATATCGTAGGGAGGAACTCCTTCCATCGAGCGTAGGCTTCGGCGTAAGCTTCCTGTTGCTGGATGTCCGGCTCTATCTCGGCTAATTTCTCTAATCCGGCAAAGGCTTCATCCGCATTATGGTAAATGCCTGCCCCGATACCGCTTCCTCGAGCAGCACCTGTTGCTCCGTCGGTATCATACAACTCGATGGTCGCGCCTGTGATACCGGCCAAAGTCTCGCGGAAAACCGGACTTAGGAACATATTCGCCTGCCCCGCATGAATCTTCCGTACGGGAATACCCATCGATTCCATAATCTCGATACCATATTTGAAAGAGAAAACAATACCCTCTTGCGCCGCACGAATCAGATGGCGCCGGTCGTGTAGGTTGAAGTCTATATTATGGAAAGAGCATCCTACGCTTCGGTTCTCCCACATCCGTTCAGCCCCATTCCCGAACGGCAAGATACTGATGCCCCCGCTACCAATAGGCACTTGGGCCGCCAGATCGTTCATCGCATCGTAAGATAACCCATCAGAGCCGACCGCCCGGCGAAGCCAAGAATTCAAAATGCCCGTCCCGTTGATGCAGAGCAACACACCTAAACGGGGATGTGTAGCTGTATGATTCACATGAGCAAAGGTATTGACACGCGACTTGGCATCATAGCTAATTGTCCCGTTCACACCATATACGACGCCTGAAGTCCCCGCCGTGGAAGCGATTTCTCCCGGCTCAAGTACGTGAAGCGAAAGGGCATTGTTCGGTTGGTCGCCTGCACGGTAAGTGATGGGCGTACCGGCTTTCAAACCCAATTCAAGAGATGCCATCCGACTTACTTCGCCTTGTATAGAAAAAGTCGGCCGGATATCTCCCAGCATGGAAACGTCCAACCCGTAATAATTCAATAAAGCTTCCGATATACGATTTTCTTTAAAGTCCCAGAAAATACCTTCCGATAATCCAGACACCGTCGTGCATACTTCGCCACTCAACCGCATGGCTATGTAATCCCCCGGAAGCATTACCTTGTAGATACGGTCAAACAACTCCGGTTCGTTCTGTTTCACCCAAGCTAATTTCGATGCTGTAAAATTCCCCGGAGAGTTCAATAAATGAGACAAGCAATATTCTCGTCCTAATGCCTCAAAAGCCTCTTCTCCTATGCTTACTGCCCGCGAATCGCACCATATAATCGAAGGGCGAAGTACTTCCAGACGCTTGTCTACGCAAACCAGTCCGTGCATCTGATATGAAATACCTATTGCTTGAATCTCTTCACCCGAGATTAAGGCTGATTCCAAAACACTTTGGGTAGCTAATTTGAGAAATGTCCACCACGACTCCGGTCGTTGCTCCGCCCATCCAGGTTGCAATGCTATGATTTCTGCTTCTGATTTGGGATAAAAAGCCGATGCGACGCATTTCCCGCTCTCTACTTCTACTAAACTCGCCTTGACAGACGAACTTCCTATATCATATCCTAACAAATACATGGTATTAAACTTTAATATTCCGCGCAAATGTAATAATAATTTCTTTTACATTACCAGGAACTGGTATGTTTTTTATTCCGCACTCAAAATCTCTCGAAAATTCATCTCTCTCCTAAAAATTTGCATTTTAAAAACAAAACAGATATATTTGCAACCATTCAGAAATCCTAAACACACACAGACATGGATACAAATGAGAATCGAATAATCCTAACGATTGGCCGTCAATTCGGAAGTGGCGGACGCGAGATTGGGAAAAAGCTGGCAAAGGCTTTAGGTATTGGTTATTACGATAAAGAATTAATTGCAGCGGCAGCTCGAGAAAGCGGCCTTTGCCGAGAAGTTTTTGAAAAAGCAGACGAACGGGCGTCGAGTGGATTGTCTTACGCCTTCACTATGGGCTATCCTTACGTAGGTATGTTCATGCCCTACAACGATGTCCTCTCGAACGACGAACTTTTCCGCATACAAAGCGATGCTATCCGTAACTTGGCGGCCAAGGAATCGTGCGTCATGGTAGGACGTTGTGCGGATTATATCTTGCGAGACGACCCTGCATGCCTCAGCTTCTTCATCCATAATCGCCCAGAAATTCGTGTGCAACGCATTGTCGAAAGCATGCACCTATCGGTAGAACAAGCTAAAAATCTGATGGCCAAAACCGATAAAGGACGTGCTTCTTATTATAATTACTATACGAACAAAACATGGGGAGCAGCCGAATCATACAACTTCTCGATAGACGCCTCCGTGTTGGGAATCGACGAAACGGTCGAATTCATCAAATCATTCGTAGAGAAACGGCAAGAGATGCGCCCGCCTCATTTCGGTTAGCTTTCTTATGCAAATGGGTTGCAATAACGAAAAATAGGGTGTATAATTCCTATTTTTTTCGTTTCTTTGCACACAAATAAACAAAGGACATGCGGTTGAAAGAGAAAATAATGTATGCGGTTACGTTGCTGGCAGCTTTTCTTTTGCTGCTGGTAACGAGTACGCCGCACCATCATCACTTTAGCGGATTGCCTTGTTTTGAATGGAGAGACTTCCTTCCGCAAGAGGCACATGCGCATCCTCACACATGTGAAGCCAAAACAACCGGGAGCCACACGCCGCTCCCCCACTTCTCGATTGAGAAAAAACGAGTATCTTGCCAAACCTCAGAGGTCGCTTTCCCTATTTATGCCTATCCTTCTTATCTCATACAATCGAAAACAGAGGCAATTACGCCTATGTTTTCTTGTTTCCACAACTATGCCGAACGGCTTTATCGAGAATGGCTTTCGGATGCAGTGGGCAGAAGGGCGCCTCCTTCCAAGAATACCTTATTATACTAAATAACGTAGATTCGATAGAATTCCAGGCAAAACTGGCAATCCTACGGGGAAAACTTGGAAGAGTCCCTATCTATTCTCTATCTTTAGGCTAAAGATATATATCTTTAAGTTGCAGATATGTATCTTCAGGTTGCAGATATATATCTTTAGCCTAAAGATAGAGAATAACTAGGCACCAAACAACTTTTAGGTCGGGGCGGATTGGATTTTCTTCCCGATGTTTTTCCTTGAGAATCCACGTTTCATAAACTATTTTCATTATTCTTTCGGAGAGTTCAAAATCCGAGATTTTGACTTTCCTCCTAAACGAAACATCTCAAAAATGAAAAAACGATATTATCTATATGCTTTTGCAACGGCATTGATATTAGGAAGTTGCACAAAAAAAGAAATGCACGACGAGCATGACCATGAAGCTCATCATGAAACAGAAGCTGCTCACGAACATGAAGCAGAAAAGCACGTGGCAGGAGAAGTGGTATTCAAACGGGAAAATGCGGAGGCAATCGGCTTGAAAACGCAAAAGATGGTACGCGGAAACTTTACGGAAGTCATCCAAACAAGTGGACGCATCGAAGCCGCACAAGGAAGCGAATCGGTACTGGTAGCAACCGTCCCCGGCGTAGTCTCATTGGGAAAAACCGCATTCGTGGAGGGTACGCTGGTACGCAAAGGAGAAACCGTTGTCTCTTTAGCATCGAACGTATTATCGGATGGGGACGTAGCCATTCGAACGAAGAATGCTTATCTTGCCGCCCAAAAAGAATACGAACGCATGGAGCAATTGGTGGGCGACCAGATTGTTTCACAAAAAGAATATGAACAGGCACGCTTGGCTTACGCCAATGCCAAGACTGCGTATGAAGCCATCCAGGGAAAAGAATCGGCTCGCGGCGTGGCAGTAACAGCTCCCATGAATGGATTCTTGAAAAATATTTTGGTAAAAGAAGGAGATTATGTAGCGGTAGGCCAACCTTTAGCTACCATCTCGCAAAATGGAAGATTACGCCTTCGGGCAGATGTCTCGGAAAAGTATTATGCCTATTTACCACAAATCCATTCGGCATGCTTCAAAACACCGTACGACGAAAAGGTGTATCGATTAGACGAATTAGACGGACGATTGATTTCCTATGGTAAAGCTTCGGATACCAATTCTTTTTATGTGCCTGTCTTGTTTGAATTCGCGAACAAAGGGGCTATTATTCCAGGTTCTTTTGTTGAAGTTTACCTATTGGGAAATCCGAAGGAGCAAGTATTAAGCGTCCCGCTTACCGCGTTGGTAGAAGAACAAGGATTGTATAGCGTTTACCTTCGTTTGGATGAAGACTGCTATAAGAAACAATACGTTACCATCGGTGCGGACGATGGCCAATCTGTACAAATCCTCTCCGGATTGAAAGAGGGAGATGAAGTAGTCACCGAAGGAGCCTATCAAATCAAACTGGCCTCTGCTTCGAACGCAATACCAGCACATACACATTCACATTAATCTCGTATCGCTATGTTGAATAAGATTATACACTATTCTTTACATAACCGGCTGCTTATCTTAGTATGCGCTGTGTTATTGATGGTCGGCGGTACCTATACGGCCTTCCATACAGACGTGGATGTGTTTCCAGATTTGAATGCTCCAACAGTAGTTATCATGACGGAAGCCAATGGCATGGCACCGGAAGAGGTAGAACGGTTGGTGACATTTCCCGTAGAAACGGCAGTCAACGGAGCTATGGACGTCCGTCGCGTACGTTCTTCCTCTACTACGGGCTTTTCAGTTGTTTGGGTAGAATTCGATTGGGGTACGGATATTTATCTGGCCCGGCAAATTGTCTCCGAGAAGTTAGCTATAGTAAGTGAGGAATTACCTCAAAACGTAGGGAAACCTACCTTGGGCCCGCAATCCTCTATCTTAGGAGAAATGATGATTCTCGGCCTGACGGCAGATTCTACCTCCTTGCTGGATTTACGCACAATGGCAGATTGGACCATCCGTCCACGTTTGCTTTCAACCGGAGGCGTAGCACAAGTGGCCGTTATCGGAGGCGATATCAAAGAATACCAGATTCTTTTAGATCCGGCACGGATGAAACATTATGGTATTGGGTTAAATCAAGTTTTGGAAGTATGTCGCCAAATGAACCAAAATGCAAACGGCGGAGTCTTATACGAATTCGATAATGAATACATTATCCGAGGTGTTGTATCCACCGACCATGTCGAAGAGATAGCCAAAGGTGTTATCACCGTAACGCCAGATAATGTCCCTATCCTATTACAAGATATTGCTACGGTAAAGGTGGGCGGTAAAAGCCCTAAGTTAGGTTTGGCTTCGGAAAGAGGGAAACCGGCCGTATTAATCACTGTCACCAAACAGCCGAACACCAGTACGCTCGATTTAACTGAAAAACTCGACCAAATCGTCGTCGACTTACAGAAAAATATGCCGGCAGATGTACATATTTCTACCGATGTCTTTCGTCAGAGTCGTTTTATAGATAGTTCCATTAATAATGTAAAGAAAAGTCTGTTTGAAGGAAGTTTCTTTGTCGTCGTGGTGTTATTTTTATTTTTGATGAACGTACGGACTACGGTCATTTCACTGATTGCCATGCCACTCTCCTTGTTAGTTTCTGTCTTGACGTTACATTACTTAGGGTTAACGATAAACACGATGAGTTTAGGAGGTATGGCTATTGCGATCGGTTCGTTGGTCGACGATGCCATCGTGGATGTTGAAAATGTCTATAAACGGTTACGCCAAAATCGTCTCTTGCCCATTGAACTTCAGCGTAGCACGAAAGATGTCGTTTTTGATGCTTCTCGTGAAGTACGTATGCCTATCCTGAATTCAACGTTGATTATCGTCGTGAGCTTCGTTCCCCTCTTCTTCCTTACGGGTATGGAAGGAAGGATGTTGATTCCGCTTGGCATCGCGTTTATTGTTGCTTTGTTCGCTTCGACCATAGTAGCATTAACGCTTACCCCTGTTCTTTGTAGTTATTTATTAGACAGAAAAGGAGAAAAACCCGCGCAAGATGCTTGGGTGGCACGTAAACTTCGTACCGTTTATGAGAAAGCCCTCATTTATGCCCTGGCACATAAGAAGGTAGTGTTAGCGGGCACGTTTTCAGTCTTTCTTGTAGCTTTGGGCTTATTCTTTACGTTGGGACGTAGTTTCTTGCCACCATTCAATGAAGGTTCGTTTACCATCAATGTCAGTACGTTGCCAGGGATTTCGCTGGAAGAATCAGACAAAATAGGACGTCGGGCAGAAGAATTACTTTTACAGGTTCCGGAAATCCAAACCGTGGCCCGTAAAACCGGACGTGCAGAACTGGATGAACATGCGTTAGGTGTAAATGTGAGCGAAATCGAAGCTCCATTCGAGTTGAAAGACCGGACACGCGAAGAGGTGACCAACGATGTTCGCCTGAAATTATCAACTATCACAGGAGCCAATATCGAAATCGGACAACCCATTTCACACCGTATCGATGCCATGCTTTCTGGTACAGAAGCAAATATAGCCATCAAACTCTTTGGTACAGATTTGAACTATATGTTCCAACTGGGGAATCAGATACAGGAGGCTATCCATACAATCCCAGGATTGGTTGATTTGAAGGTAGAACAACAAATCGAACGTCCACAACTAACAATTACGCCCCGCCGGGATATGTTGGCAAAGTATGGTATTACTTTACCTGAATTCCAAGAATACGTAAATGTAATGTTGGGCGGAGAAGTCGTAAGCCAAGTATACGATGAAGGCAAAACATTCGATTTGACCGTAAAAGCTGCCGACGAACATCGTGCAACAATGGCCAATATCCGAGATTTAATGATTGATGCGAATGGCACAAAAATTCCCTTAAGTTACGTGGCAGATATTCGTTCGACTGTCGGTCCCAACACGATTAACCGTGAGAACGTCCAACGCAAAATCGTCATCAGTGCCAACGTATCAGAACGCGACTTGCGTGGCGTAGTGAACGACATTCAAAAAGCCGTGGAAACCAATATCCACTTACCGGAAGGATATCATATTGAATATGGTGGGCAATTCGAAAGCGAACAAGCTGCTAGTCGGACATTATTACTCACGTCGGGCATGGCACTCGTCGTCATCTTCCTATTGTTATATCACCAGTTTAAAGATGCACGGGAAAGTGGTGTCGTTATGCTCAATTTGCCATTGGCACTCATTGGTGGTGTATTTATACTGTGTCTCACCTCCGGAGAAATTAGTATTCCGGCTATTATCGGTTTCATTTCGCTTTTTGGCATCGCTACACGAAATGGGATGCTTCTTATCAGCCATTACACCCAACTACGCAGTGAAGGGATGCCGCTCCGCCAGGCCGTGATTCAAGGTTCATTAGATCGGTTAAACCCAATTCTAATGACTGCGCTCTGTTCGGCTTTAGCACTCATTCCATTAGCTATTCACGGCGATTTACCAGGCAATGAGATTCAGAGTCCAATGGCTCGCGTGATTCTCGGTGGTCTATTAACGTCGACTTTCCTCAATGGCTTTATCATTCCTATCATCTATCTATTAATGAATAAAGAAAACAAATGACAATGAAGAAACAACATATTATCCTCACCTGTCTGGCCTTTCTCTGCATTTTCCATACGGCATGGGCGCAAATGTCTAAGGCCACCTCGATAGAAGAGGTGCTGCAATCGGTCCTGCAAAACAATAAAGAATGGCAGGCGACAACTTCTCAAGCGGAAGCACAAAAGTGGCAAGCCCGTGCCGAGAATAATCTCCCTAACCCGGAAGTAACTTACAGTCATCTTTGGGGAAACAAGGAGGGCATGGGATTCACAGGCGAATTTATTGCCAGCCAATCGTTTGATTTTCCTACGCTTTATGCACAGCGTAACCGGTTAAACCGCGAACGTACGACCATGTACGATGCAGAAGCCGAAGCGCTTCGCCAACAGATTCTTTCTCAAGCCCAAACTGTTTGTTTGGATTTGATTTACCTGAACCAGCTACACAAGCTCTTGGCCCAACGGTTAGCCAATGCTGAAGCACTTAGCGGCTATTATGCCGAACAGTTGGAACAGGGGAACACAAACATCATCGAAGTGAACAAGGTAAACCTCGAACTTCTGAATGCCCGCAACGCTTCACGGTTGAACGAGGCCGATCTCCTCGCTAAACAACAGGAACTTGTCGCACTGAACGGAGGTGTCCCCATCGCTTTCTGTGATACGCTCTATCGTTCGTCATACGATTATCCTACCGACTTTGAGACCTATCGCCTCGAAGCCATGGCGGCATGGCCCGAATTGCAGGCTTTGCGTAGTGCCGAGGCAACGGCTATCCGAAACATCACTATCAGCAAACAGCAATGGTTGCCGGGTCTTACCTTGGGATATCGTATGAATCCCTCGTCGGGTGGCGACCGCTACAACGGTGTGATGGTCGGTATCAGCATCCCGCTTTTCGCCAACCGGCACAAGGTGAAGCAGGCTAAGGCCGAACGTATAGCGGCAGAAAGTCGGTTGCAAAGCCAATCTGATGCTACGCTGGCTAATCTTCGCCAATTGTGGACACGGGCAGGCGAATTGCGCAAGTCTATTGATGAATATGCAGCAATCCTTCGCCTGCAAGATAACATCTCGCTATTGAACAAATCACTCCGGGCCGGGCAAATCTCGATGATTGAATATTTCGTAAACGTAGCCACTTTCTACGACAGCATGGAGAATTACCTCCAACTGCAGAATGACTACCAAAAGACGTTGGCGCAACTCTACCGTTTCCGGCTTTAAGCCAGACAGGTCCTAACAATACAAAGGGAGAATACATCGTGGCTATGCCATCCGATATATTCTCCCTATTCTTTGAGTAAGGAAATAGCCTGTGCTATCTTACTACTACTTTATACCGCTCCTCGCCTATACCTATAATATAGATACCTTTCGGCAAGGAATAGAACCGCCATCCCTCCTGCCGTTCACGCTTGACAATGGCGCCATTCATCGTGATAATCGCTGCCTCTTGCGGTTGTGAAGTGTAGACGTAAAGGTTGCCATCTTGCGCATAAACTTTCGCGCCTTCGATATCTTCCATGCCGGTCGGTTCCTCTATCTTCTCTACGCCCTCTATCTTGATGTAGATATCGGCATAGACGTTATAGATGATATACTCACCGGGTTGCACGCCTTCCTCGACCTCTTCCCAATAGCCATACAAGCTGCGTTTAAAGGAGACCTTCAGGTTCTCGGCATCATAACCTTCTTCCACCTCTACATAGACACTGACCTGGTTGCCCTCCTTCACGACTCCTCTGCTCAGCGAGGATTCTACTCCCTCACAGACATCGTCCAAGTAGATGTTGTAGTAGATGGGGTCCGGGTCGGGTTGCGGCGTGGGGTCTGGGTCCTCTTTAGCTTTCACGGAAATAGCATACGTCAATGTACCGGTATAGTTTTTACTTGTGTAGGTTACAGTAATAGTTGCTGTTCCCTCACTTACAGGAGTTACTTGCGCAGTACTTATAATATCGCCTTTGGAACGAGTTGTTATGGGTGTCACCCTTGCCACATCCGGTTCGTTGCTTACCCAGTTCCACGTACCGTTTCGTTCACCTTCCGGCAATCCGGATATAGTGGCTATCAGGGTAAAGGACACACTTCCGGGTTCGAGGGTAATCGTTTCCTCCTGCTCTTCCGGTCTTGTTATAGTGATATTCGCAGTCGTTACTGTGAAAGTGCCTATTTTTTCTACTGATTCATAGTTCGTACTTTCAGCATATACAGCTTTCACATAGTAAGTACCAATATCTATCGTACTTGCTGCAGCCGTAGTCATTCCTGCGTCCATATAATAGGTGATGGTAGGAGCATCCAACGTTTCACCTTCTACTCCAATTACGGTTGCGGTAGCCGCCTTTGCTTGTCCATTATAAATCAAATCCTCACCAGTGGGAACAATCAGGTTGATAGTCGGCTTTGCCTTGCCGATAGTGAATGAGCTATTTTTATCTGTCACCTCCGCATAGTCGTCATTACCGGCGAAGGTAGCGGTCACGTAATAGGTTCCGGCATCTGTTGGGTTGTCTACCTTGTTTGCATCGGTACGATCAGTAGTTGTATAATAGGCGATGGCAACAGTTTCATTAAGTGTTTCGCCATTGATATCTTTTACCGTTGCCGTTGCGGTTTTCGCTTTCCCATCATAAACAGCATCCGAAGGAACGGTTACTTGGATAGTCGGCGTCGCCTTGCTAACCGTTACTGTACAGGTGGCTTCTTCTCCGCTACCGTCCGCAGCAGTAGCAGTGATGGTGACTATGCCCGCACCCACGGCAGTTACTTTACCATCCACATCCACCGTAGCTATATTTGTATCGCTGCTTTTCCAGGTCACATTCTTATCGGAGGCGTTGTCCGGCTTGATAGTAGCGGTAAGGGTTGCTGTGCTGCCCACATCAAGGGTCAAGCTGTTCTTGTTCAGCGATACGCTTGTAACTTTGTAGACTACGCCGCTTTGAGGTACGTTGCCTGTCAAGGTACCACCATTTACAGTCAGTGTATAATCGCCCGTGTTCAGGCTCGCCCCGCTGGGAATATCCAGGCTCTCGCCCTCGCCGATGGTCAAATCCTCCTGCAAGGTCACATCGCCGTAGACGGTGCCGACCTTGTCGTTAAAGATGATGCCTACGCCATCAGTGGAAACGTCCTCATCCTCGTTGGTACCGGAAGCAATCCCGCCATCGGCTCGCACGATAGTGTTACCGCTGACGTTCAGAGAAGGATTCCCTTCTGGAAAATGAATCCCTTTACGCCCACTGGCCCCACTGGCAGTCAGGCTGCCTCCCTCCACGGTCAGAGAGGCGTTGTAACTATTGTCGGCCTGCACCGAAACACCAATGCCAAATTCAGCGGTTGCAGTGACATCGGCATTCTGGATAGTCAGGGTGGCATTGCTCGTAGTGCTCACAACGCTGATTCCATTTGAAGAACCGCTGGCAGTCAGAATGCCGCTACCCGTGATGGTCAGGCTGGCCGTGCCGCTAGAAGAATAGACATAAATCCCTGTGGAGGTCTCCGATAATGTGTTTTTTTGCCCCTCTAATTGGATGGTCAACGCCGCTTCCCCACTGCTATTGGCCACGCCAATAGCAGCGCCTCCAACATTAGTGTGGTTATTAGAAGTCTTGATGGTGGCGTTACGCAAGGTTAGGGTGCTGCCATCCCACTGGATGTTGTAGTTATCGGCAGTTGCGCCTTCTGTTGTGACATTGCCGCTATCGTCCGTCGTGGCGTAAACGGGAGTGCTCTCGCTGCTTGTGAGTTCCACGCCGCCCACATAGACAACGGCTGTCTGTGCCCAAAAGGATAAAGGATAGAAAAGCAAGATAAGTAGCAGTGTAAAAATCTTCCGTATGTGTTTTCGAGTTTAAAGGGTTGTACAGGGTGAAACTCGGAAACAGGGAATGCGGAAGGACTTTGAAAAGAGGATGTGTCGGGGTTACGGTTCCACTACCGACTGGATGTCGAAATACATCGCCTGGGTATTGCCTTGCTCCTGCGTAGGCGTCAGCTTCTTAAAACCATTCTTCTCGTAAAAGGGAACGGCCTCCAAGTAAGCATCCACCGTCAGGAAACGGAATTGAGAATCACCTATGTCTTGTTTCAAACGCCGCTTGATAATATCCATCAATTTACTGCCCATCCCACAATCTCGGTATTGCAAGGATATCGCAAAACGCCCGATTTTCACGGCTGGATAACTACCAAAATGTTTGGAATGAGGGAACAACTTCTTGATTCTGCGCCAATCGCTATTCGCGACATCCCGTTTCGCCACCTTATCGTTCAGCAAGCAGTAATAACCGACAATCAGGTCTTCGTCACATAAGAGATAGGTTCTAGCCAACCTGCTTTCCAAGAACGGCTTGGCTTCATCACGCAAAAAGCCATTCAACGCGGCATCTCCGCAGTCGAACGGCTTCATTTCATAGTCGGAGGTCAGTTGAATCAGTTCCATCGCGTTCAGATTTTAATGGTTAAGTTTAAAGCCTTGCAAGCTTCTTGATACCTTTTTTCCAACGCTTCGGCATTCGCCCGACGCTCCTCTGCGCTCATGTTGTCTACGCGCTCCATTTCTTTTTCGAAACGGATGGCGTCTTCCCCGTACAATATCGGGGTCTCTTTCCATGGGAATTTGTAACTCATAGTCGTATGCTTTATTTGGTTTAACGCATGCAAATGTAGCCATTCTTTTCCGTATTTCCAACACACCCCTCCTTTCAAAGACCGCCTTCACGTCCGGGTTTCGGTTAATTCGAGGGAAAACGTCCCTTAACGCTTAGGGAAACCTTCCCTTAGTACTTAGGGAAACCTTCCCTTAGCGCTTAGGGAGACTCTCCCTTAGACCTTAGGGAAGCTTTCCCTAAAGATTACACTAATGTAATAGGCACCTCTATACTACGTGGCGTCTTCAACAACTTGTTTGAACTACTATACTGCGTCGTAATACGCAGCGTATAAGCACCTTCCGTCAAATCGTTGGGTATGAGAAGCACCAGTTCCGAGGGCTTGTTGGTCAGGATTTGTTCGTCAAGAAGCTGTTCTTCGACATCCAACGCATTCACCAGAAATACGCCTACCTCCTCGGCGTCGCCCACCACCTTCAGCTCGCGGCCTTCGATGCGGATACCGCCACCACGGGGCGCATTGCCATCTTCCGCCTTGGTCTTGAGGTTGATGATGTGGTCGATTTGCATCGCGCTCGCCTTCTGCCCCAGGATGACCACCTTGGTCTGGGCGATAGACTCGC
>NZ_NFJB01000040.1 GCF_002159645.1 Parabacteroides sp. An277 | reverse complement strand
TAAAATCAAACTATTCAGAGCAAACCTCAGAGGGGTTGCAGACAAGAAGTTCTTCTTATTCCGTATTGCAAAACTATATGCATATCCCCACTAAATTTCTACTGAGCCAAGTGTCGCTCAACTTGAACTACGAGCGGAACTTCGAGACGAAGCACTGGATGGAGGCGGAAAACCTGATTTCGGTAAGCGCGGGTTATACGTTCTAAAATAGTAGCAAGATGAATAAGGTTTTAAGTAAGCGAGTCCTTGGTATGGCGGGGGCGATGTTATTGGCCATTGGAAGTGTGGAGGCAGGTGAGAAAAAGCCGGATGTAGAGCTACGTTCCGGATTCTCAGTAGGGAACCGTTGGGGCGTGCATGCGGGGGCTTATGTAGATTTTCCCCAAAGCCATTTGTTTTCATTGCAGACGGGCGTTTTGTTTTCCAGCATCTCCAAGTGGGAGCAGGCGGCTTTTCAGGTGTATGTCCCAGTGTATGCTTCATTTCATTTTCCCCTTTCGTCGGTCACGAAGGTGAGGGTAAGCGGAGGAGCCTATGGCGGAGTAGGAGTGGGGATGAACGCAGGTCCTACGATGGACATTGGCATAGAATGGAAAAACTTTACCTTCAATACGTTTGGCTTCTTGGATTGCACTTCAAACAGCGCCCATCATGCGGGTATTTCGTTGGGATATAAAATCGATTTAGGTAAATAAAAGGCCTCTTCTTTATCTTTAGGCTGCAGATATGTATCTTTAGGCTGCAGATAGATATCTTTAACCTGCAGATATGTATCTTTAGCCTAAAGATAGAGATTTGCTCCCTATTTCTCAAGTTTTAGGTAGAGACTTGGGGAAGTTTGTCCGAGGCGTCCCGCAGTTAATGCCCGAACCGCGAGGTATCCACCTCCCTATGTTTCTTCTCCTTGTAGCCGTTGAACTTGTAGGTAAAGGTAACGCTGAAGCTGCGACTCATCTGGTTCATGAGGAGGTCGAGCCGTTGCCCTTTGTAATTGATGCTGCCGTCTGGCCGCAGGCTGTTGAAGAGGTCGTTGCCCTGCAGTTTCAGTTCGGCGCAGTCGTGGGCGAAGGTCCATTTCAGTCCGGCGTCTATCTTCCAGACCGAGCTGAGGTCGTAGATGCCTTGGAGGGGCGAACTGACGTAGAGCCCGTTCAATTCGAGGCGGATGTCGGGCTGGCTGGAGAGGCGGACGCTGTTATTGAATTGGGCGATGCCTTGCCATTTCGACCGATTGAAGCTGATGGCATGGTACGGGTCGCAAACATCCTTGTTGTAGGAGCCGTCCAATACGAGTTGGGCGTTCCAGACCCTGCCAACCGAGAAGGGGAACATCAGCGTCAGGCCCACCTGCTGCTGGTAGTCGTAATTGATGAACTGGTAGATGAGCGAAAGCTCGTCGGGACTTTGGTAGGGCAATTGCATGATGTAATCCTTGATATAATTATAATAGAACGTAGCGATGTACTTCCCCTTGAGGACGTAGGTCAGCTGTGCGGCGTAGTCGGTCGAGGGGACGAGGTTCGGATTGCCCAGTATCTTGGTATAGCCGTTCAGGTAGCTCGTGGTATTCTGAAGCGTCCAATAGTCGGGATATTCCTTATCGGAAGAGAAGCCAAGCTGGAATACATGCTCCGGGCTTAACATATAGCTCAGTTGAAACGCGGGATAGACCGCCCATTTGCGGTAATCCATGAGCTTGTACCGCTCGCCCGCCACCGAAAGCGATAGTGAGAGCCGCTCGTTGAACGCCTTCTCCACACCGGCGTAGAAGTTGTAGGTCTCCTCTTTCATCTTCGTATCGGTGTTGAGCGATGAAAGGTCCGAGTCATCCTGTGGTCGGTAGGTCTGCCCGCTCTTCTCGTTGGCAAAGGTAAAGTCGATGCCGTAGTTGAGGCTCCAACCATTAGGCAAAGCGTGGGTTTGCCCGGCATAGACATTATAACGGTCGATGGTCTGATATTCATCCACAAGGAAATGCTGCCGGACGTTTTCCGCCTGATTGGTAAAATCCTGCGTCGCCGGACTGTTGTAGTGCGTATAATCGATACCGAGATTCAAGCCGAAGGCGGCGGTGTAATCCACGTTGATATTATGCATTTGGGCTTCGCTGGTTTTCAGGTTGTCCGATTCCACGAAATTGCCCGATGAGTGCTGGCGTGAGCGGTTGCGGGTCTTAAACGAGGCGGTATAGGCGGCGTTCAGGCTGCTTCCTTCCGCGATTTGGTAATCCACGCCGAGCCGCAGGTTATGGTTCAATGCTTTTGCGTCGCCCGTGTTGATTTGGTCGATGTCGTAGGTCTTTCCCGCGAAAGTATGCCGGGAAATCATCTCCATATCCGTGTCCGAATGCGTAAAACGCGGGGCATAACTCAGGTCTGCCGATACTTTCTGGCCGGAGTAGGAGAGGTTGAGGTTCCCGCCGCCCTTCGCATAAGCCGATTGCGTGAAGTTCCCGCTCACTTCGCCCCGGAGGAACGGGTCGGCGGACTTCGCGTTCTTCAACACGACATTGATGACCGCCCCGCGCACCCGGTACTTCGCCGGCGCGTTATACATCACTTCGATGTTTTGGATATTCGAGACCGGCGTGCTCTTCAGGAGTTCGGTAAGCTGCTCCGCCGTCATTGATGATGGCTTGCCATTGATGACCACCGTAACACTTTTGGCGCCCGCCAACGTAATCGCCTCGCTCTGTTCGATAACGCCCGGCACGCGCAGCAGCGATTCGTAGGCATTGCTGGCAGTGGTGCGCTCCGAGAGGACTTCCGCATCATACACCAACGCGCCCTTCTCGACTTTCACCTGCGGACGTTCGCCCTGCACCACCACTTCGTCCAGCGCATAGCTTTGTGCGTCGAGCGTAATCGTGCCCACATCCGGTGAACTTCCCATTCTCTCTTGCGTCTTATATAAAAGGTGCTGGAAGATGAGGCGGTATTGTTCCGGCTCTTCCTTGAAGGAGAAACAGCCTAACGAATCGGTGATAACTGCATCAATGAAAGTAGAATCGGGTGCTTGCATAATCACCGTCGCCGCCTCGATAGGACGCTGCTGGTTATCCACTACTTTTCCCTTTATGTTCTGGGCAGCCAACTGGGTAGCTGCGCTTGCGATGATTCCCGCGATGATAATTGTACGTTTCATAATCATGTTCGTTTTATTTTTCTGCTGCAAAGTAACCCTCTTTTCTTCGGGAAGTAGGTTATCGCGTCGTTATCGAATTGTTATATGATTGTTATAGCGCGATGGATTGTTAAGGAATTGTTATAGGACGAACGTAAAGTAATATTTTATACTTTTGCAGACGAAAAAACAGATTGCATGAACGGGAAATACATCAAAATACTGACGGCATTGGGCCTCGTCGCCATCGTGGCGATACAGGGCCTTTGGCTGATAAATACCTATCGGCTGGTGGAGACGCAATTGGTGCAGACGGGCAACCGGTTATTTCCGAAGGCGGTGATTGACGAGGCTATCGAACGGTTGAAAGTTTATAAAGGGGATACGGAAACGAATATTAGTGCGGAGAAGTCTTTGAACTGGAAAGAATCATCCAATGAGAAGGCGATACTGGATTTCATTACGACCGCCCTTCACCATTACGCCGATTCGCTGTCCCAGACCTCCGTCTCTTTACCCTTGCTCGATTCGCTTTTTACGGAGGCATTAGCGAAAGAGGATTTCCACGCGGAGTTAGTTTGTCAAGTAGTCGATTCGGCAGGGAATGTGCTACAGGAAGAAGAACCTGTGCGAATAACGCCTTCGTTCCGCACCGTCAAGACGAAGCCGGTCTTCCTCGATGGTGACCATGCAAAAGCAGTGCGGGCAGTGATTGTGAATCCCTATTGGATAGCATTCCAGAAGATGGGCATGATGCTGGTGGCGACGGCGTTGTTGATTCTCTTTGTGGCGGGTTGTATTGTATATCAGGTGCAGATTATCATCAAGCAAAACAAGATTGCCCGCTTGCGGCAGGACTTTACTTATGCGATGATTCACGATATGAAGACGCCGATTAGCACCATTTCGATGGCAGGGCATACGCTCGAAAGCGGTATCTTGGATAGTAAGCCGGAGCTTCGGAAGCAGTATTTCGCTATCTTGAATGAAGAAAGCACCCATCTCCTTTCGCTCTCGGAGAAGATATTGACCATTGCCAAGCTGGAGCAATCCCGTTTGAAACTGGTGAAGAGCGAAGTAGACTTACCCACGCTATTCGATGAGTTGGTGCAGAAATATAAGGTAAAGGCAGAGAAGCCGGTGCAATTCGAGGTGGATTGTCCTGCTTCTTTGCCTCTTTTCTTGGCAGATGAGGAATACTTGAAGGAGGCCATCTGCAATCTGATAGACAACTCCCTGAAGTATTCCCATGAGGCGGTGCGCATCCGTCTCTCGGCAGAGCCAGGGAAAGACGTTATTTATATAAAGGTATGGGACAACGGTTGGGGCATTCCGCTCAAGCAACAGAAACGCATCTTCGAGAAATTTGAACGGGGCGGATTGGAATATAAGAAAGACAAGAAGGTCTCCGGCTTCGGTTTGGGACTGAATTATGTATATCGGGTAATGATGGCGATGGGCGGGTCGGTTTCGCTCAATAGCGTAGAAGGAGCTTATAGCGAGTTCACGCTCTCATTGCCCTTAACGGAGGAAAAGGCATGACACGCGTATTGTTAGTAGAAGATGATAAGAACCTCTGCTTCATTTTGAAGAGTAGCCTGGAGCAGATGATTGGAGGCTACGAGATAGAGACCGCTCCCAATGGCAAAGAGGGATTAAAACAGTTAGAACAGAAACCGTTTGATGTGATTGTATCAGACGTGGAAATGCCTGTCATGGACGGCAGGACGATGGTGCGCCATATCCGTGAACATCATCCGAATGTGGCGATCATCTTCATAACCGGACTGACGACAGCGCGGGATGTCATCAATGGCTACGAGTCGGGTGCCGACTTCTACATCAAGAAGCCGTTCTTGCCGGAAGAGTTGGATGCGCATATCCAAGCCATATTAAAAAAGGTGAAGCAATCCTCTGCTTTTGTGTCTGAAACGGAGAGAAAAGACACCTATCCGATGGGTCGATATACCTTTATTCCTTCTCAAAACCTGCTTCTCTATGGCGAAGAGCGCCAGTCGCTCACTCCGAAAGAGGCAAAAGTGCTCGAAATGCTTTGCCGGGAGATAGGACACATTGTTAGCCGGGAAGAAATCTTGACTGCTATTTGGCAAACGGCTGATTTCTATTCTTCCCGTTCGCTGGATGTCTTTATCACCAAGCTCCGCAAATACTTGGCGAAAGACCGTTGCGTTGTGCTGAAAGTACAAAAAGGAGTAGGCGTGGGATTGGTGGTCGAAAATTAAACGATAGAAAACAATGCCTATTCGGTTTTTTTTTCTACATTTGCAGGAAAATTTTATCTATAAAAGAAGATACTTATGGCAATTTACTTAAATGATGTATCCAGAACGTTTGGCGAGTACCTGCTCATTCCGGGTCTGACGACAAAAGAATGTACGCCGGCGAATGTATCACTTAAAACTCCTTTGGTGAAGTATCGTGCGGGTGAACAGGCTGCTATTCAATTGAATATTCCTTTTGTATCAGCTATTATGCAATCGGTTTCAGGTCCCGAATTGGCGATTGAATTGGCGCGCAACGGCGGACTTTCGTTTATTTTCGGTTCGCAGCCCATCGAGAGTCAAGCCGAAATGGTGCGCAAGGTGAAGAAGTTCAAGGCAGGATTTGTGGTGAGCGATTCGAACCTCACGCCTGAAGATACGTTGGCTGATGTGATAGCCTTGGTAAAGCGGACAGGGCATTCCACGATTGGCATTACGGAAGATGGTACGCCGAATGGTAAATTGCTCGGCATCGTCACCAGTCGTGATTATCGCATAGAAAAGGATGCGCCAGAAACGAAAGTAAAAACGTTTATGACGCCATTTGAGAAGCTTTTCGTAGGTGAATTGGGCATTACGCTTAAAGAAGCCAATCAGATTATTTGGGAACATAAACTCAATACGTTGCCTATCATTGATAAGGAACAACGTTTGCAATATATGGTCTTCCGCAAAGACTATGATTCGCATCATGAGAATCCGTACGAATTGTCGGGTAAAGATAAGACTTTGCTTGTGGGAGCCGGTATCAATACGCGTGATTACAAGGAGCGTGTGCCGGCCTTGGTGGAAGCCGGAGTGGATGTGGTTTGCATCGATTCGTCGGATGGTTATTCGGAATGGCAAAGCGATACGTTGCGTTGGATTCGCGAAACATATGGAGATAAGTTGCTTGTAGGCGCGGGTAATGTGGTCGACCAGGA
This sequence comes from Parabacteroides sp. An277, assembly GCF_002159645.1. Classification (GTDB taxonomy): domain Bacteria; phylum Bacteroidota; class Bacteroidia; order Bacteroidales; family Tannerellaceae; genus Parabacteroides. The sequence continues at coordinate 22,670 of NZ_NFJB01000040.1, read as the reverse complement.
AGGATTCAACTATTTAGTAGAGGCTGGTGCGGACTTCATCAAAGTAGGTATCGGCGGTGGTTCGATTTGCATCACGCGGGAACAAAAAGGTATCGGCCGCGGACAAGCTACGGCGTTGATTGATGTAGCGCGTGCACGCGATGAATATTTCCAGAAAACCGGTATTTACATTCCTATTTGTTCGGATGGCGGTTTGGTACATGACTATCACATGGTGCTGGCGTTGGCCATGGGTGCGGACTTCTTGATGATGGGGCGTTACTTTGCCCGTTTCGACGAGTCTCCTACCAAGAAGCTCAAGATAGGCAACAATTTTGTGAAGGAATATTGGGGCGAAGGTTCGAACCGTGCAAAAAATTGGCAGCGCTATGATATGGGCGGCAACGAGGCGTTGAAGTTTGAAGAGGGCGTGGACAGTTACGTGCCCTATGCCGGTAAGATGAAGGATAATCTGGTTTCGACTCTCTCTAAAATCAAGGCGACGATGTGCAGTTGTGGTGCTATCACGATTGAACAATTGCAGAAGACGGCCAAAATTACCCTCGTCTCTTCTACTTCCATTGTGGAAGGCGGAGCACACGATGTGATTTTAAAAGAACAGAATTAATTTATAAATCACTCATAATATTTATTTTAGGGTTTGAGACCGATGAAGTTTATCTTCATCGGTCTGTTTTTTTAGAAAGGGTTAAGCTTTAAAGTCCTTTTACGTATTTATTGATGCATTTGCGGTCCCAATTGATACCTCGCTTAACTATCTTGGTGGGGATACCTGCGAAGATAACGTTTGGTTCGTCGAATGGTTTGGTCACGATGCTGCCCCAACCAACAATACTATTGTCGGCTATGCGGACGTTCTTTCCAATCTTGACGTCCTTTCCTATCCATACATGGCGTCCTATCTCGATACTTTGGGCATAGTTGATAGGATTTCCGTCGAGGTCTGTAATCGTATGTGCATCCGTGCACCAAATGTCCACACCCCAACTAATCTGGCTATCGTCGCCGATACAAACGCGCGAATTGTCTTCTTGCAGATAGATGGTAGTCCCGTTGATAACGACCTTGTTGCCTATGGTGACCCGACATCCGTTGGCGGTACGCGAGACGCTTGCACCCAACCCAGGTAATTGGCCTATAATTAGTTTTAACCCCGTCATGCCTAAAATAGGAGAGGAGCGAACGATGACCGTCCCCATGTCTACTTCGTTGTCGTTTCCCTTGACGATGAGCAGGAAACCTCCGCCCGCAAGCAGTTCTTCCGCGTCTTCTTCCGAATCGAAATAAAGCAAGATGCGGTTATTATTACCCATGATGGAAATGTTTGCCTGTTCGAGCATTAGGTTTATTCGTTCATTTGTCGTAGTAAAGCATTCAATTTCTTTGTCTGGAAAGGCAAAGACAAGCTTATTGTTTTGTCCTTGAATCGTTTTCATTATTTTTTATGTCTAAAAATTTTAGCAAAGGTAAGGAAAATCGGGAGGCAGGGCAAGTTTAAATGCAGCCAAATGGTTTGGAGGCTTTTTCACGAAAGTTTTTTCACCTTCTTAAGTCATTCGACGAATAATGGAAACAGCCGTTTCCGAGTAGACAACAGGCGGTCGTCTCGGAAACTTGCTATATTCATTTCATGAATTCAGTTTCACCCGGATGGAATAAATGACGGGTATTCCATTGGATGATTGAATGTTTAATCGGATTTTGCGGGCAGTCACGGGTGTGGAAAGTTGGACTGTCCCGAAGCCATAACCCATGAAACTCACGATATTTTCGTCGCATAGCATGGCACCTTCGTGGATGGGAATCCATTCGTTTCCCTTCTTGATTTCAAACGTATGATGCTTGATGTGGTTGCCTCCTTCAATGACTGAGATTTGGTTGAATGTGCTCTCTTTTTGCAGGGTGATTTCCAGCCAACCGGTACTGTCGGCCGCCATCCACGAAGTAGATACGTCGCTATCGACCGCCAAGAGCGCACCATAGTGATGTTCGTCCGATTGGTGCGTACTGCTTGCTTGAGCCTTTGCGAAAGCCGTGAGGGAAGTCGGGCGCTTCATTTCGCGCGGAAAGGCTTTTCCGTTTTCGATGGATAGGCGTTTGGCTAAATGATAAAGTTGGTCGGCATATTCAGGCTGGATGACCCCGTTTTTATCTGGCGGGATGTTTAGCAAAAGGCAATTGTTGTTGCGTGTCGAGGCGTAGAATATTTCTTCCAAGTCTTCCAAATCGCGCACGGAACGGTCCGTTTCGTCGTAAAACCAATTGCCCAGTACGGAAATCGTTTGTGTACTTTCAAAGGGAAGATAATAGGCTTTTCCTTGGTGTAGGTACACTTTCGGGTCGTCCCATGTGGGGAGAAAGGGGTCCCATAACCGGAAATCGCTGGGAAAATAGAGAATGGAATCTCCGTCTTGCATGTCGATCGGATGTTTGCCAATGGTCCAATTGGTGGCGATTTGGCAATCGGGTTGCAACTTCTTGACAAAATCGTACACTTCTTGCAAGTACCAGTCAGAAGGATTCTTGCGGTCCCATGCGCCATCAAACCAAAGCTCTGCCACTGGGCCATATTGCGTCATCAATTCTTCCAGTTGGTTCTTCATGTAAACGATATACTTGTGCTTGTCGTTGTCTTTATAAGAGGGAGCGTTTCGATCCCATAAAGAATAATAAATAGAGAAAGCGATGCCCTCTTTCCTGCATGCATCCGAAACGGCTTTTACTACATCTATCTTGTGCGGAATGGCGGGATTGGCAATGTCATGTTCCGTATATTTACTATCCCAAAGGCAGAATCCCTCATGATGCTTGGTGGTCAAGACGATGGAGCGCATTCCTGCTTTCTTGGCGATGCGCACCCATTCAGCTGCTTTTTCAGCCAGGTCGGCAGGCGGATTGTAGGCACTTGCGGGGTCGGTGCCGTCGCTCCATTGTTTTCCTAAATAGGTATTCATACCGAAGTGGAGGAACATGCCATATTTACGATCGAGCATGGCCTGTTGCCCCGATGTCGGCGCGACAGATTCCATGTCTTGAATGGTGCGGCGTAATTCCTTTAATACTTCGATATCTTTTTCTCGTATTTTCCCTTCCCGGTTGGGTGGGCAATTCAAGATCAAGATGTTGTTGTTTTTCGTACATTGCCGATAGAGCTTGGCCAGTTCGCTTACAGATTTATACGTAGTATCTTCCGTGTGGTAAAACCAACGTTGGCTCAGGCAAATGGTCGATTCCCAAGGCATGTAGTAATTCTTTCCGTCGTGTGTGAATACTTTGGGGTCGTCGTCAGTGGGCAAATAGGGATCGCCCAATCGGAAATCGCTCGGAAAGTAGCGAATGGGAAAGCCTGCTTGTTGCTTTTCGGGTACAACCATGTGTCCGTCCGGATTGCTGGGCAAACCGATGCTCCAGTTGATTCCTACTTGACATTCCGGTTCTTTTGATTTGATAGTCTGGTAAATGTCCATGACGGGCCAACGGTAATTAGGCTTCACCCATCCGCCATCAAACCAGAACTCCACCACATGCGTATGTTTTTGTACGATTTGAATCAGCTCGTCCAGTTGCTTGAGCATATAGTCATTGTAGGCAGCGTCTTGGCTTTGGTCCTCGACGTCTGCATTCACTTTTCGATCCCAAAGAGAATAGTAAAGTCCTAAGCCGATTTGGTATTTTTTACAAGCCTTTGCCACCGCTTCCACTACGTTGGTGGTATTTCCGGAATTGGCCACGTCGTATTCCGTATAAGGGCTATCCCAAAGGCAAAAACCGTCGTGGTGTTTGGTAATGAGTATGACGTATTTCATGCCCGCCTCTTTGGCTGTTCGTATCCATTGGTCGGCATCCACGGTGGTGGGGCAATAAGAAGAGGCCGGTTTGGAACCGTCCGTCCATTCTTCGTTATGAAACGTATTTATCCCAAAATGGATAAACATGCCATACTTGCGTTCGATTTGTTTTAATTGGGCCGGACTGGGTGTCTCGGAAGGAATCGGAAGAATCAATTCCTGCTTTTGTCCGAATACTGTTTGCATTGCCATCGCAATGAAGAGGGAAATAATCAATGATTTCTTCATGTGTGTTATTATTAAGCTTGCGTTATTTTTTGTCTATTCGAAAAAGATGGGTTGAAGGGAAATGCCCGCTAAATCGCAGGGCGTGTTGCCTTCAGGCATTTGGACGGAAATAGTATGTCGTCCTGCTTTGTCGAAACGTATCCATCCAATGGGCCTTGCAGTAAAGAGGCTTGAGATACTTTGCTGATTTTGGATGAAGCGTCCTTCGTCGGTTTCGACTCTCCATACGCCTCGTCCGTTTCCACGAAGTGTTAAATCGATTTTGAACGTGCCCGGTTTGGTTACGTCGATGGTCCATGATACCCGGCTGTCTTGTGCCATATCACTTACGCAATATACATGTTTCCATTCGCCGAATTTCTCCATCCAACTGGCTTTATGGATAGTACATTTTGTAGTTTGGGCGAACTTCACAGACAAATCCTTTATGCCGATTTCTGGGTCGATGGTCCATGTGCTGTCTACGCGAGCGGATTCATTATCCAGTGTCAACTCAATAACAGGAATAAGCGGGTCTGGCTTTTTGAACGGAAGGGATAGCACATAGCCATTTTCCTTTTTTGTATAAGTAATCTTCTTGTCTTTATGCTCATTTTTAATAGCCGCAGAGACAATCCGGTTTTGCAGGCCAGGCACGTAAAGCTCGCCCGATTGGGGCCATTCATAAACGGCTAAGTAGAGTTTATCCTTTTGTTTGACAGCATCGCCCCAAGGAAGCGCATGTTTCCACGGAGAAGGTTCCGCGCCATACACCATTTCTGGATAACGTTTTATCCACTTTCCCGCGGTGCGAAGTGTTTTAGAAACATAGGCTAGGATGCGTCCTGTATTGTCTGGGCCTACATTCAGCATGTAAGTTCCGCCCCGAGCGATGGTAGACACTAAATAGGTCAGGATTTGTTTGGGTGATTTCCAATTCTGGTCATACCAGGCATAGCCCCACGAATCGTTCGTGACGTCCACGCTTTCCCATAATCCTTCGATGTTTTCAAGCGGAACTTCCATATCGCCTAAAGTCATATAGTCGCCCAAGCCATATCCGACACGGCCAGAGACCAGTGCGTTCGGTTGGTTGCGATGTACGGTTTCGACCAACTTTTGGGCATATTCCGGCGGCATGTTCCCAGGTGTATCAAACCAAACCAATTCGATGTCGCCATAGTTTTGGGTGATTTCCTCTACTTGGGGCAGGCATTTTTGGTAGAAATAATCATCGAATGTCTTGGGATTCCCTTCCGCATCTACCTTGGAAGCACCCGACGCCCCGGGCGTAGTCCAATCTTGGTTATGCGAATAATAGAAACCGAAGCCTAATCCTTCCCGCTGGCACGCTTCCGCTAATTCTTTCATCGGGTCACGGGCGAAAGGAGTCGCATCGACAATATTGAATTTGTCGCATGACGATTGATACATGGCAAATCCATCGTGGTGTTTGCTGGTGATAATGATATACTTCATGCCCGCTTCTTTGGCTAATTGTACAATAGAGTCGGCATGGAATTGGGTAGGATTAAATGAACGTGCTACGGCTTTGTACTCGTTTTTATCGGCATTGGCCATGTTGACATCCATCATCCATTCTCCAATGCCGTAATAAGTCTTTCCGTTCCAAACGTTGCCCAGTTGCGAATACAAGCCCCAATGGATGAACATGGCGTAATTCCCCCATTCGAATAAATGCCCGCGTTTCTCGTTTGTTTTTACCTCTTTAGTGTTTTGTTTCCCCCACATTTCGTCCATTCTTTGGGCAGAGGCAGGAGAGGTGCTTGCTAATGAGATGCAAGTAGAGAGGATAAATAATGTGTTTCTGACATTTTCCTTGTTCATGGTGATATTGAGTTTTCTTTCGGATACAAAGATAGGCGTATTTTGGATTGGCAAGTTTGCAAAAAACGATTTCTATTTGATTAATTACGGCAAAGAGGCCCGGATGAAAATCGGATATCCGGCGGGGAAAACTTGAAAACTCCTTGGTTATTCTCTATCTTTAGGCTAAAGATACATATCTTCAAGTTAAAGATATATATCTTCAGGCTGCAGATATATATCTTTAGCCTAAAGATAGAGCTTTCCTAAGCACAAACAACTTTTGGGTCGGCACCTGATGGATTATTTCTCCCACCTTTTTCTTTTTAGTGGTTCTATCAGATTTGTGCTATTTTACTGGATTATGTCTCCGCTTTCGAGTTGCTTTATTTGTATATTCCGATATTCGCGGGCGGAACAATGGCTGATTTTGGAGAATAAACGGGAAAATTGGGAGAGATTTCCAATGCCTACTTCTTCGGCTATTTGGGAAACGGGTTTGTTTGTGGTTAACAGGAGCGTTTGTGCCCGTTCGATGCGTTTGACTTGGATATATTCGCAGGGAGAAATGCCGATGATTTTCTTGAAGGTCTTCGAGCAATGGTCGGGGGTGACACAAAGAATATCGGCCAAATCAGATACTTGTATACGCTTGTCTAAGTTCTTATTTATGTAATGTATGACTTGGTTCAGCTTCTCATGTAAGCTGTTTTGATGGGGTTCTTTCATGCAAGCTTCCGTCAGGAAGCGGGAGAAGAGTTGCAACAAGATGCCTTTGCTCTCGATATCGTAGGGAAATTGGGAGAAATTAACGCTGCTTTGCTTTTCATATAAGCTCCGGTCGTTATCATATTGTTTGGGGTCGCATATAAGGATATTCTTACCTGGATTCAGTTGTATATACCGGTGGATGAGGGCGTAGTCTATAGCTTGGGCTTGCACTTGGAATTTCATCAAAAGCGGATTATTGATTCCGCTCTTTCCGGCTATATCGTCGAAGAAACAAATATAGTAATGTTCCATATAGTCGTTGCAGGCATAACTGTGGACGACGAACTTCGGTATCAGGAATAGTTGTCCGGGCGACAAGCGGTAGGAGGTTTGATTCATATAAATGGTTCCTTCTCCTTCCTGGATATAATACAACCGGTAGAACGGGCTTACCACATGCTGGTAATTCCACCAGGATTCTACCCGCTTGAAACCTGCATAGAGCAATGTCAAGGTTAATGAAAGATGGTGATTAGATTCCATTTGGAAGTTTCATTTCCTCGAATACGGCGCAGGCTTTCTCTACGCTGGGCACTTGTTTGATAATAACGATGCGTTTGCCATTCGATTCTTTCAAGTTACAATCTCGCGGATGCTTTTGGAGATAGGTTAGTAAATGGTCGAAGGCATCGCTTTGGTAGTAAGGGCTGTCTGGCGCCGATACCAGATAGAGGTTCATTTGTCCTTTCTTCAACACGACTTTCTCGATTCCCAGCGAGCGTGCCATGCGGCGTAGGCGGACGATGCGGATTAGCTCCATGCCTTCGTGGGGAATTTTCCCGAACCGGTCTTCGAGGCGAGCGATGAAGGCTTGGATATCCTCTTCCCGCTCCATATTGTCGAGTTCGCGATAGATAGAGATGCGTTCGGAATCGTTCGGGATATAAGTCGGAGGGAATCGAAGCTCAAGGTCGCTTTCGATGAAGGTTTCCCGTACATAGTTTTCCTTCCCGTTTGCGAGGTTGGCGTAGAGATCGGCAAACTCGTCGTGCTTTAATTCGTCGACAGCTTCTTCCAAGATTTTCTGATATGCCTCGTAGCCGAGGTCTGCTATAAAACCACTCTGTTCTGCTCCCAGCATATTGCCAGCTCCGCGAATGTCGAGGTCTTGCATCGCAATATGGATACCGCTTCCCAACTCTGAAAAGCTTTCGATGGCTTGCAAACGGCGACGTGCTTCTTGGGTAAGCGAACTCAGCGGGGGCGAGAGAAGATAGCAGAATGCCTTCCGATTACTTCGCCCTACGCGTCCACGAAGTTGGTGGAGGTCGGAAAGTCCGAATTGTTGGGCGTTGTTGATAATAATCGTGTTGGCATTGGGGACATCAATACCGCTCTCCACAATGCTGGTTGCCACGAGCACATCATATTCGTAGTGTACGAAATCGAGTATTTTCTTCTCCAATTCATCCGGGTCCATTTGTCCATGGGCTACGCAAATGCGGGCATCAGGCACTTCACGACGTACTAAGGCTTCTATCTCGTAGATATTTTGGATGCGGTTATTAATAAAGAATACTTGCCCGTTGCGTGACATCTCGAAGTTGATAGCTTCACGGATAATCTCCGGATTGAAGCGCTCCACTTCGGTCTGTACCGGATAACGGTTCGACGGTGGCGTGGTGATGCTACTCAGGTCTCTGGCCCCCATGAGTGAAAATTGCAACGTGCGCGGAATCGGAGTGGCAGTCATCGTCAGCGTATCGACGTTGGTTTTAAGTTGGCGAAGTTTTTCCTTGACCGAGACACCAAACTTTTGCTCTTCGTCGATGATGAGTAATCCCAAGTCTTTAAAGATAACGTCTTTGCTGACGAGGCGATGCGTCCCGATGAGGATATTGACATTTCCCTCTTTGGTATCTTTCAGGACATGTTTGATTTGTGCCGTAGTACGGGCCCGGCTGATATAGTCGATGCGACAAGGGAAATCCTTTAACCGCTCGGTAAAGGTCTGGTAGTGTTGGAAAGCAAGCACTGTTGTCGGAACCAATACTGCTACCTGTTTGTTGTCCGATACAGCCTTGAAAGCCGCGCGGATGGCCACCTCTGTTTTACCAAAGCCCACATCTCCACAAATGAGGCGGTCCATGGGTCGTGGACTCTCCATATCAGCCTTGACTTCGGCCGTTGCCTTCATCTGGTCTGGCGTATCCTCGTAGATAAAGCTGGCTTCCAATTCCTGTTGCATGAAACTATCCGGACTAAACGCGAAGCCTTTTTCTTGCTTGCGTTTTGCGTAGAGAAGAATCAAGTCGCGCGCAATGTCTTTCACCTTTTTCTTGGTGCGTTCCTTCATCTTTTCCCATGCGCCTGTTCCGAGCTTGCTTAGCTTAGGCGGTTCGCCATTATCCTTTCCTTTGTACTTGGAGAGTTTATGGAGCGAATGAATGCTGACAAAGATGGCATCATTATTTTGATAGGTGAGCTTGATGACCTCTTGTATCTTCCCATTCACTTCCATGCGTACGAGTCCCCCGAATTGCCCGATGCCGTGATCAATATGTACAATATAATCCCCCAACGTGAATTGATTCAATTCCTTCAACGAAAGGGTCATCTTTCCGCTCCGTGCCTTATCACTCTTCAGGCTGTATTTGTGGAAACGGTCGAAGAGTTGATGGTCGGTGAAACAGCACACCTTCCACATGGCATCCGAGAATCCGGCATGCAATGTCCTGTCTACTGCCGTGAAGGGTATCATTTCATTTCGATCTTCAAAGATGGCTCGGATACGGTCGGCCTGTTTGGTTACATCACTCAGAATATACAGGGTATATCCCTCTTCTAAGTATTGATGGAACGCCTGGCTCACGAGGTCAAAGTTTTTATGGAAAATAGGTTGCGCCTGGGTCTGGAATGTAATCGTGGCATCAGGGTTTCCGACCGGATGCGTCCCGAATTGCAACCGGCGCAACCGAAGTGCTCCCTGAAGGAAGTCGTCCCAATTAACCAGCTTGGCCTGCATCTTTTCTATGGTAGAGAAAGACTCTTCGTCTGCGACGACGGGCTCTTCTTGCCAGATGGCGCCAATGCGTTCCCGACACCAATCCAGGTCGCGTACGGCTAACCAGGTATCTTCTGAAAGTGAGTCGAGAAGGCAGCGCCCCGACGCATTTTGTTTGCTTACTTCCGAGATGATATACACTTCATCCAGTTTGTTTTTCGAAAGCTGCGTCTCTACGTCGAACGAGCGGATTGTCTCTACTTCATTGCCAAAAAAGTCGATGCGGTACGGATATTCATAGGAGAAGGAGAAGACATCCAGGATACTTCCGCGAATGGCATATTGTCCTGGCTCGTATACATAATCTACACGTTCGAATCCGTAAGACTCCAGTACATCCGCCACGAAGATATTATCCAATTGATTGCCCACCGAGATGTGCAGCGTATTTTCCTTTACAGTTTCTTGTGTCGCCACTTTCTCGGCCAGTGCTTCGGGATAAGTGACTAACACAAATCGGACGCCTGGCTTTTGCAACAGACTTAATGTTTCCGTCCGCAGAATCTCGTTCGCCGCATCTGTATGTCCATATTTGATGTCGCGCCGGTAGGCCGAAGGAAAGAAATAGACCATCTCTTCGCCTAAAAGCTGCTTCACATCATTATAGAAATAACCTGCCTCCTCTAAGTCGTTGAGTAGACAAATAAAGTTTCCCGTACCCTGCGCAAAAAGAGAAGCCACCGTCATCGCTGCGGCCGAACCAGCTAAACCCTTCATCAGGATGTTTCGATCCGTACCTTCTGTCATCAAACGGTTGAGCGCACCTACACAGGGATGCGAGGCATATAATTGCAATAACGCTTGAATATCCACTGTCTATGTATTTGTTTTCGGCGCAAAGGTACAAAATTTATCTTTTCCCTATTTATTCTTTGTTTTATAATACATTTATTCTACCTTTGCCACATCTCTAAACGAATCAGATTATGAACACAACGATTGAACGTAAACAGCAGGCCTCTTTCCGCCTGAGAGCTTCGTTGATGGAACGGCTCCGCGCGGAGGCTCGATACGAACACCGCAGTTTGACAGACTTGGTCGAAATCCTCTTGGACGAAGCCCTGAAGCATCGCCCTAACCCCGAGACGATGGCCGCCATCGAGGAAGCTCGGTCGGGTAAATATGCCGGGACAATTGATGCTTCCAGCTTCGAATCATTCATGAAATCGATAAATGAGATAGAGTAAATGAAAGAGTTGCGATACAGTACCCGTGCCAAGAAGGACTTGAAGCGGTACAGAAGGGATGAGGCCAAGATGCGCAAACTTTATGAAGTGATTGGGTATTTGCTCAATGGTCTTGCCGTGCCTGCCTGCTTCTTGCCTCATAAGCTGACAGGCTCATACAAAGGCTGCATGGAATGCCATGTAGAGAATGATTTCCTGCTTATTTGGGTGGACGAAGCAGAAAATGTAGTGGAGATTGTCCGCCTCGGCACCCACTCCGAACTCTTCTAATAAAACCATTACCCCTTAAAGTTTTCCCTACATATACTCGATGTTTCACAAAACCTGCTATGGCGAGGCCGCTCTGATAGGAAATAAAAAAAGAAATTCCCCTTAGCGTGGGGTAGAAAGTTACCTGGCTAAGGGGAAGGATGAAGGGTCACGAAGGACCTAGGTTAATACTCAAATGCATTCGCCTTCACATAGATAGTGTAGTCTTTCGGCTGCCCGGGCGCACCCTTCTCGGCACGGGGCAACAGCCGGAAGCCGTGAATCGTGTATACTTTTCCCAAGTCGATGACGAGCTGGTGCGGATAGGAGACATTGTCTACGGTCTGCCAGAAGGTACTCTCCTGAAGGTCGAAGACTTTGTCGGCCGTGTGGTTCCCGCTGCGCGTCTCCTCGCTATCGGCATAGACCACTTTCCATTGCTCGCGGGGCAAGGGCTTTCCATCCACGCCTATGACGTCGAGCTCGGCAATAGCGGTGAGGTTCGTCCCGTCGAAATTGGATGTCGCGTCGAGGCAGAAGTAACGTCCCGTCGCTGCCATCGGGAAGCGAATCTCTTGCCAGCCATTTCCCTGTTGGAAGACGCCGCGGAAGGTAGGGGACTCTTGCGTCAAATCCAGCGTTTCTCCCTCCTGGCGATGCGTTTCGGGTGCTTGTGTCCGGAGCATGTCCAGAATCGGTTGCTTCAGCCCAGGCACTTTGACTTCGCGCGGGCCTTTCAGGTCGAGGACAATGATTTCATTCTCTCCCTCCTTCAGCCAGCAGCCCGGCATAAAGAGCGTTTGTTGCGGACCGATTTCCCAGAAGCGACCCATGGCATGTCCGTTCACCCAGACCATCCCTTTGCCCCAAGTCTGCATATCGAGGAAGGTGTCGCCTGTCCGGTCGAGATGGAACGTAGCGCGATAATAAGCCGGAGCCTGCAGGGCGCTATCGCATGGTTGATAGGTCTTGTCTGCCACAAATTCGTAGAAGGGCGGGAAGTTGTAGACGGTCCACCCCTTCAGCGCGGTCGTGTCGCCACGATGGATGACTTCTACCCGGTCTGTGATACCTTTGCGGTCATGGATAGATTGGTCGAAGTTTACGCGGCCCATTGCCTCCACGAGGATGTCGAGCTGCGTGCCCTTCGGGAGTTTTTCCTGCAAAGGCAGTGTAAATTCCCCTTGCCGGCGGTCGAGGCGACCCAGAAGTTTCCCGTTCGCGAATACTTGTGCCCAGTCATGCACCTCGTCGATGTGGAGCGTGCCTTCCGTATCCTCGCCCAAAGTCGTGCGATAGAGTATCGTGCCCCAGCCTTGGTCGAATAGTTCCATCGGCTTGATCTCTTCTGTCTGCTTCGGCTTCGGGAGATTTTCAAACAGCGGAGCCACTTTCCAGTTGGTAATAGCCGGCACTTCGATGACTGGGAATGGTGCAGGAGATGCCGGAAGCGTATCGCCCTCGGGCAGGTAATTCTGCAAGAGCGTGCGGAGCTGATGATATTTGGGCGTCGTCCATCCGGCTTCGCTAATAGGCGCATCATAGTCGTAGGAACTACACATCGCCGAATAAGCGGGATTGTTTGCGCCACCCCACCAGCCGAAGGTCGTCCCGCCGTGTGTCATATACAGACTGAAGGAGATGCCTCTGTCGAGCATATCGCGAATGCCAGAGACCATCGTGGCGGCGTCACGCGTCTCATGCTTACGTCCCCAGTGGTCGAACCAACCGCTCCAAAATTCGCTACACATGAGGGGCGACTCGGGACGTACCTCTTTCAGCTTCCGGAACTGGTCGTCGATGTTGGCTCCGGTCCCGAAGTTGACGGTCCACAGCAAATCGTCGAGCGCGTTGTTTTGGAAATTCGAACTCCAATCGCATTGGAAGAGCTGGACATCCGTAAAGCCAGCGCCACGAACAATATCGCGAATAGCCGCGATGTATTTCTTGTCTGTAGCATACGCGCCATATTCGTTCTCGACTTGTACCATGAGGATATTTCCGCCCTTCGAGAGCTGCAGGTCTGCCAACTGCTTGCCTACTTCTGTCATGAATAGCTTCACGCGTTCCATGTAATAAGGATCGAGCGTGCGAAGCTTCACATCCTTTTTCTTAAGCAACCACCACGGGAGACCTCCCATTTCCCATTCCGCACAGACGTAGGGCCCCGGACGGACAATCACATACATGCCGTGCTTTTGCGCCAGACGGCAGAAGCGGGCAATGTCATTATTCCCCGTAAAGTCGAACTGGCCCGGTTCGGGCTCATGAATGTTCCAAAAGACATATAAACAGATGGTATTCATACCTAATGCCTTGCACGACAGGATTCGCTGTTCCCAATAAGGCTCCGGTATGCGCGGGTAATGGATTTCGGCAGCCTTGATGACGAACGGTTTCCCATTCAGAAGGAACGTCCCTTTTCCTACTTCGAAAGTTTCCGGTTCCGCTGTTGGTGGCGGAGTAGTTGCCATCGCTCCCCATGAGAGGAGGAACGAAGCGGCCATGATAGCTAATTTATTCATATTTCTTGTGTTTTTAAGATTAAGGCACAAATATAACGGATTTCCCGCACGCTGCCATCTCTTTTTCCGAGCTATCGTAAGATTCTCCAGCAAAAAGGTAGGATTGTCCAGCAAAAATAAACCCCAGGCCGGAGCCTGGGGTACACTAATAAAACATTAAATGGAGGGCGATTCACATCGGCCTTAGCTTTTCGTAACTGGTCTTATCGCACCACTACTTTCTCCGTCTGGGTCTCACCGCTTGTGTTTTGGGCTGTGATAAGGTAGATGCCATCCGCCAGATAGAGTTCGAAGCTGCATACACCGGCTTTCGTATGCTTTACTTGTGCGCCGTTCATCGTATAGACGCGGATGTCCTTGAGTGGTACGTTCGACGTCACCATCACCCGGTTGCCCGACAGCGTGTAGATTTGGATGTCGCTCGTCTCGATGACCTCGTTTGCCGTCGGTGTGCCGGCGCGGAGGAAGTAACGGCCGCTCGTGCTTGCCGGTACTGTCAATGTTGTCCCTTCTCGGAGCGGCGTCTCTGTTTTCTCCTCGGCATCGTAGAGTGTCGCGCTGCTGAAGTGGTTCAGTCCCTCGAACGACAATGTGACCATTTCCGTACTGTTTCCATAAATACCGACCGGAATATTATAGAGTTCCGACGTGCGGTTGATGCTTGTCGCCATCGTTCCGGCAACGGTATAGATAGCAGGCACATCGCTCAGGTTCGAATCCAAGAACAGTTCCGCATCCTCGTCTGTCTCATACGTCGCTTTTGCTGTCGCATCGTATGCAATCGCTGCCCGGCTTGTCTTGCCGTCCGCTGTTTGGGCGGTTAGGATGAGGGCGTTGGTGTTGGTTTCGTCCTCAGTCGCAGTTCCTAATACTTGCATATTTTTGGTAAAGGTTACAGATACAGGTTCTGTTGCATTATCTGCTTTCCGTACAAAGAAGGAGCGGAGAGGCGGGACAAGAGGCGCTGTGGTAGAACCGGTCGTTATCCAATCGTTCTCTGAAACAGAAATAATATTCTGCACACCATCTTCATCGTTAAACCAATAAGCACTACCTACACCGTTATTCCCATTAAGGAATGCTTCCATATTCAGATGTGCCATGAATGGGTTGCCGATTAGATAATATTGGTTATCGCCAATTAGTATTACTATATGCAAAGATTCAGATTCAGTAGCATCGTCATCAGGTGTGATTTGCAACTTGCCTGCATTCTTTCTGGAATCTGGCATACTGCCATTATTACTATTCTCTGAAGATGTAAGCTGGTTATCATCTCCTACCGTATAATAATTATATGAATCATCTGCCTTTGGCAAGCGGAAGATAGCATCCTCTACGGGTGTTCCATTATTATCTGGCATATCCAGCACTTTCAACGAGAAACCTTCGCCCGGTTTGTATTCATCATATACATTATTATATACTGCGCTCCAGTTGCCTTGAACTGCACGAGTAGAAGATGTTCCGTCTGTAGTAATCATTTGCGCACCGTTATTATTTTTATCCCATCCACGCTGATAAACAGATGGGCTGATACGGCTATTGAGTTTGTCTGCACCATTCGGTTTCGTACTTTCTGTATTAGAGAACTCTATATCCGTAAAATATTCCTGCTCTTCCGTAGCAGTTTCACTATCCGTATAGAAATCCCCAGCCACTACGCCTTGGAGCGGAGAGGCCAACGTATGCCACTTTCCGCTTTCCAACTTATAATCTACCCATGCCTTATTGTAATCCAATAGCTCGGCATGGAGCATCTCGGCTTTAGGCTCGAAGTGGATTTGATCGCAGAGGTTAACGCGATAGGGTTTCGTAGAAAGATTTCCTTCCTCATCTTCATAGACCATCATATCGTATTGGATAGGATGTTTGTCGTCACCAACTACGCTTATTGAAGGCTTCTCCATCTGCTCAAGATCATTTATAGTCGTTTCCCATTTCATATTTTTAGGTTTATCCATTTCTCCTTTAAAGCCAGCTTTATAGAGTTCTACTTTACAGTCTTTCGGGATAATGACTTTTGAGAATAGCATCGGGACGAAACCGCGATTGTCATTTTCATAATCCTCAATCTTGTCTGATGCCTTAATATCATCATTAAGTGCCCGCTTCCAGTTCGCGTCGTTATTCCAGTTCTTGGTATTATCTTTACCTTGCCAAACCAGATATTCGGGGACGACTTTCATGGTAAGGTTGAAATTACCACGACAAGCACCTTTTGGGTTACTATGACTCTCTGTATGCTCTTCTATCTGTACTGTGAATGTGTAATAATATCCTTCACGAGGATTAAATGTAGGACTATTATCATCATTTTCATCCATCTTTTCTTCATACTTGAATTTGATAGTCATTGCGTTTTCTGTACTCGAAAGAGTTGTTGTACTTGACTCAACTGGTACTGCATTTAAAGATTCTACCGTTCCAATGATATACTGCTTCCTGTCAAAATCTGTACTACCAGTAGGATGTAAGATTTCTGTTAATGCCGGATCATCAGAATCTGTTAGATAGATATAATTATCACCTTCAGTTGGAGTAGTATCATCTTCATCATCATAAAGTAATCCGATATGGGTTGGTTTAGATCCAGATTCATATTCGCTCTCAGCAAACGCATATTGTGCGTTCCGTAGATTAACTGTAATCGCATTAGTTTTAGAATCTTTTATTTGCTGTAAACCAATACGCATTGCAGGTTCATATTCATCGCCCATTTCCCCATAATCCATGTATTCGAATCCCGGTTGGATTTGTGGGGCTTTATTTGCTGCAATTAATGTAAATGGAAGCGGTGAGAAACAAAGAGCTTTATTAGTCGTTAACGTGATTTCAATCGGGGCAACTACTAAATCCAAGCCTTCTTCCAGAATACGGATATTCAACTTTTGTTCATGGAGTACTAATTGTGGATGCAGTCCATCTTCCGTTTCCAGATTGAGATATTTCTCTATGACCGCTTTTTCGTTTTCTGTTAAATTTGTCGTTGTCTCAAGTGTGTAACGACCTTCGGCATTTTTTTGCAGAGAAGCTGAGGCTGTTTTGTCTTCATCTCTCAGTTTTTTTAAAGCTTCACCCAAAGATGGAGACTCTGTTTGTTCATTTTCTAATATACCATTAAACACATTTTCCGTGCCAAAGAACCAATCGAAATAGATTTGTTTACTCTCCTCTTCCGATAACGGCACGTTTTCTTTTAGGGAAGTATCATAATAACGCATCTGTACTGCAAATTCAAAAATTTGTCCCGTACAATAGTCATTCATTTCACTGGGTTTGACTACCTGTCCGTTCATCTTAATGAGGCTCTGTCCTTCCACTTCGAACTCGGTCGTAATGGCACAATGTTCTCCTGGATAACCAAATTCCATATCTCCATCATCTCGAATCAACATCGTATATCGACGTCCTTGTGACATATCTGCATAAAAATCGACAGAGAGTTGTTTTTCTTCTGCATTATCTTTTGATTTATAAAAGAAATACTTCGTAGTTGTTTCTCCGCTGGTCTCATTTTTTGTATTATTCTTTGCCAAAGAGCCATATTCACCATTTTCATCTTGTGATTGATCGTATGTTGTATATTCTGTATTATTCTCATACTTCAAATCATAATACAACCTACCAACTGTTAGATCAAGATCTCGCCCAATAACAACCGTAGCTTCTTCGACAGCTTTATCATATTTATTTGTTTCATTAGGATGACTACTCAAATACGCATCATAAATATCTCTATCGATAAAACAGAACTCAATATAATTATCTGTTTTTGACTCCGTCGTTTCTTCTAAACCTAATCGTTTAAGCAGTTGATCCCAATTCAAGTCCATGCGTAAACGAGTACTCTCGCCGCAAGCCAGTTTCTGTTGTTCCACGCGAGCGGTAGGGTTTTGCATATACACCCGTATATCATCAATAATACAATCTGCCCCATTCGTATTCGCATTATTACTTTGCATTTCCAATTCGTAGCTGACGAATTTCTTATCGCCTACGCCATTTACAAAGGTAAAGTAAAGTTGATTCCACGAAGGGGCTCCTTCGTATATTTGATTTCCCTTACCATCTGATATTGTTGTTGTATTTCGGTTATAAGGAATTTGCCCAGATGCTTGACGATGTATGACTGTCTTAGTCCCATCTTCTTCAATACCTTTCAATACAAAGATGACACTGGCATCGCATTGTACTTTATTATTAGCTGTACTCATCATCCAATATGTAACATAAAGGCTGGCTCCTGGGCAAAGCTCTTCACGGAATGGAACTGTACAAATTGTTCCAGGATATTCATTGGCATCTACGTACAAATGGTATTTACTACCTGGCAATAAAGCAGGACTTCCTCCAGCAAAAGGAAAAGTGGAAGTAATTGCATATTCCCCCCATTGTGGATTATCTGTATATTTTACCCCACTTCCTGAAGCTTTTGTATAGAACGCATAGCTACCAAACTCCCAATTCATCGGGTAAGGATAGAATTTGTTATTATCAGAAGAAGCAACATTAGTATAATCCAAATCCAATTTAGTCAGAAGTGTATAGTTATTCTCTAAATAGGCATTGGTTCTAAAATTATTTTCATTTTCTTCATTACCTTCTGCTTCTTGTACCTCTTCTTGTGTCAATGCTTCTGTATAAGCATCAAAAATTAAAGTGAATCGAGCAATTTTGTATTCGCCTTTTTTTACTTCGATATAAGCAATATCTCCATCTTTCGGACCGGTTGCAGACTCATTTTTCTTATTGTTATAAATAAATGATACTTTACGGGTATTACCGCTAATATTTTTGCTGTCATCAGACAATGTTAAGAAATTGCTATTTCCTCCTGTTGGATAAGTAATAGAACAGTTAAGCTCTGAATTGTCACTATCTGACGTTCTATAATTCCGTGCCGCCATAGCCAATGCCACTTGCTCATCTGTTTTGCCCACGCTTTTTGTAGGAAAGTGGATTGTGTCATCTTGAAACCAAGTGGTTGTTGTTAATTTACTTTGTATTTCTGTTGCAGGAAGAATTACAAAAATGGCACGTTGGCTAAGAGTTGGTTCTTCCATTTCTGTTTCTTCAGTAGTACTCGTCGGCTTTGTTACATCAGTATAATTAGACGCATCACATGCTATTATATATCCGTCAGAAAAAGGAGATAATGGCATAGTAAAATTGACACGATACAATCCTTGATCGAAAGCATTACCGCTAATATTTTCCATGAGAAATGTCCCACCGACCAATCCATTAGCGAATTTGTACCCGCAACCACCCCGACTATTATCATCATCATCTATTACTTTTATATGCTCAGAATACCCATCTGTTGTATAATCGTACCAGCGTTGATAATTATATAGAGAAAGATGAATTGCACCTTTTGACGGAGCCATGATATCCGGCAGTATCAATTCGCGTGTTTCTTCAGGAAACATATAGATAGTATCTCGGTATTCATGTGTCTTCTGTATAATAATGGTCGAACTATTCGCAGTTAGTGTAGTATCTCCCTGTTCATCAAAAGTATCTTTTAGCCAATCTTCATCTGTTCCACTTCCTTGATTTCGAGAGTGTGTTTCCTGATAAGTAGTATCATACCACACACCACCAGTTTTCTTATGCGTAATGGTAACATTGGAATAACTATCCTTGTCATTATTCCCCTGCCCCCAAGCCACGCCAATAGAGCCGGCGAGGAACAGCAAGGGCACGATTAGTTTGTATAGTTTATTTGTTTTCATTTTCGTGTTATTTAAAGTATTGTTATTTAATCTATTATCTTATGAAAAGGCGGTGCGTGGGTGAAGGCTCTCCGAGTGGGTTTCGACACCTATAGGAAGTGTCGTCGACACTTCCCATAAGTATCCCTGACACTTCCCATAAGTGTCGGTGACACTTCCTATAAGTGTCAGGGACACTTCCTATAGGTGTCGGAACCCCTGTTCAGGAGGCTGCCCGCGCGGCACGTTTTTTCTTATTTACGGTTGTTTATCTGCATTTCCTTTCATGCTTCTTTCCTTTCTTTTAGAGTTCGATGATGATAGGTTGCGCTTCTGGGGAGGCGGAGCGGGTAAGTGCCGAAGTTGACGGCTGATTACCCAACTCGCCGTTACCTAATGCTCGTACACCAATTACAATATTGAATGTTTGTTCAGCATCACCGTCTTTCATCGTTACCGCTATATTACATTTTCCATCTGTCGTTACCGCAGAAACTGTTCCGGAGAAGGTGAAAGTTGGATTCGTCTCTCCTGTGCCAGAAGGTATTTGTGCATTATCCGGCCAAGTTGTACCCGTATCAAAGACCAATATTTCATCAATACTATTGGTAACATCCCAATCCCATGTAGCATCCGAAGCCCAAGAACCAGACATATTCCTATTCAATGTAGCTTTCATACTAAAGGTGCAACCTTCAGGCAAATCAAAAGTGTACTCTGAGGTATTTGTTTTTGTTACTTGTACTGTACCTATAGCCGCAAGATTCGTTGTTATTTCAAACGACATATTGTAATCCGTAAGATGAATCACCAATGGGAAATAATGGTTACGGTAAAGCTCAGCACTGAAAGAACCATTACGTTCTTTTTCTCCATCATGTAATGTTAATTCAAAGACAGCCTTTTCTCTCGGCTTCGATTCATGCAAATAGAAATGGTCATGATGTGCTTTTGAATCTTCATATTCAATACTTTTCCATGTAAAATTTGCAAAGCCTATCTCTTCAGGAAGTTCAATTATACCATGTGCTTCCCGAAATAGATTCGTTGTATGCGGTAAAAATTCCTTTATGGTAAGTGTATGACTTCCTTCAGCACGAGTCGCCGGACTTGCTGCTCTTTCATCAATAATCGTTACATCCATCTTTGCTACCATGCGGATTAAATCTACTTCATACGTAGTTTGTGAAGATGTAACATCCCATGTTGTATCGGCAGACATAGGGATATACTCATGCCCTTCTCTAATTACATCCAAAGGATTATTGCCTTGTATAGCATCAAGTTCGAGTTCTTCAATATCTTCAGGCAAATTAGCTATTGCATAAACTGTTTTAGAACCTGTTGTTAATTCGACAGTGGCTGTATTAGAGGCATTACTATTAAAATCAGTTGATAAATCCAACTGCTTTTCAAGATTACCACTATCATCTAATATAAATATATCCAAAGAATTTATGGCACTTTCTGCTTCTTCTTCTAATGCAGTTGTATGATGTACTTCATCTGTCCTCGTCGCCATCCCACTACCTTCAATTCCCAGCCGGATGGTGACCGGCACCAATTCGCCTTGCTGGGAATCCGGCATGGTGTCGTCCGATTCGCAGCTGAAGAGGGCGAGGAGAGGTGTCAGGGCGAGGAGCCAACCTATTGTTTTCTGTACTCTCATGGCGTGCCTCCTATCTTCCTAAGTTTACATCATCCAAGCGGATGGTCCAGTCGTTGACAATGATTTCGAGGCAATGTGCCGTGCCGCCCGTCGTGTCGAGATAGAGCATGATGACGTACTCATCCTGCCGGTCGAGGTACTCCTGCGCCGTCATATCGTGCGACTCCATCTGCGTGAGCAGCAAGAGGTCGGTCAGGCTCACGTGGAGGAAGGGAAGTTCTTCGCCGTCATGGCGAATTTGCAACTGATTAGCGGAACCGTCGATAAGGCGGAGTGTATTCAACTCCATACAAACGGCTTGATAGACTGCATTGCCTTCTAGGTCGTTTACCTGTTCTACACTTTTCGTGTAAGGAGTCCAGACAAACGTATCGTCGCTAATGGGCTGGTTGTTCGCATCGAGGTCTCCATTGGTTGTAACAGCCATCACGGTATAATCGTTCGTACTGACTTCTGTGCCACTGTTGGCATCGATAAGGACAAACCGAATCTTATTCGTATTCTTGACAAGCGGGAACTCCGTATCAGTCTCGCCACCTTCGGGGATAGTGAGCGTCATCCGTCCTTGGAAAAGCCCTAAAAGTTCACGTTCCACACAATCTGTTACTCCGTTGACGCGCACTTGCCAATCGTCAATATTGTCGCCCGCTTCCGGCTTCGTCCAAGTATAATCCGTATCGTTTAGTCCCGCCCAAGCGAGAAGTTGGTAGGTACCCGGCTCCAAGTCGAGTTGGATACGGTTCGTCTCCAACTCCGCACTGGAGATGGTCTGCGAGCGGAGGAACTGCCCTGCCTCGTCGTAGATGAAGAGTTCCACCTGTTTGGCTGTCTCCTGGTTGGTCATCTGCGGCACGAAGGCATCGGCGGACAACATATTATAGGTATAAGAGAAATGCAGGTAGTGGTCGCACGGCTCGATGTCCTCGTGGATATAGTCGCACGACGCCGCGCCCAACTGCATCAATGCCAGCAATGGCAACATTCGTAATGTATGATATAGTTTCATGTTCAATCAATGAATAATTAAAAGGTAATAACTAAAAACGTTTTTATAGGAAAACATCCTTATGGCCTAATTCCGTCCATTCTTCTACCGTGACTTCTACCTTGATAGGGACATCCTCTGGTTCATCGGGATCTGGTTCATCGGGATCCGGGTTATCAGGGTCAGGATCCGGATCAGGGTCTGGTGTAGGATCCGGATCGGGATCAGGATTGTCCGGTTCGTCCGGGTCTGGATTATCCGGTTCATCGGGTTCATCCGTCGGCTCTTCGGGCGGGAAGGGGACTTCATCGCCCAGTCCGTAGATGTTGGATACCAAGAGGCGGTAGATATTGTTGCGGACAATACCATACTCCATGATGCCATCCTCCGCCGAGTCTTCATCATCCGAATGACGCACGCGCCAGACGTAGTAGCAGAGTCCGTTATGATAGGTGCGGATCAGGGCATTCGTTCCTTCGGCTGCCGCTTCTGCCTCTTCGCGGGTCGGGAAGATGTCGTCTCGGACGCGGTAGAAGGTCTCGCCCTCTTCGTAGCCATCCGGCGTGTACCGGGCTTGGAAGACCACCATCGTGCGGTACGCGTCTACCTGCGCTTCGCGTCGCAAGGTGTTCTCCATTGTGTAGCCCAGACGGTACCAGTCGCCTGCCGGTTCGCCTT
>NZ_NFJB01000004.1 GCF_002159645.1 Parabacteroides sp. An277 | reverse complement strand
CGTTGATAGACGAGGTAAACAAGTATTTGCACCAGTTGCAAAAGACGCTTTCGCGTGCGGGACTTGGCAGCAAACCGTCGTATGATTCGGACGACGAAGAAGAGGAGCCAACTCCCGAACCCGAAACCCCGGAAATCACCGCCGTTTACCAGAAGGAGGGAGGCGACCCGGAGAATCCTCATCGCATCGAACGGGGCGAGCAAACCGGCGTAAACTATAAAGGCTTCACGCTGAAGGGACAGGATGGCACGCTGGAACACGTCATCGGACTCGTCAACGATCAGGATTACATCGAATGGATTAAAGCCGCGACTATCACCAACGTAACAGAAAACAGTTGCGAATTTACGATGGTCCCGGATTTGACGGAAGGACAATATAAAGTCCGCATCGAAACCTATGATGGTGGCAGCCCGCTGGTAGTGGAATATCCGGAGCCCATCACGTTGTGGTAATGGACAATTGACAATTGAGAATTGACAATGAAATGTTTGTAGGGGGTGTGTCGTAATGGATATATAGGTCTTAGAATTCCTTTATTATTACAGACGATCTGAAGCTGTTTTATTACAGAGGTTTGAGCCAATGGGGACATACGAACGGTTATCTGCGAGACACCTGCCTGGCGGCGCAAGACAACTACAAACGCCTGCTGGATTATTTCCGCATTCCGTATAAATAAACATTCCTCTGGCTTAAAATGCTTGCGGGTGTGTTTTTTACATGAAATGTTTCCATTGTGCATCCGAAATCATTACTTTTGTATGCCTAAACAACTGGAGGATTAACAATAATAAGATATGGATATTTTAGCAGAGCAAATAAGAAAACATTTAGCGGAATTGGATGTTTCGTATGAATACAAGGAAGAGGAACAACCCGAGTTCGTGTTCCCATTTACGATGAACCACATACGGATGAACGTCCGCATCGGATGTTACGAAGAGAATCGGTTTGTGATTGTGTTGGCTTACTGTCCGTTGGTTATCCCATCGGAGAAGCATACGCAGGTACTTTACAAAATCAATAAGTTGCATGCGAAGAGTTATTCATCTGCCTATATGTTCCTGGACAGGGAGGCCAATATGCTGGTGGCGCAATCGGTATTGAACGTGGGGACGGATTTGCAGGTGGATTACGATGTGTTCCGTTGTAATTTCTCGGAGACGTTGCACCTGTTGGACGACACGGCAGAGGAGTTTATGCAAATCATCCTTTCCGTGGCGAAAGAGCCGGAAACACAGGCCACGTCGATGGATGTAGAGGAATTGGCTGCCCGCGCGGCGCAGGGAGAGGCCGAGGCACAATACCGGTTGGGTATCAGTTATTATAAAGGAGAGGGTCTGAAGCAAGACTTTGGAAAAGCCATCGATTGGGTCGCTCAGGCAGCCAAGCAACAATATCCGGGGGCATTGGAACTGCTCGGCGTGTGGCAAACGGCTTTCCGGAAGGAAAAGCAGCAGGCATCAGACATACAGGATTTCGAAGGCGCCGCTACCTTCCAAGCCTGGGAAAGCCAATGCGCGGCCTGGATTGAAAAACTGGCAGAATAACGGGGGCGGCTTTTGCTGAATCCCCCATAATTCGTATCTTTGCCCCCATTAATAAAAACAATAAAGGTAAAAAAGAATGCCGAATATATCACAACGGGGAATTGATATGCCGGAGTCTCCCATCCGGAAGCTGGTCCCGCTTGCCGAACGGGCAAAAGCAAGGGGCGTGAAAGTCTATCATTTAAATATCGGGCAGCCGGATTTGCCGACACCGGAATGCGGATTGGAGGCGATGCGGCATATTGACCGCAAGGTGCTGGAATACTCGCCGAGCGAGGGCATCCGGAGTTTCCGCGAGAAGCTGGTGACCTACTATGCGAAGTTCAACATCCGTGTCGAAGCGGACGATATCATCATCACGGCAGGCGGTTCGGAGGCGGTGTTCTTTTCCTTCATGGCTTGCCTCGACCCGGGCGACGAAATCATCGTGCCCGAACCCGCGTATGCCAACTACATGGCGTTTGCCATTTCGTGTGGGGCGGTCATCAAGACGGTACCTTCGACGATAGAAGAGGGGTTTGCCCTGCCTTCAGTAGAGAAGTTTGAAGCGCTCATCACACCGCGCACGAAAGCCATCTTGATTTGTAACCCCAACAACCCGACGGGTTATCTTTACACCCAAAAAGAGATGAACCAATTGCGGGATTTGGTGAAGAAATACGACCTGTTCCTTTTCTCCGACGAAGTCTATCGTGAGTTTTGCTATACGGGTGCGCCCTACATTTCCGCGTTCCATCTGGAAGGCATCGAGAAAAACGTCGTGCTGGTCGATTCCGTTTCGAAACGATACAGCGAATGTGGTATCCGCATCGGGGCGTTGATTACGAAGAATGAACAGGTGAAGAGCAGCGTCATGAAATGGTGCCAAGCGCGGTTGAGCCCGCCACTCATCGGACAAATCATCGCAGAAGCCTCGCTCGATACGCCAGAATCTTATATGCTGGAAGTATATAATGAATATGTAGAGCGAAGGAAATTCTTGATAGACGGACTGAATCGCATCCCGGGTTGCTATTCGCCGATACCGATGGGCGCATTTTATACGGTAGCCAAGCTCCCGGTAGACGATGCCGAGAAGTTTTGCGCCTGGTGTTTGAACGAGTTTGAATACGAAGGGCAGACCGTCATGATGGCGCCCGCATCTGGATTTTATACGACGCCTGGTTTGGGACGGGATGAAGTCCGCATGGCTTACGTATTGAAGAAAGAGGACTTGGCGAAAGCACTCGGCGTTTTGCGCAAGGCCTTGGAAGCATATCCGAATCGTGTGATATGAACCTCGAACTATTCATCGCCCGGAAAATCCATTTCGGATCCCAAGATAACCGGCAGGCTACACCGCCCGCCATCCGCATTGCGACGATTGGTATTGCGCTTGGTTTGGCGGTGATGATTCTTTCGGTTGCCATCGTGATTGGCTTCAAGAAGGAGGTACGCAATAAAGTGATTGGTTTTGGTTCCCATATCCAGATTACCAATTTCGACAATAATTCCTCTTATGAGACGATTCCGATTGCGGTGAGCGATTCGTTGCGAAAGAGCTTGGAGGTGTATCCGGGCGTGCGGCATGTCGAACGTTTTGCCACGAAGCCAGGTATCCTCAAGACCGAGACCGATTTCCAAGGCATTGTATTGAAAGGAGTGGGGACGGACTATGATTGGTCGTTCTTTCGCCAAAATTTGAAAGAGGGTGAAGTTTTGCAACTGGACGAGAAGAAGCGTTCGACGGACGTGCTCATCTCGCGTTACTTGTCCGATTTGCTGGGCTTGAAGGTGGGCGATTTTTTCCTGACCTATTTCGTGGAGCAGGAGGTGCGTGCCCGCCGTTTCCATATTACCGGCATTTATGAAACTGGTTTTGCGGATTACGACAAGTTGTTTGTCTTGGCCGATATTCGCCAAGTCCAGCGGCTCAATGGTTGGGATGAAGACCAAGTGAGCGGATTGGAGCTTTTAGTGGAAGAATATGATCAGGTCGACCCAATTGCCGAGGCTCTTTATTTTCAATTGGCCGAACAGCAAGACCGCGAGGGAAACACCTATTTTGTTCGTTCCATCAAAGAGTTGAACCCGATGATATTTAGCTGGCTGGATGTGCTGAACATCAACGTAGTCGTGATTTTGGTATTGATGCTTGCCGTGGCTGGTTTCACAATGATTTCCGGTCTTTTGATTATTATATTGGAACGCACGCAGCTGATAGGCATTTTAAAAGCTTTGGGCGAAAACAATGCAAGTATCCGGAAGATATTCCTCTATGTATCGTTTTTCTTAATAGGGAGAGGAATGTTGTGGGGGAATGTAATCGGATTGGCTATCTGTTTTCTGCAATCGGCTACACATCTGTTTAAGTTGGATGCCTCAGTTTATTATTTGGATGCGGTGCCGATCGATTTGCGCTTTTCGGCGTGGCTTTTATTGAATATAGGAACATTAGTTCTTTCCATGGGTATGATGCTCGGCCCTTCGTATTTGATTACGAAGATTCACCCGGCGCGGAGCATCCGTTTTGAGTGAGTTGAATTCTTTATTAAATTACATTTATCATGAAAAAAGTAATTGTATGGTTATCCTTGTTCCTTGCAGGATGTACAGGAAAAGGAGTAGTGGAAAATCCAGCTTTCGACGTGCGAAATACGAACACGCTTGAGGTGGAGAAAGTGACATTGACAGACACGGCTACCGTCGTAGACGTCAAGGCGTATTATACGCCTAACTTCTGGATTCAAATTGCCCGGGAAGCGCGTCTTGAAGCGGATGGGCAATCGTATGCGATTCGTTCGGGCGAAGGCATTACCCTGAGCGAGAAATACTGGATGCCGGATTCGGGTGAGGCGACATTTCGTCTTATCTTCGAACCGCTTCCTAAAGGTACGAAACGAGTGGATTTTATCGAAGGAGAGCCGGATGATTATTTCAAAATTTGGGGCATTCGTTTGGATGGTTCACGCCCTGAATCCGAACTTCCACCGGCGCAAATCCCGGAAATGACAACACTCGAAGAACCTGTTTTAAAGGCTGGATCGGCCACATTAAAGGGTAAATTCTTGGGTTATCGCGTGGGGATGGCGAAAAGTATCCGGATTTGGACATTTAATTATCTGACAAGCAGTCCGGAAGAGTATAATGTGGAAGTCCAAAACGACGGCAGTTTCTCTCTGTCTTTGCCGTTGTTGCATGTTTCAAATATAGTTTTGATGGGGAACAATGCCGGTGTGGATTTTTATATGCGACCGGGTGAAGAAACTTTGCTGGAGATTAATTTACCTGAGATTTGCCGTGAGGCATCTAAAACGCAGCAAGATGCACCTTCTTTAGGGGCGAAATACCGTTTTTCGGGAGCTTGTGCTGATTTGAACAATATTCTTGCGAATGCCAATATGCAGGCTCATTTTACCATAGAACCCCAATCAAGGGAAGAATATGAGCAAATGATGAAAGATATTAGTACAATGACTTTGGACGAATATAAAGCCTATTGGACGAATCGTTATAACAAAGCTATGGCAAAACTTGATAGTTTGTCGTTGAATAAGGTACATAGGCAATTGGTGACGATGCGTTTTAATCATGAGTTGTTTGATAATTTGGCCAAATATGGCATCATTGATTATGCTTATAGAGAAGTAAATAAAATTCCACGCGATTCAGTCTTGCCCAATCGTCCTGATATAGTTGCGCCTCGGTCTTACTTCGAGTTTGTGCCTCGTTTGTTGCCGAATGATGCTTATTTCCTTTATGATGGAGTCTTTTGTTATGCATTTCCCCATTTGCGTTATCTTAATTTTACGGGTAAAGAGCGGGTTTGGAAAGTTGGTATGGAATTGCCGGACAATACTACCGGCTTGGCGGCACTTTATGGTACTGATGAAGGTATCCTATTCGACCTCCTCGCTGCCCAACGATTAGCATTTCCGATTTCTGAGTTCCACCCTCTGACGTCCAATCAACTCCAGGAGGTCGAAAAGCTTAACCCCGTTTTGCGTGATGTTGTGTTGGATATGAACGAACAACTGAAGGCGAAAATTGAAGCGAACAAAAAGAAATCAGGGTATCAAGTGGATCGGGTGAATATTGCGGATATTCCGGCAGATGAGGTGTTTCATGCCATTACCTCTGCTTATCGAGGTAAAGTACTTTTCATTGACGTGTGGGCGACGTGGTGCGGGCCTTGCAAAGACGCTATGAAGCAGACGGAACCGGTAAAGAAGGAGTATGCTGGGAAGGATGTGGTATTTATCTACTTAGCGGGCGAGAATTCGCTGGAAGAGACGTGGAAGCAGATGATTCCAGACATCAAAGGCGAGCATTACCGGTTGAGTGAGGCGCAATGGGATGCAGTAGGTAAACAATTGGGTGTAAACGGTGTTCCCTCCTATGTCTTGGTGGATAAAGAGGGAACAATAAAACATTTCCACGTGGGATTCCCGGGTGTCGAAACCATGAAAGAATGGATTGATTCGAATTTGTAGAAAAATAATAATAGGAAGTATATCCGAGAAAATCGCCCTCTCTCGACTAAAGTGGGTGATTTTCTCGGATTTTTTATATTGTCGACCTTTGTTAAGGTCTTATAGTTGATTTCATTCGAAGTAATCCGAAGACAATAAGGACTTCCAAAGAGGTTAGTATCTCTGATACCGGAAGGGCAAGCCAAATGCCACTGTTTCCTAAAATCTTAGGAAGCAACAAGAAGCAAGGTATCAAGAATACGAACCCGCGCAGCAGGGCAAACAGGGTGGCAGGCTTGACACGCTCCATGCTCTGATAGTAGCCGATAATGGCAATGTTCAGGATGAAGAATATAAATGCCGTTCCATAATAGGGGAATCCTTGTCTTATGGTTATTATTTATATTTCTGCTCAACAAAAAAGCCGGATAAGGTGATTGGTTTTACCCAGTCATCTTATCCGGCATATTATCTGCCCTCCGATGAGGATTACAAAACGCTTTCTTTCGTAATTTCGCGGCAAAGGTGGGTCAAAGATTTGGAGTATGCAAATTTTTGACCACTTTTATTCCGCTCCACCTCCCAAGGCATGATACAGATTGATAACCCCTTGTATTTTGTCGAACCGGTCGTTTGCTTCGGTCAGTTCGGCTTGCAATAGGTTTTGCCGGGCAGAGAGTACTTCCAGGTAAGAACTGGACTGGCTGAATTCCATGAGCTTCGCTGTGTTGTCGGCAGCGGAGCGCAACGCCTCTATCTGTTTTTGGTCGATGTCGAGACGTAAACGGGCAGTTTGCCATTGTGCTAACGCGTCGTTCACTTCATTGCCCGCTTTCAGCAGGCTTTGGCGGAAGCTGAGCAGAGCTTCTTCTTGCCGTGCTTTGGCAATACGCAGGTTGGCAATGTTCTGCCCTCGGTTGAAGAGAGGCTGGGTAAGTGAACCGATAGCGCTTAACAGCCAGTTGCCGGGATTTACAATCGCAGCCCCATTATTGTTGGTCCATCCTGCCGACCCGCTCAACGTGATGCTCGGATAGAAGGCGGAACGGGCAGCGTTTGTATTGTAGAACGCTTGTGCCAAGGCAGCTTCCGCCTGACGTACGTCGGGACGGCAGTCCAACAGTTGCAAGGGCACACCCACCGCTAACGTGTCGGGGAACTGCTGCGCTTCCAGTGTGGAGCGTTCGATATGTCCGGGTATCCGCCCTAATAGGACGGAGAGGGAGTTCTCTTGTGCCCGTATCTGCTTCCATAGGGTAAGGACGGAAGCCTCCGTGTTGAGCTTGCTTGCTTTCGCTTGGGCCACAGCTGCTTCGGTTGCCTCGCCTACGGCCTTCTTCGCTTCGTAGGTGCGTAATATCTCCGCCCATGATTCGGCAGTACGCTCACTGATGTCCAATTGGCAGTCCAGCATCAGCAGGTTGTAGTAGCTGTTCGCGATGGTGGCGATGAGTTGCGTTTGCACCGCTTGACGGTAAGCGTGGCTACCTTCGAGGGCGGCACGTGCTCCGCGCTTGGCGTTGGTCAGACGGCCGAATAGGTCTATCTCCCACGAGGCGGAGGCGGCTATGTTGTATGTCTTGTCCGCCTTCGCCCCGTCGTAGCTGCTTATTTGCCCCTGCGGGTTGAGCGAGAGGGTGGGCAGGTAGGCGAGACGGGAGGAGAGGAGGGTAGCCTCGGCCTCCTCCACCCGCAGGCGGGCGATGCCGAGGTCGGTGTTGTTCTCCAGCCCCTCGCGGATCAGGCTTTGCAGATTGGAGTCGGTAAAGAGTTCCGTCCATGGCAGGGTGGCGATGGAAACGGTGTCTTCTGTCGCTACGCCCGGACCGTAGAGCAAGTCTGTCTCCACGCCTGTCTCTGGGCGGGAATAGGGCTTATAGATATGGCAGCCCGCTAATAATAGAGTGGTGCTGCATAGGATAATTATTTGTTTCATTTTCATACTTGTTTATGAATATTTCTTCTATCTGTCCAACAAGTTTCTGTAGGGTCTATTTAGGAGTGTTGGAAGCACCCAAGCTAGGGGTACCGAGCACACCCTAGCTAGGGTGTTTGTCATACCCCATGCTAGGGTATTGACCGGTACCCTAGCATGGGTAATTCCGAGCCCATCTTTGTGAGGGAAATATGTCAACTATTATTCTTATTCTTCTTTCTTTCTTCGATGGCTTCCATCTCGCTCTGTATCTCCCAGTCGGGGGTGGGCAGGAACTCCACGGGCTTCACCTTCTCCTGCAGGTACTGGAAGATGATAAAAAACACCGGTACGAAGAACAGGATGGCAAGAATACCGAACAGCATACCGCCTACCACGCCCGAACCTAACGATGAATTACCGTTGGCTCCCGCACCGCTGGCGAACATCAGCGGCAGCAAGCCGAATATCATCGCCAGCACGGTCATCAGGATGGGACGGAAGCGGACACGGGCCGCTGCCAGTGCCGCTTGAACGAGCGACATACCTGCGCGACGGCGGTCGGCTGCATATTCGGTCAACAGAATAGCAGTCTTGGCCAACAGTCCTATAAGCATGATAAGTCCCGTCTGCATGTAGATGTTGTTTTCCAGTCCCATCAGTTTGGCAAAGACAAAGCTGCCCATCAGCCCGAACGGCACGGCAAGGATAACGGCAAACGGCACGAGGAAGCTCTCGTACAGGCCGCACAGGATGAGGTAGACAAACACCGTACATATCAGGAAGATGATAGCTGTGTTGTTTGTAGTCTGGCTCTCCTCGCGGCTGATGCCGGCAAACTCGAAGCTGTAGCCCCGCGGCAGGTTCTCGGCTGCCACCTCGCGAATGGCGTTGATGGCGTCACCCGAACTGTATCCCTGCGCTGCCTCGCCGTTGATGCCCATGGCACTGTACAGGTTGAAACGGGCAAGCGACTCGGGACCGTACACCTTGGTCAGCTTGACGAACTGGCTGAGCGGTGCCATTTCGTTGTTGTTCACGCGGGTGAACATCTTGTCGAGCGACTCCGGCGTGATGCGGTACTCGGGAGATGACTGTATCATGACGCGGTACAGCTTGTTGAAACGGTTGAAGTTCGACACATACTGTCCGCTATAGTATCCTGCCAAGGTGGACAGCACAGCATCAGCTGTCGTTCCGGCACGCTGGCACTTGGCGGCATCTACCTCCACCAGGTATTGCGGGAAGTTGACATTAAACGTGGTGTAGGCGGAACCTATCTCCGGACGTTTCTGCAACGCGGCGATGAACTCCTGACCTACCGTGTAGAGGTCGTTCACCGAGCCGCCCGCACGGTCTTGCAGATAGATTTCGACACCGCTTGCCACGCCGTATCCGTCAATCAGCGGCGGAGCCATGGCGAAGATGTTCGCATCGGGGATGTCTGCCGCAAAACCGTTGATTTTGGCAAGCACGGCATCAATACCCTGTTCCTTATCTTTACGCTTGCTCCAGTCGGTCAGCATACCGATGACCATGCCGCTCGACGGACCGGCACCACCAATCAGCCCGTAACCCGATGTTTCCGAAGCGATAGCCACTTCGGGAATGCTGTCCAGCTTGCGCTCGATTTCTTCCATAACCTCCGAAGTTCGTGCAAGAGAGCTGCACGGCGGTGTAGTCACGTTCACCATGATGCTGCCCATATCCTCATCAGGCAACAGACCGGTCTTGGTGATGTTCATCATCCACGCCAATGCAGCTACGGCACAGGCGAAAATGCCCACCGCCAGCCAACGGCGGCGGATGAAGAACAGCACACCGCCCATATAGCGTTGTGTGATGACCGAGAACACGGCATTGAACGCCGTACGGAAACGTGCCGCAAAGTTCTGCTTCTCCGTTCCGTCCTCGTTCAGATAAGGTTTCAGCATCAGGGCACAGAGGGCGGGCGAAAGCGTCAGGGCGTTGATGGCAGAGATACCTACAGCAGCCGCCATCGTCAGACCGAACTGCATGTAGAACGTACCGCTGGTGCCGCCCATCATGGATACGGGGATAAATACTGCCATGAACACCAACGTCGTAGTGATGATTGCCGAAGTGATGCCGCCCATGGCATCCATTGTCGCCATATACGATGACTTATAGCCTACATCGAACTTCGCCTGCACCGCTTCGACCACGATAATCGCATCATCGACCACAATACCGATGGCAAGCACCAAAGCGAACAACGTCAGCAGGTTAAGGCTGAAGCCTGCCACAGACATGAAGGCGAACGTACCCACCAGCGACACCATGATAGAGATGGCGGGAATCACCATTGACTTTACATCTTGCAAGAAGACATAGGTGATGATGACCACCAGAAGAAATGCCTCGAAGAGCGTCTTGATGACCTGGTGCATGGAGGCGTCGAGGAAGTTCTTCGTGGAGTACAGCTCATCGAACTGTACGCCCTTTGGCAGATTCTTAGCCATCTCCTCAATACGCGCGTCAATCTGCTTGATGACCTCCGTGGCGTTGGAGCCTGCCGTCTGATAGACCATGAACAGCGTGCCGTTGTGTCCGTTGGTCATGCTCCGGTAGTTGTACGCCTCGTCGCCCAGCTGGATGCGTGTCACGTCCTTCAGGCGCAGCACCTCGCCCGTGGGCAGCGATTTGATGACCATGTTGCCGAACTCTTCGGGCGTGACGAGGCGGCCCTTGTACTTCATCGTGTACTGGAACACGCCTTCATAGTTCTCGCCGAACGAGCCGGTGGCGGACTCGATGTTCTGCGCGTTGAGCGCCGAGGTCACGTCGGAAGGCACGATGCCATACTGCGCCATCACGTCGGGCTTCAGCCAGATGCGCATGCCGTAGTTCGAGCCGAGCAACGTCACCTCGCCCACGCCGGTGATACGCTTCAGCTCGGGGATGACGTTGATTTGGAGGTAGTTGTTGAGGAACTGCGTGTCGTAGCTGTCGTCAGGGCTCCACAGGGTGACGGCTTTCAGCATAGACTTCTGCTGCTTGTTGGTGACGACACCGATGCGCGTTACGTCTGAGGGCAACTGCCCTTGTGCTTTCGACACACGGTTCTGCACGTTCACCGCCGCCATATCGGGGTCGGTTCCCTGCTTGAAGTAAATGGTGATATACACGTCACCCGCATTGGAGGCGGTAGAGTAAATATAGGTCATGTTCTCAACGCCGTTGATGGCCTCCTCCAGCGGCACGATGACAGATTTCTGTACCGTTTCGGCGTTGGCGCTGGGGTAGCTGGTCATGACTTCTACCGTAGGCGGGGCGATGCTGGGGAACTGCTCGACAGGCAGCGTTGCCAACGAGATGCAGCCCAGCAACACAATCGCCACCGAGATAACGATAGACAGCACCGGGCGTTCGATAAATGTTTTCAGTTTCATAAAGCTTCTTCTTTCTTTTAGTTTCACCACAGAGAACCAGAGTACCACAGAGAAATAAATTTAAAGACTCTGTGTGCCTCCTGTCCCTCTGTGATGAGTTATCAATTGATTTTCACTTCACGCTGACAGGCATCCCGTCTTGCAGCAGCCCGACTCCTTCAGAGACAATACGTTCGCCAGCCGATAACCCGCTACGCACGATGTACTTCTTTGCCTCGTTAAGCGGAGTCACCTCGATGCGTGTAGCCTTTGCCTTACCGTCTACCACACGGTAGGCGAACACTTTATCCTGAAGCTCGTAGGTGGCACCCTGTGGGATGGTCAGCGCGCTGTCTATCTTTTCGGTAATGAGCACGTTGCCTGCCCCACCGCTATGCAGTAGTCCCGTGGGATTAGCGAAGGCTGCACGCAGGCTCACGGCACCTGTCTGCAC
Organism: Parabacteroides sp. An277; assembly: GCF_002159645.1. Classification (GTDB taxonomy): domain Bacteria; phylum Bacteroidota; class Bacteroidia; order Bacteroidales; family Tannerellaceae; genus Parabacteroides. The sequence continues at coordinate 136,800 of NZ_NFJB01000004.1, read as the reverse complement.
ATCAATAACCCCACTTATGCTTTCCACACGACCCTCTACACCGTAACTGGTACCGTCATTCAAACGCAGTATCATGGCAGGCATCTGCCGGAGCGTCTGCTCCACCGAACCGTAACGCCGGATGAGCGAGAGCATCCGGTTTTCAGGCAGTGAGAAGTAAACGTACATCACCGAATTGTCTGACACCGTGGTCAGCGGCGAAGCGGAGGAGGAGCTGACAAGTGCGCCCACACGGTAAGGAATCGTGCCGACAACGCCGTCGGCAGGACTTGTTACAATTGTATAAGAGAGATTATTGCGGGCATTAAGCTCCTGTGCCTCCGCCTGTGCCTGCTGAGCCTGAGCGGTGAGCAGGGCATTGTGCGCCGTACTCAGCTCGAACTGCGATATTACTTTCTGGTCGAATAGCTGGCGCTTGCCGTCGTAGGTGAGCTGCGCGGTGGCAACGGCTGCGCTTGCCGCTTCTACGTTGGCGATAGCGGTCTGGAGGGCGGCTTCGTAAGGTACCTGGTCGATAATGAAGAGTGTCTGTCCCCGGCACACACGCTCGCCCTCCGTCACTGCCACACGGGTGATTTTGCCCGACACCTGCGGAAAGATTTCAATATCTTGCCGCCCGCGTATGGTGGCGGGGTAATCTTCCGTTACTTCTACTGCCGACTGTGCTACGGTGACAACGGGATAAGCCTGTGGTTTTTCCTCTGTTGTTTTGTTTTGGCAAGAAACTAAGCATGCCCCGCATAACACAGTCCATACAAAAATCATTTGTCTCATATCCATATACTATTTTGTTTTGTAATGGGCGCAAAGGTAGGACGTTTCCCGTCCAAAACCAGTGGACAAATCCCGACAAGAAGGATACTTTTGAAAACAGGCAGATGGTGGTAGGAGACTATTTCATACATTTGCAGTAAAAATAGAAACACCTATGTCACTGATGGAAGGAAAAGACTATGAATACGGCCTCTGCAACTGGAGAGACCAGCTTGGGAGAAGCATCCGCACGGACGGGTGCATCCTGTTGTTTTGCGTGTCGGGCAGGGCGCTCGTCTCGGTGGACTTTAAACCGTATGCCGTACGCAACCGGGACATCATCCTGATATCTCCGGACATTCTGTTTGTGGTGAACGACGTGTCGGAAAGCTTTGCCGCCAAGCGCATCGAAATCTCCTCCTGGCTGTTCGATGAAGCCACGTTCACCCTCTCTTCGCCTTTCTTCGACTATCTGTACGAGCATGCCATTTTCCGCACCTCGCCCGAGCAGTGGGAACAGTTGGGCGTATGGGAAGACCAGCTCCGCTGGATCATGCGGTGCAGGTCGCAGAAGTCGGCCTACGTGATGCTGCGCAACCACCTGCAAAACTTCTTCATGGCAGTGGAGAGTGTCGTGGTGTCGGAAGGCACGCAGACAGAGATACTACCTACAAGTCCCGCCCGGCGGCTCTTCAATCGTTTCTGTCGGCTGGTGGTGGAGCACTGCTACGCGCACCACGACGTGAAGTTCTATGCCGACGAGCTGTGTATCACGCCCTATTATCTGTCGAAGATAACCAACAAGGCGGTAAAGATATCGCCCAAAGAGTTGATTGACCGACAGATTATCCTGGAAATGAAACGGCTACTGATAAATACGGATATCTCTATCAAGGAGCTTGCCACACGTTTCCACTTCGACTCCGTGTCGTATATGGCCCGCTTCTTCCGGCGGTATACGGGTTATACTCCCAATGAGTTTCGTAAACAATAGAATAGGAGATATTCATCTATTAAATATTAAGTATATGGCGAGGATTACTGTTTATCTCATGGCTTCTTATGGGGAATTGAAATTCTTCGTAGAATGAAGTGAAATTACTTTAAGTTACCGAACATTTCTCTCCTCATAATAGTTACTTGTATACATTAGGTTGAATTTAATAGGAGAATATCATGGGAACAAAGAAGAATTTCGTGCTGGATACGAACGTAATCTTACACGACTACAAATGCATCGAGAACTTTCAGGAGAACGACATTTATCTTCCCATTGTCGTATTAGAAGAACTGGACAAGTTTAAACGGGGAAGCGATCAAATCAACTATAACGCCCGCGAGTTTGTTCGTGAGCTGGACATGGTCACAACCAATGACCTCTTTACAAAGGGAGCGTCGCTTGGTCCGAACCTTGGTATGCTGCACGTCGTCGTTGGCGGAGAATACCACCCAAAGGTAGCAGAATCGTTTGTCGAGAAAACACCGGATCATCGCATTCTCTCCTGTACCTTCCGCGTGGCCGATGCGCATCCCGACATGCAGACTATCTTAGTAACCAAGGACGTCAACCTGAGGATGAAGGCGCGTTCTTTAGGACTCAAGGTGGAAGATTACATAACGGACAAAGTGGTGAACGTGGATATCTTCGAGAAGGCTCAGGAAACATACGAGGGCATCGACGCAGCGCTCATTGATGAGCTCTATGCGGCTCCGAGCGGTATTGATGTGGAGCGGTTCGAGCCTTTAGCTTCGAAGCTCGTCCCCAACGAGTGTTTCGTTTTGAAGAGTGAGCGGAACTCTGTCCTGGCTCGCTTTAATCCTTTCACAGCCAAAGTGAAGCGCGTGGATAAATCTACAAACTATGGCATCCAGCCACGCAATGCAGAGCAGACGTTCGCCTTCGAGGTCCTGAACGATCCTGAGGTCAAACTCATCGGCCTCACCGGAAAGGCGGGTACAGGCAAAACGTTGCTTGCGCTGGCTTCTGCGCTCAAGCAGTCCGACGAATACAAACAAATCCTCCTGGCCCGCCCGATCGTCGCGTTGGCTAATAAGGATCTGGGATTTCTTCCTGGCGATGAGAAGCAGAAGGTCGCGCCTTACATGCAGCCGCTCTTCGATAACCTCAATTTTATTAAACGGCAAATCACCTACAACGGCTCCGAAGCACGCCGTTTGGACGAACTGCAGAAGGAGAACCGTCTGGCTATTGAGGCGCTGGCTTTCATCCGAGGACGCAGCCTGTCCGACACGTTCTGCATCATCGACGAAGCGCAGAATCTGACGCCGCATGAGATTAAAACCATCATCACGCGCGCAGGAGAAGGGACGAAGATGGTGTTCACGGGCGATATCCAACAGATTGACTCTCCCTATCTTGACGCACAGAGCAACGGCCTCGCCTATATGGTCGATAAGATGAAAGGGCAGGAGCTCTTCGCACACATCAATCTCGTCAAAGGGGAGCGTAGCGAACTTTCCGAACTCGCGTCGAATTTGCTCTAATCGACGCTGCCGTTCCCGCAATTTTTTTACCTTTGCGCCTGATTAAGCAAAATACGAAAGTTATGGCAATGGAATTGGATGCAAAAACCCGGGAACGGCGAATTGTCCGAGTGACGCTAGTGGGCTCTGTGGTGAACATTGCGCTTCTGGTCTTCAAGTTTATAGCAGGATTCGTCGGGAACAGCAGTGCGATGATAGCCGACGCTATCCATTCGTTCTCGGACTTTATTACGGACGTCATCGTCCTCGTCTTTGTGAATATTTCTGCTAAACCGCGTGACACGGACCACGATTACGGTCATGGCAAGTACGAGACGCTGGCCACTTGTATCGTCGGTCTCTTTCTTCTCTTCGTCGCATTCGGTCTCTTCTGGAGCGGCATCAGCCAGATTTACGGGTATTATTTCGAAGGGCAGGAGCTGGAAAGCCCAGGTTGGGTCGCGCTCGTCGCGGCCGTCATCTCGATCCTTGTAAAGGAGGCGCTTTATCAATACACATGCTTCGTCGGCCGTCAAGTGAACAGCCAGGTGGTGATTGCGAATGCGTGGCATCATCGCTCGGATGCGTTCTCGTCGGTCGGCACGATGCTGGGAATCGGCGGTGCTATTCTCCTCGGCGATGCTTGGCGTGTACTGGACCCACTCGCTGCGGTAATAGTCAGCGTCTTCATCGTTAAGATTGGGCTGATTCAAACGACTTCGGCTCTCAACGACTTACTGGATAAGTCGCTACCTAAAGAGCTCGAAGAGGAGATTCTTTCCTTATTAATAGAAGACCCCCGCGTGAGCAGTCCGCATAACCTTTACACGCGGCACATCGGGAATGACATATCTATCGAAGCCCATATCCGCGTGAACGGGCAGACAACTGTCGAGGAAGCTCACGCGCTTACCCGTCAGATCGAAGACCGCCTCCGTATCCGTTTCGGACAAAATACACATATCATGCTTCATGTGGAACCGACCAAGTGACATACGCCCGACGATTTATCGGGGCGAACTTTTCTATTTCACGTCGGCTTCGTCGTGGGAATACATCGAGGATGGTGCGCTTGGCGTCGCCGACGGTCGCATACAGGCGGTGGGGGATTTCACGACGCTCCGGGCGGCTTATCCCGAGGCTCCGCTGGTCGATTACCGAGGTTTCCTCCTGATGCCCGGCTTCATCGACGCGCATCTCCACTATGTGCAATCCGAGATAATAGGTCTGTATGGCAAGCAGTTGCTGGATTGGCTGCAGCTCTATACCTTCCCGGCCGAGGAGGCTTTCCGAGATGCCGGTCACGCCCGGCGTATCGCTCGGCTTTTCCTTCAGGAACTTTTCCGGAACGGGACGACGGCTTGCGTCGCCTTCGCCTCGATTCATCCGCAGTCGGTCGAGGCTTTGTTCGACGAGGCTTCCCGATACGACATGTGCCTTATTACGGGGAAGGTACAGATGAACCGCCAGGCGCCGCCGGCTCTCTGCGAATCGGTCGAGGAGAGCGAGCGTCAGATCCTTTCGCTCCTTCCGCGTTGGCACGGGAAGGGTCGCCTTCGCTACGCCGTCACGCCCCGTTTTGCCCTCAGCTGTTCTCCGCAGATGCTGCAGCTTTGTGCCGAATTGCTCCAGGCCTTCCCTACGACCTATCTGCAGACGCATCTCTCTGAAAACAAAGACGAAATACGACAAATCCTGTCGCTCTTTCTGGATAAGAAGGATTATTTGCAGGTATACGAGGACTTCGGCCTCCTGACGGACCGCTCGCTCTTGGCGCATGGGGTTCATCTCTCGAACGCAGAAAGGCGGCGGATTGCTACGGCGGGCGCGGCGGTGGTACATTGTCCTACGTCGAACGCCTTCTTAGGAAGCGGCCTCTACTCGCTGAAGGAGGCAAACCTCGCTCAGGTGGAGACGCTGCTCGGAACGGACGTAGGCGCGGGGACCTCCTTTTCGATGTTCCGCACGATGGGCGCGGCTTACGGCATCCAACAGTTGGGAGGCTATTCCCTTTCCACATTCGAGTCGTTCTACCGTGCGACGTTGGGTGCGGCTCGTTCCCTACGGCTCGACGGCGAGATGGGCACCTTCCTGCCCGGTCGGTACGCAGATTTCATCGTGGTCGACTACCTCTCGACCCTCCCGCAACAGCTTCGCGCCGAATATCTTTCCCGAACAAACCAATGGGACATCGCCCAAAAGCTATTTGGTCTTCAGGTCATGGCAGACGACCGCTCCCTACGCGCCACCTACGTCTCCGGCAAGCGCGTCTTCCCCGCTTAGTTTCTCTCTTATTGTCCCGGCTCATACCGCACCGTCTGCACACCGACGAGCTGGTCGAAGCGTGCGCCTATCGGACGGTAATAGACATATATCGTATACTCGTTCTCCGTCTGGTGGAAGTCGCCTTCTATCGGCGAGGCCGTTCCTTTCTCCTCTCCGTCTGGCACATACATGTACTGGTAGTTGTAGTTTCCTTGCTTCAGAAGCAGGGCTTTCTCATATTGGTTCGTCTCCGGGTTGAAGTGCATCTCGCTGTTTTCTCCGCAGCGGTTCTGGACGAAATCCCCATTCAGATACACCTTCCCACTCTTGGCTTCGGGCATCGCTAAGGTGAAGTGGACGATGTAATAGTCAGCTTCCGTATCGGGCGACTCGCAGCGGCTGCAGGCCGGATAGAATCGTCCGTCCTGGTCCTGGTCATATTCATACGTGCCCATCGCGCTGGGGTAATCGACGTATAAGTCTGCGTGGTAGTAGGGATTATAATAGGCAATCCGCTCGATGCGCATCCCGTTGTAGCGATGTGTCAAGAACTCGAAGCGGCGATACTCATTGCCCGCCGGGAAGATAAGCGAGCGGTTATTCTCGTATACGATTCGGTCCGACAGGATAGCACTAGGCGTCACTTCCGAGACCACGTCATCCATGCGCCGGTTTCGGCAGACGCGAATCTTCAGGTCCGTAGCCGGATGCGTAATCATCAGGTTCTTCTTCAGGACCGAGAAGTTGAGCTGCTGGTGACTTCGGTAGGTATCCACCAGCGTATTACCAGTTACCTCCGCCTCGATATCGACGAGCGGGTCGACGACTGCGAAGCAAGCCGTCAGGATGGTCTTGTCCGGCTCATCTTCCGGATAGATTCGAACCACGTAGTTTCCAGCTACTTTAAACTGGATGTCCTCGTTCGGCAAATAGAACCGATAATTCGTATACTGCGTCGTCGTATTGAAGGAGTTGGCGAAGTCATCTATAGAAAGTCCCTGAAACCCATGCATATACTCGATGGGCGAAAGGGAGGAGCGCGTCCAATCTGCGTTGCAATGGATGATTTCATAAGCATACCGCGTGAAATGCGTCGTCATGTCGTCGAAGCTGATTTCCAACACCTCGTCCGAGCCCAGCGTAAGAATCGGCTCATAATACACAACATCCGGCTGCTTTACTTGTAAAGTCTTGATGCGTTTCTCATTCAGAATCTCCGTGCGATAACACTCCTGTGCGCCCATGCCTACCGACAGGGCGAGCAGCACTGCCTGTATAATCCATGCTTTCATACCCATCTTTTTATTTGTTTCTGCAAAGGAATATATTTTTACGCAATTATGCAACAGCTGGTTCTACATTATATATATAGGTATATTTCCCGAAGGGCAGACGGGCTCCTACCTTCAGCGCCGTTTGTTCCTACGTTCGGAGTCATCGGGTTCCTACGTTCGAAGCCGTTTGTTCCTACGTTCGAACAAACTTGCTCGTACGTACGAACAAATTGGCTCGTACGTACGAATAGATTTGCTCGTACGTACGGACAGATTTGTTCATACGTATGAATAGATTTATTCCTACCGATAGATTCATGTATCCTTGCCGATGAACAGGCGGATTCATGCCCAAGGACAGACGGATTTATGCCTGTGCATAGATTTTGCACTCACGTGTGCACAATTGTGCAATCAGCATTGCAAAGTTTTGCACTCACGTGTGCAAAGTTTTGCCGTCAGCATGGCACCGATGACTCCATGGACAAGAAGCCGTGGCTCCTTCAGCAGGAAGCCGTGGCTCCTTCAGCAGGAAACCGAAGCCTCCCCACGAGGCATAAAAAAATTCCTCACGAGGAATCCGTTTATCCATCGTGAGGAATCTTTTGATATATCCGGTTAGGCGAAGAGCGGGTAGAGGAGGAGGCAGGCAATCGTAGCCCAAACGGCCCCCGTCATCCAGGCAATCCGCCGCGGGGAGTACGTGAGGGCGGGGCGCCTCCATCGGTAAAGACGGTAGACGAGATACCCAAAAAGGAGCCCGACACATGCGCCCGGAATGATGTCCGAAAGGAAATGGACGCCCAAGTAGATACGGGAGTAGGCATTGACCGCTGCCCAGAAGAAGAGCGTAGCGCCCAGGAGCTTGTCCCGCAAGATAAGCGTGAGGAGCGTCGCCAGACCGAAAGAGTTGGCCGCATGGCTCGATATGAATCCGTAGAGCCCTCCGCGGTAACCATTGACCGTATGCACAAGGTCCTGGAAATCCGGATGGTGCGTCGGACGGAAGCGTGCGCAGAGCGGCTTGCAGAGATGCGAAGCAAACTGGTCGCAGAGCGTGATGGTCAGGGCAATCGCTAAGAAGAGGAAAACGACTTCGCGCCAAGGCTTGCGGTAGGCCAATGCGCAGAGGAGGAAGGTCGCGAGCGGAAGCCACACCACCTTCCCAGAGTAAAGCCAGAAGAATTGATCCCAGTAAGGCGCGTGGAGACCGTTAAGCCACAGGAAAGCCTCCCGCTCGAAGACAAGCAGTTGTTCTAACATGGCTCAGATAACTTCGAGATCCTTGCTCGGCATCCAACCTACGTTGCCATCGGGTAGTTCCACTTCGCTCCATTCGCCCAACGTGCTGCGTACGGCGACCTTTGTGCCTTCGTGCAAGACAACTAAGTCATTTCCGCTCTGGTCCGGTGCGCTTCTGACCGTGACCGTAGGCGCAAAGATGATGGCCTCTGCATGGCTTGTGAGCGCGTGCTTCTGACTAAAGCCGAACACATTCGACAGCACGACCCCGACGAGCATCACAAGAGCGACATAAAAGCCCACCTTCTTGAAGCGGATGACCTTTGAGAAAAGAAAGACGACGAGCGCGAGAAGGAAGAGCAGGAAGGAGACGATGCCCGTCGCGCCCCATGCGTCTGCGCTGGCCATATCCCGCGCACCTTCAAACCACTTCGTGAGGAAGAACTGGCCGGCCGGTTCTATTTTGTCGACCGTCCGCGCCTTTGCGAGCTGAAGGTTAAAGCGGATGTCCTTGTCGCCCGGTTGTAAGAGGAGCGCGCGTTCGTAGTTGAGGATAGCCGGCGCGATCTGCCCCGCTTTGTAGTAGGCATTGCCTAAGTTGTAGTAGACAGCGGCAGACTCCCCCTGATTCTTGAGCAAGCCCTCGTAGAGTTCTATGGCTGCCTTGTAATCTTCCTTCGTATAAGCCACTTCGGCCTCCTTGAGGGCTGCGTCTTGCGCTGCGGAGAAGCCGAAGCATCCGAGCCCAAGAAGAAACAGGCCGAACCTGATTATGAATTTGTTTATTGCCATAAGTCGTTTACTTTTTTATTGTATTTTCCATTTTTCCTATCGCATCGATTGTCTGCTCATAGAGCTTGTCCATGGCGTCGGATGCTTGCGAAGGCGCGTAACGAGCGAATTCGCACGTGTTGAGAATCTCCATGAAGTCGCGGGTCAAGGCTTCGTCTACGCCGTACTTTGCTAATTCCGCCTCGACGTTGTCCTTAGTAAGGCTCGAGAGCGGCATGTTCAGCTTGTCGCTTAAATAGCCCCAGAGGGCGCGCATGACCTCATCGTAGAACGCCTCCTTCTGCTGTGCTTGGAGGAGCTTTCCGGCATTCTTCAGTCGTTTGACTGCAATCTTGTTTGCCTTCTTCGTGCGGACTCGGGCCAGGTCTGCGTTTTCTTTGATTTGTTTGCGATAAACAATAAAGAAGACGATGAAGAGGAGGAGCGGGACGAGATAGGACATCGCGTAGAGCGCTGTTCCAAAGAATACCTCCTCGCGCTTGGGCGAGAAATGGATGCCTCGTGTCTTGAGGAAGCGGATATCCTGTCCGAGGTATTTCACCGACTCTTTGTTGGCGAAGTTCGATACGACCGGAGCCGATGCCGCTCCCTCTTCTCCCTTCTCCACGTGGAGCTGGAAGGCATCCGACTTAAGCGTTTTATACGAAGCGGACTTCGTGTCGAAGTAGGAGAACTCTACGGACGGAATCTCGAAATCACCGGCATAGCGGGGAATCGCCATGTACTCGATGGTTTTCGTTCCTGAGACGCCGGCCGTGGTTGTTTTCGTTTGCGTGTCTACTTTCGGGTCATAAATCTCGAAATCGTTCGGGAAGGTTACTTCGGGATTCTTCGCCATCTTGATGTTTCCGTTCCCTGTGATTTGGACATTCACCGTGACGGCATCGTTGGCCTTTACCTGGTTGGCGCTGATACGGGCCGTCATCGAATAACTGCCTACCGCGCCAGAGAACGAGGCAGGTTTACCCGAGGGAAGCGGCTTCACGTGAATCGTCGCGGGCGACGACACCAACTGCTTGTTTACTTCCCGGTAGGAGTCGAAGAAATCATCGAAGATGCTACGTGCTTTCTGCGGTGTCGAGACGCGGATGACCGCGTCGTAGGTTCCTTTTCCGATGGTCAAGTCGCCCGTCCGCTGCGGATAGAGGACGACCTGCCGGAGGTCGACCGTGAAATAGTTCCGGTCCTTGTAGCGGTCCTGTACCCATTGCTTGTTTGGCAAGTCGATTTCTTGCGCCATGAAACCTTCGAACTCAGGGAACTTCACGCCATTGATGCCACAAGGCCGAGCTGCGTAGAGCTTGAATGTCACCAAGAACCCTTCCTGTTCGTAGACATCGTGCTTCGAGACGATCATCCGCACGAAGAAATCATCGTCGCTAATCGTTGTCGATGCGCTTTGTACTCGTTCTGCCGTTGTTTTCCCTGATTTGTCGGGTGGGAGCACTTTGATGGAAAGGCCATTCGACGTATAAGTCGCGTCCTTCACCTTGATGGTAGCCGGCGCGATGGTGAACGTCCCCTCTTTCTTGGGCATCAGGATATAGGTGTAGCTGACGGTCGTCTCGCTCGTGCTCTTTCCATTCACCCAACTGGTACTGTAGGAGGTCGATTGCGAAGGACCCATGAGCACCTCGAAGTCCGGCATCTCCTGCACGCGGAGGTCTTTTCCTTCCGCATTAATTACATACGTCAGACGGAATTGTTCGCCCATTACAACCGATTGCGGTGCCGAGGCTTTAAACGAAATCTCGTTTGCCCGTGCGGCCAGTCCCGTCGTGAACAAGAAGAGGAAAAAAAGTATCCATTTTCCTCCTGGCATTTGCTTATTATCTTTCATTCTTACCATTGTTTTTCTATTTTACGGCTTTGCTGCTTCTGTTGTTGCGCTTTCTTCACCTTTTCTTGCGTATCTTTTTCGTCTTGAAGCAGGGCGTCGAGCATCTGTTGCGCATTATCGCGGCTCATTTGCTCGTCGGGCTGCGGCTGTTCCTGCGTTTTGTCTTGCTTTTGGTCGTCTGGTTGCTGCGGTTGTTGTTGCTGCTGCTGTTGGTTTTGTTCCTGTTGTTGCTCTTGGTTTTGCTCGTTTTGGCTCTGGTCCTGATTCTGCTGTTGGTCGTTCAGGAGTTTTTGCGCCAGCGCGAGGTTGTAGCGCGTCTCGTCGTCGGCCGGATTCAGGCGCAGCGACTGCTTGTAGGCTTCGACGCTCTGGGAATATTCCTTCTTTTGCATGCCGATGTTGCCCATATTATGATAGACTTCGGCCAAGCGAGTACGTCCTTCAGGCGTTTCCCGTAGTTTGGCCTCCTGCCCGGCGAGGAGCTGGTATTGTTCGGCCGCTTCGTCGAATTTCTTTTGTTTGTAAAGGGAATTGCCCAGGTTGTAGGTACCCTCTGTCGAGCGCGGGTTCACGTCGAGCGCTTTGCGGTAGGCAATCTCCGCTTCGGTATATTTTTCCGTCTTATAAAGGTCGTTCCCTTCGCGTACCTGCTTGCGTTCCGCTTTCTGGGCGAAAGCCGAGGCGCCGACGAGCAAAACCGCCGCGCATAAGACCGGTTTCCGTATTGTTTTCATTCGTATCATATTCGTTTTTCGTTCATGCTAATTTGATTCTATATCTTTTTTCTTATTTCCCTTTCCTTCCGTCTGGAAACGACCCAGAGACGGCGTCTTTTCCTTCCTTCCGTCCGGAAACAGGCTAGAGACGTTGTTTCTTTTATATTTCCTAACGGGAACGGGCTAGAGACGTCGTTTCTTTTATATTCCTTAACGGGAACAGGCTGGAGACGGCGTTTCTTTTACATTCCCTAACGGAAACAACCGAGAGACGTCGTTTCCTTTGCGTTCCCCGCCGGAAAACGCCTGTCTTTTTATTTGAACAACCGAATCCGCCGGAAAACATGGTTCTTGCGGTCGAGTGTCAGGAATTCCGCCACCAAAAGGACGAGGGCAATCCAGGCGAAGACCTGAAACTGCTCGTCGTATTCCGAGTACACCTTGCTTTCGAGGTCGGTCTTGCTCATTTTCCCGATTTCCTGTTGCAACGCCTTGAGCGCCGAGTTAGTATTGTCTGCCCGGACGTACATGCCCTGTCCCGCCGCGGCGATTTCCTGGCACATTTGTTCGTTCATCTTCGTGATGACCACGTTCCCGGCGTTGTCTTTCATATAGTTGTTCCCACCGCCGAGGGGAATCGGCGCGCCTTTCGGGTCGCCCATCCCGACGATGTTCACGTGGATTTTCTTATCCGCTGCCGCTTTGGCCGCTCCCACGGCGTCGTCTTCGTGGTTTTCACCGTCGGTGATGACGATGATAGCCTTTTCCGAAGCCTCGTTGGGCGTGAAAGAGCGGGCCGCGAGGTTGATAGCTGCCCCGATGGCCGTACCTTGCGTCGAGACCATTTCCGGCGAAATAGAGGAAAGGAACATCTTGGCCGAGATGTAATCAGACGTGATGGGGAGCTGCGTAAAAGCGTCGCCAGCAAAGACAATCATGCCCACTTTGTCGTTGGTGAAGCCGTCGGTCAGCTTGGCCAACATTTGCTTCGCTTTCTCCAATCGATTCGGTGCCACGTCTTCCGCCAGCATCGAGTTCGATACGTCGAGACAGACCATGATTTCGACGCCTTGCCGTTTGACCGTCTCCAACTTCGTCCCAAATTGCGGGCCGGCAATCACCACAATCAAGGCCGCGATAGCTCCCAGCGAAAGCCAAAACTTCAGATGTTGGCGTTTCCAAGAGACATCGGGCATCAGCGCGCCCAAGAGGGCGGGATTGCCATATCGTTTCACGGCCTTTCGCTTCTGCACGTTCGCATAGATAAAAAACAGCACCAGTGCAGGCAAAGCAATCAGCAAATATAAAAATTCCGGATGTGCAAAACGAAACATAATTCCTATCTTTTTGTTATGGGATATTTCTTAACACTGTATTTCTCAACAAAACTTCGACCAGCAGGAGGGCAAAGACCAGCAAAGCCCAGTTCTTGTATTCTTCTTGTTTCTTGCTGAATTCTTGTACGCTGATTTTCGTTTTTTCCATTTGGTCAATTTCCGAATAGATTTCCTTCAAGCTGGCGTTGTCCGTCGCGCGGAAATATTGCCCGCCTGTTGTCGAAGCAATCTGTTTCAACACTTGCTCGTCGATTTCGACCGGAATATTCTGGTATTGGACGCCAAATGCAGTCGGGATGGGATAAGGCGCTTCACCTTGCGTCCCGACGCCAATCGTATACACCCGGATGCCGAATGTCTTCGCAATCTCGGCAGCCGTCACAGGCGCCACTTCGCCCGTATTGTTCACGCCATCGGTCAAAAGGATAATTACTTTCGACTTCGCCTGGCTGTCTTTGATGCGGCTGACGGCGTTAGCCAATCCGACACCGATCGCGGTTCCGTCTTGGATAATACCCGGTTGAATATCCTTGAAGAGATTGAGCAACACGCCATGGTCGGTAGTCAAAGGGCATTGTGTGAAACTTTCTGCCGCGAAAACGACCAAACCGATATTGTCGTTCGGCCGCCCGTTGATGAATGACGCTGCCACATCTTTAGCTGCTTCCAAGCGGTTCGGTTTTAAATCTTCGGCAAGCATACTGGTCGATATATCGATAGCCATTACAATGTCGATACCCTCCGTGGTCGAATTCTGCCAACTGTTTGTCGATTGCGGACGCGCCAACACGACAATCAAGACCGCGATGGCCAACATACGCAACACGAAAGGCGCATGACGCAAGTAAACGCGCCACGAAATGGTGCCGGGAGCTTCGAATGCTTCTGCCGAAGAGACTTGCAGACTCGCTTGGCTTTTCCTTAATTTATAAATGTACCAAGCGATGAGCGGTATCAACAGCAGCAATAAATACAAATAGTTTGGATTCGCAAATACCATTTTATTCTTTTATTTTAGCATCATTATTCGATTCCTCTGTCGCCTGTTGTTCGAGGTTCCCTTTATCCTGAGTTGTTTCCTCGGGCTTGGTCTCTTCCACAAACGAATAGGCGTTTGAGATACTCAAATCATTTTCATCAGGCAATGGATGTACTTTGGCGAATTTCACAAAATCCGAAAGGTTCAGTATCTGTTTCAAATTTTCAAAAACAGGATGAACCTCTTTTTTGTCTTGTAACATCGTCAGGATTTCGCCCGATGTCATTTCCATCGCATTGATTCCGAAACGTTCTACTATATAACGTCTCAAAGTTTCGGTCAATGCCGTGTAATATTCCTTATTCAAGCCCTGTTGCCACAGCTTGCGGGTCTTAATTTCGTCCAATTCTTTTATGGCTTGCTCGTATGGAGGTAATTTAGGCTCTTCAGGAGCTGCAAATGGCAACAATGATTTATGATTTCGCAAACGTTTGATAATATACAACAAAACGCAAAGCAAAAATAAGCCCAACAGCACGCCATAGATAATGGGATAATAATCGGCCCAGACGAAAGGAGGTTTCCATACATTCTTAATGTCGTTGAACTCCTCTGGTTTATCGGCATTCACGGGTACAGTCGATACTTTCAAGGCCACTTGATTAGAGGCCACCGTGTCGGTGCCGTCCACTACTTTCAAAGGAGGAAGCAAATACAACGCTGAATCGAATGACGTAATCAACAAATCTTGCTTAATTACCAAGCGGTCGTTTTCGATGAGCGACGAATCGGGTTTCGAGGCATCCAGTATTTCCACACCGCGCATCAAAGTATCTACCGGAATAAGGATTTGTACAGGATGTGTTTTCGGCGTCGTCACGGTCAGATGCAATTTCGTTTGCTCTCCAATCAAGATAGCGGCCGAATCAATCCGCACTTCTATCAGCGATTGTGCTTTTGTTTCATAGGCTCCTGTCGCCCAAGCAAACAATAATAGGACTATGATATTTTTCTTTATCCATTTCATGTTTAATTCCGTTTATCAAAAAGCGTCATCAACGACTTTACATAATCATCTTCTGTCCGAATAGAGACTGAATCTACCCGACATTTCTTAAATGTATTGTCCATGGCTGTCTGGCGCTCTTTCCACCAATTCTCGTAAGCTTGGCGGACACGCATAGAAGAGGTATCAATCCATTGTTCCTTTCCCGTTTCTGCATCTTTGATTTTCATCAGGCCGACGGCAGGGAGTTCTGTTTCCCGACGGTCGTATACCTGAATGGCCACCATGTCGTGCTTTCTGTTTGCTACGGTAAGCGCGTCCTTAAAACTTCCTTTGTTGATGAAATCCGAAATCAAGAACGCCGTGCAACGCTTCTTTATCGCATTGGTCAGATATTTTAATACTTGGCTAATATCTGTTTGACGATCTTCAGGTTGGAAATCAATCAACTCACGAATCACATATAAGATATGTTTCTTTCCCTTCTGCGGAGGTATAAACTTTTCCACTTTATCGGAAAAGAAAATTACGCCAATCTTATCATTGTTTTGTATTGCCGAAAAGGCTAACGTAGCTGCAATCTCGGTAATGATGTCCTTCTTCATAACTTGAATGGAACCGAAATCACGGCTTCCTGACACGTCAATCAGTAGCATGACGGTCAGTTCGCGCTCTTCTTCGAATACTTTGACATAAGGCCGGACATAACGTGCTGTCACATTCCAATCGATATCTCGGATATCATCGCCATATTGGTATTCGCGCACTTCGCTGAAAGCCATACCACGTCCTTTGAATGCAGAGTGATATTGTCCGGCGAAGATATTCCGCGAAAGACCGCGCGTTTTGATTTCTATCCGGCGAACTTTTTTCAGTAGTTCACTCGTTTCCATTAGGGTACTTCTACCTTGTTCAAGATTTCACTAATGACCTCCTCGGTCGTCAAATTGTTGGCTTCTGCTTCGTAACTTAAACCAATACGGTGCCGCAATACATCGTGGCACACTGCGCGAATATCTTCTGGAATCACATAGCCGCGACGTTTGATGAAGGCATATGTACGAGCGGCTAATGCCAAACTGATTGATGCACGCGGAGACGCTCCGAAGGAAATCATGTTACTTAAATTAGCCAAACCATATTCTTGCGGGAAACGAGTAGCAAAAACGATGTCTACTATGTAGCGTTCTATCTTTTCGTCTAAGTATACTTCGCGTACAATTTTCCGCGCTTCGAGAATCTCTTCTTTGCTTAAAATCGGTTTGATATCGGCTTTTGTACCCGAAATATTTTGTCGGATAATCAATTTCTCTTCTTCTTTCTTCGGATAATTGATAATGACTTTCAACATGAAACGGTCGACTTGCGCTTCCGGAAGTGGATAAGTTCCTTCCTGCTCAATCGGGTTTTGGGTCGCCATGACGAGGAATGGTTCCGGGAGTTTGTATGTTTGTTCGCCAATCGTCACTTGGCGTTCTTGCATGGCCTCCAGTAAAGCACTTTGTACTTTGGCAGGCGCACGGTTAATTTCATCTGCCAATACGAAATTAGCGAAGATAGGTCCTTGTTTTACTTGGAATTCTTCGCTTTTTTGACTATAAATCATGGTTCCGATTACATCGGCTGGAAGTAAATCTGGCGTAAACTGGATTCGGCTGTATTTGGCATCAATTAATGATGAAAGTGTCTTAATAGCTAATGTTTTAGCTAATCCTGGGACTCCTTCCAATAAGATATGTCCATCTGAAAGTAAACCAATCAATAAAGATTCCACCAGATGCTTCTGTCCGATGATAACTTGGTCCATGCCCATGGTTATCATGTTCACGAAGGAACTTTTACTCTCTATCCGTTCATTCAATTCACGAATATCTACTGTCTGATTCATAAGTGATAATGTCTATATCTTTTTTATTGTTATAATCGTTTCTTTTTAAGCTGCACAAAATTAGAAATGTTAAATCCGTATCTCTTACTTTTGCAGTTAAATAATACTAAGAGTCCGTTTAAAATTCCTGTGATAAGATTTGGGATTGCAATTGGGCTGCTTTTTGGATGGAGTTTTGGTCGTGTGCATCTATTTCATATAAGGTTGGGTTGGGAAGGCGGATTTCCGTCCCGATGGGAATGTTGTTAGGATTTGCAATAACTTGTTTATTATGTTGATATATGTATACCCAAAAAAACTTATGTCCGTAATATTTTTGGGCAATAGAAGCTAATCGGTCTCCGGCTTGGATGGTCGTGATCGCGATGTCTTCTGGCACTGCAGGTATCGTGTCGGTCGGTTGTTTTTTTGTAGGCGTGGAATCCGAAAACGACGTTGTGCTTTCTTCCATCGACGGCGTCGTTTTTCCATTTGACAACGTGGTATCTGATAAAGCTATCTGCTTTTCTTCCACGGGCTGGATGGGTTGGAAGAGGCCGCTCATATAGCTGATATAGCCTACTCCAGCAACCAGTAAAATGATTAGACAAGCTACCCAACCCATCCATTGTGTATTCTTTTTTGATGGGGAAGGTATGGGTATTTCTTCGCGTGCTTGTGGCTTTTCGGATGTTGTGGCTTGAATGGGTATTCGTTTTTCCGGTAGGATTTCCTCCACAGATTCTTCGAGAGTCTCTTCTGCATCGGGCGAATCTGGCGAGGTGTTCATATCGTCGAATGTGACAGACTCATTCAATTCAGTGGTTTCGAATAGGGAAAAAGGTTTATTTACCAATTCTTTCAAGTCTTTATCTGGTACAAAAGCGAATTTATAGTGGGAAGGGATGAGGAATCTTTCGCCCGAATGGACCGAAACACTTTCCCGTTCTTCCACGCGAATCAATTTGAAAGTACCTAATCCTTTTATTTTAACGATTTTATCGGCATAGACACCTTCGGATACGACATGAATGAATTCGCGGAGGAAATGTTCTGTCTCTTCCGTACTTTTCTTCGTTTGTTCCGCCAAAAGAGCGGCTATTTCAGATAATCCCAATCGGTTATTCATCGCCTTCCATTTCTTTTAAATGATTTTTGATCGTTGTACTTGGCTTAAATACAGGGACTAACTTGGGCGGTACGAGGTATCGCTTGCTATTCGTCGGGTTTACCGAGATGCGTTCCATTTTCTTCCGCACTTCGAATTGTCCGAAATCAGGGAGCGTGAGTGTATCTCCTTCCATTAACTTGGTGCCGACCGCCGAACCGAGTGCCGAAATCATCTTGGTGACTTCCTGCGTAGTCCATCCCATGCGTTGTGCCAATTCTGTTATGACCTCTTTACTTTTCATGCGGAATACCTGTTGGATTATACACTTTTTCCATATAGTTCAAAAGCTTGCGCATCTTCGATGGCTACTTGGTAAAAATGCCCCGTTTTCAATGCTTTACCCTCTTCTTTGCGTATCAATACTTCTGGATCGACTTCAGGCGAATCGAACTCGGTTCGCCCTACGTAAAAGTCTTCTTCTTCCCGGTCGACGATTACCTTATATTCGTGTCCGATTTTCGTTGTATTTGTTTCCAAAGATAGGCGTTCTTGGATAGCCATCAGCGTATCCAACCGAGTTTGTTTCACCTCTTGCGGGACGTCGTCCGTGTAATGCAAATAAGCATAAGTTCCTTCTTCGTGGCTATAAGCAAAAGCACCCATCCGTTCGAAACGGGCTTGACGGACAAAAGCCAATAGCTCTTCAAAGTCCTCTTCGGTTTCGCCTGGATGTCCGACCATCAATGTGGTGCGGAGGTGGATTCCTGGTACCTCTTCGCGCATCCGTTTCAAGAGTTCGTAAGTTTCCGCCTTCGTAATGTTCCTTCGCATCAGTTTGAGCATCCGGTCACTAATGTGTTGCAGGGCGATGTCCATATAACGGCATACGTTCTCCCGTTCGCGCATTACGCGTAGCAAATCGTAGGGGAAATGCGTCGGATAACCGTAGTGAAGTCGAATCCATTCGACACCGGGTATATCCGAGATGCGCTCCACCAATTCGGGCAGAGCCATCCGCTTGTAGAGATCCAATCCGTAGAAGGTCAAATCTTGGGCAATGAGTTGGAATTCCTTTACGCCTTGGCGGGTCAAGAGCTTGACCTCTTCTACCAATTCCTCCATGGGGCGAGATTGGTATGGCCCCGTAATGAGCGGAATCGAACAATAAGAGCAGGTGCGGTTGCATCCTTCGCCAATCTTCAGGTAGGCATAATGCTTGGGTGTGGTAAGGATGCGGTCGTGAGCCAATTCCGCATGATATGTTTTGCCCAAATCTGAAATCAACTCTTTCCAA
Source organism: Parabacteroides sp. An277 (assembly GCF_002159645.1). Classification (GTDB taxonomy): domain Bacteria; phylum Bacteroidota; class Bacteroidia; order Bacteroidales; family Tannerellaceae; genus Parabacteroides. Next base: position 117,840 of record NZ_NFJB01000004.1, on the reverse strand, counting down.
TTAAACTTTCCGTAGAAGCGATCTACTTCGGGCAATTCCTGTACTAAGTCGTGCATGAAACGTTCCGAAAGGCAACCCATGACAAATAGCTTGCCTATCTTTCCTTGTTTTTTCGCCTCGCCCAGTTCGAGAATCATCTCGATGGATTCCGCTTGTGCATCTCCAATGAAACCGCACGTATTGACCACTACGATTTCCCCGTTAATGCGATGCGGGTCGTGCTCCACCTTGTAGCCATTGGCCGCAAACTGGCGCATCAACTGTTCCGAATCCACTAAGTTTTTCGAGCAACCTAACGTGATGATGTCTACTTTATTCTTTCTCATTCTTGTCCTTAAGTCTTATAATTATATATGATGCGCCTTAGGGCTGCCTCCGCCTTAAGTTTAGGGCGACCTTCGCCTTAGGCTTAGGGTGACCTTCGCCCTACCTGTAGGGCCGAGGTACTGCCGAATGCTGGGCAGGTTGTCTGCCGGGACTTTTATTCCCCAAACAACGAATTGACGAACTCGCGCTTGCGGAAAACTTGCAAATCTTCCATGCCTTCGCCCAAACCGATGTATTTAACGGGGATGCGGAACTGGTCGGAGATGCCGATGACGACGCCTCCCTTGGCGGTACCGTCCAGTTTCGTGACGGCGAGCGCGTTTACTTCGGTGGCAGCGGTGAATTGCTTGGCCTGTTCGAAGGCGTTCTGGCCGGTCGAACCGTCGAGTACGAGCAATACTTCATGAGGTGCGTCGGGGACCACCTTCTTCATCACGTTCTTTATTTTGGTCAATTCGTTCATCAGGTTGATTTTGTTGTGCAAACGGCCGGCGGTGTCGATGATGACTACGTCTGCATCGTTCGCTTTGGCCGAGCTGAGCGAATCGAATGCGACAGAAGCCGGGTCGGAACCCATCTTTTGCTTGACGATAGGCACGCCTACCCGTTCGCTCCAAATCACTAACTGCTCGACTGCTGCCGCACGGAAGGTATCAGCTGCACCCAAATATACTTTCTTTCCGGCTTTCTTGAATTGGTAGGCTAATTTGCCGATGGTAGTTGTTTTACCTACCCCGTTTACGCCTACGACCATGATGACATACGGACGTTTATCGGCCGGCAGGTCAAATCCTTCGCCATCTTCCGTATTGTTCTCTGTCAGCAGGTTGGCGATTTCTTCCCGTAGGATGTTTGTCAGTTCGGAGGTGGTAACGTACTTATCTCTTTCTACCCTTTTTTCGATGCGGTCGATGATTTTCAGCGTAGTTTCCACGCCGACGTCCGAGGTAATCAATACCTCTTCCAGATTATCCAGCACAGCGTCGTCCACCTTGCTCTTACCAGCTATGGCACGCGTGATTTTGGTAAAGACGTTTTCCTTCGTTTTGGAAAGGCCCTTATCCAATGTCTCTTTTTTTTCTTTGCTGAAAAAACTAAATATACCCATATCTTATCCTTATTAATGACTCGTCTTTTTAAATGCGAGTGTAAAATTACACAAAAACTATGTTACTCAATCACTTTTAAGCGGGCAAATTTTAGTAAAAGTTGTTTTTGTCCGCATTTGTCAAAATCGACTACTGCTTTACGGTTATTTCCATCGCCTTCCAACGCCCGGATAATACCTTCGCCAAAACGTTCATGCCATACACGTGTGTTGATTTGTAGGTCTGAATAATCAGCTTGTGTGGCCGCGTGCGAGGTTGGTTCGATACGGGTCATTTTACGCGGGGATGGAGATATGCGGGTCGTTGCTTCCGGGGTAGTTGAATGAGATGGAGCTTGGAAGATAGGACGGTCTTCGGCTGATGTGGCCTCTAAGAAACGACTGTCGATATCGCGCAAGAAGCGGCTGGGCACGCACATCGCTGTTTGTCCGTTCCGGTATCGGCTCCGGGCATACGACACCCAACAGTTCTGCTCGGCACGCGTCAACGCCACATAAAACAGACGGCGTTCTTCCTCTACGGCCCGTGGACTTTCTTTTGATAAGGCTGAAGGAAACAAATCCTCTTCCATGCCTACAATAAAAACGTTGGGGAATTCCAACCCTTTTGCGGCATGGACGGTCATGAGGGTTACTTTGTCGCGGTGCTCATCCGTTTCGTCATCTTGGTCGGTCAGGAGCGAAACTTCTGCCAGGAAATCGGCCAACGAGACATGCGCGTTGCCTTCCTCTTTCCGTATTTCACAAAATTCAACCATCCCTTTCAATAGCTCCTGCAGGTTTTCCAGCTTTGAGATGCCTTCTGTCGAACGGTCTTGCGACAATAGGTGGATGATTCCGCTCTCGCGTGCAATGAATAATGCCAATTCGTCGGCAGGCAAAGTGCCCAATTTGTCGATGAATGCCGTCAACATGTCCCGAAAAGCAGCCAATTTCCCAGCCGTTCCTTTGTTGATGTTTACACCATATTCCAAAGGAGTTTGGAGTACTTGCCAAAGGCTTAATTGGTGGGTCGTAGCGGCGGTAGTCAGTTTCTGAATCGTCGTATCGCCGATGCCGCGTGCCGGATAATTGATAACCCGCTTGAACGCCTCTTCGTCGTGTGGGTTCACTATCAAGCGAAAATAGGAAATCATATCTTTGACCTCTTTGCGTTGGTAGAACGATAATCCCCCGTAAATGCGATAAGGAATGTTCCGCTTACGCAAGGCCTCTTCCAGCAGGCGGGATTGCGCATTGGTACGGTAAAGAATGGCATAATCTTGGTATCGGTCCCGTTCCGTCCGCTTCATTTCTTGGAGGCGGGCCGCCACGGCGTAGGCCTCTTCGTAGTCGGAGTAGGTGGCGAGGAGGCGAATCTTGTTGCCCTCTTCCTTTTCCGAATAGACATGCTTGGGGATTTGTTCCCGATTTTTGTCTATCAAGCTATTGGCGGCATTCACGATGTTTTGCGTCGAGCGGTAGTTCCGTTCCAACTTAAAGAGTTTGCAGCCCGGGTATGCGTTTCGGAATTGCAAAATGTTGTCGATGTTTGCTCCGCGGAAGGAATAGATGCTTTGCGCGTCATCGCCTACTACACACAGGTGTGGCTGCTTTTCGCATAGCCGTTTAACGATGAGGTGTTGGGCGAAGTTCGTATCTTGGTATTCGTCTACCAACACATAGCAGAAGGCATCCTGATAACGTGCCAATATCTCCGGGTAATCGCGGAAAAGGATATTTGTCTGGAGTAACAAATCATCGAAATCCATCGCGCCGGCTTGGAGGCAGCGGTTCTGGTATCGTTTGTAAATTTCCCGTAATTCCGGGACTTTACAACGGATATCGCTTTCGATAAGTTCTTTGTTTTGTTCGTAAGCTCGCCATGTGATAAGTGCGTTTTTAGCATTCGAGATGCGGCTTTGTACCATTCCGGGGCGATAGATTTTGTCGTCCAGCTGCATCTCCTTGATAATCGTACGGAGAAGGTTCTTCGAATCGGACGCATCATATATCGTGAATTGGGCCGGGAATCCAATGGCGGCAGCTTCCCGGCGCAAAATGCGCGAAAAGATGGAATGGAAGGTGCCCATCCACAACCCTCGGGCTGTGCTTTCGCCTACGATGGCTGCGATGCGGGTTTTCATCTCGCGGGCGGCCTTGTTGGTAAAGGTCAGAGCCAGGATAGACGATGGACGTAATCCCTGCTTCAACAGCCAAGCAATCTTGTAGGTCAATACCCGCGTCTTGCCCGACCCCGCACCGGCTACAACCAGTTGGGGACCTTCGCAATATACCACCGCTTCGCGTTGGCTTTCGTTCAATTCTGCCAAATATTCTTCCACAATTTGTCTTATCTTTATCTTTTCGAGGTGCAAATGTACGAAAAAATGGCTTCCGTTTGGAATTACGGATGGACTGTACTGCGAAATTTATAAAAACGTCCGTGCTGTTAGGTCATCAAAAACGGTTATCTTTGTAGACACTCGAAGAGGTCCTATTTTCAGGTAACCGTGGGTCGAAGCGGCGCGAGGCCTGCGGTATCGTATAGGATAGTAGGGGCGGACCCGCGTGTCCGCCCTTATATTCCATTCGGTGTATCTTTCATGTTGGGGGCATACTATCTGAAAAGCTCCTCTTTTCAAATCGTATTTCGGAACGCTTGTGGCTGCAGGCCTCGCTTTGAAAAGCTCCCCTGTCTTAGGGGAGCTCCCCGCAGGGGTGAGGGGTTATTACTTATTATGAGATATTGAACCCCTCAGTCTCAGCTATCGCTTCGCCAGCTCCCCTAAGGGCAGGGGAGCTTTTCAGATAGTTTTTATAGCTCCTCTTTTCAAATGCGTACCCTGTTTCCATTTCTATATGTCTTTAGATTCCCATTTTTTTTGCCACAATCATCATGTCAAAGAACGCTCCTCATTTTCAATGAAAAAGGGCGGCAGGTGTTACCCCGCCGCCCTCCAAAGTTTAATTTAACAATAAAGAATCATCTACTCGGGTGCATCGCTGCATGCCTTGTCTGTAGATGCCATATCTTTGTTTGCTCTTTCGTCTTTTTGGAAAAGCGGCCCCGCGCGCGGAGCCGCTCCGATTTATAGTTGTAATTAATAACTATCTACCTGGGCGCATCGCTGCGGCCTTCGGGGTAGACATATAAAGCTAATAGTCCTGTTTAAAAGGAAGGCGGCCGTGAAACCGCCTTCCGAAAAAAATCTAAATAAAGTGCCTTGGGCGCATCGCTGCGGCCGTAGCTATTAAGTGTTTATCTGTTCTTTTTAATGTCTTTTCATCTGGTTGCCCTGTATCCTTTTTTAGGATAGCATCCTATCCTTATAAGGATAGCACCGTATCCTTACAAGGATAGCACTGTATCCTTATAAGGATAGGACCGTATCCTTGCCAGGATAGGAACCTATACCAAAGTGACAGGATAAGTCAACGTCCGCGGTGTTTTCAATAGTTTTGTACTATTCGTAGTATAATACGTCACTACTTCCAACGTATACTGCCCTTCGGTCAAATCGTCTGGACAGATGAAAGTGAAATAAGATGGTTCGTTGTATATCAACGAGGTAATAGGTTCTTTATATCCTGCATCATTTACCAAGGAAACTTCGCCTATTCCTGTTCCATCTGCATTCACTGCTTTGACTTTATAGCCCGATACTTCTATAGGATGTCCCCGTCCGATTTCGCCATTGGTAGCGCCTGTTGTCAAATCGGTCACCTTCACAATTTCAGCCCCGCCTTGCGCTAATTTCTGCTTATTATATTCAATTCTTACTTTATCCAGTTCCGCTTTCAACGTATCGGAAGGAATGACATTGATTTCCGGTTTGTTCTTTTCCGGGTCGATTATACCTTCCGCATCGAATATGCCTGAAATGGCTATTTGAAAACGGACATTGTTCATAATCAGATTGTTTCCTTCTGCAATAGCATATCGGGCTTCTTCTTCGAACATATTGACAATATTGGCAATCGTATCGGGCCGATATTCCGTACGCTTTTTAACAATGCGCTTGGCAATATCTTCAATACTCAATGTCTGATTTTTGTCTACCGTTGCAATGTAATCGGTGGTATCGTCTGGAGTCATCGTGTTGTCTCGAATACCAAACTTCCATAAGTATTCTTTTTCTTTTTCTGCCATAATTATTCTATTTTAAAAAGTTACCATACTCATTTTTATCTCTCGCTGAGGAATACTTACTCGTTTTGTGTAAGGGGCGGGATGCGTATTCCGCCCCCTCTAAAAACACATTTTATAATACCTAAAGGGCGCAATCCCTGCGGCCGAATAAGCATTCTTCAGTAGAAGTTTTCTTCAAAGCGGAGCATTGTATGCGAGAACTCTGCAGGCCTCGCTTCGCTTCGACCGTGCAGCTAAGCATAGTTGGACGGTTATACCGTCCTGCTTCCACTTGTCCTTTCAGGAAATAAAGATCGCTTCGGGTTGCCCCCGTTGGTTATATAGATGCAGCAGACGGCAGCGCCATCTAACGATGCTTAACCGTGGGTGGCGTGAAACGACACCTGCGGGACACCGTCTCACCCAAGAACCTCGACCTCAAAGGGGTCGAACTACATCACAATCCCCGTTCGACCCCTTCGAGGTCGGAACAGATGGACTATCCTACCGCAGGTGCCACTACGTGCCACCCGCGGTTAAGCATGGTGGGACGGTTTCACCGTCCTCTGATTCCCACTTAGCCATTTGTCTTTCATTAAATAAAGACCTCTTCGGGTTTCCCCGTTGTTATATAAATGCCAACCAAGGCACCTATATATGTTTTGTTTATATCGCCGAGGGCTTTTACGCCCCCGGCTTTTAGAGAGATATTCTATAATCCATTGATTATAATTGTGGACCTGCGCCCCATTCCGGAGCACCTACATCTTGCCACAAACGTTCGTCGTGTAAGATTTGACCGTTAGGACCTGCAGATGTCGGTGTGAGACCTTGACGAGCCAATGCATCCAATTCGATCTGGTAAGTCAATTCCGTTTCCAAAGGAATACCTGTATCGAAACGACGCGGAATCTGCGTTACCGGAACTACTGTGAAGTTTTCACGAGCAATTAAATTCGAATTGAATTTAGGCAGACCCGTACGACGTGCAGTTACAAATTGCTCATTTGGATAAAGCGTGAAGTTCAACATTTGTTGGATATATACCTTTTCCAACTGCTCTGCCTGAGAACCTGTCAATTGATAATCTTCGTTTGCCATCATGGCTTCGATTTCACCGTCTTTCAGTTCGATAGAAACTTCATTCGGGTCATAATCGTATGTAGTGCCATAATAAGCAATCTGGTTCAAACCTGCTAAACGGTCATATTCCCGGACAGAAGCCTCCAGACCACGGTTGTAATAATATTCAGCCGACTGTGGCAATGCAGCACCCAATAAAGCGAACTCAGCCAATGAGAGGTTTACTTCTGCAGCACCCATATACAAACCATACCAAGGACGGTTTTCAGTACGTTCGATAACCGGACCACCTGGAACTGTCGGGATAGTAGTTGTATAATAACGTCCAATAATCATTTGCTGCTGGAACATAGAGTACGGACGGTAAGATTTGTAGTTTGTACCTCCTACTTCATAAATCATATACTGGGTATCGTAGTTGAAGTAGTCACCATACTGGGCAGCATTATCGCGCGCATTAAACTCAACTGGAATACCATAATAGCGTACCCACGGTTCGCCTAATCCTTTCCAAGCTACAAATTGCTTATGTCCATTGGCATCTGTCGTATATTCTACGTTTTCTTCGATGTAAGACGGGATTTCCCGGTCTTGGTCGTAGAATGCCTGCACAATGCGTGAGTTCCATTCGTTTTTCTGGTAACAGAAACGAACGCGCGGGTCTTGATTTTCCACCATGAAATTCATGACACGCTGGCTGGCAGCTGTACCATCCATAAAACCATTGCTCCAATGGAAAGCGTAATCATCCGAACTGGTATTATGCGTTGACTTATTGAACAACATAGCATCGTCCATCGTGTCAATATACCCACAAGAAGCTGTGGCTACTTGTTGTGCAATCTGTAAAGCACGAGCACGGTCTCTGATTAACAAACGGGATGCGATTCTCAGTTTAACTGAATTAGCCAATTTTGCCCATTTAGCCATGTCTCCACCATAGACTACGTCTTGTGTATTCAACTCAATTTGGTTTGTAGCTGTAGTCAATGTATTGATTGCTTCATCCAATTGAGTTAACCACAAATCATACAAGCTCTCCAATGTGTCATAAGCAGGTGTTAATGTACCACCATGTAAAGCTTGTGCAGCTTCTGTAAATTGGAGATCACCATACATATCCGAGTCAAAGATGCCCAGATAAGCAGTCATGATATTCAGGCAAGCCAGAATCTGGTTGTATTGCGCAGCTTCCTCTTCACTCAAGGTAGACTGGTAATACTTTACTTCATTGACATATTTCAATGTTCTCAGGTATTGAGAACCTTGGTCTCCACTGGCCGTTGTCGTGGTAAATGTAGCCGTATAACTATCTGTCGGCGTCGCCATCTGAGCCCATTCGAACATCATAGGCGCATTGTAGAACCAATAAGTATAACCTGAGTTTTCAAAATCCAACACAGCTTGCGCGAACAAATAGGTTGGCTGCGGAGTAGTTACCTGCGACGGGCTGGTATTGATATCCGCGAAATCATCCCGGCAACTGGTCGTACCCAAGACTGCGGCTCCCATCAAGGAGGCAATCAATATTTTCTTATAATTATTTTTAGATTTCATTGTGTCTGTATCTTTATTAGAATCCAACATTTAAAGTAAACATATAGCTGGTAGTAAGACCGTCGAACGAACGAACACGGAACTCAGAAGCAGAAGTACCACGAACTGATTCCGGATTTTCCTTATTCGGCATCGAGTTCAACAAATAACCTAAGTTGCGAGCTGTAAACGACAAGTTCAAGTTCTTTGCATGGAACTTCTCGCAGAACGATTTCGGCACACGGTAACTCAATGAAAGTTCACGGAAAGCAATATAGTTCAATTTCTTAAACCAATTATCATTTATAGTACCTGTAGACCAAGCATTATTCCAATAAGTCCAAGATGAAGCATGCAACGGTTCTACAATACCCTTGTCATACAACTGCTGGAATGTTTCACCACCTTCTGCGACCGTATACGTTACACCATCCGGACGGGTCAAAGTCGTTCCGCCTTCAATGATACCTACCGGAATCACACCGTCATTATAAGTCTTGCCATCCCACATAGAGGTATAAGTAATACCACCATGTTCTGAATCACGTCCAGCCAATGATGTTTCCGTCAAACCATAAGCTGTACCATAACGAGAACCGTAAGATGCTACATAACCACCGAAGCGCATATCGAATGAAGCACTCAAACTCCAGTTCTTGTAACTTACAGTTGTATTGACAGAACCTAAGAAGTCCGGTTGGATAGAACCGATGATTTCAGCCGTACCAGCACGCTGGTAATACATGGCACCCATATCAGAATAGTAAGAAGTAGCATCCAATACAGGAAGACCTGTTGCTTCGTCAACTTTTACTTTTGAGTCAGACATCAACAAACCATATTCAGAACCTACCTTGGCTACAGAACCAATACGATAGTTACCATAAGCAGGATCACCTTCCAACAAGATGTAATCTGCTACATTTTCATGCAACTCAACAATCTTACTGGTATTCTTGGTATAGGTAAAGTTCAAATCCCAAGTCCAATCCTTATTTTGATACGGAGTCGTGTTCAACGCGATTTCAACACCCTTGTTCTGGATATTACCCGCATTGATTAACTGGTTGCTAATACCTGAAACAGACGGAACAGAGATTGACATAATCTGGTCTTTCGTATTTTCTTTATAATACGTAAAGTCAATGCCAATACGGTTCTCGATGAAACGCCAGTCCAAACCAATTTCCCAAGCATTCTTGCGTTCCGGCTTCAAATCCGTAGAATAAGCGGTTGAAGGCAGAGACAACGCATATACACTGCTACCATTAGCCATCGTAGAAGTATTCAACGAATAAGCTGAGTTAATAATATAAGACTCTGTATCGTTACCTACCTGCGCCCAAGATCCACGAATCTTGGCAAAAGAAATCCATTCCGGCAATTGATCGCGGAACGTAGAAGTAATCAACCAAGAACCATTTACTGACGGATAGAAATAAGAGTAGTTACCATGCGTATCTGCATAAACCAATGAAGAAGACCAGTCGTTACGTCCGGTTACATCCATAAAGATTTGGTCTTTCCAGCTGGCACTAGCTTGGAATGCGATAGAAAGCATACGCTTCTCGTATTGCAACTTACCTGTGTAAGAAATCGCATTACGGGAGTTTTCGATGAAATATTGGTTCGGTACAACTAAACCTCCATTCGTATTCATCGACATATTCATTTCGTAGTTATTGAAATATTCACCACGTAAGAATCCGCCAAATGTCCAATCACCTACAGTCTTATTCAACGTAAAGGTAGCGTTGAAATTCGTCTGTTCCTTTTCATACAGACCTAAGCCATAATAACCGGAGTTGGTATTCGCATATCCTGTACCAGGTTGCTTACTTTCGAATCGTTTATTATAATTATTGTAGTTACCTTCCGCACGGAACTTTAACCAATCGAAGAGGTCTATATTCAAAATCAACGCAGGGCGAACCGAAGTTTCCGTCTGGCGGTAATCATTTTCAAAAATATTCCACCACTGGCTGATACCCGGAACGTTTGCATATTCATCACCATAGTCAGAACTTGCCAAACCTCCGTGTGAACCCTTATAGCGAGTTCTCCAATAGCGAGTATCATACAAACCTCCGAACGGACCGATATTGGTATCAATGAAGGCCTCACCTAAGTTTGCTTGTGCATTTCTTGGTTTAGATGTAGCAAAACTCATAGAAGCTTCAATTTCCACTCTGTCTGTAATCTTATGTGTAGCTTTACCTAAAAACGAAAGGCGTTGAAAACTATTGTTAGGCAACGTACCATTTGCATATTTATAGGACAATGATGTATAGAACGATGTCTTTTCATTCGAACCACTTACTGAAATGTTTGTATTCGAGTTGACACCCAAATCATACGCATCTACCATGTTGTTTTCATACGGACTATATACACCAGTACTACCATCCCAAAGTTCAATAGTAGAACCATCATATTTCGGTCCCCAATGGCGTCCCGTCATACCAAGTACCGTATGTTGTCCGGAATTATTCAACATAAACTGTCCCGCGTTATCAAACTTGTAATAGTTGCCATTCGCATCAGTTTGACCATAAGAAACATTACCTGAATACTGGCCAGGACCATATTCATACTGCAAATTAGGTTGTTTACGCATGTGGTCTATACCTACGGTTTGCGAGAAGTTGATACCCAAACCGTCCATGCCTTTACCGCTCTTGGTCGTAATCACGACGGCACCATTCAAACCACGCGAACCGTAGAGGGCGGTAGCGGCAGCACCTTTCAAGACAGATACCGTTTCGAAGTCATCCGGGTTCAAGTTCTTCAATTCATTACCGTAGTCGGCATCGGTCTGTGTATAATCTGGATCACCATCTTTGATACCATTATCCAGAATCACACCATCGACTACGTAAATCGGCTGGTTGTTCTTACCCAAGGTAGAAGCACCACGAATCAAGATTTTGGTAGAACCGAACATACCACCATCAGACCCGGAGATTTCCACACCGGCTACTTTACCTTGCAAAGCGGAAACCGGGTTGATAACGTTCTTGTTCAAATCCTCGCTCTTCAATTCCGTCATGGCGTAACCCAACGACTTTTCAGAACGCTTCATACCCAACGCCGTTACCACGAGTTCTTCCAATTGCTCGGAGTCTTCAGATAAAGTCACACTAATAGAGGGCTGTCCGTTGTAAACGATTTCCTGCGTCGTGTATCCCACGTAAGAGATTTGAATGACGTCGCCATTCTTCACACCTTCCAAGGTAAAGTTACCGTCCATGTCGGTAATATTACCCGTAGTTGTACCTTTGATGATTACAGATGCACCGATGACCGGACCGTAAGCATCCACCACATTTCCCGTCACTGTGCCGTCCTGCTGTGCACGGAGGGCATTCGGGTTTGCCGGGGCAATTTCTGCGTACACATTACCTGTGATGCTCAATGCAGTTGCCACTAATAGCAAACAAATGGAATTTGTTGTCTTGTTTGGCATAAATATTAATTTAGTTAGTTTAAAATATGTCCTTGTTGTAACAGAATCAGCGGGGTTAGCTTACTTGCGCCTTTTGTTTTTTGACGTTGTCTTATCAAGACTACGTCAGTTTTGAGTAAATTCCGGGTCTTGGGCGTGATTAAGGTCTCGATTTTAACATTTGAAGCGTTAAAATAGAACAGTGTTAGGTATAAAAAGAGTAGTCTCAAAGAAAAAAATCACTTTGAGATAATATTTTTTCTATTTTATACTTGATTTTAAGAAAAGAATAACTACATTTGTAGCGTTTCTAACGCGAATCACGGTTAAACTGACGTAGTCTTGATAAGACAACTTCAAAGACTCATTCCCCTCCTTCAGCGTAAGGAATCTCTATACCTATATTATATTAGGAGCCGGCCGTTCTATTCCGCCTCCTTCCGCGCACAGAATGCGGATTTAACAGATGACCACAGATTCCTTATGAATCTGAGGCAGTCCCTTGCTGGAGGATATCCACTAAGATAGGTTTGGCTCCGCTCACGAAACATTCCACCGCAATGACCATCAAGATAAGCCCCATGAGGCGCATCATGACGTTGTTGCCCGTCTCGCCCATTAGGAGCACCAACCGCGTGGAGGCTTTGAGGATGAAAAAAGTCAGGACAAACACCAAAGCAATCACCCCTATGAGGACAGCCTTGTTCACCCAAGTGCCGGCATCTTCCATCAACACGATGCCATTGGCAATCGCGCCCGGGCCGCATAGCATCGGGATGGCAAGCGGGGTGACAGAGATATCGTCGGCCGTCTGCTGCAGGCTCTTTTCATCGAACTTCACATGTGTGTAGTGCGCTTGGAGCATGTCGTAGCCAATCTTCATGATGACAATCCCGCCCGCAATGCGGAATCCATTGGTCGATAAACCGAATAGTTGGAAAAGGAAAGGCCCGAAGATGGTAAAGGAAATCATGATAAAGAAGGCGACAGCCGTCGCTTTGCGGGCGATTTTTTCCCGTTCCTTCGCCGACATGCCGGTTGTCATCGACAAAAAGACAGGCATGGTGCCCAACGGGTTAATCAAGGTGAAGAAGGAGGTGAAGCACAACAGCGCAAAAGGAAATACAGTATCGTTCATATCTTTCTTGTTTTTGTTTTAAAGCAGCAGGACAAAGGTAGGAAAATAAATTGACAATGGATAATGGACAAGGGATAATTTCTGCCTCCTTCAGCACATGGAACTATACCTTCGAATAAGATAGATACACAGAACGGAATATAAAGGCGGACACGCGTGGGTCCGACCCTACGAGCCTATACGATACCGCAGGCCTCGCTTCGCTTCGACCTACGGTTACTTGAAGATGGATGGTGTATCAGAATAAGGAAATAGGATTAAGAAGTAACTGAAAAGCTCCCCTGCTTTGATAGGGGAGCTCCCCGAAGGGGTGAGGGGTTGATATTCTTTTTGTGTGTATGAACCCCTCAGTCTCAGCTATCGCTTCGCCAGCTCCCCTATCAAAGCAGGGGAGCTTTTCAGTTACTTCTTAATCCTATTTTCCTGTTTTACTACACCATCGGTATGGATATAAAAGAGTCCTCGAAGAGGGCTTCAATGCATAGCTGCGCGGTCGAAGCGAAGCGAGGCCTGCAGCCACACAAGGGGCTCGTTTTTCCCCTTGGAATTTGGGTGTGTAGCATAATGGGTATCTGCGTGGCATTTCCTATTTTTTGTTCGCGCATGACGTGGGAACAGGGCATAAAAAAAGAGGCTCACTCTCCCGAGGAGGCCTCTCATTAGCAGACTTAATCAAAAAAACACTTTAACTTACTACTCTTTTACCTTAGAGTAAGATTTAACCTATAAAAACGGATAAATGTAGAAACACTTATTATGTATGTCGCTTATTCTATATACGAATATCGTGCCAAACTTAGCCAAACAGGGATTATGCCTGTAAAAAGTGGGAAAAACGCCTATAATCGGCTGTAATTATACCTGTGGAAAGGAAGAATGACGCCTGTGAAGTGTGGAAGTGTGGAACGAAAGTGTGGAAGGTGTGGAATAATTCCCCAATTTTATTCCTCACCGGGCCTTTTCGCGTGCTTGACAAACGATGTCGGTCAGCGCATCGATGACTTCGCCGAGGAGCGTTTCCCAACCCGACTCGGTCAGTTCGGCATCATTCTTTTCCAAGATGCGTAGTTTTTGTACCAGATGATTGGCACCCAACATCGTGAGCAACGGAATCAACTTATGCGAAAGGCGGGAAACTTCCGTGCGGTCTTTCGCTTCAGCGGCCTGGTGCAAAAGGTCGATGCTATGCGAAGTCTCGTCGATAAAGGTACGGAGAATAGAGGCAGACGCATCCGCATCATCACCTGCAAAAGCCGTTAAACCGGCAAAATTGAGTTGGGCTACCGGTTCGAGGTGTGTCGTCAGGAGGCGGTTCAGCAATTCAATCAGTTGGGCCGCCGTGAAGGGTTTGTTCAGGAAGTCCGTAAAGCCACTCTCGATGTAATGCGTATGTTCGTTGGCCACACTGGCCGAGAGCGCGACAACCGGCAGGCGGTCGGTACCGGGAATGCCGGATTGGCGGATTTGCTTTAAGAGGTGATAGCCATCCATGCCCGGCATTTGGATATCGGTGATAATAACATCGAAGCGCGAATTCCGCAACACCTCCAATACGACATGTGGGTTGGAAACGCATACCACTTCGACGTGGCTTCGCTTAAGCAATTCCTCGGTGAGCGCCAGTTGGATGGCATCATCGTCGACCAGTAAGCAATAAACGGTCCGTTCGTTTGAAAGCGACAGGGGCGCTTCTTCGGCAGCCGGCGCTTTTACCTCTTTATCGGACAACGGAAGGGGAAGCGTGAGGATAAAATCGCTCCCGGTACCAACAACACTATGCACGGCCAACGTCCCATGCAAGAGCGTCACCAAACGACGCGTGATGGAAAGCCCCAATCCAAAACCTTCGACTTGCGAGGTGCCTTCCAAACGGGTAAAGTCCCCGAAGATACGCTCCTGTTCCGACACCGGAATACCTGGTCCGGCATCCGATACGGTTACATCCAATTCGAACATGCGCTCATGCTTGAACTCGATAGCGGCCCGTAGCCGTATTTTCCCCTCCGGCGTAAACTTGATGGCATTCGACAAGAGGTTGCTCACGACTTGCCGCAGCCGGATGGTATCGCCCCAATAGGTCTGTTCCATATAGTCGGGCTTGGCATCCAAGACGAACTCCAGTCCTTTTGCTTCCGCCAAAGGCTTGAAACTTACGTAAATCTCTTTCAATAGCGCTGAAACCGAGAAGGGGACAGGATGTATTTCCATTTGGCCGGATTCCAATCGATGATAATCCAATAGGTCGTTTACCAACGAAAGGATATGCTGCGCCGAACTGCTCATATTGTCCAGGTAATAACGTTGCCTTTCGTCGGGATGGCGGCGCAAAAGCAATTCGATGTAACCAATGATAGACGATAAAGGCGCACGTATATCGTGGCTGATGGTCAAAATCAACTGTTCGCGGCTCTGTAGCAAATCCTCGGCAAACTGTTTTGCTTTCTCTAATTGCCGGCGATAATAATAACTTCGGGAAATATCCCGGATAATAATAATCAAGAAGAAGACGGCTACGATGACGGCAATCAAACCGACACTGGCGATGAGACGGGTCGTTTCGCGCAACAAAGCTTGTTTATGTTGAGCCCTTTCCAAGGTCTGTTCGACCTCCTCCTCTTCGATGTCGCGCAACATTTGATTGATTTTATTCGATACGATGGAGTTGTTGTACCGGAGATTGGCAGCTCGTTGCCAAAGGACATCCGCCAGTTGCTTGCTTTGGTCGGCTACGGTATCTTGCAGGTTGCGCAATACTTGCACGATGGTATCCGACGGGTTGTAGGCGACACGTATGGTATCGGTTACCAACTGGCGTGTGGTCTTGAGTACAAAACTTGTATCCTCTTCGTGCTTGGAAGAAAATGCGTCTGCCAACCGGCGGAAAAAACCTTTCTTTTTCTTCGGGATGATAACGGTATCTTGCTTTACTTCTACGATTTCGCGGACAGTCGGTTGCGCAATGGTATCCCTTACTTGTTGCACGACGGAATCCTGGACAGCAATGACTCGTTCGATATTTTCCCGGTAAAGGCGTCCGGCATTCCACTCTGTCAACGTTTCCAAAAGGCTTAATGTGTTCCATCGTTTTTGGCGCAAAAGGTCTTGAATCGTATCGACTTTGAGCTGTTGGATAGAATCCGATAGCAATACGCGGAGCGAATCAAGGTTCGCTTGTGCTTTGCGCATGGTGCGGTTGAAGTTCCGCAAGTCGTTTTCCGGTCGTCCGACCAGTTGTCCTAAGGCTTCACTTTCGTAGAGGAGCGAAAGGGTGTTGGTGACTAAGTATGCTTTTTGCCGAACCGTGGTATCAGGCGCTTCCTCAACAGCTAACTGTTGAATGATACTATAAATATAAGATACGGAACAGACTGCAATCAAAAGTAATAGCAAATAGCCCCATACGACTTTCCGCGTAATATGGCTCTTTTTCTCGTCCATTCCGTATCATTCTTTTAATATTGCTCTTGTTCGTTGGGAAAGTCTTCGCGCTTGACATCTTCCGTGTAAGCGTGGACTGCTTGCATGATATTTTCTGCCAAGTTGGCATATCGGCGTAAGAACTTCGGTTTGAAGCCTTGGTTCATCCCTAACATGTCTTGCCCGACGAGGACTTGCCCGTCGGTAGCATTACCTGCTCCGATGCCGATGGTAGGGATAGAGAGTTGTTCGGTAACTTGTTTAGCCAAGGTTGCCGGAATTTTTTCAAGCACGATTGCAAAGCAACCCGCCTCTTGGAGGGCAAGTGCATCGTCCATTAGCTTTTGAGCTTCGGCATCCTCTTTGGCCCGTACGGCATACGACCCGAATTTATGGATGCTTTGCGGCGTTAATCCTAAATGGCCCATCACGGGAATACCGGCTTCTATAATGCGTCGTACCGTGGGCACAATCTCTATGCCACCTTCCAATTTCAAAGCATCACATCCGCTTTGTTGTACCATGCGAACTGCGTTGCGTACGCCTTCCGTCGCTTCTATTTGATAGGAACCAAACGGCATATCGCATACGACCAGCGCCCGGCGCACGCCTCGTACTACGGAAGAGGCATGGTAAATCATCTCGTCTACCTTGATGGGCAGCGTCGTATCATAACCAGCCATGACGTTCGAAGCCGAATCACCTACCAGGATAGCATCTACACCTCCTTGGTCTATCAAAGTAGCCATGGTAAAGTCATACGCGGTCAGCATCGAAATCTTTTCGCCCTTCAGCTTCATTTCTTGTAATTTCGATGCCGTTACCTTCTTTATTTCATCATCTCTTTTTGCTACAGACATATTGTTATTCCTTTTTTAGTACGGTGCAAAAGTACGAATTTTATTTTACTTTGATATGGTCAAACCCTTCTCCATAGACACCCTTTACGTTGCTTTGCGTCACAAAAGCATTGGGGTCAATGTCTTTGATGAGGCGGAAAATGTAGTTCGATTCGCGTTTTTTGGCCAGCACGAAGAGCATCTTAACGTCGTTTCCGGTATAAAAACCGGTGCCGTTAAGGATTGTCACGCCTCGGTGCATGTCTTTTGTGATATGTCGGGCAATTTCTTCGTGATGTTTTGAGATGATAAAGAATTGAACCGATTGGTGGTTGCCGTTGACGATTTGGTCGAGTACAAAACTGCTGACATAGAGCGTTACATAACCATAAATTACCTTTTCCCAATCTTGCAGCACGAAGTAACTGGAGGTAATAATGACCATATCGCACATCCGAACCACCGTACCCAATGATACATCACGGTACTTGTTGATAATCGCGGCAATAATATCCGTTCCTCCTGTACTTCCGTTGTAGGAAAGAGCCAACCCAATCGCACTTCCACAGAACGTAGCACCCAGTAAACAAGCCATGAAAGGTTGGTCTTGCAAAAGCGGCTCTTCAGGTGTAAACTTTTGGATAATGGCCAAAAAAGCCGTCAGTGTAAAGACCGCAAAGATGGTCTTAATGGTAAATTTGAAACCTAAGATTTTCAGTGCCAAAAGGAGCAAGATGGCATTGATGGCGAAATACGTGTATTGTACAGGCAACTTGGTGCCGAAATACACGATGGAGGCGATACCTGGGACGCCGCCTGTCGTAATGTCGTTGGGCAGGAGGAAAAGCGTCCATCCGATTCCATAGATGACCATGGACAAAGCAATCATGAGATAATCTTTTAACTCTCGCAAAACGAATTGCCGATTAGGTGTTCTTGATAGCTTTACATTCATTTCTTTTTAACTTAAACGGAATACAAATATAATGTTTTTTTGTTATATATACGATTGTACTTGATAGACAAATTCCATCCATACCCAATAGCGTATGGCTTTGCCGGCAAACATGGAGATGGCTACAATCCATACGTTTGCCCGAAGGAAACCCAGCGCGACCGCGATAAAGTCTCCCACGCCCGGCAAGAAAACGAAGAACCCCATCCACGAACCTTTGTTCTTTATCCAATCTTGCACTTTGTATACTTTCGCTGCATCGAGCTTCAGGTATTTCTCTATCCATTCTATTTTGCCCAGCATCCCCAGCCAATAGCAACTCATGCCTCCTAAGAAATTGCCCAGCGTGGCGGCTATCATACAGGGCCAATAAGTAGCTCCTGCCAAAAGGACACCCGTTAGTACGACTTCACTGCTGAAAGGTAATACGGTAGCTGCCAGGAAAGCCGCAACAAAGACGCCAATATATCCATATTCTATGAGAAATTCCATATGCGAAGAATAAATAAAATAATAAATAATAAATTAGTGAAATGGAACAGTCCTTGCGTCCAACGGTTCCGTACGACGGTAAAAAGATGCGCAATCAGGATAGATGCCGGGAAGCAGGCTATCTGTAAAAACTCTTCGGATGATTGCTCATAAAGGAAGTATAGGGCGAACGACGAGAGGGAGAGCAAGATAAGAAATGCTAAAAACTCGCGCGTCCGCAGGTTGTCTTCGTATTCGTGCGTCAGGATGTGGATGGATGCTAAAAGGGTCAGTCCGATAAGATAACCGATGGCTATCCAGTCCCACAGGGTGTTTCCGGTTATGCGAAGCGGGTGGAAGGTAAAGAGCGACTCGAATGGTTGTGTGAACAATCCCAAGTCTTGTTGCCCCAGTGCATAGACTCCTACAATCCAATAGATGGCCGCTGGTGCCAGCAATGTGGCGAGAAAGGTCCGGAAACTCAACACTCTGAAAAGATACATCCCGTACCACAGCAGCGGGATGAGCCAAAGGATATGGACCCATATCAGGCTGCCCAGCGAAATGAGCAACGCGGCGTTGAAGATATTCCGCCGGTTATGCGCGTCGTGGTAGGCTGTGAATAGTTCGTAAATGGCCAGGATTGTAAAAAAAACCCCAAACGAAGTGGCCTTCAGCGGAAGGAAGTCTTCGTTCGTACTCACCAATAATACGTAAATCAGGATGGGCAGAAATGTCTTTTCGCGAATCAGCATCAGCGCGTAATTGGCGCGGTGTACCAGGAAAGCACCGCCGGCCATCAGCACAAACCCTATGATATAGGCTTGCGTCACGCTCGAAAATTGCCGGCTTAAGAATTGCCAGATGAGAGGCGTACCCGCTTCTTCTTGAATTGGATAACCCATCGAACGGACATAACATGCCCCCCAACATGCCAAGCATCCCGCAAGGATATATAAAAGTGTCCCTGCAGATATCAATCCATTTCGCTGGTTGGAATATAACATACGCTCGTTTGTGCTTGTTTTTATAAAGACGCGCAAAGGTACGCAATTTTTAGATTCCAAAACATTTTGCTGGAGGAAAAACGTATATCCTTTGGGGAAAACTTCCTTACACGGCGAGAAAACTTCCATTGGTAACTACATTTTCTTCAAATATCGTCGATATTTGTATACGTATCGTCGATATTTGTGTATCTTTAGGCTAAAGATAAAGAAACATCGACGATGCGTGCAGAAAAGTAGTTATCTTCAGAAGTTTTCTTAAGCATGTTGGAAAGTTTAGATAGGGGATAAAGGAAAATAAATTTGCATTTCGTTTGCATTTTAAAAGAAAATGCCGAACTTTGTTCTTGTAATTGTGAATTAATTAATGTAGAAGCGTTCGATATTATCCTGTATCAAAATCTGGATTATTTTACTGTAAAGGATAGAAAAGCAAGGCTTCTGCGCTTGTTTGCAGGCGATAGTCAAGAGTTTGGGTGCAGTAGTAGTAAGCGATGGTTCCTGCGCTTCTTTGTTTTATTAAATTCTTTTTGGGAACGGAGAACAAAAGTGATTTAAAGATGAGACGGTTTGGTGTTATTTGTCTTGGAGCAATAGCTTGCTTTTTGACGTCGTGCGGTATTCATAATTATGAGTCGTCGCGCTATGTGAAGGTTAAAGGTATTCCTGAAACAGACTTTTATTTGGTTAATCAAAAGTCGAATGCGAGTTTTGATGGTTATGAAAAGGAAATGGGCGCATTAAATGCGTATAAAACCGATGATGTAATAACTTATGTCGGTTCTACGGATGCGGAAGGGAATGGTGTGTTGACACTCTCGACAAAGCAATATAAACAAGGGAAGAGCCGGGTTTATGCCATAAAGACAGGATATGAACCGGCTCATTTCAAACTTAGCCGGAAGTTTAATACGGCTTTTCTGGCCGATATTATTTTCCCTGTAGCCTTCTTCTTTGACCATGCCCGTGTATTGAATGATAAGAAGGTAAACAATGCCTATTTATGGGATGAATCAGAATCTGATTGTTATGAATATATGGATATGGCTTATAATGCCGAAAAGAGCAAGATGAAAAGGGAATACCTTCGGAAAGCGATAGCACAGGACCATCGAAATGAAGAAGGCATATGTGCCTTGGCATTGGAAGAGCTGGCTGCTTTGGAAATGGAAGAAGGAAGATATCATAATGCTTATTTGGTATTGAAAGATTTGAAGCGGATGGTTCCTTCTTATGATTTGAGGTATCAAGTTGCCGAATTGCAAGCATATGTCGATGGACATAATAAGAAAGTAAAAGAAAAGGAAGAGCGTTGGGATAAAGCTCTTTCCACACTGGATGAGGTTGGTGCGGCACTGACTGCTACAGGTGTAGCGCTCGAGGAAGCACAAGCAAACAGCCAGAGTAGTGTTGTAGAATCTGTGGAAATGGTGAATGGTGTGAACTCTGTTCCTTCCAACTATCCATGGGCTTCCGAGTTGGCGAGAGAAAAACAGAAATTGCAACAGCTTTATGCCGAGCGTGAACGTCTAATCAAACAACGGGCTGGCATTCGTAAAACGATATCCAGTTCGGGAAGTAAACAAGTCGCTCGTGCAGGGACTTCTCTTCGCTTAAATCGTGGGCAAGTTCGCGCAGGGCAAGGCAACTATGGAACAGGAGCTGCAGAACGTAATTTGAAAGCTACAACGACTAATACTGCGAGGTTAAAGAATATAGAAAAGAGGATTTTGACGTGTAGGGAGCGGATTCGAGTAATGGAAGAAGGAGGTGACCCAAGTACGGTTCGAAGTTCGAATATAAGTGCTGACCGTGAAAAGGGAACGTCTTTATCAGAATTAGGACAAAAGCAAGATATGGATCGGGTTTATCGCGATTACGAGAACCAACTTCGTAGGATGGATACAGGCATGGATGACTATAATGACTCCCAAAAGGAATATATCCAAGGCCAAATGCGGAGTTTGCGTGAGAAATATGGACTTCAGAAATCGGAGTGGGAAGATTGGTAAACTAATCAAGAAGGCGTACTAAGGTAAAGAGACGCGGAAGCCGGAGATGACAATATAATCTTCTCGTTTCCGCGTTTTCATTTTGAGAAAATAAATTTGCATTTCGTTTGCATTTTAAAAGATAATTCCGATATTTGCCCTCGTATTGAAGAATTAACGTAGAAGCGTTTCGATATTATCCTGCGTCGAAATCTGGACAATTTCACCGTAAAGGATAAAAGGTACGGCTTCTGCGCCAATGTTTGTTATATCCAATCCCTTAAGGGGATGTTATATAACTGCATTCGGCGTAGGGCTGTCGTTTATTACTTTACGGTGGGCAGTCCAGAGCCTCGATGCGGTAACAACGACAGTTCCCTACGCCTCTTTTACATTATTAATTAACCCGCGGGAAGGGGAACACTGCGGAATAGGAGCATAATAACATGAAAAAGCATTACTTTTTGGCTCTCATGGCCAGCGTAGTATGTGGAATGAGCGTACAGGCGCAGCAGGTAACATCGCAATCTGGACCGCAACTCGGTATTCAGATTCAAGCGGAATCTCTCAGTAATCCTACCCTTGTACAAAATCCGGTCAGTTTGTTGCGTAGCGCAGGGACGAACCAAATCGACAGCGTAATCCGAACGGATGGAAATGGTGCAAAGATGTACAAATATCTGTATGCATACACAGAAAATGGACAAGTTGCAAGTATTGAAGGTTATAAGTGGGATGTTTCCACCTCGAATTGGGCGAATGAGAAGTATTACTCTTATGTCTATACGTATGATGAGAATGGAAAACGGATCCGTACTGTGTATGAAACAATAAACGACGGTCAGGCATCGACAGAAACAACCACCAATATCTACGATACGCAAGGCCGATTGACGGATACTTATACGGTCTCGGACGAAATGCACAGCTCAGAGTCTTATTTCTATAGAGAAGACGGCACTTGCAATTACATGAGCATCGATTCTACTTTTACAGAAGGCGTTTATGCTAGACGTACAATTGGTATGCAAGAACGTACCTTGAATGAGGCAGGAGATGTAACCAAGATTATTTACTTAGGTTTCGATGAATGGAAGGGCGATGAGACAATGTGGATACAACGCGGCGAGGAGAATATCACGTATGATTCCTTGAATCGGATGCATTCCTCCCATTATTTCTGGATGGACGGTGATGTCATAACTTATACACGTGATATTACTTATGCTTATACCGGCGATGATGACTTAAATTACACAGCTGAACAGATAACAACGGACAATGGCCAAACGACTTGCTACGCGGTCAAGTATGAAATGACGGAGGGAAATCCGCGCGTACAGACTGTATCATATAAGAACGCAGAAGGCGATGCGTGGTCTATATCCTATCGCGATACCTATTACTTTCCGCAAGGCAGCAGCGTAGCCAACGAATCCATCCAGCCCAATGCAGCATCAATCTGCAAGGTTTGGACCTCGAACGGTGCACTGACCGTCGCTACTTCGGAGGTTGTACCGGTGCAAGTATATAGCATCCAGGGCGTATGCCGTTACCACGCAAAGGTAGCGGGAGAGCAGACAATTCCGTTGAGCACAGGCATCTATATCGTAAAGTGCCAGCAGGAGACGTATAAAGTCGTCGTTAAATAACGAAGTAAGGCATAAAAAACGCGGAGGCCAGAGGGGCAAATCGCCCGCTGTGCCTCCGCGTTCTTATGCTTATATTGGTTTACAGGTCAAATCCGATGTCGGTACGGAAGTACTTTTTGTCGAATTGGATGGCGCGGGCTCCGGCGTACGACTTCGCCAGGGCTTCGTCTTGTGTGGCGCCATAGGAGCTGACGGCGATGACGCGACCTCCGTTCGTCCGTATTTCCCCGTTTTCCTGTTTGGTCCCGGCGTGGAAGAGGATGTTTTCGGGTGATACTTTGTCCAGTCCGGTGATGACTTTCCCCTTCTCGTAGGCTTCCGGGTAACCGCCGCTGACGAGCATAACCGTCGTAGCGTAGCGTGGGTCTTGCAGGAGAATACGCTCCTTCAGGTTGCCCTTTGCGATACCTTCCAGCAGTTCTACCAGGTCGCTCTGGATACGAAGCATCACAACCTCCGTCTCCGGATCGCCCATACGGCAGTTATATTCGATCACCATCGGTTCGCCTTTCACGTTAATCAGGCCGAAGAAGATAAAACCTTTGTAGT
Source organism: Parabacteroides sp. An277 (assembly GCF_002159645.1). Classification (GTDB taxonomy): domain Bacteria; phylum Bacteroidota; class Bacteroidia; order Bacteroidales; family Tannerellaceae; genus Parabacteroides. The sequence goes on along the minus strand of NZ_NFJB01000004.1, from coordinate 94,211 downwards.
CTAATTCCTCTTCGCGAAGGCCGTCTACCGTCGGACGGATGATGCGCTCCTCAACTTTTTGCAGGAAGTCGTGGTCGGCAAAAGAGACAGGTGATACGGCGCCCATACCCCCGGTGTTCAGCCCGGTGTTACCTTCGCCGATGCGTTTATAGTCTTTTGCCACCGGCAAGACCTTATAGTCTTTCCCATCTGTGACTACAAATACAGAGCATTCGATGCCGTCGAGGAATTCCTCGATGACCACCGTCCGGCTTGCTTCTCCGAACATACCGCCCAGCATGTCGCCCAATTCCTTTTTCGCCTCTTCCAGCGAATCAACGATGAGCACGCCTTTCCCCGCTGCCAGTCCGTCGGCTTTCAATACATACGGTGCTGCGAGCGATTCCAAAAAGGCGTATCCCTCTTCCAGGTTCTCGGCCGTGATGCTCTTATAGCGTGCCGTCGGAATGTGATGACGCTGCATGAAGGCTTTGGCAAAGTCCTTGCTTCCTTCCAGTTGCGCGCCGGCTTTCGAAGGGCCGATGACCGGTATTTCCTTCAGTTCCTCGTCCTGTTTGAAGAAGTCGTACACGCCCTTTACCAGCGGGTCTTCCGGTCCTACGACGACCATCTGCACGTCGTTTGCCAGCACAAACGATCGGATGGCATCGAAATCGTCTGCCTTGATGTCCACGTTCGTGCCCGTCTGGGCTGTTCCGGCATTGCCCGGCGCGATAAACAAATGGTCCACTTTCGGACTCTGTGCAATCTTCCAGGCAATCGCATGTTCGCGTCCACCTGAACCTAATAGCAGTATATTCATATCTAATTTATGTTTTAAATGTAATTCGTTATTAATTAATGTTTTATTGATATTCGTCTACTGTGTTCCGACATCTGCTCGAGATGGGGTCCGACATCTGCCGCAGATATGTACTGACATCTGCCCGAGATAGCAGAGGTAGTCTGCTGCAGATGTCGGAGGTGGTCTGCCCGAGATATTAAAACCCCTCTCGGGCAGCTTCTGGAGTAGGGCTTTAACGGCTGTTTTTCAGATAGTCGTCAAAGTAGCGCGTAATCTTCTCGTGGAGGTGCGGACGGTCCCGTCCGATTACGTTATGCTCATGGCGCGGGTAGACGAAGTAGTCCGGATAGGTATTTGCGTCTACACAGGCTTTGAGGAAACCCAGGCTGTGTTGCCATACCACGACGGGATCGATATCCCCGTGTATCAAGAGCAGATGCCCCTTCAGGTTTTTCGCCTTGAGCTTCAGGTTGGAATTCTTATATCCTTCGGGATTCTCCTGCGGACGGTCCATGTAACGCTCGCCGTACATAATCTCGTACTCTTCCCAGTCGATAACCGGCCCTCCGGCCACACCCACCTTAAAGAGGTCTGGATAGGAACACATCAGGTTGGTAGTCATGAATCCACCGAAGCTCCAGCCATGCACACCGATGCGGTCGGGGTCGACATACGGTTTCGTCTTCAGGAACTCGACGCCTTTTACTTGGTCTGCCATCTCGTTTACGCCCAATTGCCGGTGTATGACGCTTTCGAAAGCATGACCTCGGTTGGCCGACCCGCGTCCGTCTACCGTAAAAATTACATATCCGCGCCGTGCCATGTAAATGTCCCATCCGCTGACGCCGCCCATCCACGAACCTGTTACCAACTGGGCGTGCGGGCCGCCATAGACATAAACGATCGTAGGATATTGCTTTGTGGAATCCATGTTTAATGGTTTTACCAAGAAATAATTCAGGTCTGTTACGCCGTCAGCGGCTTTGATTTTCCCTCGTTCTACCTCCGGCATATCGTAATCCTTGTAGGGATTCTCTGCCACGAGGAGTGTGGTCAGCTCTTTATTCTTCTTGGTGTCGGTCAGGACAATCTTGCGGGGAATGTCCCATGAGGAATAGTTATCAATGATGTACCGTCCTGAAGGCGAGACTGAAGCGTAGTGTACGCCGCTCCCTATGACGGCTTCGTGGTTCAGACACTGAGCGTCTCCCTTCTTGAGGTTCAGCTTCCAGTTCGTGATGCAAAGCGGAGTTCCATAGCTGTAGGAGCTAAGCGGATGTGGTTTCGTGCCAGTGAAGAAAAGATGCTCACCTTTTTCGTCGAAACCTTCTACGGAGAGAACTACCCATTCACCTTGAGTTAACTGCTTCAAGAGCTCACCGTTTGTGTTATATAAATAGAGGTGATTGAAGCCGTCCCGTTCACTTTGCCAGATAAACTGGTCAGGTTTGCCAGGGACGAACAGTGCAGGGTGTTGCGGTTCCACATATTTATCATCTTTCTCTGTGAAGAACACTTTCTCTTTTTTGCCTGTGATGGCTGAGTAGGAGACGAGATTCATTTCGTTCTGCTCGCGGTTTACTTCAGCGATGTAGATATGCTGCTCATCCGGAGACCATGCAATGTTCGTGAGGAACTTCTCTTTCGGTGTTCCGGTCTTGAGCCATACTGTTTTGCCGGATTGTAAGTTATAGATACCTACTGTTACGTGGTGGCTCTTCATTCCTGCCATCGGATATTTATGAGGCTCGGCAGTCGCTACACGCTTGTCGATATTCACGAAAGGATAATCCGTTACCATGCTCTCATCCATCCGGTAGAAGGCGAGTGCTGTTCCATTAGGTGACCAGAATGTTCCTTTATAGATACCGAACTCATTCTGGTGTACCGACGTCCCACATACGATACCCGGTGCAGTTTCGTTCGTGACGTCAATTGTCTTTCCTTCCGGCGAGATGACCTTCAGGTTCTGCCCCTCGGTAAAGGCTGTGTAGCGGTTCGCGGGACAGAAATCCAGGTTCGTTCCCTTTTTAGGCAGGGCATAATCGCCCACCACCTCGCGCGTATCTATATTATAATGTATACGGTGATTGCGGCTGGTGAAGGCTACGATGGACTCGCCTCGGTACGGGACCGTGAAATGCGGCAGGCGGGAAACCGTGTCCAACCCGGCTTTCAGCAGAGCCTCGTTCAGTTTTGTGCGGCTGACGCGAATCTCAGGATATTGTCCCGGCTTCGCACCCCGGTAGGAATCTTTCCCCTCTTGCGTGAGGTACATATCGTCGCCCACCCAGATAATTGATTGGTTCTCGGGCTGGAATTTCGCGTAGTTTTTGCCACCCGGAATCAAATCCTGCAGCGTCAACTCTTTCTCTTGTGCCATCAAACTTAGCGGAAACAATAAGAATAAACTGGCTAAAACATGCTTAATCTTCATAGAAACGTCCTTTCTTTTTCTTATTATCAAACGAAGAAGAGCGCCGGTCGAAACGCTTGCGGTCGTTGTTTTCCCGATAACGCATCTTGGCAGGGCCTTTCTCAAACGAGCGTCCACCGTTCCAATCTTCGTCGTTGCGATGGGCAGCCGCGAAGCGTCGTTCGGGTTTGTCTACCTTCTTGATACGTGGTCCTGCCGGACGTTGTCCGTTTTCCTTCCGGGGCGTGCGGGTTTCTTCTTGCTTGTTTTTTAATTCTTCCTTCTTTTTAAATTCTTTCTTCTTGCCTTCGAACATCTCGTATTGCCGGTATTCGCATTCCAACGAACCGTTCATCAGCTTGATACACTCCGAGGGATGGAGACCAATCTTATCGAAACATTCCTCCTTATAGCTCAGAATCCAAGCGTTGTATCCCATGAAAACGTGTTTCAATCGTTCTCCAATCATGCTGTATAATCCTAACAAATCGCGGCTGGAGATGCGTTCTCCGTAAGGAGGGTTGGTGATGAGGATGCCCGGCTGCGGTGCTTCCGTGTATTGTTGGAACGGTTTTGTTTCCAGTTCGATGTACTTTCGGAGTCCGGCACTGCGTACATTTTCGGTAGCGATATCGATGGCTTGTTGCGAGATATCCGAACCATAGCATTTGAATGTGAACTCCCGTTCTTGGCTATCGTCGTTGTAAATGTGGTCGAACAGCTCTTCGTCGTAATCCACCCACTTTTGAAAAGCAAATTCCTTGCGGTGAATACCAGGAGCGATATTCAAGGCAATCATGGCGGCTTCGATAAGCAAAGTACCGGAACCGCACATCGGATCTATGAAATTGGATTCGCCTTTCCAACCGGTCATCAGAATCATACCGGCAGCTAGTACCTCGTTGAGGGGCGCTTCCGCCTGCCCTACACGATAACCTCGCTTATGGAGACTTTCACCAGAGCTGTCTATGGAAAGCGTGCAGTCATTGTGTGAGATATGGATGTTGATGTATAAGTCCGGATTGTTTACCCGTACAGATGGACGTTTCTGGTATTTTTCGAAGAAGTAATCCGCGATAGCATCCTTGGTACGGTAGGCTACGAACTTCGAGTGGTTGAAGTCTTCCGAGTAAATGACTGAGTCGATGGCAAAAGTCTTGTCGAGTGTCAAGTATTTTTCCCATTCCACTTTTTTGACTTCCGTGTAGACTGTATCGGCATCTTTCGCCTTAAAGTGATAGACCGGCATGAGGATGCGCAGGGCAGTACGGCAGCAGAAATTTGCTCGATACAGTAACTCTTTGTTGCCTGTAAAGGAAACCATGCGGCGGCCTATTTGGATGTCGTTTGCGCCCAAGGCGGTCAGTTCGCCTGCCAGGACTTCTTCCAACCCGTATAGGGTTTTAGCCACCATTTCGAATGTCTCTCCCATTGTGATATTGATACTATTTTGATGTTATTTCGTGTTGTATTTTTGTTTTGTGCTTTGTGGTTGGCCGATAGATTCGCCTGCTGCTACGTCGTGTGTCAGCCAGACGTTTCCATAGATGGTTGCGCCGTCTCCGATATGGATATGGCCGAGCAAGGTCGCATTTGAATAGATTGTCACATGATTACCTACAACTGGATGCCGTGCGATACCCCGGATGGCGTTTCCATTCTCGTCAGGCGGGAATTTTTCTCCTGCTAAACTGACGCCTTGGAATATACGGACGTAATTTCCTAAGATACTGGTCTCACCGATGACGGTACCGGTTCCGTGGTCTATCGAAAAGTGATGTCCGATACAGGCTCCGGGATGGATATCGATGCCTGTTTCGGAATGGGCTAATTCCGTAATGATTCGTGGAATGTAAGGCACGCCTTCCAGAAAAAGTTGATGAGCTATCCGATAGTTACAGATGGCTCGGAACCCGGGATAGCAAAAGATAACCTCACCTAAGTCGCGAGCGGCAGGGTCTCCATTATAAGTCGCTTCTGCGTCTGTGGAAAGCATATGCCGTAGCTCAGGCAATGAGGCGACGAATTGCTCAGAGAGTCGTACGGCTTGTTCGTTCCGTTCTTTTTCCGAGCAGGCCAGACAATCGTTGTCGGCAAAACAAATTCCGGCATGGATCTCTTGGACGAGAAGCGAATGGAGTGTTTCAATCAATACACCGGTATGAAACTTTATGGTCTGTTTGTTGATACGTGCAGACCCATAATATCCTGGGAAAAGAATCGCACGACAAAGATGGATGATTTGCTTCAAGTTCTTACCAGAAGGAAGTGCTTCTTCGTCGCGGCTGCTGTGAAACAACCGTCCGTATGACGCTTCATCCGACAGCTTCTCGACCGTCTGCCTCAAAATGTTTGCTTCCATTTGTGCTGGTTTTACCAAAGAATGGATACGCGAAAATCAATGTTACCCGGTCGCTGATCCATAAAGAAATCACTGTAAGTTACATAAAAGGCAACGTATCCAGGATTATAGTCGAATGTATAAGTCTCTGTCCAATAAATCGGGTTGCCCGCATCATCTGTTCCTTGCCGGTGTAATACGTAAGGCAGGGGCGATAAGGTTTCCACTTCACCTACTGTCGTATAGATACTTCCAATAGCCAATCCTTCATTGTAAACATAATCTGTGATGTCATCCCACTCGAACTCGCACATATAGCAAGGATTTCCATCTACGTTGGCAATTTCCTGCCAATCGTTGCTGTTTACCGAAAAAGTAGCATATCGCCAACCTTCTATCACACCATCTCCACTACTACCTGCCGGTCCCTGTGGTCCTTCTGGACCCATTGGCCCTTCCGGTCCCATCGGTCCTTCGCACGAAGCAAAAGCAACTGCTAAAAGTAATAATCCAATAATCTTTTTCATTGTCTTTCTTTATCGTTTCTATATAGTTTTGCAAATGTAAAAAAAGTTTTGAGAAAGAGAGGCAAAATGCGTGGATTATTTTTTGTTTAGCCAACGATCGTTGGTAGGTTGTCCGAGGACCTGGGAATGTTGCCAACGATCGTTGGCAGGTTGTCCGAGGGCTTGGGAATGTTGTCAACGATCGTTGGCGGGTCGTCCAAGGGCTTGGGAATGTTGCCAACGATCGTTGGCTTGATTATCAGGTATATAAAATAAAAAAGCCTCGTCTGCATAACGCAGGCAAGGCTTTCGCTTATCAGTAATCTTATGTGATTAGTCTTTTAGCTTAGCTTTCAGGAACTCACGGTTCAAACGTGCAATATTGCTAACCGATATGTTCTTCGGGCATTCCATCTCACAAGCGCGAGTGTTTGTACAGTTTCCGAAGCCCAGTTCGTCCATCTTGGCAACCATAGCTTTCGCGCGACGGGCAGCTTCTACGCGACCTTGCGGAAGCAATGCCAATTGGCTAACTTTCGCAGAGACAAACAACATAGCTGAGCCGTTCTTACAAGCAGCAGCACAAGCACCACATCCGATACAAGCGGCCGCATCCATAGCTAAGTCGGCATCCTTCTTAGGGATGGGAATCGCATTGGCATCAGGAACTCCACCTGTATTCACCGATACGAAACCACCGGCCTGCATAATCTTATCGTAAGCCGAACGATCGACCATCAAGTCGCGGATAACCGGGAAACCGGCCGAACGCCATGGTTCAATCGTAATTGTTTCGCCATCGTGGAAACGGCGCATATAGAGCTGGCAAGTAGTAGCACCAGTTGCCGGTCCGTGTGGATGGCCATTCACATACAATGAGCACATACCGCAGATACCTTCGCGGCAATCGTGGTCGAATACGATGGGCTCTTTGCCTTCTTTCACCAAACGCTCATTCAAGATATCCAACATTTCGAGGAAAGAAACACTTTGGTGGATTTCCATCGGGTAAGTCTCAAATTGTCCTTTTTCTTTCGGACCTCTCTGACGCCAAACCTTTAGGGTGACTTTTATATCTTTATCCATATTTTTCTACGTTTTGAAATTGATGTTATTACTTCTTGTAATTACGTGTTTGCGGAGTGACGAACTGATAGTTCAAATCTTCCTTCAACATAACCGGGTCTTTGTCTTCGCCTTGGTATTCCCAGCAAGCTACGTACATGAACTTGTCGTCGTGGCGGAGAGCTTCGCCCTCTTCCGTTTGATGCTCTACGCGGAAGTGACCACCACAAGATTCAGCACGGTTCAAGGCATCGCGAGCCATCAATTCACCGATTTCAAGGAAGTCAGCCACACGCAAGGCCTTTTCAAGCTCCGTGTTCTGGTCTTCGCCCGAACCTGGAATGAAGACATTGCTCCAGAATTCCTTCTTCAAGTCTTTCAACATTTGGATAGCCTCTTTCAACCCTTGTTCATCGCGAGCCATACCGATATGTTCCCACATGATATGTCCTAAGCGTTTGTGGATAGAGTCAACGGTTTCCTTACCCTTGATGTTCATCAGCTTGTTGATACGATCCTTAATCTTCTTTTCTGCTTCAACAAACTCTGGCAAATCTGTGCTGAAACGCGGAACCTGAATCTGATCTGACAAATAGTTTTGAATCGTATAAGGTAATACGAAGTAACCATCAGCCAACCCTTGCATCAAGGCAGAAGCACCCAGACGGTTAGCACCATGGTCAGAGAAGTTCGCTTCTCCAATGGCAAACAAACCAGGTATAGACGTCATCAATTCATAGTCAACCCACAGACCACCCATCGAATAGTGCAATGCCGGATAGATCATCATCGGAGTTTCGTATGGATTATCATCAGTAATTTCTTCGTACATATCGAACAAGTTACCGTATTTCTGCTTAACTACTTCCTTACCCAGACGACCAATCGCCTCCGAAAAGTCGAGGAATACGGCACGGCCTGTATTGTTTACACCATAACCTGCATCGCAACGTTCTTTAGCAGCACGTGAAGCTACGTCACGCGGAACTAAGTTACCGAATGCTGGATAACGACGTTCCAAATAATAGTCGCGGTCTTCTTCCGGAATATCTTTTCCTTTCTTTGTACCTGCCTGCAATGCCTTTGCATCTTCCAGTTTCTTGGGAACCCAGATACGTCCATCGTTTCGTAAAGACTCAGACATCAACGTCAGTTTGGACTGGAAGTCGCCCTTCACCGGAATACAAGTCGGGTGAATCTGCACCATACAAGGATTAGCAAAGTAAGCGCCCTTCTTGTAGCATTGCCAAGCCGCAGAACCATTAGATGCCATAGCATTGGTTGACAAGAAGAAGGTATTTACATAACCACCTGTTGCGACTACTACAGCATGAGCGGCATAGCGTTCAATCTTACCGGTGATTAGATTACGCGTGATGATACCACGAGCACGACCGTCTACCAAAACAACGTCCAACATTTCGTGACGTGTATACATTTTTACTTTGCCCTTGCCAATTTGACGGCTCAATGCAGAGTAAGCACCTAAAAGCAATTGCTGACCGGTCTGGCCACGGGCATAGAACGTACGGGATACTTGTGCACCACCGAATGAACGGTTATCTAATAATCCACCATATTCGCGAGCGAAAGGAACACCCTGTGCTACACATTGATCGATGATGTTATTAGAAACCTCTGCCAAACGATATACGTTTGCTTCGCGAGCACGATAGTCTCCACCTTTGATGGTATCATAGAACAAACGGTATACAGAGTCACCATCGTTCTGATAGTTCTTAGCTGCATTGATACCTCCCTGAGCAGCGATAGAGTGAGCACGACGAGGAGAATCCTGTATACAGAAGTTCAATACGTTAAATCCCATCTCTGCTAACGATGCAGCCGCAGAAGCACCAGCCAAGCCAGTACCTACAACGATGATATCCAAACGACGCTTGTTAGCAGGGTTCACCAATTTCTGATGAGCTTTATAATTTGTCCACTTCTCAGCCAACGGGCCTTGAGGTATTTTAGAATTAATTTCTGCCATATTCTTTTTAGTTTTTAAGTTTTATGCTCCTACACCATTTACATAAAAGATAATTGTAATGATAGCGAACAAACCGCAGATGATGGTTGCTACCCATTTAGAGATGCATTCCCAGCGGCTCAACCAGATGTTGTTGTTCCAACCCAGTGTTTGGATAGCCGACCAGAAACCATGCGTCAAGTGGAACCACAAAGCGGTAAACCAGATGAGATACAATACCGTATTTACGATATTGCCCTGGAAATAGAAGTTGATAAACGTTGCGCCGTCTGTCGGAGCAATATCTCCGTGAATTCCGGCTAATTCAGCAAACATCATTTCCGCCCAGAAATGGCTCAAATGGAGAATCAATCCTAAAATGACGATTACACCCAGAACGAACATGTTCTGTGAAGCCCATTCTACACCTTTGGGGCGAGCACTTGTTGCATAGCGGTCGTTTCCGCGAGCCTTACGGTTCTGCAACGTCAAGATAGTAGCATACACGAAGTGGATTACCACACCGGCAGCCAGCACCAATGTGCCGAGCAAAGCGTACCAATTCGTACCCAGCAGCTCACAAACCATGTTGTAAGCTTCGCCGGAGAATACCGCCGCGATGTTCATACACAGGTGGAACAACAGAAACAAAATTAGGAAGAGTCCTGATATACTCATTATCAGCTTCCTCCCGATAGAAGAATTAAGTAACCACATAAGATAATAGTTTAAGTTATTTAATTGTGTTTATAAATTATCCTCAATCGCTTGTTTAATTATGAATGCAAAGGTAGGTTAAATCTATGTACCAAACAACAAGAATACGGAAATATTTCTGCAAATAATTCTTTTCGGATATAGATTTCCCTTTCTAATCACCCTATGATAGGCTCTACTAACGGTATGTTTTCAGAGATTTTGGGCATTTAGACCACAAAAAGCGAATCTTTTCTATCTCTGTATTCAAAGAAAAGCGTACCTTTGCGCAATTATCGATGAGAATATGTAAAACTAAATGATCAATAATAGAAAAGAAAACGAAATGGGAAAAATGAATGTACAACCGGCAACCGGTAAGCTCGGGGTGCTGTGTGTAGGTTTAGGAGCCGTTGCGACTACGTTTATGACGGGTGTGTTGATGACGCGTAAAGGATTGGCAAAGCCCGTGGGATCGATGACTCAATACGATAAGATTCGTGTTGGTCGGGGTAAGGATAAGAAATATCTTCATTATAATGAAATAGTTCCTATCGCTAATTTGAATGATATCGTATTTGGTGCTTGGGATGTGTATCCAGCCAATGCGTATGAATCGGCCATCAATGCAGAAGTATTGAAAGAGAAAGACATCAATCCGGTAAAGGACGAACTGGAGAAGATCGTCCCGATGAAAGCGGCTTTCGACCATAATTATGCAAAACGCCTTGAAGGAAATAACGTGAAAGATTGTGCAACCCGTTGGGAAATGGTAGAAGCATTACGTAAAGATATCCGTGAATTCAAGGAAAAGAATGGATGTGCACGTATCGTAGTGCTTTGGGCTGCTTCGACGGAAATCTATGTACCAGTGGATGAAAAAATACATGGCTCATTGGCGGCGTTGGAAGAGGCTATGAAGGCGGATGATCGCGAACATATTGCACCGTCTATGTGCTATGCGTATGCGGCATTAGCCGAGGGCGCTCCGTTTATTATGGGTGCTCCGAATACAACGGTTGATATTCCGGCCATGTGGGAAATGGCAGAGAAAACGAAGTTGCCTATCGCAGGAAAAGACTTCAAGACGGGACAAACATTGGTTAAGTCTGGTTTCGCTCCGATTATCGGTACACGTTGCTTAGGTCTTTCGGGTTGGTTCTCTACGAATATTTTAGGAAACCGCGATGGTTTGGTATTGGACGAACCGGCTAACTTCCACACGAAAGAAGTCAGCAAGCTTTCTACTTTGGAATCTATTTTAGTTCCGGAAAACCAACCGGATTTGTACACGGATTATTATCATAAAGTCCGCATCAACTATTATCCGCCTCGCAATGACAATAAGGAGGGTTGGGACAATATCGATATCTTCGGTTGGATGGGGTATCCGATGCAAATCAAGATTAACTTCTTGTGTCGTGATTCCATTTTGGCTGCTCCGCTTTGCTTGGATTTGGTTTTGTTGAGCGACTTGGCTGCTCGTGCGGGTCGTTATGGTATCCAGCGTTTCTTGAGTTTCTTCCTCAAGAGCCCGATGCACGACTATACGCAGAACGAAGTGCCTATCAACCACCTCTTCCAGCAGTATGTCATGCTGAAGAATGCGCTTCGCGAAATGGGCGGATACGAAGCTGATGAGGAAATAGATTAATATTTTTGTTGAAAATGAATGGATACGGAGTTCTTTTGTCGCAAGATAAGAGGGCTCCGCTTTTTATATCTGGGCGGAAAGAAGTCGGAGAAAATGGAGAAGATTGACGGGGAGTTTTCCTTTTATATAATAATGTATAGAAAGTAAGAAAGATGAAAACCGTAGTTTATACAGAAAAAGAACAGATGGAGGAAATCCTGCAATCCTGCCGGATTTGCTTTGTCGGGATGGCGGATACGGACGGCGTACCGTATGTATTGCCTATGAATTTTGGTTATAAGGATGGCGTAATATACCTTCATTCGGCGCAGGAAGGGCGAAGCATTGAGACGCTCGGCCGGAATCCGCGCGTATGTATTACCTTCTGTCCATCGGCCGAATTGGTTGCCCAACACGATGAAGTGGCCTGTAGCTATCGGATGCGTTCGGCGAGTGTCATTTGTTGGGGCAAGGTCGTGTTTGTGGAGGATTTTGAGAGGAAGGTTGAGGCATTGGACATCTTGATGCGTCAATACAGCGGACGGACATTTACGTATGGAGCTCCCGCGGTGCGGAATGTGAAGGTTTGGCGGGTAGAAATCGAATCAATGAGCGGTAAAGCGTTTGGCGTTCCTTACAAGAAAGCGTAACTTTGCCTAAAACAAGAAAGGAATACCTGATGAAACACACATTCTGTCTCTCTTCCCTCGGTTCATGGTCATTGCCGGTGATAACCTTGGTGGGTTGTTGGTTTTTTGCGGCTTGGCTTTATGGCGATGTCTTTTACATGGCAGCACAGTATAGTTTCTTCTCTTTCGAAGAGGAGGCGATGCATTTCGTACGCGAACAACCGGGTGGATGGTTTTATGTCGTGGGGCGTTTCCTCTTATGCTTGTTTCACGAGCCGTGGCTCGGCGGATTCGTCTGGGCGTTACTTTTGGCGGGCAGCGTATGTCTCTTTCAATATGGTGCGAATCTGCGGGGAAAGTATGAGTGGCTGTCGGTATTGCCCGTGTGCCTCGTGGGGCTGGGGTTCTTGCATCGGGGGTTGAACCTGTATTATCAATCGGAGCCTTCGTGGGTTTTTCTGGTTCCCTTGGCTTTGTTCGCGGGGATGTTTTTGCTTGCATTGGGTCGTTTTTTCTTCCTCCAAGGAGCGGAGCGAGGTCGGGGCGATGCCTTTTCCTGTGTCATGGCGGTCGTGCTTTTCTTTTCGCTCGGGATGTATGCCTGGTGGGGAAAGGAGAACGAACGCTTGACGGCCTCTCTGCAGCGGGATTATTTGCGGCAGGATTGGCAATCGATGCAGCAAACTGCCCGAAAGGCATCTCACCCTACTCGTGCGGTGGCGGCTTATCACGCTATCGCGTGGGTGCATTCCGGACAGTTATTAAATCATTGGCTCGACATCCCGTACCAGTATCCGGACCTGGGCTTGGTAGATTGGGGCGGTTTGCCGGATGATGGTTCCGACCTCTACTATGCCGAAGCGTGTCTCACGGCTGGATTGGTATATCCCGCCTATCACCAGGCGATGGAGCGTATGGTCATAGAGGGTCCCTCTTGCTACACGCTGAAGTTGCTCACGTATGCGGCCCTGCTCAATGGTGAATATGCATTGGCGAACAAGTACCTTTACCAATTATCCCAACATCCTTTCGAGGGCGCGTTTGTGCGGCGGTATGGCGCGATGGTGGCGCATCCGGAGCGGGTGTGGGCCGACCCGTATTTCCACCGCGTGCTGGAGTTGGCGCCGATGACCGACTCGTTCGAGCAGGCGTACCGTGCGCCGCTTTTTATCGGGTACAATGTACAGACGAACCAGGTGCGGAGTGCAGCGGCGCTCGAGGTGTCTTTGGCTGCGTGCCTGTACGCAAAGCAGCTTTCCTCCGTGGTACAGCGGGCGCAGGTATATCGGGGTAAACAGCTTCCCGTGGTCGTAGAGCAGGCGATTGCTTTGTATGCGTTGGAGCATCCGGAGGTGCTCGCTCATTTTCAGATACGTCCGCAAGTCGTGCAGGAGGTGCACCGTTTTGTGCAGCAATATGTCTCGCAGCCACCGAAGGATATCGAGTCGTTGCGCGAGACTTACCGTCATTTCTATCCTTTTTATTATTATTATCAGAATCAAGTAGATGAAACGCAATGGAAAAGATACCAACCGCGGCGAAGTGGGGGCGTGAATTGAGAAAGTCCTCCCGGCTGTGCCGCATTTTCGGATTTGTTTGGGCCGTTTGCTGCGGCCTTTCTTGTGTAGAAAAGTCGTTAGATATCCCTGAAAATTATACCGCGACGTCGGAACCGCTTTCTATCTATCCCGATTACCGAAGCGTGACGGTGCCGCCCAATATCGCCCCCTTGAATTTCCTGGTACGGTCTCCGGGTATCAATTATGTCGCTGTCGTGGGGAAGGAGGGGGCCGAGCTGGTGGCATCGGCCAAGGCCTCCCAGACGATTCAGTTCGAGGTGGAGGCCTGGCATCGCTTGCTGGACGCGCATCGGGGGGATAGTCTCCAGCTGACGGTCTACGCCCGTTCGTCGGCGGGCTGGGTGCGTTATCCGGCTTGCTCTTTTTTCGTTGCGCCCGAGGAGATGGACCCTTATGTCGCTTACCGCCTGATTGAGCCGGGCTATTCTTATTACCGCCAATTGGGCCTCTATCAGCGTTGTATGGAGAATTTCGACGTGTCTACCCTCTACGAGAACAACCGGCGGTTTCATTACGACGAGAATCATTGCGTGAATTGCCATTCGTTCCAGCAATATGGTACGGATAGGATGCTGTTTCACGTCCGGACCAACCATGCCGGCACGGTCTTGGTGCAGGGCGACGAGGTGCGCAAGCTCACTTTCCCGGCGGATTCTGTCCCGATGGGGGCGGTCTATCCGGCCTGGCATCCCACGCAAGATTGGATTGCGTTTTCTTCGAACCGTACCGGGCAGGCTTTCCACATGCAGCATGAAGAGAAGGTGGAGGTCATGGATAGGGCATCCGACCTGTTTTTGTATGACGCGGCGCAGGGACGTATCCAATGGGTCTGCCGCACGGATAGCCTGTGGGAAACCTTCCCCGCGTGGTCTCCGGCGGGCGATTATCTATACTATGCTGCGGCTGATGCGCGCCGGGTGAATGCGCATCCCGACTCGATTTCGACGGGCGACCTGTTGTTGCATTATCCATCCATCCGGTACGACATCCTGCGCCTGCCGTTTGATATCCGCACGCGAAAGTGGGGTTCGCCGGAGCGGGTAGTCGATAGCGCGTCTCGCGGCAAGAGCGCCACGCTGCCCCGCGTGAGTCCCGACGGTCGTTACCTGCTTTACACCGAGGGCAATTACGGGCAATTCCATATTTGGCACAAAAGCGCAGACCTCTGGGTGAAGGATTTGCAGACGGGTGAGACTTATCCGCTCCGCGAAGCGAATAGCAACGATGCCGACAGCTATCACGCTTGGAGCAGCAACGGGCGGTGGATTGTGTTTAGTTCGAGGCGCGATGATGGCTCCTATACACGTCTCTATATAGCCTATTTCGACGCTGCGGGACAGGCGCATAAGGCATTTCTCTTGCCACAATGCGACCCGGCGCAAAACCTGCTTCTCCTGAAGAGTTACAACGTCCCGGAACTGACGCGTGAGCCAGTGCGCATCGCTCCCGAAACCTTCCGGAAGGTTATCTACGAAGAATAATTCAGGCACGTAGGGAGCGGAAGGTTTCCCTATTATAATACACGCCTCCCATTGGCTACGTGTGTTTTTCGGGGGTATCCCGAAAGTCCACCGCAGGTTGCGGGAAGGTTTCGGGGGTGTCCCGAAAGTCCGCCACAAGTTGCGTGAAGGTTTCGGGGGTGTCTCGAAAGTCCGCCGCAAGTTGCGAGAAGGTTTCGGGGGTGTCCCGAAAGTCCGCCGCAGGTTGCGTGAAGGTTTCGGGGGTGTCCCGAAAGTCCGCCGCAGGTTGCGGGAAGATTTCGGGAGTGTCCCGAAAGTCTCCGCATCCTAAATTTTAGGTTCTATTCTGGCTTGTCTATGCATATACCAGAAGCAGATGAGGAGCGATACCATCGTGGAGAGTGGCGGCGCAAAGCCCATCCATAGCAACGAAGTAGAGTCGATATGACTGAAAGCCCACGAGAGGGGTATGCGGAAAAGGAAGGTGGCAATGAGACTGTGTATCATCGGAAACCAAGAATTGCCTTGCCCGCTGAAATAGGAATTGATACAGAATACAAAGCTGACAATGACGCAATCGAGGCTGTAGCCATGTAGATAGGTCGCACCCATGGCAATAACATCCGCGTCGCGCGTGAAAATACCCGTTAAAGTCTCCGGCCAGAATTGGGAATAGAGACAAACTGAAACACCAAACACCAGCGCCATGCCTATCCCCGACCAGAGGCAACGCCGCATCCGCTCGGTCAGTCCCGCCCCGTAGTTTTGGGCCGTCATGGCTGCCACGGCCGACGAGATAGCCATCGGAGGCAACATCGCAAAGACAATGATTTTTTCGACTACGCCCAGTGCCGCCGACGCAATCACGCCCATCTGGTTGACAATGACTGTAATGATAAGAAACGATACGTTGACAAGCGCATCCTGGAGAGCAATCGGCGCACCCAGCAGCAAGATGCGTTTGGCATGTTGAGGATTCAAGCGGATATCGCGCCGCGAGAAGGGGAAATGAAATCCGCGCCGATAGAGAAAGCCCAAAGCCGTAGCAAAGCTAATCCCCTGCGAAGCGACCGTCGCGATAGCGGCACCCATAGCCCGCAAGTGGAATCCCCCCACCAATAGAAAATCGAGCAGGACATTTATCGCACAAGCCAACGCCACGAAGTAGAGCGGCGTCCGCGAATCCCCCAAACCGCGCAGAATACCGCACACCACATTATAGCCAATAATGAAAGGGATACCCAGCGCGCAAATGAGGAGATAATGTTGCGTATCGCGCATCGCCTCGACGGGCGTATGCATCAAGAGGGCAATGGCATTGTGAAACACCGTCATGCAGACCGTCAATAACAATCCCAACCCTGCGAAAAGCCAGATAGAGGAGCCCATGATAGACGCTAAATCCCGCTCGTTGCGCGCGCCTGTCGCAATACCAATAAGCACCGTCACGCCTGTAGTGAGCCCCAAGATAATGCCCGTGACGGTCTGCATCACCTGACTTCCAATCGCCACGCCCGCCACACTGGCTGCATCATCATACATGCCCACGACAAACAAATCCGCCCCTCCATACAACGCCTGCAGGAGATTCGCCAACAAATAAGGCACCGCAAACTGAAGCAGCACCTTCGGGACCTTGCCCGTTGTCAAATCCAATTCTTTCTTCATAAAACATTCCTTTGGTAATAAACATAACAATGCCGGACAAGCTGAATGGTTTTACCCAGTCATCTTATCCGGCACCTGTTGCCCTCCGATGAGGATTACAAAACACTATCTTGCCCCAAGCGGGGCAAAGGTAGGGAAAAAAATTGGATTAGTTATTCTCCGGACGCAGTTTGCGCACTACCGCTCCGGCTTGCCACATCTCGCTGTCGTGTAAAGCCTTCAGCTCGGCGTTCAGTTTCTCGCGATAGTCTGGCTGCGAATTGGAGTCAATCGAACGTTGCGCTTCGTTTCCGCAAGCTACTTCGTTGTAAAGCTTCTCAAAGACCGGCTTGACGGCATCGTGGAACGGGCCCATCCAATCCAACGCGCCGCGCTGAGCGGTGGTAGAACAGTTGGCATACATCCAATCCATACCGTTTTCCCCGAAGAGGGGCATCAGCGACTGTGTCAGCTCTTCCACGGTCTCGTTGAAAGCTTCCGACGGCTCGTGGCCATGTTCGCGAAGCGTTTCATACTGCGCCAACAGCAAGCCCTGGATAGCGCCCATCAAGGTACCCCGCTCGCCTGTCAAGTCGGAGTAAACCTCTTTCTTGAAAGTCGTCTCGAACAGGTAGCCGGAGCCCACGCCGATACCGAGCGCAATGACACGCTCCCACGCGCGGCCTGTCGCATCCTGGTAGATAGCATAGCTGGAGTTCAACCCGCGTCCCTGAAGGAACATACGACGGAGCGAAGTCCCCGAACCCTTCGGCGCAATCATAATCACATCCACATCTGCGGGCGGTACGATGTGCGTACGGTCGCTATACGTGATGGCGAAACCGTGCGAGAAGTAGAGAGCTTTCCCGGCCGTCAGGTGTTTCTTAATCGTCGGCCAGCACTGGATTTGTGCCGCATCCGAGAGCAATACCTGGATGATGGTAGCGCGTTCGCACGCCTCTTCGATGCCGAAGAGCGTCTCGCCCGGAACCCAACCATCCGCCACGGCCTTGTCATAAGTCTTGCCCGGACGTTGTCCGACAATCACGTTGAAACCGTTATCGCGGAGGTTTAAACTCTGCCCGGGTCCCTGGACGCCATATCCGAGGACCGCGATTACTTCATCTTTCAACACTTCTCTTGCTTTTTCCAAAGGAAATTCTTCGCGGGTCACTACGTTTTCATTGACCCCGCCAAAATTCATAATTGCCATTTTCTTCTTATTTTAAAAATAAACATGTTTCTTCTTATTTCACGCAAAAATTATTTTGCTTCGGACTACCACGTCCGCGTGGTTCTTACGAACCTCTATGTCCTGCTCAAGTTCCCCTTTCTGCTCCGGATAAAAACAGAGCGTATCGCCGTAATAACTTTCCGCCACATACGCCATCTCAAAACGACGGACGAATTGATGGCGGAAACGTTCAAGCGGGAATAAATCGAGGATGTGCTCGATGTATTTAATGCTATTCACGTGTCCGTTCACATCAATGTCGCTATACCTTGCTTGATGCAGGGCGGCGGGTTCTTGAACGGAAATTTTGATGCGCCCGGGCTTGTCGATGGGACAAGGCTTATCGCAGATATAATCTGTAATACTCCCGCCGTGCAAGCTCAACAGGTCGATGGGCTTCCTATCTTCCATGCTAATCATCGCCCATACCGAACGGGCATATCCTATCGCCTTTCCTTCCTTATTCAAGATCGCGAAATTACGGTCGGTGAAGAGGCGATACACGTTCTCTACCCATGTTTGAATCGTAAACGGTTCATATTGATAGGGCATCTCTTCCATTTCTATCGCCAAACGGGAAAGGACCCATGTATAATGTTGCTCGTTTAAGGTAGCCATGCCGAAACCTCGTTCCTCTGCATGAAACCCTGCGCAATTCAACAAGTGGTTACCCAGCACGCCGAGCGTTAACTTTCCCGTAAAATCCACGTGGAAAGGTTCCGCGACAAATGAATAAGAACCTATTTTATTTAGCGTTGTAGTTGTTTCCATTCTTGCTTGTCATTCCTTGCGATGTAAACTATAATCGTTTTTGATTCTAACGATAAACGATTTTGATTCTAACTTATTTCGTTTGCCTCTCCTTTTGGTATCGTTCGAGACGATGCGCTAAGTATTCATTGACCCGCTCAAAGCAACTGGTCGATACGGCAATCCTTCCAGAGCGGACGAACTGAAGGACACAGTTGACCGATTGCAATTCTTGGTAGAGCGACGTGATGGCATCGCTTAATCCCGCCATGACCACAATCGAGAAAATCGGGTTCACCTCGACAATGTGCGCGTTATAGCGGCGAATGATGTGAGAAGCCATCGGGTTGTTTTGAAACTCTGGCGTCGATACTTTATATAAAGCCACTTCATGTTGGAAAATCTCCGAATCAGTGAAGTAATGAGCCTGGATGACATCCATCTTTTTCTCGATTTGCTTCACTACCTTTTCGATGATATCGGGCGTAGTCCAGCAGGTAATCGTATATTTATGTACGCCTTGGATAGACGAAGCCGATACGTTCAGGCTTTCAATGTTGATTTGCCGACGGGTAAATACAGCCGTGATTTGGTTTAAGATACCGGCAATATTCTCCGAATGGACGATGATGGTATATAATGTCTTATTTTCCATACGCTTTACATTAACATTCTAATAACATTTGATTGACAGAATTACCCGGCAAAGTCATGGGCAGCACATTGCCTTCTTCTATTACGCACGCTTCGAGGAAGAAGGGACCGTCGGTCGTGAGCATTTCCTGGATAGCCTCTTCCAATTCCTCTCGCTTCATGACGCGTCGCGAAGGGATACCGTACGCTGCTGCAATTTGCTGATAATCCGGATTCATCATGGGCGTGAAAGAATAACGATGCGCATAGAACAGCGCTTGCCACTGACGTACGTTCCCCAAATAATTATTGTTTAAGAGAATGATTTTAACCGGGGCTCGTTGCTCCATAATGGTACCGAATTCCTGAAGAGTCATTTGAAGTCCGCCGTCGCCTAAGAATAAACATACTGTACGGTCGGGACGTCCGAAGGTAGCCCCAATAGCTGCCGGGAGTCCGAATCCCATCGTTCCCATACCTCCCGAAGTGATAATGCTCCGCTGGCGTGAGAACTTGAAATAGCGACACGCCATCATTTGGTTCTGTCCCACATCCGTTACCAGGAGCGCATCATGGCGGGTTGCCTCGCTTACGGCATGAACAACTTCGCCCATATTGAGCGGTCCTTCCGTCGGATATACTTCCCGCTTAATGACTTGGTTGAACTCGGTTTCTTCGTAGGAGTGGAAACTTTCAATCCAGTCGGTATGTTTATGGGCTTGGACAAGCTCGGTCAAAAGCGCTAATGTCTTCTTACAATCTCCTAAGAGAGGAACTGTAACCGGCACGTTTTTTCCAATTTCCGAAGGGTCTATATCCAAATGTATGATTTTAGCTTGCTTGGCATAGGTCTCTAATTTACCTGTAACACGGTCGTCGAAACGCATGCCGATAGCAATAAGTACATCGCATTCGTTGGTCTTGATGTTCGGGCCTAAATTTCCATGCATTCCGAGCATGCCTTTGTTCAACCGATGGTTGGAAGGCAAGGCAGAAAGCCCCAACATAGTGCATCCGCATGGAATATCTGTTTTCTCGATGAATTGTTGCAATTCTGATTGGGCGTTTCCCAATTCTACGCCTTGTCCTACCAAGGCAAAAGGTTTCTTCGCTTCGTTGATGAGTGCCACGGCCTCTGCGATTTGTTTGTAATCTATCTCAGGGTCGGGGTCGTAACTACGAATGAAATCGACGGTCACCGGTTCATATTCCGCTTGTTCGGTTTGCGCATTTTTACTAAAATCCAATACCACAGGACCCGGCCGTCCGCTCCGTGCAATATAAAAAGCGCGTGAGACAGCCCATGCGATGTCTTCTGCCCGGCGGATTTGGTAACTCCATTTCGAGATAGGTTGCGTAATGCCTACCAAATCGACCTCTTGGAATGCGTCTGTTCCTAAAAATCCGGTGGCTACTTGTCCGGCAATGACGACAATCGGCGTGCTATCTATCATGGCGTCGGCAATACCGGTGATAGTATTGGTCGCACCTGGTCCGCTGGTGACCAAGCAAACGCCTGTCTTGCCCGACGAGCGCGCATATCCTTGTGCGGCATGGGCAGCCGCTTGTTCGTGGCGTACTAATATGTGGTGGAGTTTTTCGCGATGGTCATACAAGGCATCGAACACGGGGATAATAGCTCCGCCCGGATACCCAAAGAGTGTTTGTACCCCTTCACGCTCCAACGAGCGCATCAATATTTCCGCTCCTGTTAACATTTCTTTTTCCATAACTTTTTCTTTAATCGATTATTCTAACACCGCCTTTGTCGGCCGACGAAACCATTTTTGCGTAGGCTTTTAATGCCTTGGATACTTCCCGTTGGCGAACAGGAGGCGTGAAGGCTTTCGGGCCGCGTGCCTCTTCCGCCTGACGTCGTTTGGCCAGCTCTTCGTCGGAGAGCTGGACCCGGATGCTTCTTTCCGGAATGTTTATCTCGATGAGGTCGCCCTCTTTCACCAGGCCGATGTTTCCACCCGCGGCCGCTTCGGGAGAGATATGTCCGATGGAGAGGCCTGATGTCCCTCCACTGAAACGTCCGTCCGTAATCAGCGCGCAGGCTTTTCCTAAATGACGGCTCTTGATATAGGAGGTAGGGTAGAGCATCTCTTGCATGCCAGGTCCTCCTTTCGGTCCTTCGTAGAGGATGACTACCACATCGCCCGCCTGGACTTTCCCGCCCAAGATGCCTTCGCAGGCTGCTTCTTGCGAATCGAACACCTTTGCCGGTCCTGTAAATTTCCAGATACTTTCATCTACGCCTGCCGTCTTGACTACGCATCCGTCCTCAGCGATGTTTCCTTTCAATACGGCCAATCCGCCATCTTTCGAATAGGCGTGGGCAATGTCGCGGATGCAACCGGCTGTCCGGTCGGTGTCTAATTCTTGATAGTAATTTTCTTGTGCGCCCATTTGGATGCAGAATTGATGGCCGGGCGCGCTTTTGTATTTCTGCAAGGCTGCTGCGGTGACGTGCGGCGACGTGATGGCATATTCATCGATGGCCTCGGCCAAGGTTTTCCCGTCTACCCGTTTCGTCTTGCCGTCTACCAAGCCCGCCTTCAGGAGTTCGTGCATGATGGAAAGGATGCCCCCTGCGCGGTTCACGTCTTGCACATGGTAGACAGGGGTATTGGGGGCTACTTTGCAGAGGCAAGGAATCCGGCGCGAGAGCTGGTCGATATCGTCCATCGTGAAGTCCGCTTCCGCTTCGTGCGCCACGGCTAAAAGATGGAGCACCGTGTTCGTCGAGCCGCCCATGGCAATGTCCAGCGACATCGCGTTCAGGAAGGCTTGCCGTGTGGCGATGCTGCGCGGCAGGACGGAGGCGTCTCCCTCTTCATAATATTTATACGCATTTTCGACGATGAGTTTCGCGGCATCTTTAAACAGTTGGACGCGGTTCTTGTGCGTCGCTACAATCGTCCCGTTTCCCGGAAGGGCCAGCCCGATGGCTTCGTTCAGGCAATTCATCGAGTTCGCGGTGAACATGCCCGAACAGCATCCGCAGCCCGGACAGGCGTGGCGCTCTACTTCGGCAATCTGCTCGTCGCTGACGGACGTATCGGCGGCTTCAATCATGGCGTCAATCAAATCCAGGTGCCGCCCGTTCCATTCGCCCGCCTCCATGGGGCCGCCCGAGACGAACACCGTCGGGATATTGAGCCGCATGGCTGCCATGAGCATGCCCGGCGTGATTTTGTCGCAATTGCTGATACACACCATCGCGTCTGCCTTGTGGGCGTTTACCATATATTCTACGCTATCCGCGATGATGTCGCGCGAGGGAAGCGAATAAAGCATGCCGTCGTGCCCCATCGCGATGCCGTCGTCGATGGCAATGGTGTTAAATTCAGCGGCAAAGCATCCCAGTTTTTCGATTTCCGCCTTCACCAGCTGTCCGGCTTCATGCAAATGGACATGCCCCGGCACAAACTGGGTAAACGAATTGACAATGGCAATAATCGGCTTGCCGAACTGTTCTTTTTTCATCCCATTGGCACACCAGAGGGCGCGTGCCCCGGCCATGCGTCGGCCTTCGGTGCTGTATGCGCTTCTTAACGGATTCTTCATCTTTATCTTCCTTTCAGTTACCATATTCTATTAATAAAAAAACCTTTCTCTTCTTGTGGGGAGAAAGGCTGTTTGCATGATTGGCGGCACGTCTCAACGTCTTGCATACCTTTCTCCTGCTTGGCTCACGACAGACAAGTTCACGACAAGAATCATATGCAACCATTCGTTCAACATGCTTTTTGTTTTTATTTCGGTTGCAAATGTAAGGCAATATTTCCAATTTGCAAAGAATTTAAAAGGAAATTCTGCATTTTTCTTTCAAATAATAATTCAAATCGGGGGTGTGGATGATAATTTTGCAGCGCGTTTGTCTGAATCCGGCGCGTTCATCGGACAGGAAAAATAGAAAAACATGTTGAACAACACAAATAAAAGTCTTGACTTTTATCTTTTACTCCTTTATCTTTGCCCACGAATGCAATCGTATAAGGAGGTAAAAAAACGTGGTCGCGAAGGATTCCAGCGTGCTGGAAAGCGTGCCGACCACGTCGCGAAAGATTCCAGCATGCTGGAAAGCGTGCCGGCCACGTCGCGAAGGATTCCAGCATGCTGGAAAGCGTGCCGGCCACGTCGCGAAAGATTCCAGCGTGCTGGAAAGCGTGCCGACCACGTCGCGAAAGATTCCAGCATGCTGGAAAGCGTGCCGGCTACGTCGCGAAAGATTCCAGCATGCTGGAAAGCATGCCGACCACGTCGCGAAGGATTCCAGCATGCTGGAAAGTATTTTGAATACAAATTTAAATTATACATATAATGAAAAAGATAAAAGGAATAACCCGGAAATTAAGAAGTAACGCTCGCAATGGCGAACATGTGGATTACCATACGAACGTGACCGAGGCCATCACGCCGGAATTTGCGGAGAAATATAAAATTTCGAAGCAATATTCTACGTATACGGGATGGTTTGGGCAGGAAAAACTCATTTACAAACCGAATACGGGATTCGAACAGACGGAAGATATCGAAGCGAAAGACCGTATTCGTGATGAGATTGCCCTCTACTTGAAGGGACAGATAGAGAGTAATTTATATTGTCCTATCGAGGCGAAGAAGGCGGCTGCTAAGCTGCTGGAACATGCCATGAGACCTTATGCCGATGCCCACAACAAGTCGTATGCGGAAAATACGGCGGAAATCAACGCGTGGGTGGCTGTTTTGAAGTCGGACACTTACGCACTGGCTGTGACGGAGCTGGCTTTGGACGAGGCTGTGGCGAAGTTGGACGAGGCGAACCAGGATTTCAAGGAGACTCTGAATGCGCGTTCGCGCGAGAAACGCAAGCGCGACGAACAAGAGACGATGAAGACCATCCGCCCGAAGGTGGACGACGCGTATGTGTCTTTGGTAAACGCCATTAATGCGCTTTATCTGGCCAACGAAATCGCGACGCAAGACGAAGAAACGCGTACGGAACTGGGTGCCGTCATCGATGAAATCAATTCACTGATTGCCCAACTGGAAGACGTCTTGGAGCGTCGCGGCGTGAAGCCCGGCACGGACGACGAAGAAGAGGAGGAGCCGGAATCCGAACCCGAACCTACTCCCGTCACTCCGGAAATCACCGCCGTTTACCAAAAAGAGGGGGGCGACCCGGAGAATCCGCATCGCATTGAGCGAGGCAAGCAAACCGGCGTGGAATATCAAGGCTTCACATTGAAAGGACAGGATGGTACGTTGGAGCACGTCATCGGGCTTGTCAATGATCAGGATTACATCGAATGGATTAACCCGGAGACCATCACCAACGTCACAGAGACCGGTTGCGAATTTACCATGGTGCCAGACTTGACAGAAGGACAATATAAAGTCCGTATCGAGACCTACGACGGCGGCAGTCCGCTGGTGGTGGAATATCCGGAGCCCATCACGCTGTGGTAATGAATAATTAACAATGAATAATTAACAGGGGCGGACACGCGTGTCCGCCCTTTTTGTGTTCGATTGTTTTTCCATCAATCTGCGTTTAACTGAAAGAGCCGAGGAGTGCTGTAATTATTATGTAACCATAATGTAGCGTTTATGAATATTTATGAAACGTTCTTGTAAAGAAAAGCGGATACCTTTGCGCCGAATTTTTAAAATAGCATAAATGGACAAAAGAAACACATTGACAATTTCAGTAGGACGCTTGTTGGTGGGAGGTATGTTGTTCTCTGCAAGCGTGGCTCAAGCCGCTTCCGGAAGCGGCGCATCCACGTCTGTCGACGCGGATGCCAATGCCCTTACCATTCTTCAGCAAGAGGGAAGGAGTATAACGGGTACCGTGACAGACCAGTATGGACCCGTGACAGGCGCGAATGTCGTCATCAAAGGCACGACGACGGGTACGATAACCGACTTGGATGGAAACTTTACCTTAGAAAATGTGCCGGCAGGAACTATCTTGCAAATTTCGTACATTGGATATACGACGCAGGAAGTCAAGGTAGGAAATCAAACACACCTTGATATATCGTTGCAGGAAGATTCGCAGTCGCTGGACGAACTGGTGGTGGTAGGTTACGGTGTACAGAAGAAAGTGGACCTATCGGGTGCGGTAGCTACAGTACCTACCGAAGTTTTGGCCGACCGTCCTGTGTTGAACGTCGGCCAGGCGTTGCAAGGTTCGGTAGCCAATATGAATGTGACGATAGGAAGTGGTCAAGCAACGGATTCCCCTACGTTTAACATACGTGGTACGACCTCTTTGAATGGAGGCGATCCATTGGTTGTAATAGACGGTGTCGTTTCGACAGCAGAAGAGTTGAACCGAATGAACCCGACCGATATAGGAAGCATTTCCGTTTTGAAAGATGCGGCATCTTCAGCTATTTATGGTTCTCGTGCTGCCTTCGGTGTCATTTTGGTCACGACCAAGACGGCCGGGCAAGAGAAATTGACGATTAATTACAATAATAACTTTGCCATGCGCAAGTTGAGTAGCATGGCAGATGTGATAACAGATCCCTATTTGGTGGCTTCGACGCGCAATACCATGTCTTATCCTTGGTATAACCTTTATAATGCCGATCAATTGGCTTATGCGCAAAGACGTTCGGAAGACCCCTCGTTGTCTCCTTACTATTTGAATCCAGACGGAACATATTCCTATTTCGGAAGTACAGATTGGTTCAAAGAAGCCTATAAGAACTTAGCCTTTTCAACGAACCATACAATTGATATTTCGGGAAAGACGGATCGATTGAATTATTATTTTTCTGCCAATTATAATTTCCAAGATGGTATGGTCAAGTATGGGACAGATAAATACAACCGTTATAATCTACGTTCCAAATTAGACTTTAAATTGGCGGATTGGTGGCATGTGGCCAACAATACAAGCTATGTAACTTCGGATTATGATTCGCCCAATTATTTAGGAGATTCCTATTATTGGGAAGTAAACCGAATTAACCCGTTGGATGTTATTTACAATCCGGATGGGACGTGGACAGAAAGCGGCGCGTCTGTGTTTGGCCGAATGGCAGAAGGCGGGCGCTGGAACCAGCAAAAGACCACGTTTACGACTCAGTTTACGACCAAAATCGACATTTTGAAAGATGTATTATGGGTAAATGGTTCATTTAATTATTCGACACAAAAGAATGCAGAAGAGGGCTACTCGCTCCCCATAGAATATTATGATGGACCGGAAAGACAAGCATTTGTATTAGACGAAATCAGCCAAGCTTATTTTAATAACACAAATGCCCGGACCTTGACATTTGATGCGTATGCAACTTTCCATAAAGTATTTAACGATAAGCATGATTTTACCGCGATGGTCGGTTACAATCAAGAAAATTGGCGGGAGAATTATACATCTGCAAGTCGTAAAGAATTAATTACTTCCTCTTTGCCATCTGTGGATTTGGCAACAGGAGATATGAGCGTCGGGCAAAACATTTATACGATAGCTTTACGAAGCGGATTTGGACGTTTGAATTATACGTATGATAATAGGTATATCGTTGCGTTTAATGGGCGTTACGACGGAACATCCCGTTTCCCGCATGATTCTCGATATGTATTCAATCCATCCGGTTCTATTGCTTGGGTCGTGTCGGAGGAAGATTTCTTTGAACCCGTTCATGATGTAATCGATTTTTTAAAGTTCCGCTTTTCTTACGGTAGCTTAGGAAACCAAGATTTGAGGGAAAATTATTATGCGTATTTAGCAACCATGGGTTCAGGCAAGATTTCTCAAATAATAAATGGGGAACAACCTGTTTATGTGGGTGCTCCAGGACTTGTTTCTTCGGATTTAACTTGGGAAACGGTTACGACAGCCGACTGGGGTATGGATATCAATTTGTTTAATAATCGTTTAACGGCGACTGTTGATGGATATATCCGTCGTACACAAGATATGTTGACAGCTGGAGCTAGTTTGCCTAACGTATTAGGAACGAGCGTTCCTTTGGCTAATGCAGCCGACTTAAAAACAACTGGCTGGGATTTAACCGTAACATGGCGCGATCAGTTTAAACTGGCAGGCAAAGACTTGAATTATGGTTTAAGCTTTAATATAGGTGATAGCCGCTCATGGATTACTAAATTTGCGAATGAAACAGGAACGTTGGATGATTATTATGTAGGTTGGGAAATTGGTGACATTTGGGGATTAGTTACAGAAGGTTTCTTTACTTCACAAGAGGATATAGATAATCATGCAGACCAAACGGAAGTCACTTCTTACGTTGGAACCAGACCGATAGAACCTGGCGATTTGAAGTTTAAGGATTTGAACGGTGATGGCAAAATTAATAAAGGAGCTTGGACGCGTGAAGACCATGGAGATTATACCATCATAGGAAATAACCGTGCACGTTATGCTTTTGGTTTTAATCTCAATGCTGAATGGAATGGGTTTGACTTTAATATGTTTATACAAGGTGTATTGAAAAAGAATTATAATCCAAGCGGAGACTTGTATTTTTGGGGTATTTATGCACAACCTTGGACGAATATAACGGAAGGAAATTATTATGACCGTTGGACCGAAGAAAATCCGAATGGTTATTTCCCTCGTTTCAAAGCTTATGTAGCAGAACAAAGCGGTTATGAGGCAGGAATTGCCCAGACTCGTTATTTACAGAATGCCACTTATGCGCGTTTGAAAAATTTGTCGGTAGGTTATACATTACCTAAAGCTTGGACTGATAAGATGAACATCGATCGTTTACGCATATTCTTCTCAGGAGATAATCTTTGTGAAATAACGGGTTTGTACAAGTATTATAAGATAGACCCGGAATGTTTGGGTGGGCAAATGTATCCATTGCAACGTTCTTATTCATTTGGTTTAAATGTAACGTTCTAAAATAGAAATTATGATAGTAAAAAGAAATATAATAAAGGCGTTTGGATTAAGCGTTATTGGCCTTTTTAGTTTGAATAGCTGTAATGATGAATTTATGGATAAATATCCGGAAACATCAATTACAGAAGAGATGTTCTTTCGAAATCCGACGGATTTGGAGCTATATACGAATGGATTATATGGGTTAATCGGTTCCAGTTATTGGGACTTGGGAACAGATAATATGATCTATATTGATAATACGAGCATTTATACCAAAATGCGTGGTGAATTAAATCCGGATAATGCCAGCGTATGGAACTGGGAGGATATCCGTACCGTTAACTTTATGTTAGCAAGAGCTGGACAGGCGGAAGGAGATCAGGCAGAAATTGACCATTACGTTGGGTTAGCACGTATGTTTAGAGCCAAATTGTATTATGATAAAGTGCTCTCTTATTCGGATGTTCCTTGGTACAGCCGTGATTTGCAAACAACAGACGAGGAATTACTTTATAAACCACAAGATCCTCGTGCCATGGTTGTTGATTCGATTATGGCAGATTTGGACTTTGCAGTGAATCACATGCAGAATAAAGAAACAAGCCGTACGGTTTGGTCGTTGGATGGAGCATTAGCGATGCAAGCACGCATTGCATTGTCGGAAGGCTCATGGAGAAAGTATCATACGGAATTAGGCTTAAGTGATGCAGAACGTTTTTATCGGATAGCAATTGAAGCTTGCCAAAAGATAATGGATACAGGTTCTTATAGCTTATCTACTACGCCTTCGGGTGACATTCCTGCCTATGAAGCCCTTTTTTGCAGCGAAGATCTTTCTACCAACAAAGAGATGATTTTCTATGAAGATTATGACAAATCATTAGGGCGATATCATAATGCTCAAGCTGTACTTGATTGGCAAACAAGCCTTTCTCGGGATTTGATGGAGGATTATTTGGTTATAGAAGATGGAAAAACTAAACGATTCCAAGATATACCTGGATATGAAACAAAAACTTTTACAGAGGTTTTTGAAAACCGTGATCCTCGTATGTCTCAAACTTTCATGACGCCAGGTTTTACGCGTGTAACAGAGAATGAACCTCA
Source organism: Parabacteroides sp. An277 (assembly GCF_002159645.1). Taxonomy (GTDB): domain Bacteria; phylum Bacteroidota; class Bacteroidia; order Bacteroidales; family Tannerellaceae; genus Parabacteroides. Next base: position 64,895 of record NZ_NFJB01000004.1, on the reverse strand, counting down.
TAGACAAAAAATTTCTAATGGAGGATATCCACAAGTAAAATTTGAGCCTCGTACGTATGATCAGATTAGCTGGGGATTGTCTTATACGGATTTACCGGTGATTCGTTATGCCGAAATTCTTTTAATGTATGCAGAAGCAAAAGCAGAATTGGGAGAACTAACGCAAGAGGATATAGATAACACGATTAATTTGATTCGTGATCGTGCAGGCGTACCTCGTGCTACCTTATCGGATTGGTTAAGTAATATTGACCCAGTTCAGGCAGAGCGTTATTCAAATGTAAATTCTACACAACGAGGGGCTGTTTTTGAAATACGTAGAGAAAGACGCATAGAGTTGGTTTGCGAAGGTTTTCGTTATGATGACTTAATGCGGTGGGGATGTGGTAAGCTATTGGAAAAGGCTCCAGAAGGAATGTATATAGGACAATTAGGTTATATTGATTTAACAGGAGATGGTGAGCCTGATTACGCTTTAGTAGCGACCCAAGCAGAAGCTGATGCTATTCCGGAAGAAGATAAGCAAAAGTATGAATTGACAGTTGAAATTTTGGATGGTAATACTTATGAATTAACGGAAGGGGATAAAGGCTATGTGCGGATGATTGCACAAATAAATGCTTGGAACTTCATTGAACCTAAATATTACTATAATCCAATAGCAAAACAGGATATTGTTTTGAATCCTAATTTGGTTCAAAACCCATATTGGTCAGAATAGTAGTTACTGGTTGTAAAAGTGTAATATAAAAATAAGTAAAGGGTTCGTTCCTAACAAAAAGGAACGGACCCTTTTGAATTAGTCAGGAAGGAAAGATTAATATGAAAAAATTGTCTATAAAGAGAGAACGTTAGTAATTATGATGTAATCATTATGTAGGATTAATGAGGATTTAATCATAGTATTTGCAACCAGTTATTACTCAATATTTTGTGAGTTATAAGTCAGAAATATGGGCATAACCTTTAGGGGTACATTCTAAAAGGTGAAGATTTAACCTTTTTATTATTTCTTAACACTCAAAGAGCGGTGGTAGAGGGTATTTTCCCTCTTTTCGGTACTTTATTGATGGTTCGATGTTCCCATCTTTCCACATTGCTTGGCTCGTTCGCACAAGCCACTACAAAGGTACTACAATTTCCAATAAAGGCAAGAGGACAGCAATTCAAATCTATTATTTTTGAGGGAGTGAAATCTGCCGCTTGCCAAATTTCTCTCTGTCGAAAATAATAGTCCTCTGAAAAGAATGAAAACAGCATTGATAAAATTGCCTTATTAAGGGGGGCTATGCTGTTTTATGCTATTATTTCGTCAGTCGTTTATCTCCGTTGCCGGATGCAGTTTTCAGCCAAGCCGATGAATAAGAAAAGGTTTTGGAGCTGTTTACTCTCCAACGGAGGACGAAACTGCTCCAAATGGTTTACCGCTTGAACTTTTCGTTTTCTAAAAGAGGTTTGGCAACCTTTGCATCCGACAAAAGGAGATAAATGACCAGATATATAACAGTAGTATTACATTAAGGTAAAGAACAACCATGGTATAGTATTATTGCAATTTAACTATTTAAAGTTTGTTTATAATCAAATCATTTAAAGATTTTTGTCCTTCTATGATTTTTTGTATTTGATAAATGTCGTAATTAAATAAAAAATATCACGCATAATGACTTTTTCTTTTTTCTAAATTTCTTCAAATGACAAATTATTGTTACCTTTGTAATGTAATGTAGTTAATGGTTGCGCTTATAAAGTCCTTGGAAAGGATTTATGTATAAAAGAGGTAGATGTTTACTCTGTTCTTGCCTGGATTATCAGCATCACTGATATGAAATAACAGAAAAAAATATACAATGGCTAAGCGGACGGACAGGCAGGGAAATAGTACAGATTCCCAATCCCCCTCTTTATAATACATTGCGTATAAGATTTATTAACTGTCTGGTCTGGGGAATCTACAGAGATTTAACGAATCAAGATGGGAAGAGTCGGTCTTTGTCTTGTCATAATGTTCTTCATCTGTAGTGCTCAAAAAATTGATGCACAAGTACAGAATATCAGAGAGAAACAAGATACCATTTCGGCGACTAAATCATTAGAGCATATCAGGCCCGAGAATATCAAGAAGGGACCATTGAATAATGCTTTGGATGTATTGAGTGGTCAGTCTGCCGGTGTGAACGTCACCACTAATGGGACTGACAGGCTCGCTATGCTGAATAGTATCCGTGTGCGTGGTACCACATCCATTATGGGTGGCAATGACCCGTTAGTAATTATTGACGGAGTGACATCTGACATCGCTACGCTATCTACCATATATCCCGCAGACATCGAGAGTTTCACTATTTTGAAGAATGCTACCGAAACGGCAATGTACGGTTCCCGTGGTGCTTCAGGTGTAATTGAGATTAAGACCAAGAAAGGAACGGGGCGAGGTTTCGAAATATCATATGATGGCAACTACGGATTCGAGTCAATGTATAAACATCTGCAAATGCTCAACGGCCCGGAGTATATAGCTACAGCAGAGGCACTTGGATTAGATTACAATAATGGTGGCTACAACACCAATTTTCACGATGTAATTACTCGTACGGGCTTGATACATCAGCATCACTTGGCTTTTAGCGGTGGTTCGGAAAACTCAAACTATCGAGCATCGTTCGGTTTTATGGATCATAATACAATTGTCAAAGTTAACGATTACCGAAATTTAGTGGTAAAACTTGATGCTACACAAAAGGCTTTCGATGGTCGCTTAGTTGGCGATTTTGGTGTATATGGCTACTCGTCAAAGATACACGACATTTTCGATACACGAATGCTGTTTTACTCGGCAGCTGCACAGAATCCTACATATCCAGCAGGAACTGATGTTAATGGCAACTGGGTGAAGAACTCGGCTGCATCACACATCAACCACCCCGGAGCACTCCTCTATGAGAAAAATGACTCCGAAGAACGGAATTTCAATACACATTTGGGGCTGAAATTTAATATCCTTGACAATTTGATATTGTCGGCTTTCGGCTCTTATTCATATTCATCTACGGGAAATGCTCAATTTTGTCCTACATGGGTGTGGGCGCAAGGCAATGTTTATCGTGGAGAGTTCAAGGGTGAAGACTACTTTACAAATGTGTCCCTCTCATATAACAATGCTTGGGGAGACTCACACCTTGATGCTGTTGTTGGCGCAGAATATCTTAAACAGGTAAGGACTGGTTTATGGGTGCAGGCAAAAGGAATAACAACAAATGATTTCTCCTATAATAACATCGGAGCAACATCATCGCGTCCTTTCGGTGGTACGAGCAGTAGCTATGAAGACCCGTCACTTGCTTCAATAATGGGTAGTGTCACATATAGTTACAAGGATAGATATTCTATTGCGGCAGCACTCCGTGGAGATGGCTCTTCAATGGTAAGCGATAACAATACTTTCGGATTCTTCCCATCAGTATCACTGGGTTGGGATGTAAAAAAAGAAGGCTTCCTCTCTGATACTGACTTTATAACAATATTGAAACTAAGAACCGGATATGGTCGGTCAGGAAATCTTGGAGGTATAACATCCTATACAACACTTAATACCGTAAAGGAGAATGGTATCGTATCCATCAACGGTACACCTACCGTAACAATGGGAAGTATACGCAACACGAATCCGGACCTTAAGTGGGAGACTCGTTCAACATTTAATATCGGTTTTGACTTAGGTATATGGGATAATCGGTTGATGCTTACCTCGGAATTATATTACTCAAAGACAACGGATATGCTCTATGAGTATGATGTTCCCGTTCCGACCTTTGCGTTCGATAAACTGATGGCAAATATCGGCTCGATGTCTAACCAGGGTGTCGAACTAGGAATCTCGGTAGTTCCCATTCAACGAAAGGATATGGAGATGAATATCAACTTCAATATGTCCTACCAGAAGAATAAGTTACTTTCGCTTAGTGGAGAGTATAATGGTATGCATATGACAGCTTCAGATATTACTCCGATTGGCTCGCTTTATGGTGCAGGTCAGAACGGTGGAGATAATAATGTAGTATATCAGATTGTAGGTCAGCCATTGGGGGTATTCTATCTACCTCACTGCAAAGGGCTTAAAGAAAATGAACTTGGTGGCTACAGTTACGATATTGAAGATTTGAATGATGATGGCGAGATTGATTTTAGCGATGGCGGAGACAGGTATATAGCAGGTCAGGCAACCCCCAAGGTAACTATTGGATCAAACATCAGTTTCCGTTACAAGTCCTTTGATATTGCCATGCAGATAAATGGTGCTTTCGGTCATAAGATATTCAATGGCACGGGCTTGGCTTATACCAATATGTCTATATTCCCTGACTACAATGTATTGAAGGGTGCTCCTGAAAAAAATATTATTGATCAGAATGTTTCAGACTATTGGTTGGAAAAAGGTGACTATGTAAATATTGAACATATTACCATAGGCTACAATATTCCAATGAAATCCAAGGCTGTGAAGTCATTGCGTCTTTCGGCAGGCATTAGCAACCTTGCAACAATCACAGGCTATAGCGGTCTTACTCCAATGATAAACAGTTATGTAGTAAGCAACACTTTGGGCATTGACGACAAACGCACCTATCCTTTATATCGTACCTATTCGTTAGGTCTTAGTATTCAATTCTAACCGCTTACAGTTATGAAAAGATATATAAACATATTGATGGTTGCTTTGGCAACGATGATGACCTCTTGTCTTACTGAAGACCCTAGAGATCAACTTTATGAAGAAGACATTTACAACAATGCCAACAACATATATATTAATGCAGTGGCTGTGCTCTACAATTACATTGGTGGCAGTGCAGACAGTGAGGGTTTACAGGGGACCTGTCGTGGGATTTATGACTATAACACACTTACTACAGACGAAGCCATGATACCTATTCGTGGTGGCGACTGGTACGATGGAGGTTTGTGGGCGAATATGTATCAGCATAAGTGGAGTCCTAATGATTTACCACTCTACAATACTTGGAAATACCTCTACAAGGTTGTTGTGTTATCGAACAAATCTCTGCATATCATCGATAAGTATAGCCATAACCTATCTGAGGAGCAGAGAGTGGCCTACGAAGCTGAGGTGCGAGCTCTGAGAGCACTTTTCTACTACTACATTATGGATATGTATGGCAGAGTGCCCATCGTAACATCCTATGAACAACCGCAGGATGAAGTTGTGCAGAGCGAGCGTAGCGAGGTTTTCCGTTTTATCGTGAATGAGTTGCAGGAGGTTGCCGAGTTGTTGCCAAATGAGCGTAGTAATAAGATGGGTAACTACTATGGTCGTATAACAACACCTGTAGCTAATTTCCTTTTGGCTAAGTTGGCTCTTAATGCCGAGATATATTGTGATGATAATTGGACTGATGGCGTTCCACGGAACGGTAAAGAGATATTTTTCACCGTCGATGGTGAGAAACTCAACGCTTGGCAGACCTGTATCAAATATTGCAATAAACTTGCCGAGGTAGGTTATCGGTTGGAGGACGATTATAGCTATAATTTCTCTGTGCATAACGAGAACTCCAACGAAAACATATTCACCATTCCGTTGGATAAGAACCTCTATGCTGCGCAGTTCTGGTATCTCTTCCGATCACGACACTACAACCATGGCGGTGCGTTGGGTGGCTCATCGGAAAATGGTACCAGTGCCAATATCTCAACAGTCTTAGCCAACGGATACGGCACAGATGATGTAGATGCTCGCTTTGAAAAGAACTTCTATGCCGGCATCGTAGAGGTTGATGGAAAGCCTGTAATGATGGACAATGGACAGCAGTTGGAGTATTTCCCATTGGAGCTAAAGTTGAATCTTACGGGAAGCTCCTATGTCAAGACAGCTGGTGCTCGTATGGCAAAATATGAGGTTGATAGGACCTCACATTCCGACGGTAGACAACCGGATAACGACATCGTGCTATTCCGCTATGCCGATGCTCTCCTGATGAAGTCCGAGGCAAAGGTACGTAATGGTGAGGATGGCTCGTTGGAGTTGAACGAAGTCCGAGGTCGTGTTGGTATGCCATATCGAGAAGCTACGCTTGAGAACATATTGAAAGAGCGTTTGTTGGAGTTAGTATGGGAAGGCTGGCGACGACAAGATATGGTGCGTTTTGGAGTTTATCACAAATCATACGATCAGCGAGTCCAACTGGCTGATGAGAAAAATGGGTATACCACAGTTTTTCCTATTCCACAAAAAAGTATAGACTTGAACCCAAAATTGAAACAAAATGTTGGATATAAATAACTTTAGCCTATGAGTATTCAATTTGACATTGCAAAACAGATTATAGCTGAAACATGCCCTAATCGCAAACTTAAGTTGGAGAATATTCGCCTTTTTGCAGATATTATTCAGCCTAAGAAATATCAAAAAGGTGATATAATTCTAAATGAAGGTGATATCTGTAATTGCCTATTTTATATAGAAAAGGGATTTATTAGACAGCACTACCTAAAGCATGATAAGGATGTGATAGAACATTTAGCATGTGAAAAAGATGTTGTCTGGTGTATTGACAGCTATTTTAACCGAGAGCCAACACATCTTATGATGGATGCTGTAGAAAACAGTGTTTTATGGGAAATTCCGCGTGATATAATGGAAGAACTTTCTGATGCTAATGGTGATATAGCTTATCTATATCGGAGTTTTTTTGAAAATTCATTAATGTTATCACAATTAAAGGCTGACAATTTACGTTTCGAATCAGCAAATGACAGATACGCTAGATTACAGCAACATTTTCCTGAAATAACTAGAAGAGCACCTTTGACAATGATTGCTTCATATCTTCAGATGACATTGGAAACATTAAGCAGAGTACGTGCATCAATAGCTAATGCTGAGAGCAAATAAAGCAAACTAACTATTAGGACTTAACTAAATCGAGTAGGAGGAAAACGAAGTAGTTTTCTTCCTACTTTCGTTTTCCGACCTCTCACACCACCGTACGTGCCGTTCGGCATACGGCGGTTCCTTAGTGCTGATGCAATTTGACATATAAGTCCACAAGGCAAGGGTAGCCTTGAAGTTTTAGCCTCTCGTTATTCATGGCTCGGCATAGGATCGGACTTCCTGCCGTGTTCCAATATCCACCACGAGTATTGGCCCATTGCCAAGCTCGCCACCTGTCTATGCCACATCTCACGAGATTCTTGAACCTTGCGCCGACTTTCTTCCAACTCTTCCAGACATAACTCCGGATTCTGTGACGAAGCCATTTATCCGTTGTTTGGAGGATGTTACGCATATCAGCCAATTTAAAATAGTTCATCCAACCATTGATGAATTGGTTCAGCTTGTCTTTCAGTTTTGCGTAACCCCAACCATTACTTCTTGATGTCAGCTCTTTCAGTTTCACTTTCATCTTAGCAACCGATTGGGGATGCAGGCGCAGACCGCATTTCCCGTTCATCATATAGAAGGAATAACCCAAATACTTCACCCCGCCAACGTAGGCCACTTCTGTCTTTTCCCGGTTAACTTTAAGGTGAAGCCGTGATTCGATAAAAGTGGAGATGGTCTCACGGACACGTTCTGCAGCACGCTTGCTACGGACTAGTATCATGCAGTCGTCTGCATAGCGGACAAACTTGTGACCCCTGCGGGTGAGTTCATTGTCAAGCTCGTTAAGCATGATGTTTGCCAACAGAGGGCTTAACGGACCGCCTTGGGGAACACCTTCCACACTTTCCTCATAGCTGCGTCTGACCATGACGCCTGCCGTAAGGTACTTGTGGATAAGCGATATCACGCGTCCGTCACGTATGGTGTGGGACAGTATCCTTATCAGCATGGCGTGGTTTACCGTGTCGAAGAAGCGTTCAAGGTCAAGGGACACGCAGTATGTATAGCCTTGGGTGATATATTCCTGCGCCCGTTTCAATGCCTTGTGGCAGCTTCGATGGGGGCGGAAGCCAAAGCTGTTGTCGCTGAACTGGCGTTCATAGATGGGACTCAGTATTTGGCTGATGGCTTGTTGGATTAACCTGTCCACTACGGTCGGGATTCCTAGCGGACGGTTCTTACCCCACCCTTCGGGATTTCTACCCGACGGACGGGGTTCGGGCGGTAGCTGCCCGATTTCAAGGATTCCACGAGTTCATCTTTGTGCCCTTTCAGATAATCACACAATTCCTCGGTTGACAATCCGTCTACTCCACAGCTGCCGTGATTCCGCTTAACTTGCAGGTAGGCAAGGTTAAGGTTCGACGGCGAGAGGATGAACTCCAATAGGTTTCCACGTTCAAATTGCACTTCCTTGAGGTTGTTTTCAGTCATGTCCATGAAAGTCTGCACCCCCTCATAGCTTTCGCATTCCGTGCTATCATTTTGAGGGCGGCTACCGATTGACATCGTTATTTTCTGCGTTCTTCCCTTCATGGAGTGACTTTCATTTACTGCTCAATTGACTAATGGTTCAGCCCTTCCCCGAGTTGAGTAGAAAAAAATATATCGGGTACTATGGCCTCGGCTGACTTCTCATGGCAGGCTTTACTCCGTGATTCGGAAATCCATCCTCCACACGTCCATGAGACCTCCCCAGTTAAGGACATGCTCTTTCCATCTTATACCTGCTTGATTTACTTTGGGCATTTCCGTATAGCTATCGGACTTTGACTTGTTTGGTAGTCTTATCCATGCCCACTAGCCTTATATCAAGTTTCTGTACGTCAGGCCAGATGTTTGCCGCCAGCTTCCTTCAGATTCCATCTCACGATGGACACCCTTGCTCTTGGCTATACACTTCCCGCTATCGGGCGTGTTACGGACTTGCACCGGTTAGAGTATGTTCGTGCTGGGCGAACCATCAAAAACAGGTCAGGATATAGCGTCCTGACCTGTTTCTTTAATAAACTTAAAGGCTATGGATTAATGAGATGTTAGTCATCGTCATCATCATCGAATTCATCCTCATCGTCGTCATCATCATATTCTATTGCTTCACTTTCTTCAATAATGTTACTAAAAGCTCCTGTTAAATCAAAATGATAGTTCTTTTTTCTGTCAGTATTTACAGCCGATTATTACTCAATAGTTTACAAGTAATAAGTCAGAAATATGGTCATAATCTTTAATAGTACATTCTAAAGGGTGAAGATTTAACGCTTTTATTGATTATTAACTCACTTGCGGTAACAATATAGGCGGTTTCTTCTTTTTTCTATGCAATTTGTTTCCAATATTCCACTCCTGTTTTAGCTCATAGTTTAACCCGCTACAAAGATATCATATTTTGCTTACATTGTTCAATATTTCTTTCCGATGCAAAAAGATAAAATAATTCCGAGTATCGAACGCAAAAGGAAGGTAGAATATCTATTGCTTTTTGAAGAGTAAAAGAAAAGGGAGAATCCTTCGGTGTATTACCGTCAGGTTCTCCCTTCTCTTATTTTGTCCTCATATTATTTTGGTTTATAGCTCTGTATTCACGTGTATTTTTCCGTAAGTCTTTTGTTCATTATGTATCCGGCACAGTTCCCAGATTGCCTGTAATAGCTGGGAATCGCTTCCGTTCCTTCGTTGCGTTGAAATGATTTATTAAAAAATCATCGGCAGTATGATATATGCCCACAGATTGTTGAGGGCATGGAACAGCAAACTCGGATATATATTGTCAAACCTGCTGTAAAGCCATGCTGATGCCGTTCCGAAAAATAGAATCCATATCGCCATTCCGGGTCCGAAGAACTGGATATGCAGTAATGCGAATATCAGTGAAGACCCTGCAATCGCCACCCATTTGTGCATACGTTGAGCAAAAGCTTGATATACATAACCCCTAAATATCGTGTCTTCTGTCAATGGAGCGAGAATAACCGTGATGAGTATGCCGAGCAACATATCCTGCAGAGTATTTTGGCTTACAGGTGTGATTTGTCCTGTTGTCCAGTACATTGGTACACCTGCGGCTCTCAATCCCATTTCTATCAACGGATAGATAATGAACGATACGATAACGACTGCAATAACCGCTGCCATTGCTCCTTTCCATGTCAGCCTGCTGCGATAACCTGCAGCCTTCATTGTCATTCCCCGGCTTTTCAGAAGAACCATATAGACAATTACCGCAATTCCAGTTGCAAGTGTATAGACCAGCAATGAAAATATCCTGTATTGCCCTATGCCTGTAAGCTCCTGTATTTCAGGCGAAGCAAGCCAATGGAAAAGATTCGTGCCTGCATATCCAAGAGGAGCCAGTATCAGAATCCACCATAATGGAAGTCGTTGATTTGCTTTAGTGTCCATAGTTGTAATGATTTAGAAGATGATTAAATTTTATCAAAAATGAAGTGTATTACATATCTTATTTACAATTAATGAGATTCCAACTCTTTCTCAATTTCCTCAATCGTAGGCAAACTGCCACGGAAGTCTTTTGGCAAGGCTTGTCCTAACTCATAATCAGAGATTCCGATTGGCTTCTGAATATCACGCAAGGCATATTCTGCCTTGATACGGTCTTTGCTCTTACAAAGTAGCAGTCCGATGGTTCGGTTATCCCCCTCCCGGCAAAGGATGTCGTCCACTGCGGAACAATAAAAGTTCAGTTTACCGATATATTCCGGCATGAACTCCGTATCTTTCAACTCTATCACTAAATAGCGGTGTAGGAAGGTGTTGTACATCAATATGTCAATGTAGTAATCATCTCCTGACACATTGATATGGTACTGCCGCCCCATAAAGGCAAAGCCAGCCCCCATTTCCACGAGGAATTTCTCTACATGCTTCACCAAACCGATTTCTACATCACGCTCATTGTATTGCTCTGTGAAGGTAAGCATATCAAAAATGTACGGGTCTTTGAGCATGGCTTTCACATCGTTTGCTTCGGGAACAGGCAGGGTCGCGGTGAAATTGTTTGCCAACGCACCATGCTTTCCATAGTCATCAAGTTTGATGGCTTCTTGCAGATAGCGTGTATTCCAATGCGATGTAATACTTTGCACCATATACCAATACCGTGCGCGAATATCCTTGACTTGTTGTAAGAGTATCAGGTTATGCGTCCAGCCCAAATGCTTGATAGGGAGGGAAAAATTATATTCGCCTAATTGCGCAATCATTGATTGCGCAATTGAAGAATCAGCACCTTTCACCATCGTAAGTTCTTGATTGTATTCGTTGAAAAACTGTATCATGCACTGCATATTGCGCACAGAGAACCCCTTTATTTCGGAATAATCGTTCTTCAAGTCCACGGACAAGCGTTGCAAGGTTTTCTTGCCCCAACCATCTGCTTTTTGACTTTGCTGCAACATGCCTCCAATATCCCAATACATTCGGAGCATTTCTTCGTTGGCGGCATAAATCGCCCGTTGTTGGGCTATCAGTACCCGTTGCTTGATTTTACGAAGCAGTGTCGCATAACCACTGAAGTTATCTGCCAAATTATCAATTGCTTGTTTATCTGTATTTTTAGTCATAATCTTCGTTGATATTTCCACAAAGTTACGCTTTTTATTCGATTGTACATCAAATTCTTACAATATTATTAGTTATACCCCTTATGGGCTATCTTCTCATTGAGAAACCTCTTTTCTGCTGTTGGTCATAATTTCCTTCCACCACATTGTCAACCTCCCGTCTGGCTTTAATTTGCTCCCGATTGTCAAACCCGCCCTTTTGCTTGGCTGTGAAATACAGGAAATCACCTGCCGCCCGATGTGATTGTCTGTCCTCCCCGAACAGACTAAGGGCACTCTTGATGTCCGATACCTGTTCCGTGTCAAAACGGGGCTTGTAATAATCACGGGCAAAACGGACAATACAGTGAACAGCCTTACGAAAGATATCGCTTGTTTTTAGCAGCAGGAAACTGAGGCAGCCGATAATATGGCTTTGCCATGCAATCCGGTTTTTAAGCCTTGTGGTTTCCTGTGCATGTTCCGTTTCCTTGCGGCTCAGTTCGGACTGATGCTTGCCTTTCAAGTCCATCAGTTCCCGATGATGGTTGTCCTGCATGGTTTGTATTTTACCCTGTAACCGCTCAATGGTTTCCTCGTGCGTGGAAATCTCATTGCGCAAATCCTCTATTTCATTTTTCAGTGCTTTTGATTTCCCGGTAGCCCAGCCGACAGCGGCATTCAGAAGTTCGCTCCCTTTTTCCCTGTTCAGCTTAGAGCGTTTCTCGCTGATAGCCCTGTCAAGGTCTTCGCTCTGCCGTTCCTTTTCATTTGCCTTTTCGATAAGGGCATTGGTTATAGTTTCCGTTTCCTGCATCTTCTTATTCGCCATTTCCAATTGGTGTACCCTGTACTGCCTTGTAGCGTCAAGACGTTTCATTTCCTCTTTCTGCTTCTCAATGATGAAATCGTTTCGCTCCAAATGTTGCTTGCCTGTAACAGCCTTTGACTGCCCACGCTCCATCAGGAGAATGTCGGATGCCAGACTCTGCATTTCGGTCATATCCTCGTCATTAAGTTTGCGGCTCTTCCCGGTTTCGTGGTTCATCCAGTCGAACACGATGTGTGCATGGTAGTTCGGTTTGAACCATTTTTCGCCTACCTTGAAACTCTCCTTGTCCTCCGGGGTTGGTTGCCCACCCAGCCAGTGTCCCTCGTCCTTGTGCAGGAAGATTTGGAGCGGTGTGATGCCCCAACGCCTCCGACACTCCTCGCCAAATTTTTGCACATCAGCCAGTGTCGTGTCAGGTCTGATGAGCAACACACCCTCACGGATTGGCGAGCATCCCGCCACCTTAGTTATCTTTCCGTTCTTGCCCTTGCGTTCACGTTCCCTTTCCTGCATGGCACGACCGGTCTTTTCCTTGACCATCCGTTTGATGTTGTCATAGTGCGCTTGCAGGTCGGGATTGCCGAAGCCGGAGTTTATCCATTGCTCATTATTGGCAGTGAGTTCGGGCACGATGTAAATTTTGGACTTGCCGATATTACGCATGTACTCGGCTGTTCTCCGGTTATGAGCCCCACTTGATGTGACTTTGCAGGGCTTGATATGTATGCTTGATTTTGTAGCCATATTCTTAAAACTTGATTTGGGTTGTTGATTAAACTTATTGTTGTCCGCTCATAATCGCACGGGGTTCTTAGGGGTGCAACCCATAAGCGGAGATTGCAAAGAGAGGGTCACTCTTTGCTCTGGGTTCTCAGGGGTGAAACGCCCTGAGTGGGTCATTAGGGCTTTGCCCTAATCCCCTCGGGAGAGCCCACAACTACGGAAGCGGAGCGTGTAGTTATAGTGGGCTATATCAATGGCAAGCCATTGTCCGTTACCCACAGCCTACGGCTTCCGCTCTCCTCCGCTATGGAGGGTTTTCATCACTGTTGCTTGGGGATGCACCGACCAGTACAAGGTCGAAAGCATCTATCAGCTTTTGCAGGACGGGGTTCTTTTCTACCATCCGCCGGAGGATTCTTTCCGCCTCTACCAAGTGGTCGGCTGTACAATTTATTTTGCTTTCCCGTATCTGGAAGACAATCCAGTCAGCTATGTCGATATGTGCAGCTTTCTGCTCCGGGGTGGCATTCTTCTCAATGATGTCGGACACGACCGTCTTGCAAAAAGTCATGTTTTCGGCACGCTGTTTCCATTCCGCATATCCGTCCGCATCTGGAAAGAGAAGCACGGTGCGCCCGGTCAGCACACGGAGCTTTTCCTCTCTCAACTGGCTCTTGCCGCCTGTCGCCAGCCATACATAGCCGGGAAAGATGGCAGAGCCGATAACGGCACTCTTTTCGGATTCCACCAAGACCACAACCTTGTCGGAATAAGTGCCCAGCAGGTGTTCTCCGAACAGGCATTGGGACAGTTGCCATTCCTCTGCCAGCTCATGCCGCCTTTTAAGCAGGCTGTGTATCCAGTCCACTGCCGATGCCTGTCCGTCCTTGACACGGTGTCCGTCATTGGGATTGTATTGCATCACCTTGCCCGTGCGTACCCTGTTTGCGCGGTCTATCTGCCAGAAGATGACAGCCCCGTCGCGAGTAGCCCCCAGACGGTACTCTTCCAGCAACCTCTTCAACACTTCCTTTGCCTTGCTGCCGTAATAGGAATAAAGAAGCGATGAAATGAAGCGGAAGAAATTGCTATGCACGCTTTGCGACCTCTCCACATACTTTGGCGGTATGTAGCCTATGGCTGCTTGCCGTGGTTTCTGTATGGACTTCTGTTCCGACTTTTGCCTGTCAAAAGAGAAACTGTTGGCAGTACGGCATTTGGGGTGGTCATGAAAATACTCCTTTGGAGTGTAATGATACCCGCAGCTGCTTTCATGGTTACATCTGCCGACAGACGGATGCAGGGGCGTACCGCTTTCATCCACATAGTATGTGAAAGAACGCTTGTCCCCGCAGTTCGGGCAGGTATGCCGTGTTGCCGTTCCTTTATATTTCTGTAATGTATAATTGCCCATTGCTAGCCTCCTCTATTCTTTTCTTTCATGAAATTGTTGTTGTCCTGTCCCATTGTCCCACGTCCTGTGGGTCGGGACAGTGGGACATCTTGGGACACTCTGGGAAATCAAGTTTCCGTTTGCTCCGTTACCGCTCCGATAAACAAGGCGGTTATTCTTTATACAGATATGTACAGGCTGTTTCATGGCTTGTCCTCCTCTCTTTCCTGTCCGGCAAACAACCCGACCTGCTTTGTGTCCTCCATTGTCCCATCTGTCCCATGTTGTCCCACCGTCCCGTTTACTTCGGGTTGGGACAGCGGGACACTTGGAACGGCTGATTCCTCCACTTTCCTGTTGCTCTGGATTATCCGGCTGACAGTGGATTTTCCGCAATTTACCTGTGAGGCTATTTCCCTGACGGACTTTCCCGACCGGGACAATTGCAATATTTGGCAGTCTCTCTGGCTGGATTCATTGTCGCCCAGTTTCTTCAGGTGTTCCTTTTCCGTTGAATAGCCCCTGAACACAAATTGCAGGAAAGCGTCCACCTTTTCAATCTCGTAGATGATTACATTGTCCGCATCGTGGGAGAATGTCCCGTAACGGACTTTGAGCTGCTTCACATAGCGAAGCCCTCCGTCCTGCGCACTCTTCCCGATGGCGAACACGCTGTCAAAGAAATTGTAGAGCCGTTTGCTGCCGGCAAGGTCGTTGGAAGTGATGGGGCAGTCCAAAGAGCGTTTGGGGGTATGCGCCAGCACAAGGACGGACAACCCGTATTTCTTTTTGAGGTTGTTGAGCTGTATCATCAGCCGTCCTGCCGCATCGCCTTTCTCCATAGCACAACATAGATAAGTAAGATTGTCAACGATGAAAATCTTGCACCCGGTTTGCAGAGCCATTTGCTCTATGCCTCCCATGATGGCTTCCTCGAAATCGGCTTCCAGTAACGAATTGCAGTCAAGCGAAACCCGGTACAGCCTTTCGGGAAAAGTGTAGGGCTTCCCATGCTCGCTGGTATAGCGGAGCTGGAACTGCTTTTCGGACAGTTCAAAATCCAGATACAGCACATTGTCCGTTCGGGCGATACGGTCGGCTATCTGCAAGGCAAGGATGGACTTGCCTACATTGGAATCCGCAAAGAGGCAGGACAGTTCCCCCTCATACCAGGAACTGTCCCACAACGCACGGGGCGTGGGCAGCAGCGATGCTTCGAGTATCGTCCGGTTGGCGGTCTTGATACTCATCACGCCGATGCAGTCCGGCATTCCGTGCTGCACTTGGGTTGCCCTCGTCAGGTCGCCATGTATCAGACTGATATAATTCTTGTCCTCTTCCATGACGTTTACCAATTACGTTGACCGGGCTTGCGGCGGTGGGAGGAGGATATGGATTCGCAGAGTTCCTCATCGGACAGGGGTACAGGATTCTTACGGGAGGATTCCAGCCATTTGTCCAGTTCGTCCCTGTAAAGACAATATCGTTTTCCGGGCTTGGTGGCGGGAATGCTTCCCTCCGACAGCTTCATATAGAGCGTGCCTTTGGGAATGCCCAGATATTCCGCTGCCTCTTCCACTGACATGGGGACATGGGTGTCCACCGCCTTTGCATTGTTCACACTGCGCTGCTCGGTAAGCAGGCTTCTCAGGCTCATCACCTCGTCCCGAAGCTGAGCCACGACCTCCGGGAGGTCGTTGAATGTAATCATTGTTTTTTCCATTTGCGTACTCGCCTCTTTTGTAAGGCATGGCGCAAAGGACCGGAATGATACAGCCGTGAATACCTCCACGAAAGGTCATTGCAAAATAATTCCCGAATAACGATGCCTAACCGTGAATGACGGGTAAAGTTATTCGGGAAACGATGTGATACAGACAGTTATCTGTTATTGATTACCCGTGATTATTGGTTGTTGAAAGGCTGGTTATACTTTTCCCGTACATAATCTGCCGGATAATGGAAATCCAGTCTGCTGTTTTCAGGCTCGTCAATGGGAATCAGTGTCTTTAACGGCTCTACCTTGAAGTTCTTGATGGTCGCTATGTCTGTATCGGCAAACTCCCGTGGAAAAAGGGTGCTGATGAAGCGGGCACGGTTGTCCCCCGTGTAGTATTTCTTGTACATGAAACGCTCGGAGATATTCCACACGAAATGGCGGAGCGGAATGTTTGAAATGTCTTTGGTCAGCCGTCCTTTTATCGGCTTGGGCTTGTAGCTGTGAAGCCGCATCCAGTTGTTGACCTCGCCACAGATGTGGTTCACGGTCTCCTTGTCTGCGATACGGGGCATGATGAAATGGATGTATTCCATGACCATAGCGATGCGCTCTTCATTTTCCCGCTGCTCCCTGTCCTCGTAATCAGCACGGTTTTTCTCGTGAAGCTCCGGAGATATGGCAATCTCTGCCGGTCTTATATCCGGGGTTGCTTCTCCACCTGTCGCCATTGATGCCGGGGTTACAGGCTTGTGTGCATCTTGGGGCTGGTCTTCCCGAATCTCTGTAATTTCGGCAGGTGTCTTTTTCTTGCCGAACTTGATTCGGTAGATTTCGTATGTGTCGAAGATGACTGTCTGGAAAGAGAGATAGAGCAGCCAGCCAAGGAGGTTGCTGCATACAAAAACTATCAGGCGTACAAAGTTGTCCTGATTGAATTTCTCTGCGACAATCAGTGTCGCTATGGAAGATATTAGGAGGATGGCAAAGCCGACAAATCCTAAAATGATATGTTTGTCTTTTACGGACGGTTCCATGTTTTTTGTCTTATTCGGTTGTTACTTGTTGCTGTTTTTGCAAATTTAATAGTCTTCTTCCAATTATTACTCATTATCCTTGGTTAGCGGTTTCTTTTTCAATGTTTTTCACCAAATGTCCGGAATCGCACCCGATTATCGTACTTTAAGGACTTTTTAAGGAATGGTGGGCAAAAAACAGAGGGAGCGGTTAAAGCTCCACGCAATAACCGCTCCCTCTGAATATCCCGGAATTTGAGGATGCCTTATGCCTCCTTGCGTTTCAGGGTTATCTTGTCCACGACCTCGCACATCTGCTGTGCCGCCATCTTGGAATAAATCTGTGTGGTGGTAATGTTCTTGTGTCCCATATAGGCTTGTATGACAGCCATGTCCGTACCCATTTCCACGTGCAGGCTTCCGAATGAATGCCGGGTACAATGGAAGGTTATTTTCTTGGTTATGCCTGCCGCCAACAGCCAACGCTTTAGGGGACCCTGCAGCATCTTATCCTTGAATCCTTCGAAGATAAGCCCTTCATGCCGTTCCCCGAGCAGTCCGTAGGCTTCATCACTGATGGGATTGTGTACAATCTGCTTCGTCTTTTGCATACGGGTGGTCACGAACATCTTGCCGTTGGTGTACGGCTGTATCTGCTGCCAAGTGAGCTGCCTAATGTCGCTCTTCCGCAGTCCGGTCAGGCAGGCGAAAAGGAACGCCCTTTTCAAGACCTCTTCCTCGCAAGGGGTTTCGGCAAGCCGTATCAGTTCCTCTTGGCTCAGATGTTCCCTCATGGTGGGAATACTCTCGATGCGGTCTAAGAATCCGTTGGGGTTTTCCTTTATCTTCCTGTCCCGGTAGGCGGTGTGAAGTACTGCACGGAATGCCGACCAGTAGCCTGCCGCAGAATTGATATGCAGCTTTTGGTTGGTGTGTATGGATTGGGGTGCATTAAGCAGGTATTCCATGAACTTGCGGCACAAGTCCACATCCACTTCTTCAAAGGTGCATTTACCCTTTACAAACCGCTTAAAGTGCTTATAGACGTGCTGCCACTTGATATTCTTCCTATCTGCCAGTTCCTTGAAGTAGGCGAGGAAATCCCCTTTCATCCTGGCTTTGTCAAAGAAGCCGTTGTTCTCGTTGAAGATGGCTTCGTAACGTCTGTTGCGAAGTATCTCCGCCTTTTTCATCATGCGTGCGTTGAAGTCACGCTCCTGCTGGTTGGCTGGTTTGGCGAAGATGTAAATTCCCAAAGCTTCACGTGTAATCACTTTCATGGTGGTGTTGTCACGGTAGCCGGGATAATAATCCAGACACAGCGAATACTGTGTACCGTTCTTAATCTTGCGCTTGCGCAAGGTAACTGTCTTGCATTTGCTCATATCGATGATGTTTTAAGTTGTACATTTTCGGGGGTGTCCCCGTGTTTACGGTGGCAAAAAAACAACGTGAAACAACCGTGAAGACCTCCACGGCAATCATTTTGAAATAATTTTCCGGTAATGTCGGTTGCTCATGGTTGTTTCTCCCTTTCAGCCATGACACGCTCCACATCGGAGCGCAAAAGCAGGTTTTTCATGCCTACTTTTATCTTTTCGATGCGCTTCACCTTGACGATATGG
Organism: Parabacteroides sp. An277; assembly: GCF_002159645.1. Lineage (GTDB taxonomy): Bacteria > Bacteroidota > Bacteroidia > Bacteroidales > Tannerellaceae > Parabacteroides. The sequence goes on along the minus strand of NZ_NFJB01000004.1, from coordinate 46,123 downwards.
CTGATGTTGGCGGAGGAAAGCCCGTAAATCTGCCGGACTTGCTCCACGGTGTAGTAGCGTTCATCGTTCACGAGGTCTGTCCTGCGGAGTTCGTCCAGATGGAATTTGGAGTAGTAAGTGCGCCCGTATTCTCTTTTGGTCGGTATCCTGTGACGGTGGGCGTATGCCCGGAGTGCGCCCGGCTTCATGCCGAACAGTTCTTCCGCTTCTTCAATCAGGAGCCAGTCGGTGATATTGCTTGTATCTACAGCCACACCGAAGAACTCGTCAATGTGTTTTTTGCTGTAATAGTTCTTCCCTGCGATGCGGCAGATAGGTATGCGGTTACGCTTGGCGGTGGTGTATAGCCACGACTGCTTGACCTTGAAGAGCGACATCACCTCCTCGCCCGAATAGAAATCCAGAACTTCATCAATTTCTTTTTCCCTTTTTTCTCTTTTGGCTGGTAAGGACGATGATGCGGATTTTCTCGATGCGGAAGTGCTGCCGGGCAGGACACGGTGGTAGGGGTTGCCCTCCAGCATCCGCTCAATGTCCGCCTTGCGGATGAATGCCATGCGGTTGCTGATACGTGAGGCTTTCAGCTTGCCGAGGGCTACAAGTTTATAAACATACTGCCGGGAACAGCCCATGAGTGTGGCTGCTTTGGAAAAGGTGAGATACTCCTGATGCTGTATCTCCATCAAGGGTTTGGCGGCTTTGAAGAGGTTGTTCTTCTGTTCCGTTCTGGCTCGTTTGGCTTTCGCCTGACAAGCCTCGCTGCAATATCTCTGCACCCCGCTCCAGGTTACAAATGACTTGCCGCAAAAACTGCATTTTCTTGTTGCTTTCATGCTGCTTTATCGTTTACATGTTCATTCCTTCAATCGTGTATCCCTGAAATGGTGAATGGAAGTAAACGGCAGTCAACCGTTGTCGCCTTTCTGCACGATGTTACCATCGCTGCAAGTAGGAGCGGTTACTGTCGCTTGTCGTAAACGGTTGTAAACCCTTGTAAACTGTCTGCACGATGTGACAAGAAACAAGCTCCGCAAATTCTCCACGTCAGAAATACGTCTCAAAAATATGTGGAAATTTGGGAAGAATCAAAAAGCAGCCGAAAAGTGTTGATTTTTAGAATACACTGATAAATAGAGATTTACGATTGGATATTTCTGATTGTTTTTGGTTGTTATACGCTTCTAAATACATGCAATGAATTTGTAAAAAACGACTTTTACTTTTGCTGCGATTTTTAAAAATAGCATAAATGGACAAAAGAAACACATTGACAATTTGGGTAGGACGCTCGTTGCTTGGAGTCATGTTGCTTTCGGCGAGCGTAGCTCAAGCCACTTCTAAAAGTGGTGTATCCGCGTTCACGAATGCCAATGCGGATGGTTTAACAAGTACAATGCAAGATGGAAAGACCGTAACGGGGACGGTGTCGGATGAATATGGACCCGTGACGGGTGCGAATGTCGTTATCAAAGGCACGACGACGGGTACGATAACCGACTTGGATGGTAAGTTTATGTTAAATGATGTACCGGCAGGCGCTGTTTTGCAGATTTCTTACATTGGATATACGACGCAGGAAATCCCGGTAGGCAACCAGACGGAATTTACAATCGATTTGAAGGAAGATTCGCAGTCGCTGGACGAACTGGTGGTGGTAGGTTATGGTGTACAGAAGAAAGTGAACCTTTCAGGCGCAGTGCAGGCCGTCGGAGGAGAAGTCTTGGAGAACCGTCCGATTACGAATGTGAACACGGGTTTGCAAGGCGCGGTGCCGAACTTAAACATTACTCGAAGCAGCGGACGGGCGAACGAAGCTCCTTCGATGAACATCCGTGGTATGGGTTCTATCAATGCGGGTTCAAACGGTGGCGATGCCTTTATCCTGGTGGACAATGTACCGGTCAGCGCAGAAGAGTTGGCACGTATCAACCCGGCTGATATCGAGAATATATCTGTCTTGAAGGATGCATCAGCAGCCGCTATTTATGGTGCACGTGCGGCCTTTGGCGTAGTATTGGTGACGACGAAGCGGGCGAAAAGTGATAAGCTGCAAATCAGTGCCAGCGGCAATTACGGTATCCGTACGCGGGGGGAACATCCAGAATATATTACCGACCCGGTGACGGTGATGGAGATGAAGAACGCTGCCGCCCAACCGCTTCGTGCTTACCTTTATAGTCAACAGCAAATCGATTATGCGTTACAACGTGAACAGGATCCTTCGTTACCTATCGTCGCACTTGACCCGGCAGATCCGAACAAGTGGGCTTATTATGGTTCAACAGACTGGATGGACGAAACATATCGAAATACAACATCTACCTATTCAGCCGATTTTAATATAGCGAAGAAGGACGATAAACTATCTTATTATGTATCGGGTGGATACTATCAAGAGAATGGTTTATTACGTTATGGTAATGATAAATTGAAACGTTTCAATTTCCGTTCGAATGCGGACTTGCAAATCACGAAATGGTGGAAAGCCGGATTAAATATAGCATATACGAACAGTAACTATGGTTCGCCGACAGTCCTCGATACGGGTGTGAGCTTCTTCCATCAGATTAATCGTAAGCCGTCGTTGGATATTCCGCGTAATCCGGACGGAACATGGACCAGCGTAGGTGCTGGCAGTTTGGGAATGCTCCAAGAGGGAGGACGTACGAACGACCAAGTGAATGAAACCTCCGTCTCCATTAGCAGCAAGTTTGACCTCATAAAGGATGTCTGGACGCTTAATGCCGATGCGAACTTCCGCTTCACGAACGAAAATAAAGATGCTTATTGGCAACGTGTTCCTTATAAGGCAGGGCCGAACGAACCGATCCAATACGAGACAGGCGAGTTCGGGTCTAACGATTATACCTCCTTCCGTGCTTATGACACGCGGTATGCAGTCTATAATATCTATACTAACTTCGTCAAGACATTCAATGAGAAGCATTTCTTTAATATCATGGCAGGGTTCAACTCGGAGTATACAGACTATCGCGAAGACTATATGTATCGCGAAGGTATTATCACGAGTAACTTACCAGAAATAGGTCTCTCTACCGGTACACAAACTACGACAAATACCCGTCATCAATTGGCGTTACAAGGCTTCTTCGGACGTATCAATTACATCTATGATAACCGTTATATCTTGGAATTTAATGGTCGTTACGATGGGTCTTCACGCTTCCCACATGATGACCAATGGGGATTCTTCCCGTCAGGATCTGTGGCTTGGTCTGTGACGAGCGAAGAGTTCTTCAAGCCGATTGCAGAGAAGATACAGATGAGTAACTTAAAGCTTCGTGGTTCGTATGGTTCATTAGGTAATCAGGTGGTGATTGATTCAAATGGGAACCAAGTGTATTACCCCTCTATCGCTGCCATGTCGTCGGGGCAGATTGGACAGATATTAGATGGAGAACTGCCTATCGCCGTGTATCAGCCTGGTTTGGTATCAGCATCCTTTACTTGGGAGACGGTAAACACAGGGAACTTTGGTATGGACCTTGGTTTCCTCAATAACCAATTGACGGCCACATTCGATATTTATAAACGTATTACGAAGAACATGTTGGGACCCAGTAAAGAGTTACCAGCAGTCGTAGGTGCAGAGGCTCCGCGAGAGAATGCGGCAGACATGAAGACTCGTGGTTGGGAGCTTAGTTTGCAGTGGCGTGACCAGTTCGAATTGGTTGGTTCTCCCTTCCAATATGGCATCAAGGCCAACATCTCGGATAGTCGTTCTTTCATTACTAAATATGACAACTATGTAGATGTATTTGATGAGAATGGAAACAAGATAGGTGTCACTTCTGCCATTGAAAATAGTAATTTGAATAGCCAGTATTATGTAGGCATGGAGATAGGCGAAATATGGGGCTTTATCAATGACGGAAGGTTCGCTACACAAGAGGAAGTAGATGCATTAGACCAATCCGAAGTGGGGGAAGATGACCAGTCATATCGCTTCTATGTAGGAGATACAAAATACAAAGACCTGAACGGAGACGGGCGTATTACCCGGGGGCAACGAACACTGGCCGACCCAGGTGATCGTAAGATAATAGGGAATAGCTCTATTCGTCTGCCCTATAGCTTTACATTGGATGCTGCTTGGAAGGGCTTTGATGTAAGTGCCTTCTTCCAAGGAGTTGGCAAGAGGGATTGGTATCCGGAAGCAAGTAACTTCTACTTCTGGGGCATCTATGCGCAACCATGGACCAATGTCACCGTCCTTAATATGGACCATTGGACAGCCGAGAACCCAGATGCTTACTTCCCACGAGTGAAGGCATACGCAGCTGAAGGTAATAGTGAGTTGGGTATGCCTCAGACCCAGTATCTTCAGAACGCGTCCTATTTACGCTTGAAGAACTTGACCTTGGGTTATACATTACCTAAGGCGTTGGTGAACCAGTGGCATATAGAGAACCTGCGCTTCTACTTTAGTGCCGAGAACCTCTGGACATGGAACCATCTGGACGAGAAATTAGACCCAGAGACACAAACCACCGGGAACTTGGGTAAGTCCTATCCTATGCAGCGTACATTCTCCTTTGGCTTTAACTTAGGCTTCTAATTCATGGGGTATAGTTATCCCTATTAAACAGTTACATTTATAATATATAAACAGGAATATGAAAAGGAATTATATACTCATCAGCATGGCTCTTTTAGGATTGGCTTCATGCGAGACAGACTTCTTAGACAGAGCTCCTTTAACAGAGATAACCGACACTGATTTCTTCAAGTCAGCATCAGACTTAGAGATCTATTCCAATGGGTTTTATGAGGATATCAATGCCTCCTATCAAGACCCAGGGACAGACAATGACGCGATCAACCTCAATGGGCAAGTTACCATGAACCAGGTGGTCACAGGGACCCTTACTTCTGCTAATGCGCCGGGATGGACCTGGAGTGGTGATTGGGCAAAGCTAAGAAGCTATAACTACTTCCTCCAACATGCACAATTGCTGGATACGACAGATGAAGAGATAGCCCATTACATAGGCATAGGTAGGTTCTTCCGTGCCTATTTCTATGCGGACATGGTCAAAAGCTATTCAGATGTACCTTGGTATAATGAAGCCCTGTCTGCAGACTCCGAAGAGATGTATAAGGCATGTGACCCACGGGCGATGGTCATGGACTCTGTTATGAATGACTTGCAATACGCCGTAGACCATATCAGCGAAGATATAGGGACGCGTACGCGCATTAGCAAATGGGCGGCGCTTGCCCTCCAAGCCAGGGTAGCTTTGTATGAAGGTACATATCGTAAATACCATGCCGAGATAGGTCTGCAGGGAGACTACGAGAGGTTCCTTGAGAAGGCTGTAGAAGCCTGCGAAACCATCATGTCGAGTGGCCAATTCTCACTATATGGTAATAGTGGAGCTGACTATGGTTTACTATTTAACTCTCCTTCCCTTGATAGCAATCCAGAGGTCATCCTTCAACGGGCATCAGACAAGAGCTTAGGGGTTTCCAACAATACCAGTAGCGTGCAGGGCTGGCAATGGTCACTTAGCCGTAGCTTGATGGAGACTTATCTTATGGCAGATGGGTCACGCTTCACTGACCAGCCTGGGTACAATAGGATGGGCTTCAAGGATGTTTTTGAGGGACGGGATCCTCGCTTTAAGGAGACCTTTACTTATCCAGGGTTTAGGCGCACGGAGAGTGGCTCACCCTATATACCCAAGATCACGGCGGGATGTTATGATCAGCTTAAATTCTATCCCAGGGATGAGAGCTTACGGGAAGGATGGGACATGGATTACACTTCGCTCCCTATCTTCCGATATGGTGAAGTGCTCCTCAATTATGCGGAAGCAAAGGCAGAGTTAGGGACGCTTACTCAAGAGGATTTAGACCGTAGCATCAACCTCCTTCGTGCCCTTGTACAAATGCCCGCGATGAGTCTGAGTGATGCCAACGCGCATCCGGATGCCTGGCTCATTGAGCAGTATCCTAACGTCTCTGGTACGAACCGTGGGGTCATCCTTGAGATTCGGCGGGAACGACGCGTAGAGACTGCTTGCGAAGGGTTACGATGGAACGATATCCAATGTTGGGCAGTAGGAGAGTTGTTTGCCTTAAATAACGAGGGGGCTTACTTCCCTAGCTTGGGTGCCTTCGATATAACGGGAGATGATAGGGAAGACATAGCGATTCTGGCTAATCCCTCTAATACACTTCGCTTGCAGGGTCTGCCTGCCGACGTTCGTAGTAACTTAACACTCTACTATCTGGAGAAAGAAGATGGCACGGATGATGGCTTTTACCTCTCTGAGGGAGAGTCTGGGCATATCAACTTCACCTCCTATTTACAGAACCCACGGCATTTCATTAGTCCTAAACATTACTATCTACCTATACCCTTAAGTCAGATGACACTGAACCCCAACCTCAAGCAACCTTATGGGTGGGAATAATAGGACGAATGTACCTGTTCACAGGTGACTTTGTTTAGATAGGGAGGCTGTTCTTGGATGGAATAGCCTCCTCTTCATTTTCCTTCCTTCCTTATATATATAATGTATAAGAAAGACTATCTTTGCACCTGTTTTAAGAGTATTAATAGCAAACTTATCAAATTCATGAGTAAAGTAAATTTAATCTTATGTATGCTCGGCTGTGCGTTGTCTGGGCAGGCTGCCTACGAGGGTCATGTATATGTAGACTCGAACCGCAACGGGCAGTATGACAAGGGTGAACGTACACTCTCTAATGTATGTGTATCGGATGGATTGAATGTAGTCACTACAGACCGCCAGGGGCGTTTTACCTTGCCTGGTCATGAGGGGACACGCTTCATCTTCATTACGACTCCTTCAGGGTTCAAGTCGGACCGTGGCTATTACCTTCGGGCCGAAGGCACGAACAAGTCTTACGACTTTGGATTACAGGAGTACAAGGGACGTATTAAAGGGGATGGAAGTCACTCCTTCTTGCAAGTGGCCGATACCGAAATATTCAACACCATCAACCAGGACGATTGGGCGAATGAGGTACGCGATTACACCCATAACAATGAAACTTCATTCATCATCCATACGGGTGATATATGTTATGAGAATGGACTCAAGAACCATATCCACTTGATGAATACGTCGAATATGGATTGCCCTGTATTTTATGCATTGGGCAACCATGACTTGGTAAAGGGTGCTTATGGTGAAGAGCTCTTTGAGAGCATCTACGGTCCCTCGTGGTATTCCTTCGACATGGGTTCTACTCATTATATCGTTATACCCATGTTGGGAGGTGACCATGCCCCTGGGTTTAAGCGCACGAATATCTTCCGTTGGATGAAGAATGACCTCGATGCCCAACCTCACGATAGACCCGTCGTCATCTTCCATCATGACCTCTTGAGCACATCCAACGAGTTTCGTTTCGATATGGGTAATGGAGAGACCCTCGACCTTCATGATTACAATGTGAAGGGATGGTTCTATGGTCATTGGCATATCCATTACGTGCGTCAGCAGGGCAAGATACGAACAGTCTCTACCTCGACTCTCGATAAGGGAGGTATCGACCATGCCGCGTCTGCCTTCCGCGTCGCAAGCGTGGATAGCAAGGGCGACTTTACTACACGGTTGCATTATACTTATATAGACCATTCCTTGCAGTTCGCTTCGATTGCCAACGACAACTGTGCGCAGGAGCCATCAGGGGCCTATAGGCTCTCTATCAATGCCTATAATACAACAGCACCGGTGACCCGCATTACCTATTCATGCCGGACCGAAGCGGGGAAGGAGCTGTTCTCTAATAGACCGCTCACAGCCCAGACGGATTGGAACTGGCAAGCCTCCTTTACATTGCCCGAAACGGTCCTTAATCAACGTATCTTCGTGACCGCTACGGCCTATTGTAACGATGGTTCTATCACAAAGGAGACGACCTCTTTTCTCCCTCAACCATCCCCCACGATGATGCGCACCGATTGGATAACGAACCTGCAGGGGAATATCCTTTATACTCATCCTGTCGTAGCTAACGGGAAGCTCTTTATGGCTACCTTAGACGAGGACCTGCGAGGCGAAGCGGCTCTCTTTGCACTGGATAAAGGGAGTGGCAAGCTGCTCTGGCGTTACCCTGTGCGCAACTCCATTAAGAACACCATTGCCTATGCAAAAGGGGTCGTCATGGCACAAGATGTAGAGGGGTACCTCTATGGCATTAAGGCCGACGACGGCACGCTACTGTGGGAGCGGAAACTGGATGTAGATGGACTGCCTTCTATCATTGAGGGGGTGATTGCCCAAGGTGATACATTATTTGCCGGTACGGGTCGCGGCTTTGGAGCTTACGACGTCACGACGGGTCGTCCCCTCTGGACTAATAAGGGATGGAACCAGAACCAAGGGGCTACGTCTCATCCGGTCATCGCGGGGGATGTAGTCGTGTCTGGTACACAATGGAGCGGACTCTATGGTAACGACCGACAGGATGGCACATTACGATGGAAATGGGAAATCGCGAATATCCGGGAACGTGGGGCATCGCCGGCCTATGTAGACGGTCTTTTATACCTGGCTTCAGGGAATGCCTTCTACCTCATTGAACCCTCAACAGGACATATCATCCTGAGTAAAGAACTCCCGTATAGCGTAAACACGAATGCTACGCCTTTAGTTACTAAAGAACTCATCATCATAGGTACACAAGGACGTGGGGTAGTAGCCTTAAATAGGGAGACCTTCGAGGAACAATGGAGTGTAGCCACCAGTCCTGCATTGATATACACTTCACCCTATTCGCGCCATCCAGTCGCTACTGTAGATGCTTCGCCTATCTTGGTCAATAATACTATCTATGTAGGAGGTTCAGACGGTATCCTCTATGGTATAGATGCCCAGACAGGACGGGTTACGTGGAAACACAAGACCGGTGCACCTATCTTCGGTACTATCACCCACGATGGAACGCATCTCTACGTAGCAGATTACAGTGGAAACGTCTATTCATTCACCCTACCTACGGAGCAAGAATAAGAGATGACAACATCCATCATGACCCTTAACCCACATTCATAGTGGATCATAAAAAAGACCCATAGTGAGGTAAAACCTTACCTCTTTATGGGTCTCTTTTTATATCCACGAAGAATGACATTCCATAGTCATAATGACTCATCATAAAAAGTCACAGTGACTAATGACAAATAGTCACAGTGACTAATGAGTAATAGTCACAGTGACTATTTATATCCATCCTTCGTGGATGGTAACCATTATCCATGAATATATATGATAACTATATAACAATAGATACACATAAGACCAAACGTACCAATGACTTAACCTCAAATACACCTTCCGTCACACCCCACGATGCATCATCACCACACCCCACGAAGCATAAAAAAGCGTGGCCACTATCCTTTCAGACAGCGAGCCACGCCAACCTATAAAAATAAAGAGTTATGGCTTATTGCAGAAACTCTACAAGAGATTCCGGCAAATAAAATGAATGATTCTTATCGACATACACGATGACCGAGTTCAGCTGTATAACTTCATCCGCCTTCTTGCCTGCCCGTACCTCGTTGGTAAAAGCCTTAATGGTCAGTTTCTTTTTCTTATTATGCGGATTCGTGACGACCAACGTAGGCGCCAATTCGCCCTCCTTCGCGGGGATAAGTTCGCAGTCATAATCGCGGAACACATCCGTATGCTTAGCAAAATACTTATTGCTCATCGTGCTGAGGAACGAAGGGTCAAAGCCATAGAGCGCACAGAGGTAATGGTTCAGTTCGATATTGGTATGCATGCCCATGGGTCGCGTTCCTTGAGGATGGTAAGCCGCGAGGAATACATCCTCGCCGGTATGACCACTCGTGGTGAAGCCCATACAAGTATGTTGAGTAATGATTTGAGACATAAGCCCGGTGAGGGAGCTACTGTAAAGGGATGCCTTCGCCTTCTCTTTGCGATCCGCCTCTGGAATCGGACTATACTTATAGTCATGACAGTTGTTAAGGGCATCCATCTCCTCCTTCGTGAGTTCGAACCCTGCCTTATCAAGGAAGAGCTGTTGCACCTTATCGTGAGGTATCGAGTTGACTGCTTTAGCAAAGCCGTCAGCAGTCATTTCGAACCGTGCCAACTGTCCAAAAAGCTGGTCCTTGGTGAGCCTATCATACCCTTTACAAGACTCTCGTCCGATGCTAACGCCACTGTTACCGTGGTCAGAAGTAATCACCACCGTGGTGTTGCCATCTTTCTTCGCGAACTCGAGGGCAGCCCCCACGGCGCGGTCGAACGCCAGGAAGTCAGAGTAGAGACCCACCGGGTCGTTGGCATGCGCCGCCCAGTCTACTTTACTGCCTTCCACCATCAAAAAGAACCCTTCGTCATAGGTCGCGAGCTTCTGTATAGCCGTGCGCGTCATCTCTTCGATAGAGGGTTGTTTAGCGGTATCACGGTCCATGTCGTAGGACATATCCCGTTCATCAAAGAGAGCCCACATGCGGGTGTTCGTGTCCTTCCGCATCCCTCCTAAATCATCCTTATATACAGCATATCCAGACCCTTCGAGGTAATCCACGTAGGAGTCGCCCAACAGGCCTGCACCCCCGCCAATCACCACGTTAATGCCATTATGTACCATCTGTGGAATGATCCACTCATACTTCCCGCGATTGTAGCTATGCGCTGCACAGTCAGCCGGAGTAGCATGTGGAAATTCACAGGTAAAGACAAGCCCCGTAGCCTTTCCTTTAAATATTTTAGCGGCTTCGAGGACGGTCATCGTGGGTTGATACGCCCGGGTCGAGTCGACGGGATAGATATCATCCTTGCCACAAGCATACGGGTATGTAGAGACAAACCCTGTGATGCTAGGCTGACCCGACATGTAGCACGACGTGGTTGGCGCCGAATCCCCTATAGGAGCATTCGAGGAATGTGTTCGTACGGTCCCACAAAGGTATGGGTCGAGGTACAAGTTCGGTCTATCAGGATTCGTATACCACTGTACCCATCGGGCAGTAGAGAGGGTCGCGAGTGAGGTACCGTCACTAATAAACAAGATGACGTTCTTCGTAGGTTTAACACCCTGCACGTCGGCTGCCTTACCTCCAGGAATGCAGAGGTAAGCCAACATCAATCCTAAAGCTAAAATCTTCTTCATTGTATGTCTTAATTAAATGGAATTATACATCTAAACGAATGACCTCTTCAGGGGCGTTGGTGAGTTTCTCTACCCCATGGGAGGTCACTAAATAGGTGTTCTCTATACCGACGGCACCGATACCGGGTAGGACGAACTTAGGTTCAAGGGCGAAGACCATGTCCTCCTCTAATGACTCTTTGGAACGAGGCGTGAGGACCGGCAATTCATTGATTTGAAGACCTACGCCATGCCCCACGAATTTAGCCTGCTGACGGGTCCCCATGAAGTTTGCCTCCAACCCTTCGTCGGTCGCGATGCGGAGGGCTAGCTGATAGAGATCCGCACAAGCCGTGCCCGGACGTGCTACCTTCGCGATCTCTTCATGGATATGGATAGAGACTTGATGTGCCCGATATGCTTCATCTGTCAACGTCCCCACCGAGAAGACGCGGGTCATATCCGTCATGTAGGGACTATAATTACCCGCCATATCTACCATCACAGCCATTCCATCTGTTAAGGGCGTACCATTTGCACCCAATGGACAAGAAGCATTCATACCTGCTCCTCCGAGTGCGAAGTCGAAAGGAGAAGGAGCCTCCGCATTCTCTCCTGCTAAGATACTACCCATGAAGATATCCATATTAGGACCGAATGCACGAAATAATCCCATAGAGCCATGCAGACGCATACGATGCTCTATCTCTATCTGAAATTGTAAATCCGTCATGCCAGCACGATAGCAAGATGGAATCTCTGCATATACGGCCTCATGTTGACGTGCACAAAGGCGTGTCTGTTCAATTTCCCAAGGCGTCTTTACCCGACGAATGAGACGCAACATAGTCGTTGCATTCATCGTCTCTTTAGGTTGGAAAGTATTTTGTAAACGGACATATTCCGTGTAAGTCAGTTCATCTGCTTCCAACATTAACTTCTCGGGTAATGGGATACCTTTCTCTTGGAAAATAGCGGGCAATTGTTCGGGTTTTCGGATATAGATAAGACGATCTCCGTTTAAGCCATTAGGTCGTTTTACGAAGAACCACGGTTCTCCCTCAACTGGTAAATAGAAATAGCCGCTATAGAAAACGCCTGTTAAGTAAAACAGATTTATGCCTGAGGCTACGAGACAACCATCTGCTTCATTCTTTTGCATGGCTTCTTGCAGACGTCTCCATTTTATATGATAATCTTGTATTCTTTCTGATGTAATCATCTTAGTTTATTAATTGCGATAGTTTGTTTTATAAAGGAATTCATCTATGAGTTGGTCGTTCTTTACTCGTTTGTTTAATACGTGCGTAGGACTATTCCAACAGCCTTCTGGCATTTTGAACTTTTTATTGGATAAGGTATTGAGCATTCCTTGTTGAATCAAAGCAAGCAACTTCTTTCTCTCTTCATCACTTTCTATATGTGTCAGGCAACATATGAGCGACACAAGAGTTTTGGGGTTGAAAGAGTTTTGTTTGAGTGCTTTTTTGAAGAAGTTTAAAGCCTTTTGATAATTTCCGCGTTTCTTCTCTTCCTCTCCGAGCCGGAGAAATGTATCTCCTTTATCTAAGTCGAGCAATAAATCATAATCTTTATCGTATGAAAAGACATAATTCTGGTCATTAAAACAATGGCGAGATAATTTATTCTGATTCAATTGCGCTTGGATTCGGTTTAAGTGCCGATCTGTTGGGAAGAAAAGCAATGCTTCTTTGGTTAGTTTTAGTGCTTCATCGTATTTATCCAGCCAGAGGCAACAATGGATATATAGTCGATAAAAACACTCGTCCATTTCTTGTATAGGGAGTTGATGATAGCAATAGGTCATCAATACATAAGCCCGTTTGTAAAGCCCTTCAGCTAAAAAGAAGCGTACTAACCGATAGCGGAAAGGTTCAAATTGTAAACAGAAACGTATCATTTCGTCCAATAATTGGAGCGCTTTCTTCCGTTTCCCCATTCCCATATAAGCATAGGCTTTGATTTGCAACGCTTCGCATTCGATACTTTTATCTTTTCCAGCATTGAGGCGTAAAGATTGGTCTGCTGCTTGGATTGCCTCCTCGTGATGTTCATCGAGGTAATAGCAATTGGCGATTTCTAACCAATAGGTAGCTTCATGCGGTTTCATCGAAAGGAGTTTTTTCCAATAAGCAATGCTTAACGGATAGTCGTTCATTTGAGCAAACAAGTCTGCATAGAGTTCGACGAACTGAGGCGAGCGGGGGAATAGCTCGAACACTAAATCTTTATAATAAAGCATTTCCTCGTCGTCTTCTTCTACATAAAGCATTTCCAAAAACGAAATATAGATGTCTTCCAGATAATTTACCCGTTTTTGGGTAAGCCAATCCAGATAAGTTTCCATTTGTTCGTTTTCCCCCAGGTAATATAATGCTTCAATATGATAAGAATTTAACTCTAAGTCTTCCGCATAAGCATATCTTTCGGAAATAGCAAGAGCTTCTTCTACTTTGTTCAATTGCAATTTGACTAAACATCGTTCTCGCTGGATATAAAGGCTGTTCGGATACATCTTTTCCGCCATGTCAAGAATCTCTTCTGCATAAGGGAAATTCTTTTCGTTATTGAGCTTTTCAACCATACATTTGATTTCCGACTCTTTAAAAAAGAGATTTGTATTCTCTTGTTTAGCCTTTTCGTATTTGTTTAGTAAGGCAATAGCTTGGTTTCCTTTCATGAAGATATACCTCTACCTCGTTAGTGGATCTTTTATTTGTTTTTGATTTTATTCCACGTGTCTTTTAATGAGACGGTACGGTTAAAAATCAAATGATCTGGCGTGCTGTCCGGATCCAGATTGAAATAACCGATGCGTTGGAACTGGAAGTAAGAGAGAGGCTTCTGCTCAGCCAAGTATTTCTCTACATAGCAATTCGTCAACACTTTCAATGAGTCCGGATTCATCATCTGCTTCATGGCTTCCAACGAAGAAAGTCTTTGCTCTTTCAGTTTTGCCAATTCGTCACGCGGATTTTCCACTTCCCAGAGGCGGTCGTACAAACGTACTTCGGCGGGCAAGCAATGGGCGCAGCTCAACCAATGGAGTGTTCCTTTCACTTTCCGGTTGCTTTCGGGCATACCGCTCTTTGTGTTCGGATCATATTCGCAATAGACTTCTACTACTTTGCCTTCAGCATCCTTTTTGCATCCCGTACATTTTACGATATAGGCATTCTTCAAGCGTACTTCCTGTCCGGGGGTCATGCGGAAGAATTTCTTTGGCGCATCTTCCATAAAGTCGTCGCGTTCCATCCAGAGTTCGCGGCTAAACTCAATCGTATGGCTTCCGGCCGTTTCGTCTTCCGGATTGTTGATGGCTTCCATCTCTTCCACTTGTCCTTCCGGATAGTTGGTGATGATGAGCTTGACTGGATCTAATACAGCCGATACACGTGTAGCCCGGGCATTCAAATCTTCCCGTACGGCACTTTCCAAAAGAGAGAATTCGTTTAATGCATCATACGTTGTATAACCAATCTTATCGATAAATTTCCGGATAGACTCCGGCGAGTATCCTCTTCTTCGGAATCCGCAAAGGGTTGGCATGCGCGGGTCGTCCCATCCGTTTACCAGTCCTTCTTTTACCAAGATAAGCAGGTTTCGTTTACTCATCAATGTGTAGTTGAGGTTCAACTTATTGAACTCCGTCTGACGCGGACGGTTATCATCTAGGTCTTTTCCTTCCTTTAACCAATCGATGAAGAGGTCATACAATGGACGGTGAGGTACAAACTCCAGCGTACAAAGCGAGTGGGTCACACCTTCGAAGTAATCACTCTGTCCGTGTGCGAAGTCATACATCGGGTAAACTTTCCATTTCGTTCCGGTGCGGTGATGAGGAGTCTTGAGGATGCGGTAGATAATCGGGTCACGGAAGTGCATATTGCTATTGGCCATGTCTATTTTGGCACGAAGCGTCATGCTTCCTTCTTCAAATTCGCCCTCATTCATCCGTTGGAAAAGGTCGAGACTTTCCTCTATGGGACGATTGCGATACGGACTTTCCACGCCGGGTTGCGTAGGCGTACCCTTTTGCTGGGCAATTGTTTCCGAGCTTTGTTCGTCTACATACGCCTTTCCTTCTTGAATCAGACGGATGGCAAAGTCGTATAATTGTTGGAAATAATCGGACGCATAATAGACGTTATCCCAATGGAAACCCAGCCATTTGATGTCTTCCTCAATAGCGTCTACATATTCCATATCTTCTTTTACCGGATTAGTATCGTCAAAGCGCAGGTTACAAATCCCGCCATGGCGTTCGGCAATTCCGAAGTCCAGGCAAATCGCTTTGGCATGACCGATATGCAAGTATCCGTTCGGTTCGGGCGGGAAACGGGTTTGTACTCGTCCGCCATTCTTACCTTCTGCCAAGTCTTTCTCGACCATGGCTTCAATAAAATTCAAATTCTTCTTGCCTTCGGCTTCATTCGTAATGATTTCGCTCATAGTTTATATATTTCATTCAACTTGGACAAAGGTACGGAATTAATCGGGATATTCCGCCTTTTCCGTTCTTTTTCTTTTGTTCCTCTTTCAAAATAGACGTTTGCATAATACATACGCGCCTCTTTATGCTTGCAATCGAAATACGAAATCAAGCATAATCCCAAAGGAATATCAAGCGAACCTTCAAATCATCTTGTTGGCTTTGAGCCATCTTTTCCCTGGAGGCGTCAAGCACCAAAGGAGAAATACGACGCACGGTATACCGACGAATCCTAAAATAATTAATGTACCCATTTATTGTTCCTCCTGTCTTTTACTGGTTAATACTAATCCTGCAATGAGCAATACTGTAGAGACGGAACCGCTGATTGTATAAATCAACCATTGCATGCCATCCAAATCCTTTATTAAAGAGGTGATAAACACACCTGTCAAAAAGTATTTTGAAATATCTATCAAATAGTTTTCTAATTTTTCTTTCCACATAGCATCCGGTAATTAGTTTGACATGCAAATATACAGATTTAAAATAAAACAAGAAATAGTACGGTAGAAAATTCCTTTTATCCGAAAGAAACTTGTTTTCTTGCCTATATATTCTTTACGTATCGTCGATATTTCTTTATCTTTAGCCTAAAGATATACAAATATCGATGATATTTATACAAACATCGTCGATACGTAAAGAATTTCCTATTGCTTTCGAAAGAATCTCCGCCTTGTATGGGAGTTTGCTTTCCATTCAAAAAGGATTCAGCAGGACGTTTTGGCTTTTTTAAGGTTTGAGAACGCCGGAAAGTGTTTTTCTCTTTTCTCTTTTTCGCATACCTTTGTGCGAAAAAGAAAGGATTATGAAGATGATTTTGGAAACAAAGCGATTGCAGTTACGGGAGATGACGTGGGCTGATTACGAAGCTTTGAGTCGTATTTTGCAGGACGAGGAGGTGATGTATGCCTACGAGGGTGCTTTTTCCGATGAAGAAACGCGGGCCTGGTTAGAGAAACAATTACGAAGGTACCGGGAAGATGGTATCGGCTTATGGGCTGTGGTTCGGAAAGATACGGGCGATATGATAGGTCAATGCGGCTTGACGTGGCAGATGTGGAAGGAACGTCGTCTGCTGGAAGTCGGATATCTGTTCGAACGTCGACATTGGCATCAAGGATATGCTACAGAAGCGGCACGGGCTTGTATGGATTATGCTTTTCAGGTATTGCATGCCGATGAGGTGGGTTCTATTATCCGCGATACGAACCTCCTTTCCCAACGAGTTGCCCTTCGTAATGGAATGGTGTTGCAAAAGGAGGTTTGGACGAAGCATTACCGGGGTGTCGATATGCCTCATTACTTATATGTAAAGAGACGAATCGATGATGCTTATCAGAAAGAATAGGAGAAATAAAGCCCGGCACCACCGTCTGTATTCAAAACAGGGCTAACAATAAGTTTGTTATTCCGTTTAAGGTTTATCTTTTCGGCAATGGCATTTCGAATGGGAAAGTAGATAAGGTAGGAAAGTTCGGCGGCAAGGATTCCAAATCCAGCACCTGCGATGACGTCGGCTACCCAATGCCGATTGTTATATACCCGCGAACCAGCCACAAACAGCCCAACGGCATAACCCGAATAGGCCAACCAAGGGTTCGAGTCTTTAAATTCCTTGTAAGCGATATGGGCACCGAGGAAAACATTGGCCGTGTGTCCAGAGGGAAAAGAATGGATACCTCCGTCCGGACGTCGTTCATTGACAAGATGCTTTACGCCGCGGGTTAATCCGGCATTAATGATTTCGCCCAACCCGACAAGGCAAAGCTGGTCTACCCATGAGTGTTTCTCTTTGCCCATCAAGTCGCAGACAAACACCCAGCCGAGCATGCCCCATTCCAAATAATTATCCACTTTGATTTGCTTGACGGAATCTTTTCTGGAAAAAAGGTGGAAATCATTCATCCCGTCGATAGCCGTGCCGATAGCTCCTACGGTGATCAATGAAGCAGGTAGGATAAGCGATTTCGGTTGGAAGTGGTATTCAACGAGAGGAATCGTATCTGCTACGGAAATTGCCTCTTCCGAGGTTTGCGACCAAAGCGATAGGGTGCAAAAAGAAAACAGGAAAGCGAGGATATGTAATCGTATCTTGCTCATTCGGTACGTAATTTGAAATCTGTAATAAGTTTATTTAATAAAGGATTAATCTCCAGCATGTGTTCAAGCTTTTCTTGGCTTGTATAAGCCAGATGCTTTTCGTTGGATTCAAGAATGCGAACACGCATTTGAATATGGTCGTTCTGAAGGCGTTCGCGCAAGGTGGAAAGAATCTCTGTGGCATTATTCGCCAATTCATCTTGCATACCTGGATTATGTACGCCTACTTCGAAGAGCGCATGATCTTGTAAATGCGGCGTATTGTTAAGCATGATGTTCTTTAGATAGACTTTCTTATCAATCGTTTCGGCATACGTTTTCCATGCAGCTTCCAATTGTTCTTGAGTGAAAGGTGTATCTCGTTTCACTTTTTGATAAGGATTGGAAGCGGATTGTATAGGAGCTGATGCCTTTGGATGCGCAATGTCTTTAAGCGAAGCTGCCATAGGTGGCCTGCCAGTTCGTTTTGCCGAGGTTACCTCTGTAGCCGATGGTGGCGTGATATGCGGTGTATGGGAAACGAATGTTTGTGTGTTTCCAACGGGATGTGTCGTTTCCGTTACTTGCGGCTTCACGGGTTGTGTTGTAGAAGTCGTTGGTTGAACAGATGCTTCAATAGGTTCTAACTGTGCTTTTTTTTTAGTTTCATCTGCCGGATGAGAGAGTTGACAGAGTTGGATAAGTGTCAATTCGACCAGCAATCGCTTGTTACGACTTGCCCGATAGTTGAGGTCGCATGTATTGGCTAATTCAATAGCTTTATAAAGGAAAGCATCCGGACAACGTTGTGCCATTTCTTTATATCGTTCACGAATCGAAGCGCCTACTTCAAATAGAATCAATGTTTCAGTATCTTTACAAACAAGTAAATCTCGGAAATGACTGGCCAATCCGTTAATTACATTTTGCGCATCAAATCCTTTGTTTAATATATCATTCAAAAGAAGAAGAGATGCTCGGATATTTCCATTCAAAATAGCATCGGTCAAGCGGAAATAGTAATCATAATCCAGCACGTTTAAGTTATCGATAACAGCTTGATACGTGATATTTCCATTTGTAAAGCTTGCCACTTGGTCGAATATCGAAAGAGCGTCACGCATACCGCCATCTGCTTTTTGAGCGATGATGTTGAGTGCTTCGATTTCTGCCTTGATTTGCTCTGATTGAGCTACATATTGTAAATGTTCGGCAATGTCATTCACCGTAATGCGTGCAAAATTGTATGTTTGGCAACGAGAAAGAATTGTAGGAAGTACTTTGTGTTTCTCGGTCGTGGCCAAAATGAAAATGGCATGGTGCGGAGGTTCTTCCAGTGTTTTGAGAAATGCGTTGAAGGCTGCTGTACTCAGCATGTGTACCTCGTCGATGATGAATACTTTATATTTGCCGATGGCAGGCGGGATACGGACTTGTTCAATAAGTGAACGGATATCGTCTACCGAGTTGTTGGATGCTGCGTCTAATTCATGAATATTTAACGAACGTTGTTCATTAAATGCATGGCATGATTCGCAAGCATTACATGCTTCTCCATCGGCAGCTGGATTCATGCAATTAATCGTTTTGGCAAAGATGCGGGCACACGACGTTTTCCCTACACCGCGCGGTCCGCAGAATAGATAAGCATGCGCTAACTTCTGACTTTGAATAGCATTTTTAAGTGTCTTAGTCAGAGCCTTTTGCCCTACTACGTCGCGAAATGTAGAGGGGCGATATTTTCGTGCCGATACAATATAATTGTCCATTAAAGATGTGCTTTCTAGCCTTAATTGTTTGCAAAGATAAGATTTTTCTGAAAATATTTTGTGATTGTAATTAGGTTGTTCACAAATTATACTTATATTCGCGTCCGAATCAGGTTAATTTGATCAATGGAAATAGTTATAATTGTAATTTTAATTTTGTTGAATGGGGTTTTGGCCATGTCGGAAATCGCATTGGTGTCATCCCGAAAAAGTAAATTTGAAACAGAAGCTAAAAAAGGAAATCGTTCGGCACAGACCGCATTAAAATTGGCTGAAGAGCCAGATCGTTTTTTATCGACCATCCAGATTGGCATCACTTTGATTGGTATCTTGACCGGTTTGTATTCGGGCGAGGCGTTGGCAGACGACCTGGCTGTATGGGTGGCTTATGTTCCTGTTCTTCAGCCTTACGCGTTGATTATCTCGAAGACGCTTATTGTAGTTATTATTACTTATCTGACGTTGATATTCGGAGAATTAGTCCCGAAGCGTATCGGCATGAGTTGTTCAGAAAGTGCTTCGATGTTAATAGCGCGTCCTATGCATTTCTTGTCGTTATTGGCGTCTCCTTTCGTCTGGTTGTTGTCGAAAAGTACGGCACTGACGGTGAAAATGATAGGATTGGATAAAGTGGAAGATTCGAAGGTAACGGAAGAAGAAATTAAAGCTATCGTAAAAGAAGGATATGATGATGGCGAGGTGCAGGAAGTGGAGCATGATATCGTAGAACGCGTATTTAATTTAGGTGATCGGCGGGTAGATTCTATCATGACGCATCGGGGCGATTTGGTATGGCTCGATGTTATGGATTCAGCGGAAGAGATTAATCGGAAAGTAGAAGCTAACTTGTTTGATATTTATCCGGTGGCTTCCGGGAAATTTGATGATTTCTTGGGGGTTGTATCTTTAAAGGATTTGTTTGTTTATATTCATACACCAGGATTTTCGCTTCGGAAAATTGTGAAACCTGCTCAATTTGTTCCTGAAAACCAAAGTGTTTATTCTACTTTGGAACAATTCAAGCAGGCGCGTGTGAAATATGCGATTGTGACGGATGAATTTGGAGGTATCGAAGGTATCGTTACCTTGAAAGATATTATGGAAGGATTGGTGGGACAAGTACCGGAAGCGGATGAAGAGCTTGAAATGGTAGAGCGTGCTGATGGTACATGGCTTGTCGATGGGCAGTATTCTTTTTATGATTTTCTGGCCTATTTTGATATGGAAGACTTGTATTCAGAGCATGATTATAATACCCTTAGTGGCTTAATTCTTGATATTCTGGAGCGTCTTCCCAAAACAGGTGAGAAGCTCACTTGGATGTGTTTTGAGTTTGAAATTGTCGATATGGATGGTGCGCGCATAGACAAAGTGCTGGTGCGTAAGATTTCTCAATCGACGGAAGATAGAGGATAATCAATCATTAATAATATGTATTTATTAGGTTGTGATATTGGCTGCTCTTCGGTCAAGGTTTCGATTGTCGATGCGGAGAGTGGCGAGGCTATTGGCGTAGATTGTTATCCCAAAGAGGAAGCGCCGATTATGGCTGTTCATCCGGGATGGGCAGAACAAAATCCGGAGGATTGGTGGCTGTATTTCAAGAATGCCGTTATGGGCGTGCTCGCTAAATCCGGAATTCCGGGTGATGAAATTAGTGCTATAGGTATCGCTTATCAAATGCATGGCCTCGTCATGGTTGATAAGAACAAAAATGCCATTCGTCCGTCTATTATTTGGTGTGATAGTCGGGCGGTAGCGTATGGTGAGCGTGCTTTTCATGCGATAGGAGAGGAACAATGTCTCGCGCATCTGCTTAATTCTCCTGGTAATTTCACGGCATCCAAATTGGCTTGGGTGAAAGAGTATGAGCCTGAGAATTATCGTGCTATTTATAAGATTATGTTTCCGGGTGATTATATAGCCATGCGTTTGACGGGCGATATTGTTACTACTGTGCCCGGGCTTTCGGAGGGTATCTTTTGGGATTTTCAAGCAGATGCATTATCGCAGGATATCTTCTCTTATTTCGGTTTTTCCGAAGATATTATTCCTACGGTATGCCCGACGTTCGGCATTCAGGGCGAGTTACTTGCATCGGTGGCGGCGGAATTGGGCTTGAAGAAGGGGATACCGATTACTTATCGTGCGGGCGACCAGATAAATAATGCCTTGTCTCTCCATGTCCTTAATCCGGGTGAGGTGGCTGCTACGGCGGGTCTTTCTGGTGTAGTTTATGGTGTCAATAGCCAGTTGAAGTGCGACCCGCTTTCGCGTATCAATACGTTTGCGCATGTCAATCACACCAAGGCTCAACCTCGCTTGGGCGCGTTGTTGTGTGTGAATGGTGTGGGCATTTTGAATGCCTGGGTGAAGCGGACGATTGCTCCGGCAGGTTTCACGTACGACCAACTGAACGAGTTGGCGGCAAGTGTTCCTATTGGTTCGGAGGGTGTCTCGATTCTTCCTTTTGGTAATGGAGCCGAGCGCATGCTTCAGAACAAACAAATCGATTGTGCAGTTTTTGGGCTCAATTTTAATACGCATGGAGCGGCTCATATCGCCCGTGCCGCGCAAGAGGGCATTGTCTTTGCCTTTAAATATGGTATGGAGATTATGAGCGAGATGGGCATCGATATCGATATTATCCGTGTCTGCAATTCCAGCATGTTCCAGAGTCCTATCTTAAAAGAGGCTTTGGCGGGTGTCACGGGAACGTTGATTGAGGTGTATGATACGAGCAGTGCCGAGGGTGCTGCCAAAGCGGCTGGTGTGGGTGCCGGAATTTACAGTTCTCCTCAGGAGGCATTCGCTTCGCTCCGTCGTTTGGAGGAGGTCGAACCGGATGGATTGAAGGCGGACCGTTATTGCGGCGCATTCGATGTCTGGAAAGATTGTCTGAATAAAATGATTGGAAAATCATAAACATAAATTCTTTATTCGTATGAAAAAAATGTGGGTATGGGCAGCAATGGCTTGTACGTTGGCTGCCTGCAATGAAAAACCGGGCTATACAATTACCGGTAGTGTAAACAATCCGTCGCTTGACGGGCAATATGTCTATCTCTATCCTTACGGCGAGCGCGAGGCGGCTCCTTTGGATAGCGCGTTGGTATCTGGTGGTACGTTTACTTTCCAAGGCTCTCAGGATTCTACGGTACTCCGTACAGTTCGTTTTGCTACGGGCGTGGTGCCTTCGGCTTATGCGGCTGCTGGAGAGAATGCGCCATTTGCGGTCACGTTTGCTTTGTCGAACGCGCCGATTCAGTTGACGCTCGATACGCTCTCGGATGCAGTCGGTACGCCGATGAACGAAGCTGTTCAGCAGTTGAAGGCGGAGTTCCGTACCTTGCGTGCGGCGCAGCAAAAACTGGCGGCGGATTTGAAGTCGGAGGATGAAGCTGTACGTCGGGCGGCTGAACAGCAATACGACGAAACAGACCGTACTATCGCCCGCAAGGCCGATGCGTTTATTCGGGCGAATATGGATAATCCTTTGGCTGGGAAACTCTTCTTCGACTTCCGTTATGATATTCCGGAAGCGGCACAAAACGAGATTGCGGCTGTTTCGACGCCTACGTTCCGCGCTGTGCCGGGAATTGATAAAATCCTGACGCGCCTCGAGAATCTGAAGACCGTGGCCGTAGGCAAACAGTTTACCGATTTCGAACTGAAGGATATGAAGGGCAATCCCGTGAAACTTTCAGACTATGTAGGAAAGGGCAAGGTTGTGCTCGTCGATTTCTGGGCAAGCTGGTGTCCGCCTTGCCGCCGGGAAATGCCGAACCTCGTCGCGCTCTACAAGGAGTATAAATCAAAGGGCTTCGAAATTGTGGGCGTGTCGCTCGATAGCAAACAGGAGGCATGGGAAAAGGGCGTAAAGGATTTGCACATCACTTGGCCGCAGATGTCCGACTTGGCCGGTTGGCAGAATGCCGGTGCAGCGAAGTATTTCGTCAACAGCATTCCGCATACTATCCTGGTAGATGGCAATGGCGTCATCCTCGCCAAGAACCTGCATGGGGATGAATTGAAAGAAAAGGTAGCCGAGGCGTTGAAGTAATCGCTTTTGAATACAGAGATACGGAGGCACGGAGCTTTTCATAGGGAATGGCTCTCGCCTCCGTTTTTTTATATCCATTTGAAATTTCTTTCACTTTTTGGCGGATATTCCAAATATCCTTTCTAACTTTGCGCCATTCCGGGTGGGATTCAGCGGAATCTTAGCGGATGACATATTGAGTTAAAGCATTTACGATATTATTCTGGATCTGAAAAATCGCCAAATTTTTTATCCTACCGGAATAGTAAACAATAAATGCTTGCACTCATGCTATAAACTTTTTTCAGAAGGAGAAAGTATATCCAATAGCATAGGGTGCGGGCTGTTGTTTTATTATTGGTAGGATGGGCGTTTGGCGATGCCTTCAGATCCGATAATAGACAACATACCCGCACTTTTTTTATGCCTGTTTGGTTGTTGGTAAATGCACGGATTAAGCAATTTATTAACAACAAAAATTTATAGATATATGAGACGCAAAGTTTTTATGCTATTAGCAGTGTTTCTGGCAATAGCCGGGAATGCTTGGGGAAATGATGAAGGTTATACGTGGGATGCAGAGACACAAACATTAACCGTTACAGATTTAGAATCATTACCTTCTCCAGTACCTTATAAAGAAAAGGTAAAGATTTTTATTGTAAAAGAAAATGCGGGTACAGAAATACCAGATAGAATCTTTGCCGTTAATAGTGTATATGATACTCAATTAGAAAAAGTAGTTATAGAAGATGGCGTTGAAACAATCGGTACCAGCGCATTTAGTTTCTGCCAATACTTAAAAGAAGTGACGTTACCCAGCACTTTAAAAACAATAGAGAAGAGTGTTTTCTATACTACCAAAATAAGTGAAATTAAACTTCCTGATGGTTTAACAACTATCGGAAATAGTGCTTTTCTTAGTTGCTCAGAATTAACAGAAGTTGAAATACCAAATACAGTAACAAGTATAGGGACTGGTGCATTTGACAATTGTAGTTCATTAGAAAAAGTCAAATTGCCTGCTGGTATAACAATTATAGATGAAGAAACTTTTTCATATTGTTCAAGTTTGACGGAAATAGAAATACCGGAAGGCGTTACAGAGATTGCCGATAAAGCTTTTCATAGTTGTTTTTCTTTAAAAAAAGTCACAATACCAGAAGGTGTGACGTCTATAGGTTGGAACACTTTTTATGGTTGTAACCTGGAAGAGATAACATTTCCGAGTACATTGGCTACAATAGACCGACGCGCGTTTATGAATTGTGAGTTTAAAGAACTCGTTATACCAGGTACTGTTACATTTATGGGTATGAGTGCTTTTGCAGAATGTGATAATTTAGAGAAGGTTACTATTGAAGAGGGTGCCTTAAATATGGTAAATGCTTATGCTTTCCAAAGTTGTAAGAATTTGAAAGAGGTAATATTACCAAGTAATATAGAAGTAATTGGAAGTTTGGCTTTTGTAGGTTGTGACAATTTGACAAGGATTTATTATGCAGGAACAACGGAACCTTTAACAGATACTAATTATGTAACTTTCCCAGACAATGAAGGCTTAGAAGTTTATGTGGGAAAAGATTATACGGGAGATGATGAATTTGGAACCGTTCCAATCAATAAACCCCACCAAGTAAAATTACACCAAACAGAAGGCGGGACTATCCGTGCCAAAGCCATAGTAAATGAAAGGGAAATAACGATTGGCGAAGACGAAACGAATGATTATTTCCGAAAAGAAGTAACAACCATCACGCTCTCATATGAAATGGAAGAGGGATATATTTTCCAAGGCTGGGACTTTGGTGAAGCAAATATAACGTTGGATGAAAATAATTCATTTATTATGCCTCATGAACCGGTAACGATCACGGCCCAATTTGCGAAAGAATATTCAATTTCGATAGAAGAACCTTACGACGAGCGAATATCTTCTTCTCAAAGTATGGCTTTTGCCGGTACAACCATCACGCTTACTTCCAATGAAGGCGAAAAGGAAATAGCAGGATTTGAAATCACATACGAAGAAGATGGCGAGACAAAAGTTGAATCTTATACCGGAAATACTTTCGATATGCCAAAAGCAGATGTAGTAATTACAAATGTAACTTTCGTAGAACCAGAGCAACCAAGCGATGACGACGAAGACCAAGGCAACACTGGCATCCACAAACCCCAACGCCCAATCAAATACTACAATATATATGTAGACACCATCTGCCCAGGTCTAAACGTAGAAGTAAGTAAAGACGTAGTCCAGGAAGGCCACCAAGTCAGTGCCTATCTCACCATTCAAGCCGAATGCGATACCACGGGCATGCGCTTCGAATACAAGCGCGGCCTGTTCGGATACTGGAAAGATTTGAAAGAATTGGAGGGTGTGCAGCCGGGCGAATACATTATCAAGAATATCTACACGGATATTTACATTCGCGCCCTCGACGCGACGTTGCCCGAAGAGGAACCGACTGGCCTCGACGACCTCGAAGGCATCCAAGCCTACGCGAAGGAGGGCAGCATTTATGTCTACACGCCGAATCGCGAGGAGGTAACGATTATCAGCATGAGCGGCGCCATCCTCAAGCATGAAGAGCAGGTTGGCTGGCAATCTTACGCCGTAAATCGCGGTATCTATATTGTCCGTATAGGCGAAAAAGTATTCAAACTGAAGAACTAACTGGACGGTGAAGCCGTCCAACCA
This sequence comes from Parabacteroides sp. An277, assembly GCF_002159645.1. Lineage (GTDB taxonomy): Bacteria > Bacteroidota > Bacteroidia > Bacteroidales > Tannerellaceae > Parabacteroides. The sequence continues at coordinate 19,880 of NZ_NFJB01000004.1, read as the reverse complement.
TGCTTAACCGCGGGTGACGCGCCAGCGTTACCTGCGGTAGCCGATGCCCCCCTCTTCCGACCCCAAGGGGGTCGAACAGGAGCAAACTGGGTGTGGTTCGACCCCTTCGAGGTCGAGACCCTGGGGCAGACTTTGACCGCAGGTGTCGCTGGCGCGCCACGCAGCGGTTAAACATGATTGAACCTCTTTGAGGTTCGATTGCAATACCCTGAGATGCTTCGACTTCGCTCAGCATGACGTATATATATGTCTAGCATGACGCGGAAGGAACTCAAGTAGACGAGGGACGGCAAAGCCGTCCCACCATGCTTAACCGCGGGTGACGCGTTAGCGTTACCTGCGGTAGCCGATGTCTCCTCTCTCCCGACCCCGCCGGGGTCGAACAAGGCGGACACGAAGAAGTTCGACCCCTTCGAGGTCGAGACCGTGGGGCGGACTTTGACCGCAGGTGCCGCTTCGCGCCACACAGCCGGTTAAGCATGGTTAGACCTCTTCGAGGTCTGACGAGGCAACTTATTTGAAGAAAAAAGGCCGATGCGAATCGCCCGAAATATGTTTTATTAGTGAATGTGGCCCCATTTCCTCCGGGATTTGGGGCTTTTCACGTGTTTCAAAGTACTTGCAGGCAGACAGAAAATAGTTAGAAAAACGTTGGAAATGGTATTGCGTGGACGCAATTTGACTTCCAACGTGATTGAAAGCCCATTGTGTGAACGCAATTCCATTTCCAACGCGATTGGAAGGCCATTGCGTAGACGCAATTCCATTTCCAACGCGGTTGGAAGCCCATTGTGTGTACACAATTCCATTTCCAACGTGATTGGAAGGCCATTGTGTGTACACAATTCCATTTCCAACGCGATTGGAAGCCTTTTGCGTGGACGCAAGGGCATTTCCAACGTTTTTGAAGGCCAAATTTCTTAATAAAATCTAAAAACAAAACCAAAAGGAAGGCGTTTAGCTGAAAATGTTTACCTTCGAAACCGATATCTATTTTGTATAATTAAAAACGTTAATATTATGGGAACAATCACGAAAATCAAAGATTTTTATTCGGATAGGTTGAACAACTATGAGTATGCCTATTTTGCCACCGAATTTCTTTCCTTAGTAAAAGCTACTACGGCGGAAAAACTGCACGTCGCTCCCAATGTGGTAGATACCTTGGCGGCGGATACGGCTCTGTTTACGGATTTCACGCGGCAGACCCGCATTTCGGACGAAACCGCCAAAATAGCGGATATCGACGCCCAAACGGACGATTTGATTATCGCTATTTTCGAATCGGTACGGAGTAACAAAAAATCCCCGTTGGCCGCACGGAAGACAGCTGCGACGGAGCTTTACAATGTGTTGAAACCCTACACGGGATGTTACCAATTGGCACAACGACAAGAGGTACAGGCCGTTCGGGGTATGTTGACGGATTTGGCGAAAGAGAAGGCAGCGGCTCATGTAGCGACGCTGAAACTGGACGATTTGGTTGAAGCGCTGACGGAAAGCGTGGACCAATATGCCGCATTGCTGACGCAGCGGGAAGAGGGGAAGGCCGAGAACGTGGGGATGGCTAAGAAGGTTCGCGCCTCGTTGGTGGAACAGTATGACTATATTACGACCGTCGCGTTTGCGTTCAGCGTAGCCGAGCCGTCGGAGGAATTGGATAATTTCATCCAGAAAACCAACCTGTTAATAGACAGTGCGAAAAAGGCCTACAATTTGCGGACGGGCACGAAGGGCGGAAAGGAAGAAGACCCGACTGTCTCCAATCCGGAAGAGCCCGAACCCGTCACCCCGGCCATCACTGCCGTCTACCAGAAGGAAGGAGGCGACCCGGAGAATCCGAACCGCATCGAGCGAGGCGAGCAAACCGGCGTGGAATATCAAGGCTTCACCTTGAAGGGACAAGACGGCACGCTGGATCATGTCGTCGCGCTTATCAACGACCAGGATTATCCGGAATGGATTAAACCGGCGACTATCACCAACGTCACGGAAAACAGTTTCGAATTTACCATGGTGCCGGACTTGACAGAAGGACAATATAAAGTCCGTATTGAGACGTATGATGGCGGAAGTCCGCTGGTAGTGGAATATCCGGAGCCCATCACGTTGTGGTAATTGACAATGGACAATTAATATGCTTGTAGGGGGTGCCGGAATGAAAATATGGCACACCGAACACAGATTTAACAGACGACTGCAGATTCTTTTTGTTGATTTATAACTAAATCAATCTGTGGTTATCTGTTAAATCTGTGTTTGGTGTGCCATTTCCTATTTCGACATCATTTAATTTATGCCCACCCCTACGCGAAGAAGAGTATCAGCAACTGGGCTGTGACGACGCGCAGGAACATGGAAAGCGGATAGACCGTAGCGTAGCCGACAGACGGCGCATCGTTTCCCGCCGTAGCATTTGAGTAAGCCAAAGCAGGGGGGTCGGTCGTACTTCCGGCAATCATACCCATGAGGGTGAAATAGTTTATCTTGCAGAATTTACGCGCAATGAACCCGATGATAAGCAGCGGCAAGAGGGTGATGATAAAGCCATAGCCAATCCACGCATAACCACCGTTTACAATCGTCTCGACGAATCCGTTGCCCGCACCCAAACCTACGCAGGCGAGGAACATGGTGATACCGATTTCGCGCAACATGAAGTTGGCGCTCTGCGTCGTATAGGTGATGAGCTTGTAATGATATCCGAAACGGCTGATGAGGATGGATACGACGAGCGGTCCGCCGGCCAAACCCAACTTCAGCGGTTGCGGGATGCCTGGAATCCAAATAGGAAGGCTTCCGAGGATGATACCTAAACCAATGCCCACGAAGATGGCGATAAGGTTCGGCTCGTTGAGTCGTTTCATCGAGTTGCCCAATACCTTTTCGACATTAGCCACCGAAGCTTCCGTACCGATAACGTTCACGCGGTCGCCCACTTGCAAGGTGAGGTTCGGACGAGCCACGAGGTCCATACCCGCACGGTTGACGCGCGTAATGTTGATGCCATAAAGCTTGCGAAGTTGCAAATCCCCTAATCGCTTGCCGTTCAATTCCGGTTTGGTAATCAGGATACGTCGATTGATGAATTGGCTCTCCATACGGATCCATTGTTTGCGTTCCATGTTGATTTCTTCTCCAATGAAGGTCTTCAACGTTTCAGCATCCGTTTCGGTTGTGATGACGAAAATCTTGTCATTCTCGTGCAAGACAGTCGAGGAAGAGACGATGTCAATTTTCTTGTCGCTGTCCCGCCAAATACGCGAAATAACGAATTCGCGATGTTCGAGCAGGGTCGAGAGCTCGCCTACGCTTTTCCCAAATACGGCTGGATTCTTGACGATAAGCGAGATAGGAATCGCGCCGTGTGTATGGGCAGCTTCTTCTTTTTCCAATTGCTCATTCTCTTTCTGGAAAGAGACTTTGAAGGCATATCGGATAATGATGGTCGAGAGGATGATACCTACCACACCCAACGGATAAGCAACAGCGTAGCCCGTCGCAATCGTATGGTCGGCTACCCCGTACATGTCCGAATAAGCTTGTTGCGCTGCACCCAAACCCGGTGTATTGGTCACTGCACCTGAAAGGATACCTACCATGGTAGACATCGGGATTCCCGTTACAAAATGAATAATTACCGTCGTAACGACGCCCAACAGAATAATCCCACAAGCCAACATATTCAGCGTTACGCCTCCTTGCTTGAAGGATGAAAAGAATCCCGGACCTACTTGCATACCGACCGAATAGACGAACAAAATCAATCCAAATTCTTGGAAGAAGTGGATGACGCTCGGATCGATGGTGATGCCAAAGTGGCCCATGATGATTCCTACGAACAACACAAATGTGACACCCAGCGATACCCCGAAGATTTTCACCTTCCCTAACTGGATACCCGCCGCTATCACAAACGACATTAATAATATGGAGTGCCCAATGCCTTTCCCCCATATCAATTCATTTAACCAATCCATAAATAATATGTAAAATGACTAATTTCTTATTAATGGTCAATCGAGGTGCAAAGTTAAATATATATTTTTGTTCCGCAAACGAATGATAGGGGAACTTTATATTAATAATAATAGGTATAAGATGAAAAAGCGAATCAATAGCTTGTTTTTGGGATTATTGGCCATCGGGATGCCTCTTTATGTGTCAGGACAGGAGGTGGAGATTACGACCAATGTAGGGGTGATGCGGGCGAAACTCTACGAGGATGTACCGCATCATGTGCAAACGTTCGTTGAAAGGGCAAAGGCTGGTGCGTATGATGGGACGCTTTTTACGCGCGTCATCCGCGATTTTATGATTCAGGGTGGAGCACCTGATTCGCGAGGAGCGGCTCCCGGTCAGCGAGTTGGATTCGGAGATCGGAGTGCGGAGATACTCCCCGAAGCGACGCCCCAACACTTTCATAAACGAGGCGCCCTGGCCGCACCTCGGCAAAACGACGATATCAATCCGAAACGTAAATCGGATATGTCTCAATTCTTTATTGTGCAAGGGCGGGTATATCGAAGCGGCGAATTGGATACACTCGAACTCATAGCCAACCAAAAGGCACGAAAAAAGGCGTTGGATGCCTATTATTACCCTGTAAAGGCAGAACTTACGGAGTTGAGAACGAATAATCCTCGCGAATTTAACAAGCGGGCTGCCCGTATTACGGCACAAATCGATTCGGTCGTAAGAGCTACTCCGGGACATTTGATATTCACGCCAGCGCAGCGCGAGGCGTATACGACCGTGGGCGGCGCCCATCATTTGGATGGGCAATATGTCGTTTATGGCGAATTGACGGAGGGATTTGATGTATTGGAAAAAATCTCCCGCCAACCGACGGATAAATACGACCGTCCGAAGCAGGATATCCAAATCCTCCATGTGAAAATATTGGAATAATCATACATATTAATCTATACGACGTGTTAAAACGAGACTTTATAATGGTTCAGATTGAAGAGCTTGGCAAGGCAATTGCCCAGTTGGTGTTCAATCGGAATGCAGGGAATGGCCCGGATAAGAATCCGGAGATTATCGGCCAATCTTTTCGTTCGCTTAAGACGGATACGGCCTTTTTGTTGAATCATGAACCGGATGAGATTGAATTGGCATTGAATGGTGAGGATGGATGTGGCCTCGAACGGATGGAGTTGGCGGCTAAACTTTTGATAGAAGAAAGTTATCTCTCGTCCGTCCCGTTGCCTTTGTTGAATAAAGCACAAGAGTTGTTGTATTATTTGCAGATACACGATACGGCTTTCTCGCTCGAGCGGATGATGCTCTTGCAAGATATTGAAGTGGAAATCAAAAGGCTTTCGTAAATAATTATAGGCATAATCGAAGAAAAATATAGGCATAAAAAAGGAGAAATATAGTTGTAAATTTCCCGAAATATGCCTATCTTTGCCCCGATTTTTCCGCAAAGGGTAGACAAGTAATGCGCGAAGGCATTCACCCTCCGGACCTAACCTGTTTAAAATGAATAAAAAGACAGATGTACGTAGTAGTAGAAATTAATGGCCAGCAGTTTAAGGCCGAAGAAGGAAAGAAGTTGTTTGTGCACCACATCCAGAATGCTGAAAACGGTGCGGTAGTTGAATTCGATCGCGTATTGTTGGTAGACAAAGGCGAAGAAGTGACCGTAGGCGCTCCTATAGTGGAAGGTGCAAAGGTGGTATGCGAAGTCGTATCTCCGCTCGTAAAAGGAGATAAGGTGTTGGTATTCCACAAGAAAAGAAGAAAAGGTTACCGCAAGCTGAATGGTCATCGCCAGCAGTTTACGGAGGTTTTGATTAAAGAAGTAGTTGCATAAACATTAGTTAAAGGAGAATAGAAAAATGGCACATAAAAAAGGTGTTGGTAGTTCGAAGAACGGTCGCGAATCAGAAAGCAAACGTTTGGGCGTAAAATTGTTTGGTGGTGAAGTTGCAAAGGCTGGTAATATTATTGTTCGCCAACGTGGTACAGCTCATCATCCGGGTATGAACGTAGGTATGGGTAAGGATCATACACTTTATGCTTTGATTGACGGTGTTGTCACTTTCCACAAAGGACGTAAAGATCGTTCGTACGTATCGGTAAAAGAGATTACAGCAGAAGCTTGATAAGAAAAACGGAATAATGCCGTGTTTTTCATGATTACGATGAGTGAACTCGTATAGTCGGGTTCACTTTTTTTGTGTGAAGTACAAGGAGTGAGGTGTGGATGATTATTTGCACACCTTCTCCAATTCGTCAATGACCTGAGCATCATAACCCAGAGTGCGGGCTTGTTTTAAATCTTCGAGCGCAGATTCTTTTTCATATTGTGCAATTTTGACCTTTGCGCGTAGAACATATAAGCTGGCCGAGGGCGTACCTTCGACGAATACTTTGTTGATATCGGCCATAGCTCGTGCGTTCTTTCCCATTAGAAAATACAAATCCGCTCGACCTTCGTAGAGTTCCCATTCACGAGGCATCCGTTCGATGAGGAAAGTATAAATACGTTCACTTTCATTGTAATTGCCACGAGTCTTTTCCAAAATAGCATAGCCGATGCGTGCACGTACGGATTTTTCGTTAATTTGTAGGATTTGATCGAAATCTCCTTCGGCTGAGGCAAATTTCTTCTGTGAGAGATAGAGCAGACCTCGGCAGAAGAGAGCTTCTTGGTGTTGCGGTTCGAGTGCAAGTAGGGTATTGTAATCTGTAATAGCTTGATCCGTTTCGCCTAATTCTGTGTAGAGAGAGGCTCGGTTTTCCAGGATAGTTGTACTTTTAGGATGAAGGCTAAGGGCTGCGGTATAGGATGTAAGTGCTTCTTGCTTTTTGCCTTGTCGTCGTTGTACGGTACCAAGGTTGCACAATAGGGCGAAGTTAGCTGGGTTCCCTGGTTCGAGATGCATCGCCTCTTTGAGAGCTGCTTCCGCTGATACCCAGTCGTTCTTTTCCGTAAAGTCACAACTTTTCTCTATCCATTCTTCGTATGTTTGGGCAGATAGGCAGGCAGGTAAGCTAACCATTGAAAGAAATAATGCGACATATACAAATCTTTTTGCCATAAAATATTGTTGTTTAAAATAGACGTTGCAAATCTACGGATTTATCACGTCGATGGGAAATAATTAAAACTTAAATAGAATGAATATGCTTTTATTAAATGCAATTACGTCTGGCGAGAAGTTGGACAGGATGATTGATTCGCTTCTTCGCCATGGAGAAGCATTAGGGTGGACACTTATCAAAGCAGCAGCGGTATTTATCATTGGCCGTTTGTTGATAGGAGTAATAAATAAACTCGTGAGTCGAATTCTCGTGCGGAGAAACATTGATCCATCGGTCAAGAGTTTTATTGGAAGTTTGGTACACGTTTCGTTGATGATTCTACTGATTGTGTCAGTCGTAGGAGTATTGGGTGTACAAACCAGTTCGTTTGCAGCCTTGCTTGCTTCGGCCGGTGTAGCCGTTGGTATGGCTTTGAGTGGTAATTTGTCGAATTTTGCGGGGGGATTGATTATCCTTGTATTCAAGCCCTATAAAGTGGGGGATTTTATTGAAGCATTGGATGTCTCTGGTACAGTGCAAGAGATACAGATTTTTCATACTGTGCTTTCTACAACAGATAATAAGATAATCTACGTTCCAAATGGTTCGTTGAGCAGCGGGGTCGTGGTAAATTATAGCTATCGAGATGTCCGAAGAGTCGATTGGACATTTGGTGTAGAATATGGTACATCGTATGTACATGTGAAAGAGGTACTCGATGATATTATCGCTCATGAAACGCGAATCCTTCGTGAACCAGCACCTCCCTTTGTGGCTATGAGCCAATTGGCCGATAGTAGTGTGAACTATGTAGTGCGTGTATGGGTTAAGAGTGCGGATTATTGGGATGTATTTTATGAAATGAATCGTACAGTATACGAACGATTCAATGCAGAAGGTATTGGATTCCCATTCCCGCAACTGACCGTTCATCAAGCCAAAGATTAGTTGAGCTTGAAAAGATTTGGTTGTACGAAAGGCAGGGTTTTGTTCATAAACAATGCCATTTAATTCGAAAATCACTTTTTAATATATCGGATTAAGATGAATTGTGTACCTTTGCCTATGTGAACGGTTAAATTTATGATCCCTTTGGTGGGGCTTTTTATTATACTAATATTAATGTTAACGCATTCATGCGAAGGCTGTCCTACACGTATGTAGGATGGCCTTTTTTGTTAGTATAAGAGGAGTGTCATACAAAGTAAAAGAGCGAAAAGGAAAACATTGCGGGCGGTATGTCCTAATGTCCGGTTGAGTGCTTGTCCTTCCTTTCTTCTCATTTCTTGCCAAGTAGCAATGAAAAGGACGAAGAAGATACCATAAAATACCTGAAAAGTAACATCTAATTGAATAATGAGAGGAAAGACTAGTGCGAGGGCTAGCAATCCATTTATGAGGTAAATGACTCGTCCAAATTTTCTTCCGAAAAGGACAATCGTTGTCCGTTTACCGGAGGCTTTGTCTTGTCGGTAGTCTCGGTAATTGTTTACAATCAGAATATTAACGGAGAGTAATCCTATGGATAATGAAAGAATCAATGCTAAACTGCTAAATGTCAACGCTTGCACGTAATAGGTGAAACACACCGGAACAATGCCATAAAAGAGAAGTACGCACACATCTCCCAACCCATGATAGGCCAGCGGAAAAGGACCTGCTGAATAAGCCAGTACGCACAAGGCAATCGCTATGCCTACGAATATCAACTTCCATCCCCCATAAGCCAGTAAACCACATCCCGCAAGGCAGGCCACGCCCAGTGTAATCCATGTTCCTTGGAGCATAGCTTGGGGCGATATCCAACCTTGTGCTACGGCCCGTTCAGGTCCTACGCGGTCTTCGCCATCTGCTCCTTTTTTAAAATCAAAATAATCGTTGGCAAAATTGCTTGCTATTTGTGCTAACAATGCTACGCATATACACAATAAAGCGGGTATCCATTGGAAAATCCCCTCTCGGTAAGCCAATGCGCATCCAACTAATACAGGGCTTACCGAAGCCGTTAACGTACGTGGACGAGCTGCTTCTAGCCATGCCAACCCTTTATTCATCCTCTTTTTTTCCATCATATATCTATTTTTCGCGCAAAATTAAAACTATTTTCGTCAAAATGTAGTTCATTTACGAAGAAAACTCTATATTTGCGGCATGAAACAATTTCTATATGTCATCGGCATTGTATTGTTCTTCTTCCTATTCAGTTCGAATCGGGAAGGAGCTCGTTTGCATGTAGAAATTCCTCAAGAAGAGGATGTCGTGATGGTAGAAACGGGAAAGGCCGATATGGAGCAATGCTTGAAAGCCATTTCCGATGAAATGAAGCATAGTAATTTGCTTACTCCGAGGCGGGCATTTGTCCCTCTTTCGTGCCATCTTACCTCGCGTTTTCATTCGCAAATAGGGAAAAACATCCAATTCTGGCGTATCAAAGAACACGAGTTGATTACCAAAGTGTGGGAAAACGAGGCTATTCAGCATCGTGTGAATTATTCTACCCTTTTATGTCGCAATGGCTATCATGTCTTTGCGCTTCGAAAACTCTTGATTTAGCCCTCTCTCTTTTCTTTTAATAGGCGGATGTCGTTCATCGATAGATGGGCGACCCGCCATACTTTGCGTTTTTTATTCGCAAATTCCATTTCGTTTTTATCAATATTTACAGTTATAATGACGATCCGTTATAGTTATAATGGATTGCGTTTACAATTAAAAAGAAAAGAATCATGGCACAGAAATCAAATAAAGCTCAAATGTGGTTTTCTATTGTTTTAATCCTTATAGGATGTGTATTAGCATGTAGTTCAATTATTCCAAACGATTATTTGAAGTTGGTAGTCGTATTGGTGGCTTTGGGTTATGGCTTGTATGGCATCATGAAGACGCTTAGTTCGTCGGAAGAAGAAACGGAAGAAGCAATCGAGAAATAAATTCATGAACATTAAAAATAGAAAATCATGCGCATAAATAAAGACTTGGCGGAAGCTGTATTGATGCTTTCGTGTATTTCATTGGTATTAGTAGGTACGACTGAATTTGATTCTTCCTCCAATAAAACTATCATTATGATAGTATTAGCTATTTTGGCCGTGTGTATGGCCGTAGCTCGGTTTATGGGTGGAAAGAAACAGCCGGTAAACGAATAAATCTGAAGCGGATGCCGTCTTCTTTTGATGTGATATCAAGGTGTCCGATGCTTATTTTTTCTGCCTATTTTAATAACTTGCTATATATTCGGATGAGGTGAGTCGTTCGCTTCGGCGGCATACGTACAGAATATGGGAGGTTGCGGAGCCATTCCGCAACTCCCTTTTTTACTTTTGAAAGACATGCGTAGAACGAATGACTATATCCTTCACTGGCCGGTCATTTTTATCTGTTTCGACGAGCGACATCTTTTCGACGACGTCTAATCCTTCGACCACTTCGCCAAAGACTGTTACCGAGCCATCTAAGTGAGGTGAACCTCCGAGTGTCCGATAGATTTCTCGATGAGCTTCAGGAATGCGTAAAGGGTCAAGCGTAGACAGAGTATCTTCTACCAGGAGCGTTGTTTGCATGTGCAGTTCATCTGCCATCTCTGCTTGAGAGAGCGCAGGATTCTCTTGTTTTAGCCGGGCTTGGAATCGGTAATAAAGCCATGTGCGGCGCGTGTTATTGATACGTTCTTCCATTTTGTTCAGTTCTTCATCTGTCCATTTCTTCCCTTGGATAAAGCAAAATTGGGTCCCTGCCGAACGGCGTTCGGGATTTACTTCATCACTTTCTTTGGCATCAATCAATGCACCTCGCTTGTTGAAATGATTGGGGAGGATTTCGGCTGGAACCGTATAGCCGCCATCTCCATCGCCATAAAGCACGCCTGGTTCGTGAGCTTTGCTCGCCGGATCGCCTCCTTGTACAACAAATTCTTGGATAACACGGTGGAATAACATGCCCTCATAGGCATTCTCTCGGCAAAGTTTGATGAAATTATCGCGATGCAAGGGCGTATCGTCGTAGAGCATCACTGTTACATCTCCCATCGAAGTCTCAATCCGTACATAGACGGGCTTGTTAGGGTCTAATTCTTGTGTGCACGAGGTGAGCCATCCCACCAGGAAACACCACATCATAATCTTCTGTATCATATTCTTTTCTCTTTATGATTTATCTTCTTTGTAAATAAGCATCTGGCAATGTGCGCAATCGAAGGCCAGGCGGAGTTTCGTCTGTTTCCACACCAGGTAATAAGGTTCGCGGAATGACGTTTTTCCTCGCTGGAAACGTGGGCACCATCCGAAGCTATAACGCAGACAATGTTTGGTGAACATGAGCGGAACACCAGCATTTCTCTCCCGTTCATAGGCGTATTCAACGTGGTTTACGCCCTGTTTTTGGTAGAATGCCTTGGCTTTTTCGTTCAATACATTGCCTAAATAGGTCAGTGTTTGGAGGGGATAAACTGCCTTTTCGGCTTTCTTTCGAACCTCTCGTCGGTAGTTTATTTTCCGAAGCGAAAGCAAGCGTTCGACTGCCTCCCGACGCATTTCGGCCAAGAGCGAGGAGGGCACGAAGAATTCTCCCGATAATTCAATTCGAATATAACGAGAATCGAACGGAGTATTGCCTAATTTCGCGAGCTGTGTTCGTATATTTTCCGTTTGCGCCTTTTGAGCCGGTTCTTTTTGGAAAGGTCGGGCTATCGTCACGCGTGCTCCACTTTCGTCCTCCATCGTTAATGAGAAACCGAAAGCATGGTCTGAAAAGGTGATATCTACCGCTATCCTTCGTTCGGCCGAGGGTTTGGCCAGTTGCTTTTCGAAGGCTTGGTCGAAATTGCGGTAGAGCTTCGTCTTAGGGCGGAGGGCAGGCATTTCTTGCGGATAGATACGATTGGCTTCTGCTCGGTTCACGCGGAATCCCTCCAATTCGCCTCGTGTGTTGAAAAACGAAAGTCCATCGCCATTATTTAATGTAGATGTACCGGCAAGTGTGAAACTGTTTCCTTTCAGTTCCTTAACTTGCCCTACGTATTCGCCTTGCGATTTGGGTGTGTCGAAGGCGGTAATGTCTCGTTGTCTCCCTTGCAGGAAGAAGGTCGTAAAGCCTCGGTTGAAACTCTTTTCGGCTTGGGGCGTGAAGGTGAAGCGGCATGTCCCGTCTGATGCGCGCCGGATGGTTTTTCCTTCCAGAATGCGGTCTAAGAGTTGTCGGTAATAGGCAGTTATGTTCTTTACATAGGATACCTCTTTCAGTCGTCCTTCTATTTTGAAGGAGGTGACGCCTGCTTCGATCAGTTCGGCCAGATGGGCAGATTGGTTCAGGTCGCGAAGGGAGAGCAGGTGCTTTCCTTGTGCGATTTCACGTCCGTCGGCATCGACCATCGTATAGGGAAGTCGGCAATATTGTGCGCATTCGCCCCGGTTCGCACTTCTCCCGGAGAGGGCGGCGCTCAGGTAGCATTGTCCGCTATAGCTCACACAGAGGGCACCATGTACGAATACCTCGAGGGCGACATTTGTTTGCATAGCCATCTGTCGTATTTCTTCTAGCGTGAACTCACGTGGGAGTACGACTTGTGTGAAGCCAACCTTCTCCAGGAACTGCACCTTTTCAAGGGTGCGGTTGTCCATCTGTGTACTGGCATGGAGCGGTATCGGGGGGATGTCCATCTCCAGCAGGGCCATGTCTTGCACGATGAGCGCATCCACTCCTGCGTCGTAGAGGCTCCAGGCCATGCGTCGCGCCTCGTCCAGTTCGCTATCTTTCAATAGGGTATTTAGTGCCACATAGATACGGGCACGGTAACGATGGGCATAGGCGCAGAGCTGCTCAATGTCGGTGATAGCGTTGCCTGCCGCTGCACGTGCGCTGAACTTTGGTGCGCCTATGTAGACTGCATCGGCTCCATGGTTAATGGCTTCGATGCCGCACGTGAGGTCTTTGGCAGGAGAGAGTAGTTCGATGTAGGGCTGTCTCATGTCCGGGGGGCATTATCCGTATATAATTCGCCCAGCTGGGCAATATCCTCGCGGTGGAAGGGCGTCGCTTGGTAGACGTAATAGTTCAGCCAGTTCGTGAACAGGAGGTTGGCATGGGCACGCCAGCGTACCACCGGTCCCTGCGACGGCTCGTTGTTCCGGTAATAGTTCTTGGGCACTTGGATGGGCAGTCCTTTGTTCAAATCGCGGATGTATTCGTCGTTCAGTGTGTAGGGTGAATACTCGGAGTGTCCCGTGATGAAGAACTCCCGTCCGCCTCGCGCCATTGCCATGTAAACGCCTGATTCTTCGCTTTCGGACAGGAGGGTCAGCTCGGGTACCTTTAGGATGTCTTCCCGCCGCACCTCCGTATGCCGGCTGTGGGGCACGTAAAATTCATCGTCGAAGCCCCGGAAGATAGGCACGAACGGTTCGCGTATGGTATGCCGGAAGATACCGAACATCTTCTGCGGCAGCGGGTATTTAGGGATGCCATAGAAGTGGTACAACCCCGCTTGTGCTGCCCAACATATATATAAGGTAGAGGTCACGTGCGTCCGCGCCCAGTCGAATATTTCGGCGACCTCCTCCCAGTAAGTCACCTCTTCGAAGGGCATCTGCTCTACGGGTGCTCCCGTGATGATCATTCCGTCGTAGCATCGGTTCTTCATCTCGTCGAAGTCTTTGTAAAACTCGCGCATGTGCTCTATCGGGGTGTTCTTTGGCGTGTGCCCCTTTATCTTCATCAGTTCCATCTCTACCTGTAGCGGTGTGTTGCTGAGCAGGCGCACAAGGTCTGTTTCTGTGGTGACCTTCAGGGGCATAAGGTTTAACACGACGATATGTAGCGGACGAATGTCCTGCGTGGAGGCCCGGAGCGCATCCATCACAAAGATATGTTCTTTCTTCAACAGCTCAATAGCCGGAAGGTTCTTTTGTAAATTAAGTGGCATGATAAAAACGATTTTATTATGCAAAAGTAAACAAATCAGGAAGGATTCGCAATACTGCCCACGCTTTATCCCCTTTTTTTATCCGTAAAAGCCATATGTACTGGCTCGGGAAGGCATACGATGCAGTACTGCACCTCATCCCTTCCCTGACCAGTAAAAGCATACAATCCAGTACTGGATGGAGTCATTATCCCATAGTAGATTGAGTCTAAATCCAATACTGGATTGAATTATTATCTACTACTGGATGGAGTCATTATCCACTACTGGATTGATGCCATTAACTGTATTGTGAAGGCATAAAGAAAGGCGCACGGGGCAAATCCCGTACGCCTCTGTATGCGGTATGCGCATTGGCTTGTTAAGCGAGGAGCATCCCGGCAGCCACCTCTTCGGCTACGGCATTACCCTTGATGGCCCGGACGAGCGCGAGGCCGAAATCGAATACGAGACCGGGACCTTTGCCGGTAATGACGTTCCCGTCCGTTTCCACGTTCGCGCCGCAGGTCGTGGCGCCAATCAGAGCCTCTTCGAAGCCAGGGTAGCACGTTGCGCGGCGACCCTTCGTGAGACCTAATCCACCCAAAACCAACGGGGCAGCGCAGATGGCAGCGACGATGCGGCCATCGCGGTATTGCTGGAGGAGAGCCTCCTTGAGCGGTTCGTGGGCGTTGAGGTTATGCGCGCCGGGCAGTCCGCCTGGCAAGACGAGGGCAGCGGCTCCGGCCAGCGGAGCTTCCTCGAACAGATAGTCCGCGCAGACGGGTATGCCATGTGCGCCCACGACCGTCTTATTGCCCGTGATAGAGACTGTAGCAGCTTGAATGCCGGCGCGGCGGAGTACGTCGGCCGTCCCGATAGCTTCCATTTCTTCGAAGCCAGTAGCTAAAAATACGAATGCTTTTTCCATTGCTGTTTAATTATTTAAGTTTGTAGACATACGTGATAGTCCCGCTTTGGTTGTTGGCTCCGCTGATGCTGTTGAACGTAGCCCGTCGAGCTGCTTCCAAGGCGCTTTGGCGCATCGAAGCGTTGTCGATATTCGTACCACGTCCGACCTCTGCAAAGATGACACAACCTTGGGGATTCACGGTAATATTAATGACAATTTTCCCCTCTTCTTGGATGGTATAAGCCGGACGCGGCAGACCACCAGGACCGAGCGAACGGCCGTTGAGGTTGAAAGAACCATATCCCCCGATGCCATCGTCAGCACCATGGTCAGAATTACCAAATGGACTTCCCTGATTTCCTTCACCTTCCGTTGCGCTACCTTGGCTATTCCCTTCGGCTGTCCCGATACCAAATGCACCGGCTACTTTATTGCTAATGGCTTCTGCTTTTTTACGTCGTTCTTCGGCAAGCCGCTTGGCTTCGGCCTCTTTCTCTTGGCGGATGCGTTCCTGCTCTTCGGCCTCTTTGCGCTTACGTTCCTCTTCGGCTTTACGTTTCTGTTCTTCCTCTTTCCGTTTATCATCGAGGGAGACAGACTCTTCCATATCCTGTGTAATTAAATCCTCCTGAGGTGTTTCAACGGGAGGAACAGGGGTGGGTGGTGGAGGGGTAGTTGTCTCTTCCGGGAGCACTTGACCGGTATATTGCGGTTCAAATGTACCCGCTGCCGAGTCAATATTGCCAAAATTGACCAATACGCCACCATCTTCTTCTGGGATAGCCGCACGGATGACGGTAAACCAGAGGACAAGGAAAAGGGCAGCATGGAAGGCTAGCGTGCCAATGAGTCCGTATGTATCGTCTTTATTCCATTTCATGCGTTATTGAGGCCGGGTAGCCAGCACCATTTTAAATTTGTTTTCGTTAGCGATATTGAGGATTTTTACAATCTCCTTGTATGGAACGGTTTCGTCGGCATACAAAGCGACATACATCTCCGGTTCTTTAGCATAGCAATCCTGCAAGAAGGGTGCTATTTCTTGGAAAGAGACCTGTACTTCCTTCTGTTTGCCAAATGCGACATAGTAATTCAATTGAGAATCAATTGTGACACGTGTGAGCGGCTTTGCCGCCGTTTGCTTTTGTGCTTGCGGCAAGGTTACTTTGATGGCATTGGGGATTACGACAGTGGAAGTCACCATAAAGAAGATGAGCAGTAGGAAGATGACGTCGGTCATCGAAGCCATACTGAAGTTTTCAGATACTTTCGTTCTTCTTTTTAATGCCATAATATGTTAGTTTGCCGGTTCGTTTAATAAATCCATAAACTCCATGGTACGCATTTCCATCTTATTGACGACATTATCTACTTGCGATACCAAATAATTGTAAGCGAAGAGAGCGATGATGCCGACTACTAATCCGCCGACTGTCGTAACCAATGCCTCGTAAATACCGCCCGAAAGGAGCGACACGTCTACATTTGTCCCTGCATTAGCCATATCGAAGAAAGCGCGTACCATACCTGTAACCGTACCTAAGAAACCAAGCATCGGAGCTCCTGCCGCAGTAGTGGCAATCAACGGGAACCCTTTTTCCAATTTGGCCACTTCGATATTACCTACATTTTCGATGGCTACCAAAACATCGCTCATTGGACGTCCTAAACGCGTAATACCCTTTTCTATCATGCGGGCATAAGGTGTATTGGTTGTACGACAAAGATTTAACGCAGATTCTACTTTTCCTTCGTGGATATAGTCCTTAATGCGGTTCATAAAGGTTTCATCTTCTTTTCCCGCCCGTTTAATGACCATAAAACGTTGTACGAAGATGTAAATGGCAATCAATGACAATATCAGAAGGACAATCATAATCCATCCGCCTTTGACGGCTAGATCGATGATGTTCATTTCCGCTTCAGCAGGAATAGTCGTAGCAGTTACTTCTGTTAAATCAGGCATTTGGTCGGTAGCTTGGGCAGCTACGGACTGTAAAAAAAGTAGTAAGTTCATTGTAAACACTGTTTGTATTGTTTAATAGTCTCTTTTAATCCTAAGTATAAAGCATCGCAAATAAGGGCATGTCCTATAGATACTTCATCCAGCAAAGGGATGTTTTGCTTGAAATAAGCGAGATTCTCCAAATTTAGGTCATGACCGGCATTAACGCCTAATCCTAAGTTTTTAGCATGTTGTGCCGCTTGAATGAAGGGAGCAATAGCTGCTTCTTTTTGGATAGGGTATTGCGAAGCATATGGTTCGGTATAAAGTTCAATACGGTCGGTACCTGTTTTTGCGGCATAGTCGATATTATCGAGTTCAGTTCCCACAAAGATGGAGGTGCGAATGCCTGCATTTGTGAATTGTTCAATCAATTCAGATAGGAAGTTGAAATGTTTTTTTACATCCCAACCCGCATTGGAAGTAATGGCATCTGGTGCATCCGGTACGAGCGTTACTTGCGTCGGTTTTACCTTTAATACCAAATCTATGAATTTATCGGAGGGATAACCTTCAATGTTGAATTCGGTTTTTATTAACGGTTTTAGTCCGTATACATCGCTGTAGCGGATATGACGTTCATCCGGGCGAGGATGAACTGTGATACCTTGTGCACCAAATGTTTCTGCATCTTGGGCTACTTTCAACACATCCGGCATATTGCCTCCACGGGCATTGCGGAGTGTGGCTACTTTGTTAATGTTTACACTTAAATTTGTCATTGTATATAGTCAAATCTTATTTCTTTGATTACTTTTGTACTCAAGTCGGTTGCAAAATTAGCAGTATTCAGGAAATTAATAGGCAAATGTTGGTAAAAGATTTCATAACAAAAGAAATCCCTGTGTTAAAAAGTTTTGATACAGGAGAGTATGCGTTAGCATTAATGGACGATAATAAGGTGAAGCACTTGCCTCTTTTGGAGGATAATACCAGTTACCGAGGCATTGTTTCGGAAAGGGAATTGTTGAGTTGCTTGGATTTGGCGCGTCCATTGTCGGATTTGAACTTTATAGGTTCGGATTTGATACGTCCGGAAGCGCATTTGTTGGAAGCTTTGTCGTTGATGGCTCGCAATCGGTTAACTGTGTTGCCTGTCGTTTCGGAAGATAATGATTATATAGGTAGTGTGACGCAAGAGGGATTGGTTGGTGCTATGTCTGATTTTTGCCAAGCGGATGTAGCAGGTAGTATTATTATTTTGGAGATATTACCGGTTGATTATTCGGTGGTCGACATTGCGCATTTAGTCGAATCGAACCATGCGCATATCACAGGTTTGTTTACCCAAATAGAATCTACGACAGGACGTTTACTTGTGACGTTGAAAATTGACCAGGAAGATGCCTCGGCCATTATTCGGACGTTTGTCCGTTTTAATTATGTCGTGCTTTGGCATTTTATGAAGAATGGAGTTGTGGATGATATCTTTCAGCAACGAATGAATGAATTAATACATTATTTAAATATATGAAGATTGGAATTTTTGGAAGCGAATATCAAATAGAGAAGCAAAGCATCATCAAGCGTGTCTTCAATAAACTGGACGATCAAGGAGTAGATGTGTATGTCGATGCTTCGTTCGCTCATTTTTTATGGGATGCTTTTCATTATAAACCAGCGATAAAGGGTATTCTTTCGGGGGATTTCTTTGATTTGGATATTGCTATTAGCATGGGAGGGGATGGAACTTTTTTACGGACTGCGGCAAGGGTTAATAAACAAAATATACCCATCTTAGGAATTAATACGGGGCGTTTGGGTTTTTTGGCCGATGTAGGAAGTACAGATATTGAGGATACACTGGATGAATTATTCAAGCATTATTATAAGGTAGAAGAACGGACGTTACTTCGATTGGCTACCGAGAATCATGTTTACCAAGGTTATAATTATGCATTAAACGAAGTGGCTATTCTCAAACGCGATACTTCGTCGATGATTACGATTCATACTGAGTTGAATGGTGAATATCTTACTTCTTATCAAGCAGATGGATTAATTGTAGCTACGCCTACCGGTTCGACGGCTTATTCCATGAGTGTGAACGGTCCTATCATTCTTCCGCAGGATAATAGCTTGGTATTAAGTCCGGTAGCTCCCCATTCGTTGAATGTTCGTCCCTTGGTTATTCCAGATGATTATCGAATCACGTTAGGAGTGGAAAGCCGGAATCGTACTTTTTTGATTTCATTAGATGGACGTTCCGAAGTGTTTCCGGCAGGTATCCGGTTGGAAATCAGTAAAGCGGATTATACAACGAAAGTCATTAAGCGGCATAAACACACCTTTTATCAAACATTGCGCGAAAAATTAATGTGGGGAGCTGATGTCCGGATGGATAAGGAAAGGAATATGAAATAGTAAAATTCTATTTCTTGACTATAAAGGACTGTTTAAGCAAGTGGTTGTCTGTGTTTTATTGGTTAATTCATGTTATATGAATGTGTTTTTGGATATGAAATACTTGTGTTATACAACATAAAACTATACTTTTGTACTGTGTTTTTCATGGTATTAGATTTAAGGTTAACAATGGAGATTGGTTGTCGGGATGACAACCTTTTTCTTTTTATAAAAGTGGATGGCTAAAAATACTCTTCTGTTACTTCATTTTTTTTAGGTCAGCATATCCATAAATAAATCATTTGTTCATTTGGTGAGAAAGCCGATAGGTTTGAGATTAAAATAAACGAACATCGAAAAGGAATCCAATTATAAACGGAATCGAATCCAGTTATAAACGGGAGGGGATATAGTTATAAAAAGTGGGATTTGTAACTATCTTGGAATGAGGCATAATTAAAATTTCTCACAAAAAAGTTGGCAAAATATTTGGCAGGTAATATAAAAGTGTCTACCTTTGCACCCGCAATCGAGAGAGATGCGGCAATAAAAGATAATGAAAGCAAAAACTTCCGAAGAAATTTGGAAGTAATAAGAAAAAGTCATTACCTTTGCGCCACGTTTCGAAAAAAGCGAAAGCGAAGAAGTTCTTTGAAAGAAATTGCATAAACGACCTAAAAGTA